>VGFU01000070.1 GCA_016868755.1 Bacteroidota bacterium | reverse complement strand
CTTTTTGCCGTGGCCTTTGGCCTGGTGTACGCCTTTATTTTCGACGCGAAGCTCGACATGGGCGGAGATAATGCCGGGTACTACATTCTCGGCCAGGCTTTGGTGCACGGGGAGGGGTACACCAACATTCACCTTCCGGGAACGCCTCCTGCCAGCCATTTTCCTCCCGGCTACCCCGCACTGTTGGCAGTGGCTATGCTGTTGGGCAAGAGCTTCACGTGGTTAAAACTGGTCAACGGGATCTTGTTTGGCGCGGCCCTTTGGTGGCTTCGCGGCATTGCCGTGAAGGCCACGGGCTCTTCAGCACTCGCGTGGGTCACGGTGCTGCTGGTCGGACTCAACAGCCACCTGCTGCGCTCGAGCACCATCATGATGAGCGAGATTCCCTACACCGCGGCGTCTATGCTCGCCCTGTGGACCTTGCTGCGCTGGGATCCCGAGTCCAAGCCCTTTTACCGATCCTACGACTTTTGGCTCGTTGTGGTGCTCGCTTCAGCCGCATTCTACATTCGTACCGCCGGCATTGCGCTCGGGGCCGGCATCGGACTCTACCTCTTGCTGGAGCGCCGTTGGGGCGCGGCCTTCACCTTTGGCGGGGCCTTTTTTGCGCTCTATGCGCCCTGGGTGCTGCGCGGCAAATCCGTGGACGCCGGTTCGGCCTACGTGGACCAGCTGCTGTCGGTCAACCCGTACCGGCCTGAGGAGGGGCAAATTGACTTGGGCGGACTCGGCGACCGCATCGCCGAAAACGCCGCGCGCTACCTCGGCCAGGAACTCCCCAACAGCATGATTCCGTCGTTGAGCGTGGACTACAATCCCGAGGCGCCGGTTACCCAAACCTTCTGGGGTTTGGTCCTGCTTGCGCTGGTTGCGTACGGAATCTACCGCCTCCCCAAACTGCGCTGGCTCATGGCGGGCTACGTGCTTGCGTCGTTTGCGATTTTCATGGTTTGGCCCAGCGTCTGGTACGGAGTGCGCTTCATTCAGCCGTTGGTTCCGGTCTTGGTGCTTTCGGCGCTGTACGGAGCCTGGGATCTGCTGCTACGCGTCGTTCCCTCATGGAATCCGTGGTGGTTTGCCGGCCTGGCGGTGCTGCTGGTAGCCCCGGTTCGCGCCCTCAACGAGGAGGCCACGCTCGACTACCCGATGCCCTACCAGAACTACTTCAGGCTCGGGGAGTTCGCTCGCGATAACCTTCCGGCCGATGCCCAGTTCGCCACGACCAAACCCGCCTTGTGGTACTTGTTTGCGGAGCGCAAGGCCACGCGCATTCCCTCAGAGGCTGATCCCGCAGAGTTTTTACGCATTCTGGAGCACGAAGGACTGAACTACGTCGTCGTGGACCAGCTGGGCTACGGATCCGTTGGCCGCTACTTCGTGCCCGCCTACCAGGCCTACCCCGAGCGCTTTGAACTCGTGGCGCAGCTGCCGAACCCCGACACCTACATTTTCAAGCTCAAGTAAGGCAAGGGACCGCTTAAAGCACGCTCCAGCGCAGGCTTCCCGACTCGGTCCGCACGAGGTACGTGCCCGCGGGGAGTTCCGGGAGGTTGAGGGCCTCGCCCTGCGCCGCGCCCGCCCAGAGCACGCGTCCGCTGAGGTCTGCCACCTGCACGGCCCCAGAAGCCCCCACGAGGACGGCGCCGTGCTGCGACGGATTCGGCTGAACCCACGCCCGAGGGGCCTCAAGCTCGCCTTCGCCCAGCGTGGTGCTGAGCTGCACGTCGTCGAGGTAGAGGTTGTTGCCGCCCCCAGACGCCAAATCAAACTTGATCATCAGGGTGCCCGCATTGGTAAGTCCGAGCGCGGCCAAATTCACGCTGGTGTACTTCCAGTCGGCTGCCACCGGAACATACGGCGCGGTCACTACGGCGCTGGTTCCGAGCTGAAACGCCGGAATGATGCGCACCAACTGCCAACTTGCCCCGCAGTCGGTGCTCACCGAAACCTTGAGCATGTCGTTGTTGTTCGAGGCGCGGCGGGCAAACGCGTGCGCAAACCGCAGATTCAAGGTTCCTGTGTTGGGGAACGCCACCGGCCCGCCAATCAGTGAACTGACCGTTCCGCCCGCGCCCAGCTTGAAGTTCTGAAACAGGTAGCTCGCGGTGCCTTGCTTGGCCGCCGCAGTAGTTCGGCGCCAGTAGCTGCTGTCGGCCAATGTCAGGGTGGTCCAGGCGGCGTTGGGCAATTCGTCTTCCATCGTGGCAATGAACCACGGACTGTAGCTCGTGCCCGCGGCGGGACGCACCGTTACCGCCA
>VGFU01000069.1 GCA_016868755.1 Bacteroidota bacterium | reverse complement strand
CTCCAGCAGGTTGTCTTCGAGGCTGGAGTGCGACTGAATCGCGTCGTACCCGCAGTGGTGGTTGGTCAGCACGAGGCCTTTGCTTGAAATCACTTCGCCCGTGCAAAATCCGCCAAAGTGCACCACCGACTCGTTGAGTCCGCCGCCCGTCGCCGAATACACCGTGGCGGGCTTCATCACCATGCCTTTAGCCTTCATGTCTGCAGTGCGGCTGGCGACTTCGTGCGGAAACCACATTCCTTGCGCCTGCATCGAGGCTGAACCGAGGGCGGTCGTCGTCAGGACCGCCAAGAACATCTTCTTCATCCCCCTAAGATACGGATGCCTAAAACGAAAAAACCCGCCAAAAAGGCGGGTTCCGAGTCAAAAATTCAATGCCGATCACGTTAGCAAGCCGCCGTCGACTTGAAGCACCTGGCCGCTGATGTAGGCCGACAGGTCGCTCGCCAAAAAGACGCAGGCATTGGCCACGTCTTCGGGCTGACCGCCGCGCTTCAACGGAATCGCGTCGCGCCACGACTGAACTACCTTTTCGTCGAGCACTCCGGTCATTTCGGTCTCAATAAATCCGGGAGCAATGGCATTGCAGCGAACGCCGCGCGATCCCAGCTCGAGCGCCACCGACTTGGTGAACCCAATGATCCCCGCCTTCGATGCCGCGTAGTTAGACTGGCCGGCGTTGCCCTTGATTCCGACGATGCTCGAAATGTTAATGATGCTGCCCGAACGCTGCTTGAGAAAGTAGCGCTGCACATGCTTCGTCGTGTTAAACACCGATTTGAGGTTGGTCGAAATCACTTGGTCAAAATCCTCTTCGCTCATGCGGAGCAGCAAGGTGTCGCGCGTGATTCCGGCGTTGTTGACCACTACGTCGATTTGGCCAAAGCGGGCTACCACGTCTTCGATTAGTTTTTCGGCCTGCTCGCCGCTTGAGGCGTCGCTGCGAAAGCCGACTGCTTCGCCGTACTGGCTGAGTTCCGCTTCAAGCGCTTGACCGCGCTCTACGCTGCTGAGGTAGGTGAACGCCACCTTGGCGCCTTCTTGGGCAAAGCGTTCGGCGATGGCCTTGCCGATTCCTTTTGATGCGCCGGTGATTAAGGCGACTTTTCCGTCAAGTAGTCCCATGGGTATTTAGTTTGGGGCCCAAGGTACGCTCGGCGAGCCACGCGGAACAAAGTCCGATCAACCAACCCGCCACCACGTCTTCGACCCAATGGTAGTGCAAAAACAACCGACTTAGCCCCACGCCAACGCCCAAGGCTAGATAAAGCCAGCTCCATTCAGGCTTGCGGTAGGCCAAGAAAAGCGCAAAAAAGGCGCCCGTTGCGCTGTGTCCCGAGGGAAACGTTTTAAGCATGGCCGGCTCCAGCAGCACCGAGTGCCGAATGCCCTCAACGACGCCGTAGGGCCGGGCCAAATCGGGCCACATCAGATTTTTGGCCAGCTGCGGAACCAAGGCCGACGCGGCAAACCCGACTAAGAACACTGTCCATTCCGCGCGGGTGCTGCGCCGAAGCGCCAACCATAGGGCGACAACGAGCGCAAATCCGCCGTCTCCCATGGCGGTGAACCCGTGCATGACTTCAAAAAACGGAAGGGTGTCGAGCGACCGATGCAGCTCGTGGCTTCCGAGCGTCTGGTTTAGTGCTCCAATCACCGCCGCAGAGGCCCCATAAAGGAGTACGGCTCGGGTCAGGACCCGATGGTGCGCAGGAGCGTCGTAATCTGGCTTTGCCACAGTGACCTCATTTCGTGTTCTTCGTCGGGCTCCACGTTGTCGGTCACCGTGAGCAGTCCGTCGCCCGTAAGGTCATCCACATCAATTCGGAACTCAAAAGAAAAGCGGTTGGGGCTGTCGTCGTGCTCCCATTTGTACTGAATAAAGTAGTTGGTCTTTTTGCGGACCACCGTCGCCACCTCTTCGGTGTCCCCCCAAAAAAAGCGGAATGTGTCGCCACGCGAATTGACGTCGTCGCAAAACCATTCCGAAAGTCCGCTCGGCGTACTCAAAAAGGAGTAGAGCATTGCGGCAGAGCAACGCACTGGAAACTCGATGATTAGCGGAACGCGATCAGACATGAATCAATACTTGGGTTGGAGCTGCAATATAATCGCGCAGCGGAATTATGCAAGAAAATTTTGTTTAGTCGTTCCCTAGCATTAATTAGTAATGTTCGTCGCCCTAATGTTCGGGGGATTTCACGAAAGCGCATAGTATGAACCTATTTGCATACGGCGTTGCGGAATCCCCTACTCTACCCTACTTTTGCCGCCCATCCGGCGAGGTAGCTCAGACGGTTAGAGCGCAGGATTCATAACCCTGAGGTCGGGGGTTCGATTCCCCCCTTCGCTAC
>VGFU01000068.1 GCA_016868755.1 Bacteroidota bacterium | reverse complement strand
GCTTCTGCCTTCAGGCGAGCCGCCTTAGCCTTATCGGCTGACGTAGAAAGGTTCGTGATTTTGCCATCGATGAGTGACTGCTTGTCGTTGAGCCACTTGGTGAAGCGCTCTTCAACTTGCTCGGCGGTCAACGCGCCTTTTTTCACTCCTTCAAGCAAGTGCTTCTTCATCAGTACACCTTTGTACGAAAGGATAGCACGGGCCGTATTGGTGGGCTCGGCACCACTCATCATCCAGTCCAACGCGCGCTCAAAGTTGAGGTCGATCGTTGCGGGATTGGTGTTCGGGTTGTACTGGCCAAGATCTTCAATGAACTTACCGTCGCGCTTAGAGCGGCTGTCGGCTACTACGATAGTGAAGATGGGGCGACCTTTGCGGCCGTGGCGTTGAAGGCGAATGCGTGTTGCCATAGTGAGTTAACGTTTTAGAAGGGTCCTAAACCCTGTTGTTAAGATTAGGGCTGCAAAACTACGAAAAAAACGTGAAGTAGCAAACTAACTACCCACAACCTGCAGCGAGCAACGAATAGCCCTAGGCTAGCTGCGCCAGCAGGTCGTGCTTACTCACAATGTGGTCGCCGTCCGCTCCTTGAACGATAAGGGCATTAAACGCTTCGCCCATGGCGTGCACGCCGTCGAGTAGGCTCGAGGTGGCGGGTAGGCTAGGGAAGGGGGCGCCCATGGCGGTGCGCACCAACTGCTGAATTCCGCCTTCACCTGAGGTGAGTGCGGTAATCACGTGCGACTCGGTGAGGCTGCCCACGTAGGACGTACCGTCGTGCACGGGGAGCTGGCTGATTCCGAAGCGCTTGAATTGCACGATGGCGTTATTGATCGGTTCCTCGGGGCCAATGGTCACGAGCGGACGAGCGGCGCGCCCGTGGACCGCTTCGCCGAGGGACTTCCATTCTTCGCGCAGAAATCCGCGTTCGCGCATCCAATCGTCGTTGTAAATTTTGCCGACGTAGCGACTTCCGTGGTCGTGAAAAAGCACCACGGTGACCGCGTCGTCGGGCAGCAGGTGCTTGAGCTGGCGCAGGCCTTGGAAGGCGGAGCCGCAGGAGTAGCCGAGCAGTAAGGCTTCTTGGCGAGCAAGCTCTCGGGCGGCCAAGGCACCGTCGCGGTCGGTAACTTTTTCAAACCGATCAATGAGGCTGAAATCGACGTTTTTCGGCAGAATGTCTTCGCCGATGCCTTCGGTGATGTATCCGTAGATTTCTTTGGGGTCAAATTCGCCCGTTTCGTGGTACTTTTTAAATACCGAACCGTAGGTGTCCACCCCCCAAATTTGGATGTTTGGGTTTTTCTTTTTGAGGTACTGCGCGACGCCTGAAATGGTTCCGCCCGTGCCTACGCCCACGACAAAGTGCGTAATGCGTCCGCCGGTTTGTTCCCAAATCTCAGGACCCGTGGTTTCGTAGTGCGCTTGGCGGTTGCTAAGGTTGTCGTACTGGTTGGGGAAAAAGCTGTTGGCGATTTCGCTGTTGAGCCGGCGCGCCACCGAATAGTAGCTGTCAGGATGATCGGGAGCTACGTTGGTCGGGCATACGTAGATTTCGGCCCCCAAGGCGCGGAGCACGTCCATTTTTTCTTTGGATTGCTTGTCGCTCATGGTGCAAATAAGCCGGTAGCCTTTGACCACGGCCGCGAGCGCGAGGCCCATACCGGTGTTGCCTGAGGTGCACTCGATGATGGTTCCGCCGGGTTTTAGTCGCCCGTCGCGTTCCGCATCTTCGACCATTTTAAGTGCCATGCGGTCTTTGGTAGAGTGGCCGGGATTGAAGTACTCGACTTTGGCCAAAACTTCTCCCGGAATGTCGCGGGCTAACGTGTTCAGGCGGACCATTGGGGTGCGGCCTATGGTCTCTAAAATGTTCCCGTACACGGGCGGAATTTCACGGTTCATCATGGGGTGCGAAGGTAGGGTGTGGGCCTTAGGATGCCACGCTTTTCCGAGCTAAGCTCGAGTTCGCGGTTCAGCAAGTCGGCTAGGCTTATGGCTTTGAGGGCGTGCACGGTTTCGTTGCGGACTTGCACCAAGGCGTCTTGGAGCGCGCAGGCCTGCGGCGTTGGGCATTCGGTGCAGGGTTCGTAGTAGCGGTGCGAGGCGCAAGGTAGCAGGGCAATGGGCCCTTCAACCACCCGCAAAATGTCGGCGAGCGAAACTTCAGCCGGGGGCTGGGCGAGTTGGTAGCCTCCGTTGCGCCCAGGTTCAGCGTGAAGCAGCCCAGCTTCGCGCAACTCACCCAGGATTTGTTCCAAAAAGCGCCGTGGGGTCGCGCAGGCTTCGGCGAGGCGCGCGGTGGAGAAGCGCTCTTCAGGGTTCCGCGCTAAGTGCTGCAGTGCGTGCAGGGCATACACGCTTTTGCGGTTCAGCATGCGTAAAT
>VGFU01000067.1 GCA_016868755.1 Bacteroidota bacterium | reverse complement strand
CGGTCGCCGTGAAACTCCGCCAGGTGGGCGTGGGAGAGGACGCTGTCGTATTCTGCTCCAGTGCTGCACGCGGCCAAGAGCCCAAAAATTCCGACGAAAAGGGGAGTGCGAAGTGCCTTCATTGCCGCAAGGTAGTCCGCAGCCGCCGTACCTTTGCGGCTCGAAACACGCGCATGGAATCAACCGCCCTTACCACCGTAGCCCAAGCCCAAGAGCTCGGCCTTTTGCCCGAAGAATTTGACGCCATTTGCACGCGCCTCGGCCGGGTGCCCAACTTCACGGAGCTCAGCATGTATTCGGTAATGTGGAGCGAACACTGTTCCTACAAAAACTCGATTGTGTGGCTGAAAATGCTACCAAAGGAGGGTCCGCACATGCTCGCCAAGGCCGGAGAAGAAAACGCGGGGCTCGTCGACATCGGCGACGGTTTGGCGTGCGCGTTTAAAATCGAATCGCACAACCACCCCTCGGCGGTGGAGCCCTACCAGGGCGCGGCAACCGGCGTGGGCGGAATCAACCGCGACATCTTCACCATGGGCGCCCGTCCGATTGCCCAACTGAACTCGCTGCGCTTCGGCAATCCGAACACTGACCGCACCAAGTGGCTGGTCAACGGGGTGGTCAAGGGCATTGGCGACTACGGCAACAGCTTTGGAATTCCGACCGTCGGCGGCGAGGTGTACTTCGACGACTGCTACGAGCAAAATCCGCTCGTTAACGCGTTTTCGGCCGGAATCGTCAAGGTTGGCGGCCAAATCAGCGCCAAGGCGCGCGGCGTAGGCAACCCGGTGTACATCGTAGGATCGTCCACCGGCCGCGACGGCATTCACGGGGCCGCCTTTGCCTCCAAAGACTTGAGCGAAGATTCGGCCAACGACATTCCGTCGGTACAAGTTGGTGACCCCTTCCAAGAAAAGTTGCTCCTCGAGGCGACCATGGAGCTTGCCAAAACCGGTGCCGTCATGGGCATGCAGGACATGGGTGCCGCGGGCATCACCTGCTCGACTACTGAAATGAGCGCGGGCGGAAACGTCGGAATGACGGTCCACCTCGACCGCGTACCGACCCGCCAGACCGGAATGCACCCCTGGGAAATTCTTCTTTCGGAATCGCAAGAGCGCATGCTCGTCGTGGTCCAGAAGGGCCGCGAGGCCGAGGTTGAAGCCATTTTTGACAAGTGGGACATTCACTGCGCCCTGATTGGCGAGGTAACCGCCGGTCCCAACGTGCAGTACTACTGGCACGGCGAGCTGATCGGTGACCTCCCTGCCGAGCACCTCGTATTGGGCGGCGGAGCCCCCGTGTACCACCGCGAATGGTCGGAGCCGGCGTACTACGCCGAGTACCAGAAATTTAGCATCGACAGCGTGCCCGTGCCTGCCGACCTCAAGGCCGTGGCCGAGCGCGTGGTGGCGCTGCCCAACATCGCCTCAAAACGCTGGATTTATGAGCAGTACGATTCGATGGTCGGAACCATCAACCGCTCGACCAACGCCGCCAGCGACGCGTCGATTGTGAACTTGCGCGGAACCCAGCGCGCCCTCGCGATGACCGTGGACTGCAACAGCCGCTACGTGCACGCCGACCCCGAGGTGGGCGCGATGATCGCCGTGGCCGAAAACGCCCGCAACATCACTTGCTCGGGCGGAACCCCGAGCGCCATCACGAACTGCCTCAACTTTGGCAATCCCTACAACCCCGAGGTGTACTGGCAGTTCGTTGGGGCCATTAAGGGTATGGGCAAGGCCTGCTTGAAGTTCGAGACCCCGGTTACCGGCGGAAACGTGAGTTTCTACAACCAGACCGCCATCGGAACTAAGGTCGAGCCTGTGTTCCCGACCCCAACCATCGCCATGATTGGTCTGATCGACGACGTCAAGCACGTGACCACCCTCGGGTTTAAGTCCAAGGGCGACTTGATTTACTTGATCGGGACCAGCCGCAACGACCTTGCTTCGAGCCAGTACTTGGTGCACCAGCACGGCATCACCGCTTCGCCCGCGCCCTACTTCGACCTTGATGAAGAGTACGTCGTGCAGCGCCAAGTGGCCGAGCTGATTCGCGAAGGCGTCGTGGCTTCGGCCCACGACGTGTCTGAGGGCGGACTCTTTGTTACCCTACTAGAATCTGCGATGGCCGGCGGACTTGGCTTTGACCTCACCACCGACGCCGAAATTCGCCCCGACGCCTTCTTGTTTGGCGAGGCCCAGAGCCGCATTGTGGTGAGCGTTCGCCCCGACGACGAGGAGCGCTTCTTGGACACCATGATGCGCAACGGCGTGGAATTCGACCTTTTGGGCCACGTGACCAAAGGCTCAGTTCGCATCGACGACGAGGATTGGGGCAGCGTGTCGGACTTCCGCCAACGCTACGACAACGCGTTGAATTT
>VGFU01000066.1 GCA_016868755.1 Bacteroidota bacterium | reverse complement strand
GCAGTGCTTCATTTAGCATGGGGGGCGGTTCCAATTTGGTGGTGTACCCAAATCCGGTTCAGGGAACGCTGCGCGGACAGTTAGAGCTGCCAGGCACCCAGCCGGTTTCTCTGAGCCTTTATGACATGCTCGGCCGTCGGGTTGAGGCTAAAAATTTGCCGTCCAGCCAGCGCCAGTTCGCGTGGGAGGTGGGGCATTTACCTGCCGGAATGTACTGGCTCAAAGCAGAGCAGGGCGACGCCGTAGTGGCGCAGGTTCGCGTGGTGCTCGCCAAGTCCTAAATTCTGATTTTTAATGGGTTAGATCGGCTGACCTACCTCATCTTATGGAAGCACTTAGTGGTTGGATTCGGCAAAACCGAGCTTTTTTAGGCTTCATTGTTCGGTTTTTAGTGACTTTTTTAGTCCTAAGTTTCGCCTACAGCCTTTATTTGGTGCTCGTTAAGCGCAGTGGCGACCTGGACATGGTGACCTATTGGGTGAGCCGCTTGAGCCACGAAACGGCACGGTTCATGGGGGTGGCGGACTGCGAGTGGTCCTGCTTTCTCGACGGCTGCTACGTGGGCCGTGAAGGTCGAATGGTCAACATTCTCGAGGGCTGCAACGGGCTGAGGTTGGCGATTGTGTATGCCGCATACGTAATCGGAATCGGCGGTTGGACGTGGCGCTCGCTGGTGCAGGCGTTCGCCGGACTTTTTGTGGTTCAGTTGTTCAACGTAGTCCGGATTGGAGCCCTCGTCGCCCTTCGCGACCACGGTGGCGACACCTACTTTTTCTTCATCAAGTACGTCTTTGGGGTCTTTATCTACGGCTCCATCGTTTTGCTATGGATCCTCAAGCCCCGAATTGACCGATGGATGGGGGCCAAATAGGCACGGCCCGCAGCTTTTGGCTGTGGAGCCTCAGTTTTTTGCTCGTGTCGATGTTCGTGAGCATCGTGGTGGGCGAAGAAAAGCACGCTTTGGGTTTTGATCCGCTGGGCATTCCGTGGGTGCGCAACGCCTACGCCGGCTTGAAAATCGCCCTCGGACTGGGGTACGCCCGCGCGGTGGGGTTCCGGTGGAGCTGGGTTCTAGGGCTCGTGGGCTTTGCCTTGCTCGTGCGGACCTTCGCCGAGGGGACGTTTACCGTGGCGCTCATCGGCGCGGCTATGGCCTACCGGACCTTGGGGAGGTCGTAGCTTCAACTAGTTTTGGTTTCTCGATTCTTGATCTCCGGACGGGATGAATCTCGACTCGTCGGCCTCGGTTTCGACCTTTAGCTCTTCTGAAAGCTCCTTGCCGCCCGCAACACGCTGCAGGTCGTCCACCGGACCATCGTGTGGAAGCGCGTAATGGACATGAACGACCGCACCCTGCGAATGCCCGGATTGCCGGAGGTTCCAGCGGCCGAACACATGAAAATTGACGGCGCTGGGCGCATTGAAGGGCTGAGTTAATTGAATTAAACGTGTTTAAACACGTTAAACGCGTACCTTTGGAGCATGAATATTGTCGCTTTTGGTGCCTCCTACAGCCGTACCTCGATTAACCGCCAGTGGGCGGAACACGTCGCCCGCCAACTTCCAGGTGCCGGCGCGGTCCGTGTACTCGATTTGAACGATTACGATTTGCCGGTGTACACGGTGGAACGAGAGCAGGAACAGGGAATTCCCGAAGCGGTGGGCCAGTTCGTCGCGGAGCTTCAGGCGGCAGATGCCGTAGTCGTTTCGTTTGCGGAATACAACGGTTCCTACACGGCCGGATTCAAAAACCTGTTTGATTGGGCGTCGCGCCACACGCTTAAAATGTTTGAAGCGAAGCCCACGGTACTGCTGTCGGCGGCTCCAGGTCCGCGCGGCGGACTCACGGTTCTTCAGTCGGCGGTGGAGCGGTTTCCGCGCCACGGTGCTGAGGTTGTGGGCAGTATGGCGTTGCCCCGGTTCAAAGAAACGTTTCACCCGGAGCAGGGCGTGGTCGACGAGGCGCTGCGCGCCGAGCTCGAGGGACTGCTCGCGCAGTTTGCGGCGGCGGTAGCGGTTCCGCGCCAAGGTTGAGCATGGCACGCATTCTCGCGGTGGGTACGCACCCCGACGTGATGGAGGTCGTCGAACGACTGCTTCGCAGCCAACCCGGCTGGGAACCCCAGGTCGAGACGTGTGCTTCAGATGCACTGGCTGCCTTGCGCAGCGTCGGCGGATTTGATGTGCTGCTGTTGGGCGCCGGACTGAGTTCCGAGGAAGAATCGGCGCTGCATACGGCGGCGGGCGCGCTGGTACCGAAGGTTCCCGTGGTTGCCCACTACGGCGGCGGTAGCGGACTACTTTTCGCCGAGGTTTGGGGGGTGTTGGGGCGCTGATTTGAGGGCATTGCCTAACTTTCGCCCATGAATCCTACCCACCTCCACATCATTTTGGTGCACGTGCCCGTCGCGGC
>VGFU01000065.1 GCA_016868755.1 Bacteroidota bacterium | reverse complement strand
CAGCCCATCGGGGGTAGGGCGTTGGAGGTGATTCCGCCATTCCCGTTAGAGAGCGACAGCATTAGCGTGATTTACGACGCCGCTCAGGGCAACGGTGCTCTGGCCGCGACCCAGCCCGTATTTGCACATACCGGTCTGATAACCAGCACTTCGACATCCCCTTCAAATTGGCAGCACGTGCAGGGCACGTGGGGTAGCGCCGACCCTAAAGTGGCTATGGCTTCTTTGGGCGGAACGAAGCACCAAATTAGCTACCACATTCCGACATTCTACGGCATTAACCCAGCGACCGTAACCGTGCAGCAAATGGCCTTTGTATTTCGGAATTCCACGGGGTCTAATGTGGGACGCGATGTGGGGGGGCAAGATTTGTACTACCCCATTTCACCAAACGTTACGGCATTTCAAGCGCGATTTTTTGTGCCCACTCAAGTGCACCTCCTGCAGCCAGGCCAGTGCCTTTCGCTTTTGGCTCAATCGAATGCGCCCGCCGACCTTGCCCTGTACGACAACGGAGTTTTGGTGGCTTCGGACTCTGGTGTGACGAGCCTGGCCCACTGCCAAGTGCCGTTTGGCGCGTCAGGCAACCACCTCGTGGAACTTGTTGCCGTTCGCAACGGGCAGGTACTGCGCGACACCGTGTACTACGTGAGGCACACGGCTTCGATGCCCATGGATCCGCCCCTCGGGTTGAAGCAAGGTGCCAATGTGGTCAATGACTCTACGGTCACATTGCTGCTGTATGCGCCGCACAAACAGCACGTCTATGTGCTGACTGAATCGAATGACTTCTTGCCGAACTCGAACTACCAAATGCGCCGAAGTACCGACGGCAGTACCTACTGGATTACCCTACAGGTAGAACCCAATCAAGATTTTGTCTACCAGTACTTGGTTGACGGAAGCCTTCGCGTCGCGGACCCCTATTCTGAACGCATTTTGGACCCTGCGAACGACGGTTCCATTTCGTCGGCGACCTACCCCAACCCGTATCCATACCCGAGCTCAAAAACGTTTGGGCACTTGAGCATCATTCGCCCTGGGGCGGCACCCTACGTATGGGACCATACCAACTTTCAGGCTCCGCCCAAAGAGAACCTCATGATTTATGAACTTTTGGTGCGCGACTTTATTGCGCCGCGCAACTACGCCGCCATACGCGACAGCGTCAACTACTTAGATAAGTTGGGCGTTAATGCGGTGCAGTTCATGCCGGTCAACGAGTTCGAGAACAACGAGAGCTGGGGCTACAACCCCTCGTACCATATGGCGCTGGATAAGTACTACGGTACACCTGCATCGTTTAAAGAACTGATCGATACCCTTCACGGCCGCGGAATCGCGGTCATTCTGGACGTCGTACTCAACCATGCCGAGGGCCAAAGCCCATTGGTGCAGCTGTGGTGGGATCCAGTTCAAAACCGTCCGGCGGCGAACAATCCGTACTTCAACATGCAGTGTCCGCACCCGCCGAATTGCTGGGGCAACGACTTCAACCACGAGAGCCCTGCGGCACAGGCCTTTGTGGATCAGGTACTTCGCTACTGGGTTGAAGAGTACCATGTGGACGGATTTCGTTTTGACATGTCCAAGGGCTTCACGAATGGTTCGGGTGGCGGCTGGGATGTGGGCCGACAAAACCTCATTAAGCGCATCGCAGATGTGGTGCGGTCTTACAAGCCCAATGCCTACCTGATTTTGGAGCACTGGTGTGACAACAGCGAAGAGATTGTGCTGTCCAACTACGGAATGATGCTGTGGGGCAACGAGTGCCACGGGTACCAAGAGGCCACTATGGGCTTTAGCGGGGCGACCAATTTCTCGTCTGCCTACCACGGCAACCGCGGATGGAACCAGCCCGGCCTCATTACCTACCTCGAGAGCCACGACGAAGAGCGCATCGCCTACAAAAACCTGACGTACGGAAACAATGCCCTGAGTTCGCACAACGTTCGAACCCTTGGGGTGTCCATGAAGCGCATGGAGCTCGCCACACTTTTCGGACATTTAATACCCGGTCCTAAGATGATGTGGCAGTTCCAAGAGCTTGGTTACGACGTGTCCATCAACAACCCGTGTCGGGTGTGCACCAAGCCGATCCGCTGGAACTACTACTCGGTGGTGCCTCGTCGCAGGCTGTACGAGACGACGTCCATCATCAACCACTTGAAGCAGGATTACCCCGTGTTCGGAACCTCGTCCAACTTCTATTCGGACCTCTACGGCCACGTGAAGCAAATGGGCTTCATTCATTCAAGCATGTCTGCCGTCGCCGTCGGCAACTTTGACGTGGCCACTCAGTCCAAGACGATTAATTTTCCGCATACCGGAACCTGGTACGAATACTTCAGCGGTCAAACCCTCAGTGTGGGTGCCAACCAAACTCCCTTGACGCTGACTGCCGGTGAGTACCGTCTTTACACGGACCAGTTTATACCC
>VGFU01000064.1 GCA_016868755.1 Bacteroidota bacterium | reverse complement strand
TGAGCCCAGGCCGTGGTGGTCGCAAGCCGTTCCCGACGAAGGATCGATGCGACCATCTTTAATTCGGGCACCCCATCGTTCGTGAGTTGATCAAGCGCTCCAACGGGATATTGAAGCAGGACTACCTGACGCATATCAGGCAACAACCCCACCATAGCGGCCGACGGCTCGTCGGCGCCAAGGATTAGCCGTTCGACCTCCGCGCGCGCAGCAACCGATAGGCTCTGCTGCTTGGCCGCATCTGAACGGCGGTCAACCCACGACAAATAGGCCTCGAGCGTATCCATTTCGCTTCGCTCTCCAAGTCTAAAGGCTTCGCGGACCAGCCGCAAGCGCTCCTCAGCGACCGCAAGTGCCTCATTTACCGCTACCTGTACTTCATTTTGCGCCTGCCAAAAGGTGTAGACTTTGACGGCTTCGAGCCGAACCTTGCGTTCTACCCGGTCGAGCTTAGCCTGTTCAACTTCAAGTTCACGGCTTGCCGCACCCCATGCATACTGCCGATCACTAAAAACCAGGCCGCCACCGAGTGGTGCCGAAATTCCGACATTAAGCAATCCTTCAACGGGCGTTTTGCGCTCGGGATTAATGAATGCCCCCGAAGCCTGCGAGGCTCCGCCAACAAGGTCGATTCCGCCGGGAAGTCCAACGCGAGCCTCAGCTCGATCAAGTCGGTACTGCAGGTCGTTACCGTAATCTTTACCCTCGCTTGCTAGGTCAATCCGCGGCTCAAATGCAGCAAAAGCCGCCATTCTCTTGGCTTGTGCGATTCGCACGTTGGACTCGGCGACGCGAACCTCACCCGAGCGCTCGAGCGCAAGGACCACAAATTCGTTCCAGGGCATTACCTGCGACGATGCCGACGCGGCCGCTACGGCCCAAAGCATGAGGGCGCGAATCATTGCCCGGCAGATGGATTGCGCTCGCCCGGACCGTTGGCCGGAAAGCCATTGAACTGGCGCCATAGCTCAAACCACATAGGTACATCGTTAAGCAGCAAGGTTGCCGTTACGTGGGTTCCTGGTCGTGCATTATCTGGCCATCGCTCAGTGGGCTCGAGCACCACGGCAAATAAGCCGTCGGCATCCGCTTGAGAGGCAATGTACCGAACCTTAGAAGAGAAAAGGCCGACGCTAGAACGAGGCCATCCAGGTATCTGAAGGATGGGCCAACCGTCAAGGGCGCAAAGCGCGGAATCTCCGACTGAAAGCAGGGGAATGTCAAACGGCTTTACTTTGGCCATGACCACCGAAGGAGCACCCTCGGGCGCCAAAAACAACAAGGGCTGGTCCTTTTTTACCGAAGCCCCAGGAGCTACGTAGCTCAACTGCACGACAAATCCGTTGCGCGGCGCCAGCAGCGCACGGTTACCTTGACGGCGCTGAACTCCGCCCACCTTGATTTGCGCATCGGCCAAGGCATCTTGAGCGCTGGCCATGTCCGCGGCCGCCGCGGCGCGTTCGCTGCGCAGTTTGGCAATTTTCTCTTGCCATTCTGCAGACTTGCTTCGGGCGTTTAGGCGCGACGATTGCCAGTCTTGTTCCGTAAACTCAGCCTTAGATCGGGCCTCCTGAGCTTTGGTTTGGCGCTGCTCCCACTCGAGGCGACTCAAAGCACCCCAACGGAACAGGCTGTCGGCTCGCTGGGCCTGGAGCCCCGTGTATCGGGCCTCAAGGGCTGCCGCTTGGTACTTCGCACTATCGGCGCGGACTTTGCGCCATGCTGCCGCAATCTGAAGGGGCATCGCGGCTTGAGCCTGCTGAATTTGTACCTCAAGGGCAGAAATTTTTTGTCGGTACCCGTCTACGGCGTTTGATTTGGCATCCCGGCCCAGCTCCGTATTGCTCAGCACGTTGGGGTCCATGTACTCCGTTTTGGTTTCTTCGAGCAACGCCAGCGTGTCTCCTTGCTTGACCGCATCCCCCTCGCGTACGAGCCATGCTGCCAGTCGGCCGTCTTCGGCCATCGCCAAGGGCATCATGCGGTCCATTGGGTCGTCAAAGACCAGCGAGCCCTCCGTGGCCACGGTTTGGGTCCACGGTAAAAAGAACGAAAGCACGACAAAAACCGAAACGGCCACAATCCAACGCCGCGGACGCACCCACTGATCCGTAGCCCGAGTTTCCATGCAAATCTGGCGAAGTTCCTCGGGTATGTCGGCGTGTTCAATGTCAAAGTCGCTGAACGCCTGAGGTTTGAGGTCGCGGGTCCAAAAGGCCTTGTCGAGTTTGACGACCGAAGTGAGCATATCAAACAGCGACTCCACGCTTGAAACGAGTTTTTCAAGGCTCGTCAAAATGGTTAAAAAGATGATCTCAACCGCAACAAATTGACCGATTGAAACGCTTCGGTCGACCACGAGCCATCCGCCCGCAATGAGCAGTAAGGCCGTAAAAGCGAGGCGAAGGCCGACCATAATGGTATTCATGCGGTAGACGACCCAAAAGTGGTCCCGGCGGTTGCGCAAGTAGCCGACCAGCAGGCGCGAAACCGACTCGTAGGGGGGCGGAGAATTTGGCGCACCCGATCGCTCGCGGGCAAAATGCTCAATCTGGTCAACGATACGGTACTTCTCGGAACTTTCGTCGATGCTGTAGCCAAGTCCGCGCGAAAACCCGATGCGAATCATAATGCCCGCAATGCTCAAAATCAGAAACGAAACCGCCACGAACATGAAGTCGTACAGCATCAAGAGCAAAAAGCCAAAAAGCAGCTGAAGGATGGCCGCAGAGGCCGTTACCAAAATTTTTGGTAGTTCTTTTTGAATGGTAATTGTGTCAAAAAATCGGTGGACGCGCTCGTACCAGGTCTTTTGGTCTTCTTCGGGCACCACCGCCGGCATGACCGACATAAAGTAGGTAGCACTGCGAACAAAAATGCGCTGCTGCACCCACTCCGAAAGGCGCATTTGAAATAACCCAAAAAGCCCCATGAAAAGGCTTGAAACTACAACAAGCACGGTTAGAATCAACCAGGTAGAGGACAAACGACCGCCCATTAACTGACCCACTAGCGCTTGAACGCCCAATGGGAGCATTAAACTGAAAGCTCCACTTAAAACGGCAAAGGAAAGAATGCGCAAAATGTCTTTGCGATCCCACCGAAGCAAGGAAAATAGGCGCTCCAACGCCTCCGATGATTTAGTTTTTGCCATAGCGCCGCTTATACCAAACAACGTGCCGTGTCAGCTAGAACTTCCAGCTGAGGCCCGTCGTGCT
>VGFU01000063.1 GCA_016868755.1 Bacteroidota bacterium | reverse complement strand
TGCGCCGGGAACAACGCAAAGCCTTTGCCGGAGCCGCGTTTCAGACGAGCCAGCACTACGACGCCCACATTGCCGCTTGGACGTTGGGCAGCGAACAACCGTTTGCTACGCTAAGCGGTCCGCGCCACGCCTTGCGCTACGGAGAAAATCCGCACCAAAAAGCATGGTTCGTGGGCGACCTTAGTAAGCAGCTTGAACAATTGTCGGGCAAAGAGCTTAGTTACAACAATTTGCTGGACGTTGAGGCCGCGCTGGATTACGCCGCTGAGGGCCACAGTGCCACCGTCGCGGTGATCAAGCACAACAATGCCTGCGGTATGGCGAGCCGCCCCAGCCTACTGGACGCGTGGAATGCCGCACTCGCCGCCGACCCCGTTTCGGCCTTTGGCGGCGTGATTGCGTGCAACCAGCCCGTTGATCTTGCGACCGCCGAGGCGATGAACAGCTTGTTTTTTGAGGTACTGCTCGCCCCCGGATTCGCCCCCGAAGCTCTTGAACTTTTGAAGCAAAAAAAGAACCGCATCTTGGTGAAAACCAACGCAGTGAATCCTACCGAATACCGCGTTCGCTCGGTGCTCAATGGGGTGCTAATTCAGGAGCGCGACCACCACACCGACTCCGCCGCCGACCTGCGCGTGGTTACCAAGGTCGCCCCCACTCCCGAGCAGGTGGCTGACCTGCTTTATGCCTCGGCGCTCAGCAAGCACACCAAGAGCAACACAATTGTCTTGGTTAAAAACCAGCAATTAATTGCGGCCGGAACGGGGCAAACTTCGCGGGTCGACGCCTTGCAGCAAGCCATCCACAAAGCAAAATCTTTTGGAATGTCGTTAAAAGATGCCGTAATGGCGTCGGATGCATTTTTTCCTTTCCCAGATTGTGTTGAAATTGCATACCAAGAAGGAATCACAGCCGTCATTCAGCCGGGCGGTAGCGTAAAGGACGATTTAAGCGTTCAGTACTGCGACCAGCACGGCATGGCGATGGTGATGACCGGCATTCGTCACTTCAAACACTAAACCCGAACATGGGATTATTTGACTTCCTCACCTACGACATCGCCATTGACCTCGGTACGGCGAACACCTTGATCATTCACAACGACAAGGTGGTTGTCGACGCGCCATCGATTGTGGCGCTGGACCGTTCGACGAACGCCATCCTCGCCATTGGCCACGAGGCGATGCAAATGCACGGCAAAACGCACGAGAACATTCGCACCGTTCGCCCCTTGAAAGACGGCGTAATTGCGGATTTCGTGGCCTCCGAGCACATGATTCGCGAGATGATCAAAAGCATTCCCGCGTTGAAAAACAAGTGGTTTGCGCCCTCCCTGCGCATGGTGATTTGCATTCCCAGCGGAATTACCGAGGTGGAGAAGCGCGCCGTTCGCGATTCCGCCGAGCACGCCAACGCCAAAGAGGTCTACTTGATCCATGAGCCCATGGCCGCCGCCATTGGTATCGGGGTGGACGTTCTTGAACCCAAGGGCAACATGATCATCGACATCGGTGGCGGCACCACCGAAATCGCCGTACTTGCCTTAGGCGGAATTGTTTGCGACAAGAGTGTTAAAGTCGCGGGCGACGTGTTCACGAACGACATCGCCTACTACATGCGTACCATGCACAACCTGTATGTGGGTGACCGCTCTGCTGAGTTGATCAAAATCAATGTGGGTTCAGCGCTCGAAAATCTTGCCTCGCCACCTGAGGATATGAGTATACAAGGGCGTGACTTGATTTCGGGCAAGCCAAAACAAGTCGATATTTCGTACAAAGAAATTGCTCGCGCCCTGGATAAGTCGCTTATGCGAATTGAAGAAGCTGTAATGGAGGCCCTTTCGTTAACACCCCCGGAGCTTTCAGCGGACATTTACAATTCAGGTATTTATATGGCGGGTGGCGGTTCGCTACTTCGTGGACTGGACCAAAGAATTTCTGCGCGCACTGACCTGCCGGTTTATGTAGCCGAGGATCCACTCCGCGCCGTCGTTCGCGGTACGGGTATCGCGCTGAAAAACCTCGAGAAGTACCGTACGCTTTTGATGCGCTAAGCGATGCAGAACATTCTGCGGTTTTTCATTCGGTACCGCATGGTTCTGTCCTTGCTGTTGCTTCAGTCACTGGGGCTCAGCTTGACCTATGCCCGTTCACTTGCTCATGAGAACCTATTTTGGGCCAACGTCTTAGAGCGCCAAGCCCAGTGGCGTGGGTGGCTTCACAGCTGGGAGGCCTACCTCAATTTGCGTCAAGAAAACAACGTGCTAATTGCTGAATTGGCCAAGGTGCGGAGCGCCCAAGAACCCGACACCACCAAGCCCGCGGTCCAAGCCTACGAAGAGTTTGGATTCGATATGATTCCAGGTCGCCTCATGTTTGTTTCACACAACAGTGCTGAACCTTGGGGATTAATCGACATCGGCACTAACGCTGGTTTAACACCACCCTTTGCGGTATTGGGCACCAAGGGCATTGTAGGTATTGCGTATGAAGCCTCGGAGCACTTCAGTCGAGTTACGCCATTAAGCCACCCCTCAATGCGAATTTCTGCTTCAGCCGAACGCACCGGGCACTTTGGCACCCTTCAATGGCATAGCGGCAACACGCGTTATGCCGACCTTGTAGACGTGGCCTATGAGGCACAGCTTAAACCGGGTGACCGGATTGTGACCGATGCGCGCTCCGAACTCTTCCCTGCGGGCTGGCTCATTGGGACGATCGAACGCGTTGAGGTCGATTCAACCCAGTTTACCCAAACCGCCCTCGTCCGCCTCGCCGCCGACCTCAACCGGCAGCAGGGAATTATGGCCGCCTTCAACCTCCGCAAAGCGGAACGAGACAGTATTGCCCCATGACGCGTATTGGCCCCTGGATCACATTTATTTTCTGGATCATCCTGCTCCAGATATTTGTCCTGAGTTACGTCGAAGTCGGCGGCTACCTCAGCCCCTACCTCTACCCGTTAATATTGGTGCTTGCCCCGGCAAACTTTAATCGGTACGGACTCCTTATGATCAGTGCCTTACTTGGATTGGGAATTGACCTTCACGAAGGAAGCGGCGGACTGCACCTAATGGCCTCTAGCGCATTAGCTTATGCTAGACCATGGATGCTGAATGCCGTGGTTCCACGGGCAGCAGAAGAACAACTACCGTTCGCACCTCAAGATTTGGGAATCGGCAAATGGCTGACGCTCGTGTTTTTGTCCTATGGGTTACATCATGTTTGGCTCTTTTTATGGGCCGGTCATGATGGACATATATGGTCTCTGGTCTTGTTTCGTTCAGCACTCAACTTGGTTGTAAGCGGAGCCTTGGCGACCG
>VGFU01000062.1 GCA_016868755.1 Bacteroidota bacterium | reverse complement strand
ACTAGAAGCGTTACTTCACGCATGGTCGTTGTTACCATGAAGAAGAACAGCAGCATGAACACGATGTCTGGCAGCGAAGCAGTTGACAACGGTGGC
Source organism: Bacteroidota bacterium (assembly GCA_016868755.1). Taxonomy (GTDB): domain Bacteria; phylum Bacteroidota; class Bacteroidia; order Flavobacteriales; family Schleiferiaceae; genus TMED14. The sequence goes on along the minus strand of VGFU01000062.1, from coordinate 3,493 downwards.
GTTTCAACTTTCTTTTTCTTTTTAATGTGTGCCATTATCCTCCGATTTTAACCGGTTCTGCTTCTGAGATGAACTGAGGGTAAATCTCGTTTACCGCTTCTTTATCTGTTTCATTCAACGACTGGTAGTCGCGCCCGTACTTGCGTTCTGCAAGATCGTTTCGCAACTCAGCATAAGCACCCAACAGCTCGTTACGCACGGTAACAAATGTCTTGTAGCTCGTACCGCGGTCGTTTTGAAGAGATATTACTGCTTTGCGCGGATTGTCTGAAGAATTCGGATCACGCAGGCCGCGGCAGTCCTCGCAGCTGCCGTCGCCGTTGTTGTCGATGAATTCTTTAGCAAGGCGGCGAATATCTTCGAGCGATGCGTATTCGTCTTCGATCAGAAGTTGGTTCTGAGCGTTCACGAGCACCACGAAGATGTTCTTTTCTTTAATGTCTTGTTCCTCGGAACTCTCCTCGGTCCAGGGCGGAAGCTTCACGAGCAAGCCCTTGTCCACGTCCATGGTCGTGGTTACCAAGAAGAAGATCAGCAGCAAGAAGGCGATGTCAGCCATCGATCCTGCGTTGATTTCGGGAACAGCACGTTTCTTACTGGCCATAGGTACGCCTTATTTGCGCAGTCGGCTTAAAGAAGAGTAGAGTACGGCTCCGATTGAGGCCAACGACATGATGTACGTGGCGTTCAATCCGGTAGACACCCAACGCGAACCGCTCTCAGAGATGTTCTTGTAGGATTCGTAGTCCGAACCCGAAGAAATCGCGTAGCTCACGATGAGGATTCCCGCGAGGGCACCAAAACCGATGGCCGAACTGCGAAGTGAGGCGGGGTTGATGAGCATTCCGCGCACTGCGCTAAAGATGGCAAGAGCGATGGCGACGAAGAACATCGCAATCGATACCCAGATAGAAGCGCCTACGTTGAACTCTAGGTTGTCGTCTCCTCCAAAGAAAATGAGGAGCGAAAACACCAGTCCGATGCCCCCAAGGACAACGGCCAGAAGTCGGCTTAATTTATCAAATGACATGGCTCGCTTACTTTTTCAGGTGCGCGGCTACGAGGTCCAAGAAGGTGATCGAAGCATCTTCCATTTTGTTGACCAGGTTGTCGATCATGGCTACAATCAGGTTGTAGAACACCTGAAGAATCATGGCAGCGATCAGACCAAATACCGTGGTCAACAGAGCCACCTTAATACCTCCTGCTACAAGTGACGGGCTGATGTCGCCCGCCGCCTCGATGGCGTCGAAGGCCTGGATCATACCAATTACCGTACCCATGAATCCGAGCATCGGAGCCAGTGCAATGAAGAGCGAAATCCACGAAACGCCACGCTCAAGCTTACCGTTTTCAACCGATCCCAAGCTTACGATAGCCTTGTCTACCATGTCAATGCCTTCGTCCATTTTCTCCAAACCTTGGTAGAAGATGGCAGCCACGGGGCCACGGGTGTTGCGGCAAACTTCAAGGGCGGCTGATTTGCCTCCGCTCTTAAGGGCAGCCTCAACCTCTTGCAGGAGCTTGTCGTTGTTGCTGTTCGACATTGAAAGGTAAAGCACGCGCTCGATCGCGATGGCAAGACCCAGAATCAGGGTCAACAGAACCGGAGCCATCCACAAAGGGTCACCCTCGATGAACTTCTCTTTGAGGACTTGCGTGAAGCTCTCCTCTTCTTCAACCGCAGTGGCGGCTTCTTCGGTGGCAGCAGCGGCCGTATCGGCGGCAGCGGCGTTGGTATCAGTAGACGCTACTTGTTCCGTGGCGGCAGCTTCAGTAGCTTCTTGAGCCAGAACAGGCTGGGTGAACAGAATCCCTGCAGCGAAGAACAGGGCGAGAACCTTTTTCATGGGGTTTTGCGAGGTTGGTTAAACGTTAAAAAAATGTCTTTGAGGGGCAAAAGTAGCGACTTAAGGTCAATGCAAAAATTATCAGAGCATTAATTTCTTGCCCCCTACCTAATTAGGCCTTAACCGCGGCCCGATGAAGGACGTCGGGCGACAGGTCGGGCGTCGCCAAAATGGCCGCTACGGCGTCGCGCGGATGGTCCACCACCGTCCACAGGTCCAAGTGCTCCGGATTCATGAATTCTTCGTCAACCATGCGCTGCAGAAAGCGGAGCAGGTCGTCGTAAAACCCATTTTGGTTGACGATGACCACGGGCTTCAGGTACTGGCCCAGCCGCTTAAGGGTGATCGCCTCGGCGAGCTCTTCGAGGGTTCCGCAGCCGCCTGGCAGCGCAATTAAGCCTTCGGTATTCGCCAGCAGACCCGCCTTGCGCTCGGCCATGGTGGCGACATAGGTAAAGTCTTCGACGAGCGGATGGTTCATTTCAATGTCCTTGAGGAATTGGGGCATGACGCCCACCGCTTGCCCTCCGCGCTCGATGACCTCTGTAGCGATATGGCCCATTAGGCCGGTTTTACCTCCGCCAAAGACGAGGACTGCGCCCGCATCGACGAGGTGCTGCGCGAGCTCCGAAGCCCCAGATCGGTAGTCTGGCGCGACGCGGGCCGAACCCGCGCAGTAGACGGTAATACGCGCTCCGCGAAGGTTCCGCTCCATCAGTTTTGCGCGCTTCGGAGTTCGTCCATGCGGGGCACCAAAGCCTCAGCCTCTGCCCGCTTTAAGTCAGAAGCTTTGCGGTCGGTGGTCGACAGCTTGAAGGACGCTTCGAGCAGCGATTGGTACTGCTCGGTAAGGCGCTCGAGCTCTGATTTTTTGCGAAAGAATGAAAACATAGGCCCAAAGGTAGGGGCCACCTGAGGACTGGCCGTTTAGCGCCAACTGGTTTTGAGGAACAATCCCGCGATGGCGTTGGTCAACAGTCCGGCGACTGGGGCAAAAACGGCACCCTGGAGTGCATAGCTCTTCAAAGAGAAGTAGGCTTCAGCGGCCTCCGCGCTCATGTGGCCGTGGTTGACGGCGTACTCCTGAAAGTCCGCAAAAAAGTTCGGATTGATGTACGTAAAAAAGAGGAATTGGATTCCGACCGAGAGCACGCCAACGGTTGCGCCCACGCCGAGTCCCTGAACCAGGGTCTGTAAATACGACAACTCCCCTCCGAGTTCTGCCCGCCGAGCAAAAAGTCCCCAAACCATAATGGCCACCGAAGGAATCAAAATAAGGTTGGTGTAGATATAGTGTTGGCTGATGTAGGTCGTGTGGAGTCCAACGAGGTATTCCCCGATAATCCAAACAAACTGCATGAGCGCGAAGATGATTCCGAAGCGAAGAGCCGTGAGCATTGAGAAAAGTGTCTAGGTACGGTATGAAGATGCACGCGATACCGGATTAGTTGCACGCCAACCCGACAAATTACAACGGCGGTTGAGCCCGCATCGTATGTGGCTGCGTAAGCGTACTTTTGCAGCATGGTTCGCAAACTTCTGTGGGTTTTGGGTAGCGTGGTGCTGTTGGGCGTCGGCGCGGCCGCGTGGTTGGGTGCATTTAGCACGCTGGTTATCAACGACTCTGTTCAGGGCGGCTACAT
>VGFU01000061.1 GCA_016868755.1 Bacteroidota bacterium | reverse complement strand
TTGGTGAGCATGAAGGAAGCCCCCGCGCCCAACTTTTATGAAGCCCTTGGAAGCATGAAGGGCGTAGATCTGACCTCGGCGAGCATCGGATTCAAAATCATCAACACCCGGGGTTTTAACAGTACCAGCCCGGTGCGCAGCCTTCAAGTCATCGACGGGGTGGACAACCAGGCCCCGGGATTGAATTTTTCGCTCGGCAACTTTTTGGGCGCCAGCGAACTCGACGTACAGCAGGTCGACGTCATTTCGGGGGCGGTCGGAGCTCTGTACGGCCCTTCGGCGTTCAACGGCGTGATTGCAATGACGACTAAAGACCCCTACCGGTTTCAAGGCACCTCGGTGCAGTTCAAAGGGGGCGAGCGCCGCTTGGCGGAATTTGGGTTCCGCCATGCGCAAGCGTTTAAACGGGCGGACGGAAGCGCCAGTTGGGCCTACAAAATCAACTTGTTTGCTCTGCGGGCCGACGACTGGGAGGCGACCAACCTCGACCCGACGGACGGATCCAAGTCTGCCGCCGACAACCCTGGGGGCTACGACGCGGTCAACCGCTACGGAGACGAAATTACCTACGACGACGGGGGCGATGTGAAAACGTATGCGGGCATCGGAACCTACCACCGCCGGGGGATTGAGGAGTCCGCCCTGGTGGACTACAACACCGAAAACCTGAAGATGGCGACGTCGGTGCACTACCGCAACCGCGCCGGGGTGGAGGCCATTTATGCCCTAAACTACGGAACCGGGACCACGGTTTATCAGGGCGATAACCGGTTCAGTCTCAAGGATATTCAGTTTTTACAGAACCGCGTCGAGCTGCGCAAGGGCGAGGACTGGTTTGTGCGCGCCTACACCACCCACGAAGATGCGGGAAAGACCTACGACGCGTACTTTACCGCGCTTCGCATGCAGGATTCGGTGCTGAACGACGGGTTTTGGGCGAATCAGTACCGCTCGTTTTGGACGATTTTTCAAAAGCCGGTGGTGCGGGCGTTGCCGGGATACCCCGACGAGTCGCTTTCGGCTGCGGACTTCAGTGTGGCCATGGCACAGCTTTGGGCGACCAATCCGGGCGTGTTTGATTCGCTGCACGCGAGCAATCGCAACTGGATGGACATGGCGTACGACCCAGACAGCATGCTGATTCCGGGTTCTGCGGCGTTTGAGGCGCTGAAGCAGTCGATCATTACGCGGCCGTTCACCGAGGGAGGCTCGCAGTTTTGGGATCGGTCGTCGCTCGCGCACCTGCACGGGCAGCGGGCCTACGACGTGGCGGGCGGACGCTTCACGCTGGGCTCGAGCCTTCGTCAGTACCGTCCGAATTCGCGCGGCACGCTGTTCAGCGACACAAACGGCCGGGTGCTCCGCGTGGCCGAATTGGGTCTTTATGCGGGCTACACGCGCAACTGGGGAGAGCGGTGGACGGCCAATGTGACGGCCCGCGCCGACAAGAACCAGAATTTTGATTGGCTGTTTTCTCCGGCGGCTTCGGTGGTGTACCGGCCCAATGAGCGGACGGTGTGGCGTGTTGGTTTTTCTTCGGCGGTGCGGAATCCGACGCTTCAAGATCAGTATTTGTACTACAATGTGGGTCGGGCGCTGCTGCTGGGCAACCTCAATGGCTACGACTCGCTGGTGACGGTCGATGAGGTCAGCGATTTTTTGAAGGCAGGTCCCCAAGCCCGGGCGGATTGGCAGTGGCAGTATTATTCTCGTGACGCGGTCCGACCAGAGCAGGTGCGCAATGTAGAGTTGGGTTACCGCACGACCTGGTGGGATCGGTTGTACCTCGATGCGACGTACTACTACAGTTGGTACACGGACTTTATTGGGTACCATCTAGGCTTGCGCATCGAAGACGATCCCGGCGGCAGTGCGGCAAATAGACTCTCCTCAGTACAGGCCTACCGGATTGCCTCCAACGCGACGGAACAGGTTACTACGCAAGGGTTTAGCCTCGGGGCCAATTACTACTTTTCGCGCTATACGCTTGCAGGTAATTACACTTGGAATGTGCTGAATGCGGGCGAGGACGACCCGATTATTCCAGCGTACAACACGCCCGAACACAAGTACAACCTGTCATTGGCGGGCCGCGACCTCGATTGGAAGATGGGCAAGGGCCGCTGCGGGTTCAACGTCACCTACAAGTGGGTAGAGGGATTCCTTTTTGAGGGTTCGCCACAGTTCACAGGGCGGATTCCTAGTTACAGCCTGGTGGACGCGCAAATTTCGTGGGCCAAGCCCGACCAAGTCTGGCAGGTTAAGTTGGGGTCAAGTAACCTCCTGAACCAAAAGGTCGTTCAGGTCTACGGCGGTCCGGCGGTAGGACGGCTGACCTATGTCTCGTTGACGTGGAACGCCCCCTCGAATTAAATTATTTTACGTAAATTTCTCATTCCTAATCTCCTAAATGCATGAAAATAACTTACCCTAATCGCCTTATTGCCACGCTGGCATTGGCATTAACTGCGTTTACGGCTTCGGCCCAGCAGCGCTACCTCGACGAGGTGTTTACCGACGCGCAAGTGACGGTGCTTCCCAACGTGGCCTACGGCTACAACTTCAGCCAGTACGTTCCGGCCACGATGGGCGGACCGATGGTGGTACCGATGTATGCCGACATCTACATGCCCGACACGGCCGTAGACCAGGTGGCGTCGCGCCCGGTGGTCATAATCTTCCACACGGGCTCGTTTTTGCCCAAAGGCTTGGCTTCGCCCATGGGTGACCGCAAGGATTCGGCCGTAGTGGAAATGGCGAAGCGTTTTGCGCGCCGCGGTTTTGTGGCCGTTTCGGCAAGCTACCGCCTCGGTTGGTTGGCGAACTCAACCAACCTGGACTTGCGTCGCGGAACCAACCTGATGGCCGTGTACAACGCCGTGCAGGATGCCAAGGTATGTGTGCGCTCGGTGCGCGCGTCAAAGCTTGCTTTGGGCGACCCCTACCGCGTTGATCCTTCGGCCATTTCGCTGATTGGTGCCGGTTCGGGTGGATACATCACCTTGGCTTATGCGACGATTGACAACTACGCTGAAGTTGCGTCCCCCTCTAAGTTCAAATACCAAGCGGCGGGAACCGGAATTTTCGGAACTACCGTTGCGGCAGGTGCGCCTTATGTGGACACGGCGCGGGTTGGTGATTGGAACGGTTACGGCGGCAAGGCGGTAATCAATGGTACGCACCCAGTTACGGGACTTCCGCTCGTAGACCAAACGCAGCCCGGTCGAAACATTGAGCTGTACAAGGGTATTCCCCACAACGTGAACATGGTGATCAACTTGGGCGGAGCCCTCGGAGATTCCGCGTGGATGGCCCAAGGCGACGCGCCAATCGTGAGCTTCCACAGCCGCTACGACTTTTTTGCGCCCTACTACCGTGGAATGGTTAACGTGCCCATCGCGGGTGCCTTCTTCCCCGTAGTTGAGGTAGCCGGCAGCCACACGGCCGTGAAAATGGCCAACAGCTTTGGTAACAACACGGTACTCGCGGCCTCAAGTATGAACGACGCGTACTCGGTGAAGGCTCGAACGAACCCCTACAACTTGGGGTCGCAAGAGAACTTGTACACGTTCAATATGCTTCCGCCCAACGCAACGATGCCGTTTAAAGTGAACGCCAACCCCTGGGATTGGTGGGACGGCAACGACCCGCTTTCGGCCAACGAGACCAACCCCAACATCAAGGCCCAGTCGCTGCTCTACATTGACACGGTGATGGCATTTACCTTGCCCCGCATGGCTAAGGCTCTGAATGCCGTGGGCTACACCATCTCGGTTCCCGAGGTGGAGACGGTGAAAATGCAGCTGGTTCCGAACCCGACGACGGCCAACGCCATGGTTCGTGCGTTTGGCGCCAACGTTACGTCGGTGGAAGTATTTGACATCCTCGGTCGTCCGGTATTTGCCGCCACGATGAACGGAACCGAAGTCGAGCTGCCGAGTGCGGCTTGGGCGCCGGGAGCTTACTTCGTGCGTTTGCACACCGAGCGCGGAGTGCATACGGCGAAGCTGGTCCG
>VGFU01000060.1 GCA_016868755.1 Bacteroidota bacterium | reverse complement strand
ACTTCTTTGTTGAAGTCCAAGTACGAAATCTTCTCCCCCTGAATGCGGCCCACCACGTCGCGGTCGCCCTGAAACAGCATGTTTCCTGAGGTTAAAAAGTCAGTTAACACGAAGGCAACCAACGAAATTCCAATAACTCCAACAACGAGCGCCGAACGGCTGCGGATAGCTTCAAAAAGTCCCATAACTAGGTGTAAATAAGGTCGCGAATATACAACGACCTGGCGGCACTACAACGGCTAAATCACGCGTCGCGGCGCACTAGGACTTGCTTGACGCGCTGTACTTCCATGCCCTCAACTTCTAAACGCCATGCACCGACCACCACCGTGTCTCCAGGCTCCGGAAGCTTGCCGGCCAGAACAGTAACAAGGCCACCTAACGTGGTGAACCGGTCCGACTCTGGTAGGCCCAAATTGTACTGATCGTTGAGGTAATTCACCTCCAAACGGCCGTCTAATCGAAACGTCCCATCTTCGAGTACCTGCTCGACCAAAGAATCTTGGTCATGTTCGTCGTCAATTTCACCAAATAATTCTTCAATGATGTCTTCAAGGGTGACCATGCCGACTAAGTCGCCCAGGTCGTCGACAACGAGTGCCATACTTCGCTTTTCGCGAATGAGTTGCTGAAATACCTCTTGGGCATTCATGGCCTCGGGCACAAACGACAGCGGAGTTAGCACCGACCTCAGGGACTTGGGCTTTTTGAACAGTTCAAACTGGTGCACATAAGCAAAAGCATCGTCGAGCTCATCACGGTATACCAACAGACGACTAAATCCCGTCTCAACAAACCTGGACTTCAGATCTTCGAGATTAATGGTCAACGGTACCGCGGCCAGTTCGGGACGCGGAATCATGCACGCGCGCACCTTTACTTCAGCAAAGTCGAGGGCGTTACGAAACAGTTCCACCTCAGGGTCTTGTTCTTCTTTTTGGCTGGCTTCGTCGACGAGGCTGTTCAGGTCCGCGAGCCCAAAAACGCGTGCGTGGGTGGTGCCGTGAAATTCCGAACCCATGCGCTTAAAGAGCCAATCGTTGAACTTGGTCAGCGAAATGGAGATGGGCCAAAAAAGCACATAGAAGATTGCGGCCGGAACAGCTCCCCACACTAGGGCGCGGTTGGCTTGTTCACGAAAGAGCGCTTTGGGGATGTATTCCGCCAGAAAAAGGACCACAATGGTTGAAATCAAGGTTTCGAGGAGCAGCACGAGCGGCAAACTCAGGAGTGGCTCCAGCACGGGATGCATGAGTACGGCAAATTGCGCACCGACCACGACGAGCGCAAGGGTGTTGCCAATAAGCAGCGTGACCAAGAACTGTTGGGGATTGCTAATCCAGTGGGCGACCCAAAACGGTACCGCCTTGCGCTTGAGGTCAATTTCAAGCTGCAGCCGATTGGCCGTCAAGAACGCAATTTCGGTTCCCGAAAAAAAAGCGGAAGCCGCGAGCGACACCAACAACAAGATCAGCGCCTCGATCATGAGGGCTTATTGGATTTAAGCCGCTGCGAGCGACGCCAAAGAGCCATGGCTATCGAGCCCACGGTAAAGCCGGCAAAGAGCAAGGCGCGCTTGGGTTCCGATTCATAAAAGGACCATGCGGCTTCGGCCGACAAGATGGCGGTAACGTAGTAAATCCATTCGAGTACGCGCCAACGCATAGGACTGTTCATGGTTTTTGGGGTGATTGTTCGTCAAATTGGCCAGACACCTCAAAGATGGTGTAGACCGAGAGATCTTCCATGGCTTCGAAGCCGGTACCGCTTAGTGTTTGGCCTTCGTCGTTGATTTCGACCCACTTGCTGCCTAGGATTTTTCCCGTTTTGCGGTCCCATTCGAGGGATTCGGTTTGAAGGGATTTGCGGGTGCCTTGGCGCACGGTGACTCCGCCCGACAAAAACCAGACTTGCTTGCGCACGTCGCGCACGATTTGTTCGGCAGTAAGCGACCGTCCCGTGGGCTTGCCGTTGTGCAACTGAACGGCCGAGACGTTGCCGCGGAATACTTCGCGTTCAGCCTGCCCCCCGCTGCGCACTTCTTCCAGTTCACGGGCCTTTAGGCGCCACTGAACGGTCGAGGTATCGGAATACACGACGGTGATGCCGTACTGAATGGAGCTCGGACCCGGAGCTGCACTGCGGATCTTTTTAACGTCTTGGGCGTCGTTGCGGCACGAAGCCACAACGACGCCCAGTACGAAGAGGAGTGCGTGCTTAGAAGCGAACAACGACGCGCTCGTTGATCCAACATCCGATCGTGTAGGCATCTCCTTCCTTGTAGTTAAACTGGAAGGCGATCGACTTATCGGGTACGTTCTTGCGGAAGGCCGACGCAAGCGATTCAGCGCGAGCCGCTAGGTCAGGCTGTACCGAAGCAGCGCGGTTGGCCATGTTGATGGCCGCCCAGTACACGGCATTCTTTTCGAAGGCATTGCTGCCGCAGGTTCCGGCCGCCTTGGCATAAACCGAAGCCAGGAAGAGGTAGGCTTCGCCCGACTCTGGGTTGGCTCGGGCAGACTCCAGGCAGGCGCGCTTAGCTTCAGCTAGCTGTCCTTGCTTTTCGGCAATTACGGCGAGCTTTAACCAGTCGATAGAACGCTTCTTGGGATCCACTTCCTGGCGAATGGCATCGTCAAAGTACTTTTTTGCCTCGGCATACATGCCGTTTTTAACGCTCAAAAGACCCATCGAACGAGCCGCCTTGGCGCTGGGCTCAAGCTTGTACAGCGACGAAGCCGCTTTGAAGTACATCGGGTTGTCGGTGCAGTTTGAGTTCGTTCCGTCGGCCGCCGTGCGTTCCTTCGACAGCATCGTGATGGCGCGGGCCAACCACGACTTGTCGGTGGTGTGCAGAGCATAGGTCGAGTCGTTGTAGATCAACGTCAAGCGTTCGCAGGTCAGCAACGGAGCAATTCCCTTCTCGATGTTGCCCAGCAGCTTCTCGGACTGCGCCAGCAGCTTGCGGTTGGCGTCGAGGTTGCGCTTCTCGCGGTCTGAAATGGTGCCCAACGTGTCTTTTTCGGTGAGCTGGGCGATTAACGTATTACGGTCGTTTGATTGAAGTTCGATGGCTTCTGACACGTCGTTGAACCCTTCAACCAGGCCAAACGAGTTGAGCTTTTCTTCCTTGTAAAGCTTGATGACCACATTGAAGTAGTTATTAAGGTACGCCGGCTGCAATGCCTTGGGGTCCAGGTCAAATACTTTTTTGTACATGGTATAGGCCTTGGCCGCACTGTCAGGGTAGTAGGTCCAAAAATCGTCGGCCTTTTGGGCGAGGATTTCGGCTTCTTTACCCGGGTACAAATCGTTGCGGCGATCGTAGGTAGAAAGCAGCAGACGAATCAAGTCTTGCTTGACCTTGGGGTCGGTAGCTTCCTTAATTTTTGCTTCCAGGATCTTAGGAGCAAACTTGTAAATAACCTCCGTGGCTTGGGGGCAAGTTTCGTAAACCGCCTTCCACGGCTCGTAGGCCTCAACGTAGGACTTACTGTTGTACAGCGCTCCGAACGTATTGAACTTCTCAAAGCACACCGTTGAGTCGGTGGCGTTTTTGCCCCAAACAGCTTTTTGCCCAAAAAGGGGTTGGCTACCTAGGGCGGCTACTAGCAGGAGGAATCCAAGAACTCGTTTCATACTTATCGGAATTTTGCTTTCATGAACCACTGATCATTCAACGTTAAACCAACGGCCGCGCGAAGATATTGTTCTCTCACTAAACCATTGTTAACTGTTCCTATACTTCCAAAATTGAGGCCAACGTGAACGCTAGCCACTTTGACGTCACCGGGAATAAAGCTTCGACCCCCAACGGGCATGGCCATTCCGAGGTTTCCGCTCCAGCCGCGAACGGCGGTACCGTCGGTAGATCCGCCCACGAACAGTCCGAAATGATCGCGGCGGAACGAGCCCACGTACTGCACCTGGCTGAAGTATGAACTGAGCTTCTTTTTTGTAGAAAGTAAGGTCGGCACCATGCTCGCTTGAACGATCCACGATTGAGCATAACCACGGTAGTTGCCAGAATTTAAGGCATTGAAATCACGGTGATCGCTTACCCGGGTGCGCTCGAAATGTCCGCTAATCGTCCAAGCCGGCAGGAGGGCATTTTTGCGATTCGTAGCCCAACGCAATCCAACTGCTTGCCGACCCCCAAGGGCAACGGTTCCAACAGAGCCATTGACCGCCGAGATGGTATCTAGAGGGATTTCTGCTCCATCGCTATTTGTTTTAAAGCTGTACCAGTTGTAGTTCTGCACTGCCGAGAGGGAGGCCGTGGGCTCATATTGAACACCGGCAATTAGCTCGTTCAATCTGAAGGGAAGAATGAGTTGCGCTCCGGCATTCCATCGCCAATCGCTCACGAGCACCCGCTCAACCTTTCCAGCATAGTCAAATCGTCCATCTGTGAAGTAGACTTTAGTGCTCCGATCCGCCGACCCAAAAAGGTAGCGTGCGGTTGCCCCCACTGACA
>VGFU01000059.1 GCA_016868755.1 Bacteroidota bacterium | reverse complement strand
GCGATGGACGCGGCCAACATCCTCAAGCCGGCACTCGCCCGGGGCGAGCTGCGCTGCGTGGGTGCGACGACGCTCAACGAATTTCAGAAGTACTTCGAAAAAGACAAAGCCCTGGAGCGACGCTTTCAAAAGGTGCTCGTCGAGGAGCCCGATACCGAGGCCTCGATTGCCATTTTGCGCGGAATCAAGGAAAAGTACGAAGGGCACCACAAGGTGCGCATTAAGGACGAGGCGGTTGTTCAGTCGGTGCTGCTCAGCCAACGCTACATTTCTGACCGGTTTTTGCCCGACAAGGCCATTGACTTGATGGATGAGGCGGCGTCCAAACTCCGCCTCGAAATCAATTCCAAGCCCGAAGAGCTCGACGACCTCGACCGCAAGATCATTCAGCTTGAAATTGAGCGCGAAGCCATTCAGCGCGAAGACGACCCAAAGCGCCTAAACCTGCTGAAGCAGGAATTAGCCACGCTCAACGAGAAGCGCACCGCCCTAGGAGCGCAATGGTCCGCCGAAAAAGAGGCCGTAGAACGCATTCAGCGCGCCAAAGAGGACGTCGAGCGCCTCAAGCTCGAAGCCGAGCAAGCCGAGCGCAACGGCGAGTACGCCAAGGTCGCTGAGATCCGCTACGGAAAGCTGGCTGCCGCTGAACAGTCCATCACCGACGGCCTAGCGGCACTGGACGGTCTTCGGACGGATCGGCGCGCGATGGTACAAGAAGAAGTGGGCGCTGAAGACATCGCTGAAGTTGTGTCGCGCTGGACGGGAATTCCGGTCAGCAAGATGCTCGAAAGCGAGCGAAGCAAGCTCCTGCGGCTCGAAGATGAGCTTCACCGTCGCGTGGTCGGCCAAGACGAGGCCATTGAAGCCGTGTCGGACGCGCTGCGCCGTGCCCGCGCAGGTTTGGGCGACCCCAAGCGTCCCATTGGGTCGTTTTTATTCCTCGGACCCACCGGTGTCGGTAAAACCGAGCTGGCCAGGGCCCTAGCGGAGTTCCTTTTTGACGACGATCAGGCCATGGTTCGCATCGACATGAGTGAATACCAAGAGCGCCACAGCGTGTCGCGGTTGGTCGGAGCGCCTCCAGGGTACGTGGGCTACGACGAAGGCGGGCAACTCACTGAGGCCGTACGCCGTCGTCCCTACGCCGTGGTGCTTCTGGACGAAATTGAAAAGGCCCACCCTGAAGTCTTTAACGTGCTTCTTCAAGTGCTTGACGACGGCCGGCTCACCGACGGCAAGGGGCGCACCGTGAATTTTACGCACAGCGTGGTGGTGATGACGAGCAATTTGGGCTCGGAACTCTTGCTCGACGGCGACGGGCCCGAGGCCGTGCAGCAGCTGCTTCGACAGACGTTGCGCCCGGAGTTCCTCAACCGCATCGACGAGGTTATCACGTTTCACCCGCTGGGTCAGGATCACGTGCGAAGTATTGTGCAGCTGCAGCTCAAGGAGGTTAAAAAGCGGTTGGCTGACCAAGAAATCACGATCGAATTCACGCCCGAGGCAGTTAACACCCTGGCCGCTGAAGGCTTTGACCCGGCCTTCGGAGCCCGACCACTCAAACGGACGGTGCAGCGCCGAATCCTCAACGACCTTGCGAAAAAGCTCTTAAGTGGCGAAGTGCAGCGCGACGCGGTGGTGCTCTGCGACGCGGTCGATGGAGCCATCTTTTTCACCAACACCCAGCTTGGCCTCGAGCAGGCCTAGCGGGTAATGGCCTTTAGGTAGCGGCTGCGGTTGCGAAGGTGCTCGCTGTAGCTCTTTGAAAAGAGGTGAAATCCGGGCTTGGCCGGGTTCGCACAGAAAAACAATTCGCCCGTGGCACGCGAAGCAAGCACACTATCGATCACCGGGGGATGCACCGTGGCCAAGGGCCCCGGCGGCAAGCCTTTTCTGCGGTAGGTGTTGTAGGGATGCTCCACGCGCAGCATGGCTCCGGTCACGCGGCGAATGGGCACTGGCGCGAGGTTGCGGTCGAGCACGGCGTGCACAACCGTAGGATCCGCTTCCAACCGCTTACCGAGCTTCAAACGCGTGAGGTAGACTCCGGCAATGCGCGGCCATTCCGCGGGCTCCTTGGATTCCGACTGCACAATGCTGGCAAGGATGTAGATCTCGTAACGGCTCAGCCCCAGTCGACTCGCGGCCTCAGATCGGTTGGCGCTCCAGTACGCATCGAATTCGCGCCCCATGCGCTGTGCCACCTCCTGAGCGGTCAGCGAGGCGTATACTTCGTAGGTATTGGGCAGCACAGGAACCACGCTGTCGCCGCGGTACAGCGCGGAATCAAGCTTGTCCGACGGTTCAAAGAACACTTCTGCCAAGCGACCTACCACCGCCGAGCGGGCTTGGTACCCCCGAACGGTCAGCTGCCGGGGCGTTTCGTAGCCCATCTTCAAGCGGCGAAGGGTCCGCCACCAGGGCTCGCTGGGCGAAATTTCGTAGTAGCCGCGCGGAACGCCAAAGTTTCCCTGAAGCAGCGCGCCAATGCGCAATACATTGAGGTGCGCCTCTGGGGTGCGGACTTCAATGCTGTCGAGCACATAGCGGACCGGAGTACCGTCGGTAGGTACGGGCACTGAAATTCGAATCGAAGAGAAATCCTGCGAAGGCCACAGCCCAACCACAGCCGAAGCCAAGGCAAATACCGCGATCAGCCACCATGGACGAATGCGGCGCGCCGCGCGGGACTTTCGGCTCATGATCGCATGCGCTGTAAAAGTTGCACGTCGCGAAACTCGCGTCCGACCCGATACCAGGCCTTGAGCGTACCTGAGGTTTCGTACCCGCTGGCGGCAAACACCTGGAGTGCCGCCGCGTTGTCGCTAAACACCTCGGCGTACAAGCTGCGAAGGCCCGCGCGACCAAAAGCCCACTGCTCCACCAGGCCAAGGCCCTGACGTCCAAGACCCTGTCTGCGCACCGAAGGATCCACAAGCACCGCAACTTCAGCCCGCTGATGGACGGGCTGGGCGTTGAACACATCAAAAAGGCCGAGGGCACGACCGTCCGCGGCAGCAAGCACGAAGCGCACTTGCTCAGCTTCCCAAAAATCGCGGTGGGACTCGTCGAGGTAGCGCTTGAGCATCGCCTTGCTGTAGGGGGCGATGCGCAATCCGGCGTCGACGTGGTCTGCCTCCCAGCGAACCAGCTGATCCAGGTCTTCGGGTTCGAGGGCGCGGAGGTTTAGGCCGTCCATGTTCCGTCGAAAACGCGGGCAACCGGCCCCGTGAGTACTATGTCGGTGAAGCCTTCGTCGGTCGGCGTGAACGCCACCTCGAGCTGACCGCCGCGGGCATCAAGAATGACTGGGCTGGGTAAGCCCCACTGCAGGTGGGCAACCAGCGCCGAGGCGACCGCTCCCGTTCCGCAGCTCAAGGTCTCGTCTTCGACGCCGCGCTCGTAGGTGCGTATCGCGCACCCACCCTCGCGAGCGGCAAGCCAATTGATGTTGGCTCCGCCCAACTCAGCGTACACGCCGTAGCGAAGGGTTCTCCCCTCCCCGATTGCCTCGACCGACTCGAGGTCGCTGGCAAGAACCACGTGGTGCGGCGAACCGGTATTCACAAACCAGCCGCCGTGCTGGCGCTGAGGGCGCGGTGCATCGACAAACTGAACCGAAACGCGGCCGTCGCCGTGCCAGACGGCTTCGTGCGTTCCGTCGGCTGCCGCAAACCTGCAGCGCGTTCCTTCGAAGAGGCCTAGGGAACGCGCAAAGTCTACGGCACAGCGCGATCCGTTTCCGCACAAAGACCCCAAACGGCCGTCGGCGTTGTAGTAGTCTACGCGAAAGTCAACGCCCTGAGCTGGCCCTACGACCATAAATCCGTCGGCGCCCACGCCGTAGCGGCGGTGGCAGATATCGGCGACCAAAATGGCAGGCCAATCCGCTTCAAACGAACCCTGTACGACCACAAAGTCGTTGCCGCTGCCGTGGTACTTGACAAAACGTCGGAACATACTGCGAATGTAGGCCGTGGAACAGTTTTTGGATTCGGTCCACCCGTCTTTTAACGATTAATTCCGAACGACATGAACCAGACTAAAGTACTCGCAGCCTTTGCAGGCATTGCACTTGCGGCCGGCCTCGGTGGGGCGGCGATTTATGACGCCTTGAGCTCGCCCGTAGCTTCAAGCGCGCTTTGGAACGAATCCAACGGACGCCTCGTGGCGGACCATCCCGCACTCATTTCGTCCACCGACTTTAGCGCCGCCGCCGAAACAGCCGTGCACGCCGTCGTCCACGTAAAAACTTCGGTGGAACAGGGCTACACGTTTAACCCGTTTCAGGACTTCTTCTTTGGCTTTGGGAACACCCCGCAGATGCAGCCGCGCATCGTTCAGGGTTCCGGCTCAGGGGTCATCATTAGTCCCGACGGCTACATCGTTACCAACAACCACGTGATTGACAAGGCCAAAGAGGTCAAAGTCAGTTTGAACAACAATAAGGAATATGTGGCCAACGTCGTGGGTGTCGACCCCACCACCGACCTGGCGGTGCTCAAAATCGAGGCCGAGAACTTGCCGAC
>VGFU01000058.1 GCA_016868755.1 Bacteroidota bacterium | reverse complement strand
CGGGGCCGTCGGTCGCTGGTCGTCGGACGAATGCCGGTCCACGCGCTGTGCACGGTCACCTCGGACTGGATCCAAGCCCGCGCCGAATCCAGGAGCTCGTCGGTTTGGCTGGCCTGCGGCGAGGGGGGAAGTGCGGCGCCGCTTGAAATGCCCCAACCGTAGGATACCCCAAGTTGGTAGGTTCCGTCGGGCTCCGGAAGCAAAAAATGGCTGCGGTGCAGCATCATCTGCGGACCCTGGCCCAACGACACCCGCAGCCCCTGGCCTGAGGTTCGGGCAAAGCGCAGGTCGCCCCAAAAGTGCTCGGCCCAGCGCGCTTGGTAGCCCTCGCACAGCACCACCGCATCAAATTCGTGGACCTCGTTGAGGAGCCATCGTCCGTTAGGCAACGGTTCAAGCATTTCAACGGCCTCTACGCGCACCCGAAACGCGCTACGGGTTGCTTCACAAAATTCCCGTAGGTTGACCCGAAAGCTCTCGTTTACGGTCCCCAGGCAGAGGCCCTTGATGCCCGGAGGAGCATCTACGAGCGCTCCCAAGTAGGGTCCCAACGCGGGATGGTCCGATAGCGCATTCCAGTCGTTGACTTCTTCGGCACTGCGGAGCACCTCAAATATGGGTTCCGAGCTCCGCACGGATTCCGGATAAAAGCTGCGCGCCGCCGCGAGGGCCTCGGCCGCCCGCCAAACCACCCGCCGCCGCTTGAGCACCACGGGATTCACCAAGCCGGTGGCCACGCGCGTCGAGCTCCGCTCGGGGTAGGCATCAAAAAGCACCACCTGCGTTCCCGCCGGGGCCTGCTTCGCCACCGCTAGGCCTGCGATTCCGGCGCCAATTATCGCGATGTGCTGCGGCATGTTTGACCCAATTAGGCGCAAAAAAAAGCCACCCGAAGTGGGGTGGCCTTAGGTGCACCAATTCGTGAATTAGAACTGCCAGTAGTCGTGTTCGCGGTTGCGAATGTCTTCGCGAATGCGCTTCGACTCGAGCAGCTGCTCCATCGGATTGTTGGCTTTGTAGTCCTTAATCTCGCGGTCGTAGACGTTGTCTTCCTTCATCACGATGGCGTTGAAGTAGCGCATCTGAAAAATCTGGTCAAACGTTAAACGGCGGGTGTTGTTGTTGGGATTGTAGGCCACATTGGTCGCGAACGCTTGACGCGCGTCGGGGAACCAAACCCAAAACAAGTTGATGATGTCGCCCTCTTGCGGATCCTTAATTACCGGCGAAATTCCGATAATTCGGTTCTTCAATTCTCCGCGCTGCTTGTCAAAGTACCAGTCGCTCTTGATGTCCCAAGCCAGGATGTTGTTCGCCTTGATCTCAAGTGAGTCAATCGCCAGGATTCTGCCGTCGTCGTTGTCGCGGATTGTATCGATGCGGAACAAGCGGTTGCCCACTTCGCTCATGGTCAACGGACGCAGGAACAAATCGTCGTCGTACACCTCGGTGATGCTGCCTTCACTCAAGATGGCGTCCTTCATCACGTCATACAGCGACTTGCGGTCGGGCAGCGCCTGAATGGGGTAGTACAGCGGGTGGTTCAGCTTCTCGAGCGTGTGAATGCGCTCCCAATTGCGGCGCGACCACAGCATGTCGTCCTGGCGCAAGTGGGGGTAGGGCACCACGCGCGTCTGGCTTACGTGAATTTCAGACTTCGGAATCAATCCGTCATCTTGGGGCGAAAGCACCTGCGCCTCGAGGGTAACCCCTACGAGGAACAGCGCGACTAAAGAAGCTAACTTTTTCATGCTATTGAACGTCAAGAACTACGTTAGAAATGTTCTCAATGCGCGCTCCCTGGGGAGTTTGCGCCTTGATTTTGCGAATCGATACCGAAGATCCCGGGCGCAAGCGCTCGATCTGATCGCGCAGATCGTTCGGAACCTTGTTTCCTTTTACCTGAATGGCGGGCTTGCCCTCGAGCTTAATCTCAAAAGCCGTCACCGAAAGCGGAAGGTCAAACGGGAAGTCTTGGTATTCGGCCTCGACGATACCCTTAGCGAGCAAGCTCGTCGAAATCATACCTTCCTTCTTCTTGTATACAGTGCCCACGGCCTGCGGAAGGCCTTTGATGCGGTAAATTTTTTCACCTGCCTTGCGGGTTTTACCGTCCTTCTCCTTGACGCTTACTGAAATGGTCACTTCTTTACCCTCAACTTTGGTGACATCGGCCACGTAGTTGCCTGACTTACCCGAAATGCCGGGGCCAGAAACAATTAGGTTTTCAGGAGCGACACCCGGTACCGACACCTCGATGGGGTTGTCCACGTTGCGGTAGAGCACGTTCATCTTGGTGGCGGCAATTACGACGCTCGGCGGTGCTACCGTGTAGGTCAACTCAAACGTGTAGTCTTTGTCTCTGCCCGGAACCCGCATGCTGCCCTTGAGGGTCTTGCTGCCGTTTCCTGAACCTTGAATGCGAATTTTACCCACGCCTTCTTCAACCGATTGCGGAGTCACGCCAATGAACTGCGGATTGCGTCCTTTGTCGTAGGCGGCGAGGAATATGTCTGCCTCGAGGTAGTCGCCCTGAGTCACGTAGGTGCTCTTGGGCATAACCACGGCACGCACGTTGTCGAACTTCAGCGTGTTGGCGTCAATTTGACCGTAAAGGTGCTCAACCGTCTTGGCCTCCATACGGCGAACGCGCGACTGCAGGTCAGTCAAGAACGGGATGATGCCCGCCAAGGGAAGTTCGGCGAACGTAGCGCGCTCCCACGACATCTTCTTTCCTTCAACAACCTCATCCTCAAAGGTGAATGTTTCGTCTACCGCTTGCTTCATCGCAGCATCACCATCGGTTTGAGATTCTAGAAAGGCACGGTATGCAAGGAGTTTCTCCTTGATTTCCTTAGCTTTTCCTTGGCCTCCAATGCTCTTATCGTTAAGCAAGTAGTTCTCGGCGATGTCACGATTGTCCGCTCCCTTGTAGCGTCCTTCCTTATCAATACCGCCAGTGAGCGTGATCATATCGTCCTTCGCATTTTTGAGCAAAGCGAAAATCTCTTCAGACTTTTTCTGTACCTCCTTGGCGCGCTCGTTCACCGGAATCGCACGGGGATTTTCAGAAACCTGAGCCTGAATAGCTTGGTACATGGTAGCGGTTCCACGTTCAACTGTGCTGACCGTAGCGTTCATTCCTAAGTCCAGCTTCGCCAGGACGCGCAGAATGTCTTTGGATACGTTCAAAGCCAGCATGGCGGTCAACACGAGGTACATCATGTTGATCATCTTCTGACGTGGAGAAATTTTACCTGAAGCCATTATATTTTAATAATCCAATTATCAATAGGTTGCAACTAATTCGCCTGCGACTTACGAACGCACGTTCATGGCGGCGAGCATGTTTCCGTATACGGAATTCAGCTGCGAAAGATTCTGGCTTAGTTTGCTTACCTCGCCGGCTAGAGCTTCGGTATTTTGTGCAGATGCGCTCAGTTTCTCCATAACGGTGTTTTGAAGGTCAACTTGGCTCGTGGTATTTTCCAGCTGCACGGCGTACAGGGCGTTCAGCGCTTCCATGTTTTTGGCGGCGGCACCCAGCTGTTGGCTGTAAGCGGCCGTAGCACCGGCAGCATCCGTAGCCGTGTTCAAGGAGGCAGCGGTTTCGCTCAACTTACGCATACCGTCAGAAAGGCTCTCCAGCAACTCAGGGCCGATTTTGGCTTCTTCGAGCATGCGGTCGAGTTCTTGGGTAACAGTACCGCTGCCTTTGCGCACTGATTTTTTATCAGAAATCGGCTCATTCTCTAGCTCAGGGTACACCAAAGACCAGTCGTAGTCCTTAGGCTGGGCTTCAAAGGCAGAAATGGCAAAGATGACGGCCTCCGTGGTGAGACCAATAATGAGCATCAGGTCAGCACCCTTCAAGTGAAGGATTTTGAACAGTGCACCCATGATAACGACGGCTGCACCCCAACCATAAAGCTTGTTCATGAAATTCTTGAAGCGCTTGCCATTAACGTCGATTAAAGCCATGTTGAAGTGAGTTAAAGGGTTAAGAGAGAGATTGTTGGTTAATTTTTAGAAGTCGCGACGATCGCGTCCAAGGAAGCTTTGCACCGTGCGGAAGCCAATGTAGGACTTGGCTGTGTCTTGGTATTCGTAATCGCGCATGCCGTTCTGCATGAAGATGGCTACGTCTTTCCACGATCCGCCGCGGATCACCTTGCGCTTGAGCGTCACGGGGTCAGATTCGGCGGCATTGTACTTGAAGTCGGGGCTGAAATCGGCTACGTAGAAATACGAGGCCTCGTCCCACGCCGTGCTGGTCCATTCGGCTACGTTGCCGGCCATGTCGTAGAGTCCGTAATCGTTGGGCTCGTAGCTGTGTACGCGAACGGGGTACATACCGCCGTCGGCCACGAGGTTTCCGCGACCCGGCTTAAAGTTGGCCAAGAAGCAACCTTTGCTATTGGTCGTGTACGGACCACCCCAGGGGTAGGTAGTCAGTTCGCGGCCACCGCGTGCGGCGTATTCCCACTCGGCCTCAGTCGGCAGGCGGAACTCGTTCTCAATGAAGTCGTTGTTCTGCTTGAGGTAGGTGTTGCGGTAGTGCGTACGCCAGTTGGCAAA
>VGFU01000057.1 GCA_016868755.1 Bacteroidota bacterium | reverse complement strand
TGGGTTCGTTGAACATCCACGGATCCCTACTTCCCGACCTGCGGGGCGCGGCCCCGATTCAGTGGAGCCTTGCGCACGGCGACCCGCAAACCGGCCTGACCGCTTTTTCGCTCAATGCCCATATCGATGAAGGTCCGATTCTGGACCACGTTACCTTAAACGTCGGACCAAACGAAACGCTTGGCAGCCTGTACCCCCGCATGGCCTTAGCAGGCGCAGAATTAGCGGTGCGCGTTTTGGCGGAATTAGGCCGAAACGGATTAAAGCTTCGCCCGCAACCCGATGCCACGGAGCACCGGCTGGCTCCCAAATTAGGGCCGGAATTCGCACAACTTGAACTCCAAAACAGCTCCTTGGCGGTGCACAACCGCATTCGGGCCTGCGATCCGATGCCTGGAGCAAGCCTTCCGAGTCCAGAGCACGACGGAGCGCGATTTAAACTCTTCGCGAGCGACTATCGGCCCACCGCACCACAATCACCAGAAGCAGAATTATGTTATACTATTGATAATGAGCATATTAAAGTTTTAGACGCGCACGGAACGGCCGTAATTCACGAGGTTCAATGGCCCGGAAAACGCCGCATGCCGACCTCTGAATTTTTGCGCGGATCGCGAATTAGGGGCCGATTTACCCTAAGTGGTCAAAAAATTAACTAAATCCTTGCACGTATTGCGTTTCCGACTATATTTGGGAAAACCAAACGTTTAATCACATTTAAAAAACAACAAGCATGAACAAGGCAGAACTCATCGATGCCATCGCAGCAGACGCAGGTATCTCTAAAGCTCAAGCTAAATCAGCTTTGGATTCCGTAACCAACAACATCGGCGGTGCTTTGGCCAAAGGAGGCAAAGTATCACTCGTAGGCTTCGGTACCTTCAGCGTATCAGCTCGCGGTGCTCGTGAGGGCCGCAACCCGCAAACTGGCGCGACGATCAAAATCGCCGCCAAGAAGGTTGCTAAGTTCAAGGCTGGCGCTGAGCTGGCTGGCAAACTCTAATGCCCCGAAATCACCTAAACGCGAAAGCCGCCCTCGGGCGGCTTTTTTAATGGGTCTAATCTCCGCGGTTACTTCGCCAAGGCATAAATGGATTCAATGATTTCCACCACCTTGAGGCCTTCGAGGGCATTGGTAGTTATTGGCCGGGTGCCTTCAAGCACGTCGCGCACGTTTTCGTACACATAAATGTGGTTGGCGGCCGAGCCCTTGTAGGGGCCGTAGTCGTTTGGCGGATTGCTGGGAGCGAGCGTGGGCATATCGTAGCCTTCGATGTGGCAGTGGACCACTTCGTTCATGTACTGCCCGGCTACCTTGATGCTGCCCTTAGAGCCGATTACCGTCATAGAGCTCTCGAGGTTGGCGTCCCACACGCTGGTGCTGTAGTTCAGCGAACCGAGGGCCGCGCCGCGCTGGGGCAGCGCAAAATGCACCAATCCGCTATCTTCAAACGCAATACTGTGGCTGTGGTTGTAGTTGCGGAGCAAGGCGCTCAGCGGCTTTACGTCGCCAAAAACCCAGTACAAGATGTCGATAAAGTGGCTGAACTGCGTGAACAGCGTCCCGCCGTCGAGGTCCTTGGTTCCGTGCCATCCGCCCGCGTGGTAGTAGCGGTCGTCGCGGTTCCAAAAGCAGTCTATATGAACTTGGTAAATGTCGCCTAAATGCCCCTCATCGACTACGGCTTTGAGCCATTCTGAAGGCGGAGAGTAGCGGTTTTGCATCACCCCAAACACGTAGCGACCGTGCTGCAGCGCCACGTGAAGCACGCGTTCCGCGTCGGCCTTGCGAAGGGCCATCGGCTTTTCAATGATTACGTGCGCCCGAGCATTTAGGGCCGTTAGGGCATGATCCGCATGCAGTCCGTTGGGGCTGGCGATAGCCACCACATCCACGGCGTGCTTCGCCAAGAGCTCTTCAAGGTTTCGGTAGTGCGGAACCTCTGATTTTAAGCCCAGTTCCTCGGCGGACTTTACGTCGCAGGTCGCCACGAGCTGGGCTCCGCGGACGTTGCGGATCATTTCAATGTGGCGTTGGCCGATGCGGCCGCAGCCGACCACGGCAAAAGTCGATGAACTCATGGTTGAAGTCGTTGCGCCGTCCACGTGTCGTTAGCGCTTAAGTTAAATTGAATGCGGTCGTGCAAGCGGCTTGCCCTACCCTGCCAAAATTCGATGCGGTCCACCGACAAGGCATATCCGCCCCAATGTTTGGGCCGGGCAACGCCGTTGGGGTTCGCCTGCTGAACCTTAGCCCATTGAACTTCCATGTCGGCCCGAGATGTGATGGGCTGGGACTGGCTTGAAGCCACCGCGCCCCACTGACTTCCCAGCGGGCGGCTGGCGAAGTAAGCGTCGCTTTCGTGGGCCGGAATTCGGCGAACAAGCCCGCAAATGCGAACCTGGCGCTCCAAGCTCGGCCAAAAAAATAGAGCGTGCGCTGAGGGGTTCTTGGCCAAATCACGTCCTTTTTTGGATGCGTAGTTCGTGAAAAACACGAGGTCTCGGCCCCGAAGTTCCTTAAGCAGCACGATGCGCGCGTCGGGTTGCCCTTCCGCCGAAACCGTGCTAAGGGCAAAAGCAGTAGCGTCATCTGCACCGGAGGCGAGGTATTCCTCGAGCCAAGCCGCAAATTGCGTCATCGGGTCGGCGTTCAGCCAACGGTCGTCGAGGCTCCCCTTGACATATTCTTTGCGGTCGTCGTGCAGCGCCATATTTGCGCTAAATTAGTTCGCATGCAGGGCAAACCGGGCGATTTTTTACTCGCGCATCCGTTATTGGATGACGAAAACTTTGAGCGCAGCGTGGTGTTGTTGACCCAATGGGACGAGGAAGGCGCCGCCGGTCTGATTATCAATCGATTAAGCGATTACACCCTCGATCAAGCGCTTAAGGGCGAGTGGCCCGCTTGGCAACTTTACTTTGGCGGACCGGTACGCACCGACTCGCTCTATTTTTTGCATCAGCGTCCCGACCTTATTTCGGGTGGAGACCCCCTTAGTGCCGGCCTTTATTTTGGCGGCGACTTTGACGCGATGCACTATGCGGTGCGCAACGAGCTGCTTGCGGAGAACGAAATCCTCTTTACTGCAGGCTATGCCGGTTGGACCCAGGGCCAGCTAGAAGGCGAACTCGAAGAAGGAAGCTGGGTACTTCAGTCCGCGGAACACCTAACGAATTGGTGGAAGCAAGACCAGCTCTACCAAAACGTAGCCAAAAGCTGGCCAGACAACCTAAAGTTCTGGATAAATAAACCCGAGGTTCCTTACTGGAATTGAGCGACTTCTGATCGCGACTGCACCAGAACTTGCATTTGCTCAGCCACCGACGAGGCATAGGTCGTTTTGCGAAATTGGCGCACCGCGGCAACACCGTGAATGCTGTTGGTGAGCCATACCTCTTGGGCTTGCTGTAGGGCAAACGGGCTGAACAATTCCTCGCGCACGCGTAACCCGAGTTGCGGAGCCAGACCGAGCACCACTTCGCGCATCACGCCGCGCAAAGCACCGGAATCCAAGGGCGGAGTCCAGAGTTCCGCACCGTTCACAAACAGAACGTTGGATTTTGAAGCCTCAAGGACCTGATTTTCGGCATTGAGGATCAGTACCTCGTCGACGCGCTGTTCGCGTGCGAATCCCGCGGCAAGCACATAGAGCAAGGCATTCGACGACTTGACGTTGCCCAGCAACCCAGACGCCTTGCGGTGTTCCTGAAACAGCCCGAGCTCAGGACGCCCTACTGGTTGAGGATACCCCACGTGATCTAAAGGCTGAGCCTCCACTTCCCACGAAATTGATCCGTCGAGGGGCGGTGCATAGCCTAAGGTTCCGCGGCGACTTACCTGCAAGCGAAGCCGGTAGTCGCGCTGGACATCGAGGCGATCGAGCCCCAAATCGGCCAACCAGCCTTGCGGACTCCAATGTTCCGGAATCGGCATGCGAAGAATCCGCATGCCAGCCAGGAGCCTAAAGTAATGTTCCTCAGGATGAAGCACGCGACCACCTGAAACCCGCATGGTTTCAAACAACCCGTCGCCGTAGGCTTGCGCCCGATCCATCATTAGGCGGTAACGCCGAAGAGCTCTGCCATGCGCTTGCCGATGTGGGCCGGTGAATCAACCACCTCCACGCCGTATTCGCGCAAAATGGCTTTTTTGGCCTGCGCGGTGTCGTCAGCACCGCCGACAATGGCTCCCGCGTGGCCCATGGTGCGGCCCTTGGGAGCGGTTTCGCCCGCAATGAATCCTACAACCGGTTTGCGGTTTCCGTTCGCTTTGATCCAGCGAGCGGCTTCGGCCTCGAGCTGGCCGCCGATTTCGCCGATCATGACGATGCCCTCCGTCTCGGGGTCGTTCATCAGCAGCTCCACGGCTTCGCGCGTAGTCGTACCGATAATCGGGTCGCCACCGATACCGATGGCGGTGGTGACGCCCAATCCTGCTTTAACCAGTTGATCTGCAGCTTCGTAGGTTAAGGTACCCGACTTAGAAACGATTCCAATCTTGCCTTTTTTGAACACGAAACCGGGCATAATGCCCACCTTCGCTTCATCGGCCGTGATGACGCCCGGGCAGTTGGGGCC
>VGFU01000056.1 GCA_016868755.1 Bacteroidota bacterium | reverse complement strand
GGAGTGCTTCGCCCCGACCGCATTTACCGCCGCGCCGACGGGCGCTGGGTGGTGGCCGACTACAAAACGGGGGCGCCGCAGGCCGAGCACGAGGAGCAAGTTCGCCGCTACGCCGACCTGCTGGAGCCGGTTTTGGGTGAGCGTCCGCTGCCCGTCGTCCTCTACCTTCGCAGACCCACAATCCTACGTCATGAATTCCCGTGAATCCTTTTACCAGCGCCTGCGCGACGAGCTGAAGTCCGTCGACGCCCAGGGCCTTTTTAAGCGCGAACGCATTATTGCCTCGCCGCAGGACGCCGTCATCACCCTGGCTGACGGGTCAGAGGTGCTGAATTTTTGCGCCAACAACTACCTCGGACTCAGCAGCCACCCCGACGTGGTGGCCGCCGCCCACCGCGCCTTGGACGAGCGCGGGTTCGGCATGAGTTCGGTGCGCTTTATCTGCGGAACCCAGGACATTCACAAGCAGCTCGAGGCCCGCATCGCCGAGTTTTTGCACACCGAAGACACGATTTTGTATGCGGCGGCCTTCGACGCCAACGGCGGAGTTTTTGAGCCGCTGCTCGGTGAAGAAGACGCCATCATCAGCGACAGCCTGAACCACGCCTCCATCATTGACGGAGTCCGCCTCTGCAAGGCCCAGCGCTACCGCTACGCCAACAACGACATGGCCGACCTCGAGGCCCAGCTCCAGGCAGCCGACGCGGCCGGAGTCCGCACCAAGCTCATTGTGACCGACGGCGTGTTCTCCATGGACGGCTACGTGGCCCAGATGGACCGAATCTGCGACCTCGCCGATCAGTACGACGCCTTAGTTATGGTCGACGAGTGCCACGCCACCGGTTTCATTGGCGCCACCGGACGCGGTTCGATCGAGCTGCGCGGCGTCCTCGGCCGCGTCGATATCATAACCGGAACCCTCGGCAAAGCCCTCGGCGGCGCCATGGGCGGGTTCACCACCGGCCGCAAGGAACTCATTGAAATGCTCCGCCAGCGCTCGCGTCCCTACTTGTTCAGCAACAGCCTCGCCCCTTCGATTGTCGGGGCCAGCCTCGCGGTGCTCGACCTGCTCGACCGCACCACCGAGCTGCGCGACCGCCTTATGGACAACGTGGCCCGCTTCAAGGCCGGCCTGCGCGAAGCCGGACTCGAATTCAAAGACGGCGAATCGGCCATCGTCCCTGTCATGCTCTACGACGCGGCCCTTGCCCAACGCTTCGCCGACGCCCTTTTGCAGCGCGGAATCTACGTCATCGGATTCTTCTTCCCCGTTGTTCCCAAGGGCCAAGCCCGCATCCGCGTGCAGCTTTCGGCCGCCCACACTCCAGAACACATCGACAAGGCCGTCAAGGCGTTTGCGGAGGTGGCGAAGGAGTTGATGGGCTAACTAGCTGCTAGTAGCTAGTAGCTAGTAGCTAGTTAAACTCGGAGTCTTCTTCGCGGGCTTCTGCCTGGTCGGTGAAGAATTCGCCGCAGTCGAGGGGAATGGTCATGGGGACCGCGGGGCGGTCAAAGCCGTCGCGGCGCACTGCGATTTTGGGGTCGGCATACAGCCGGCGCATGTAGAGGGCCCAAACGGGCAGCGCGGTGCTGGCGCCTTGGCCGTAGGCCGTAGAACCAAAGTGCGCCGAGCGGTCCTGGCATCCGGCCCACACGCCGGTGACCAGGTTGGGAACCATTCCGACAAACCAGCCGTCGGAGTTGTTTTGGGTGGTTCCGGTTTTCCCGGCGATGGGCATATCAAACGAGTAGGGGAATCCGGTGGCGACGCCGTCGGGGTAGCCGCCGCCGCCGTAGCGCAGGCGGGCGCCCGTACCCGATTGGGTTACGCCCTGAAGCAAGCTTACCATGGTGTAGGCGACTTCGGGGCTGAAGACCTCGCGCGTGGCCGGACTGAATTCGTCGAGCACTACGCCGTTGGCGTCTTCGATGCGAAGGATGACGATGGGCTCGGTGTAGAGCCCCTGGTTGCCGAAGGCCGTGTAGGCGCCGACGAGCTCAAAAATGCTCATGTCCACGGTTCCGAGGGCAATGGACGGCACAATCGGAATGTCCGACTTCACGCCCAGGTTTTGGGCGAGCTGGGCGACCGGAGCCGGGCCAATTTGCTTCATCAGGTAGGCCGTGATGGTGTTGACCGATCCGGCAAGGGCCTGCTTGAGGGTCAGCACGCCGCCGTATTTGTCGTCGGAGTTGCTGGGACACCAAGATTCCGCTAGGCCGTACTGGCCCGCTTCGATGCAGGTTTGGATGTTGGGCACCTGCATGCAGGGCGAGAACTTTTTGTCGGCGATGGCGGTGGCGTAGACAAACGGCTTAAACGTTGAACCCACTTGGCGGCGGCCCTGGTGCACGGCGTCGTACTTGAAGTGGCGAAAGTCGACTCCGCCAACCCACGCTTTGACAAAGCCGGTCTGGGGCTCGACGCTGAGCAAGCCCACCTGGTAAATCGACTTCATGTACTTGATGGAGTCCCAGGGGCTCATTACGGTGTCGCGGTCGCCGCCCCAAGCAAAAATTTTCATTTCGATGGGCTTTTTGAACGCCTTGATGGCGGCGTCTTCGCTGAGGCCCGAGTCGAGCAGGTTTTGCCAGCGCCCGGTTTGCTTCATCGCCTTGGTGACGATTTGGTTGGCTCCGGCCACCGAGTTGCCGTTGTCGAAGTAGAAGGGCCCGGCCGCGCGCCCCTTAATTTGCCTAAAAAATGCCTTTTGGAGCTGGGTCATGTGCTGCTCCACGGCCTCTTCGGCGGCCCGCTGCATGCGGCTGTCGACGGTGGTGTAAATCTTTAGACCGTCGGTGTAGAGGTTGTACTCGCTTCCGTCGGGTTTGCGGTGCGTGGCCACCCACTCTTTCATAAACTGGCGGATGTGCTCGCGCAGGTAGGGCGCCAGGCCTTTGTCGTGGCCTCCGGGGGTGAAGTTGACCTTCATAGGAATCGCCTTGAGCGAGTCCGCCTCTTCTTCGGTGAGGTAGTCGCTGCGTTCCATTTGGTCGATGACCGTGTTGCGGCGGTTTAGCGCGGCCTCCTCTCGCCCCTCGCGGGCAGGGTTGTAGAGCCAAGGGTTTTTGCACATGCCCACCAGGGTGGCGGACTCTTCGATGCTCAGCTCTTGGGGCTTCTTGCCGAAGTACACGTTGGAGGCGTTGTAAATGCCCACGCCCTGGTACAAAAAGTCGAACTGGTTGAAGTACATCGCGATGAGTTCCTCTTTGGAGTATCGGGACTCGAGCTGCATGGCGATGATCCACTCTTTGGGCTTCTGAAATAAGCGCTTGAAGCCGCGGGCCGGCTCGTGGAACATTTGCTTCGCCAACTGCTGGGTGATTGTCGATCCGCCCCCGTCGCGGCCGAGCTTGACTACAGCGCGGGCTAGGGCGCGAAAGTCGATTCCGCCGTGCTTCAAAAAGCGCTCGTCTTCGGTGGCAATGAGGGCCTGCACCAGGTGCGGAGGAAGTTCGTTGTAGTCCGAGTGAACGCGGTTTTCGGTGAAAAAGGTTCCGAGCTGACGCCCGTCGGAGGTGATAATTTGGGTCGCCAGGTAGCTTTTAGGATTGGCGATTTCTTCGGTCGACGGAAGGCTGCCAAGCAAGCCGGCCCAGGTGAGTAGGAGCACGAAAATCAGGCCGGTGGGCGCCGCAACCATGGCGTACCAGAACCAGCGCACGTAGTTGCGGAAGTCCGCGGGATCAGTCTTGGCCATGTTCGGGCTCGGTTCGGTAAAGTTTAAGTGCTACAGAGTGGATGCCGTGCAGCGGCTCGTCGCGCATGAGGTGCTGCATTCGGAATCGGTAGGTTTCGGCCTTCGGAAAGCGCAGCCCTTCGCTGCGGTAGGCTAGCGTAACGGTTTTCAGTCCGGCGATTCCGTCGCCCAGCCATGTGCCTTCGGGGCTCGCCAGCTGGAACTCGGCGGTGTCGTGGTACACGGTTCCGCCCGCGTTGAGCACGTCGCGGCCCACATACAGGTTGCGGTAGGCGTAGTCGCCTGCGTGGCGCACGTCGACCTCCACGCGGTAGGTAGCTGAGGTGTCCGAAACCGGGACCTCAAACACGAGCATGCTGTCGCGGGACCATGCTTCGCCGTCGATTTCGCGAACAACGATAAACTCGGGACTCGGACCACACGAAACCCCTCCAAGGACGACGGCGGCAAAGGCGAAATAGCGCAGAATCGAATGCATACGTTTAATACTGCGAAGGTATGCATCTTTGTGAGGTGGGACGCCGAATACTGATCGTGTGCGCTATGCTCCTTGGAGCCGGACGTTTTGCGCCCCTTGGTGCGCAGACGGCGGTCGAAGCTTGGCAGTACCACGCCCCGTTTCGGGAGGCGCAGCGCGTCGCCGTGCTGCAGGACCGCGTGCTGGGGATGTCGCCATATGGCCTTCTGAGCCTCGAAATCGACGGGCGGGTGCTCACGTCGCACAGCACCGTTGAAGGGCTGAGCGGCGTAGGACTGACTTCATTGGTCGCGAGCCCCGACGGCCGGTTCGCGCTTATTGGGTACGAAGACGGGCGCATTGACCGCTGGACACCTACCGAGGTACGCACGATAGATGACGTGCCCCGCAGCGGACAGTTTCAGGGCCTTACCGCCGTACGCGAATGGGCGTTTGCCTCGACCAAGCGGGTTTTTGCCGCCACCGACTTCGGACTTCTCGAGCTCGACCTCAGCCTCAATGTGGTGCGAGGAACCTACCGCATGCGTTCCGACAGCGAGCCGGTCCGCGTCTACGCCGCGGCCGTACTGGGCGACTCGGTCTTTGCGGCAACCGACGAAGGGCTCAAGGCTGCGGCGCTGAATGCGCCACTGTACGTTCCCAGTTCGTGGACGTCGGCGGGCCGATTTGGCGATTCGGCGC
The DNA here is from genome assembly GCA_016868755.1 of Bacteroidota bacterium. Taxonomy (GTDB): domain Bacteria; phylum Bacteroidota; class Bacteroidia; order Flavobacteriales; family Schleiferiaceae; genus TMED14. Next base: position 22 of record VGFU01000056.1, on the reverse strand, counting down.
TCACGTCGCTGGCGGTGCACCA
>VGFU01000055.1 GCA_016868755.1 Bacteroidota bacterium | reverse complement strand
TCAACCTGTCAAAGTGTACTGGTGATTCCTTGCGGCTCGAGCTCCAAATTGCGGGCAGCCCGATGTCGAGCACGAATTCCTTCAAGGTGCTTTTTGCACCGGGCGTTCCGAGCTCGTTCACTCAAGCTGCATCTACGATTTTGCCCATTGCTAAGTGGCAGTCCATATTACCCTTGCCTGTGGGAACGGACACCAACTCGGTAGGCACTAAATACGTTTGGGTTCAAATTCCAGAGTCCATTACCCTAAGTGGTTTCTATAGCATCGTCGTAAAGGGCACCTCGCCCTCGCTATGGTCCGACACTATTCAAGTTTTAGTCAATGTGAGCCCTACTGCGGTTGTGTCGAGCATTGTGGGCGGATTTAATAACCTTCATACCGCAGCACAAGACTGGGGCTTTTGCTTCGGAGACACCGTTAAAGTCTCTGCAAATCCGGGCCAAAATGGCTACCAATGGTACAAAGACGGCGTCCCGTTGCCGGGCGCGACCACGGTGAACCTTGATGTGTTCAACTCGGGCACCTACTCCGTTCAGGTGAGCAACGGCGTCTGCACCAAAATGTCTAAAGACACGATTATCAACGCATTTACGCCGACGACGTCGGTTATCCACAAACCAGGAACCATGACGACCATAAAGGTGCTTGACGTCGACGCCACGGTAGACTCGGTCGGTTTCTGCGAGACCGAAACGATCCAGCTCGAGGGTCCGAGTTCGACCACTCCGGGCACCTCGGTTTTGTACCAGTGGCTTCGTGATTCCACTGGATTGTTTGGACAGAACTTTATCGTACCCGTTTCTGGAGGTACTCAGAAAACTGTTTCACTAAGCAAGACGGGAGTCTACTACCTTCAGTCGACCTGGCTTCCGGGCGGATGTCCCGATACGAGCGCCGCGTTTTGGTTGTTCGTAGACTCCGTGCCCGATACCGAAATCCAAGTCGTTGCTTGGCCCGGACAACCTCAAGCAAGCTTGACTATCTGTGCTGACGATTCGACCCAGCTAGCCACAATCGCGTCCTCGAACGACTGGACGTACCAATGGCAAGTGCGCTTCCCTGCTGGAACGGGAAACTGGTCCAACATTCCCGGAAAAACTTCTGATAAGCTGACGGTATCGACGGCCATCGTATCCGACGACGCCGAATACCGTGTGGTCATTAAAAACGACTACTGCGAGCACATTACCAGTGAACTTTTGGTCACCGTGGTTTCGTTGCCTAACGTAAACGTGGCGCCAGCCGATTCCTTGGCCCTTTGTGCCGGAGATTCGGTGTTGGTTGGTGTCACCGGAAACAGTACGAGCTACCTATGGACCTTCCCCGGCGGCAGCTTCAGCGGGGCTTCGTTTTATGCGAAGACTCCCGGTACCTACGTGGTAGCGGGTACCAATTCCAACGGATGTACCGCCTACGACACCCTTAAAGTGTACTTCTTCACGGTGAATGCCAACGCCGGTCCGGACCAAACCGTACTGCCTGGTTCTACGGTGCAGCTCGCGGCCACAGGCGGCGCTCTTTACTACTGGTATGCTGACGTTCCGACGTACTTCAGCGATCCATACAACCCCAACGCGCAGACGGTCCCAACTCAAGACACCACGATGTACATCGTTGAGGTGCTCAATAGCTACGGATGCTTCGACACCGACACTATGATGGTGTACCTGTTCGATCCGGCGTCGCTCATACCCGACCTGTCAGGCGTGATGAACGTGATTACGCCCAACGGTGATGGGTTTAACGATCAGTTTGACTTGTCAGAGGTGGTCCGCGCCGACTCGTGCGACCTCATGATGTTTGACCGCTGGGGTGCTAAAGTGTTTGAGCAGAAGCGCTACGTTTCGGGCTGGGACGGACGAAGTAACGGCGGAGACCCGCTTCCTGACGGAACCTACTACTACATTTTAACCTGCAGTGACGTGGTGCGCTTCCGAGGCGCCGTAACCGTAGTTCGCCTGTAATTTTTGCTATGAAAAATATGAAATCACGCGTTTTTTGTGCTGCGCTGGCCGGCCTCTCGTTGACGGCCAATGCCCAGCAGATTCCACTCTACAGCCACCTGTACTTCGCTCAAGCCATGGTAAATCCGGCTCGCAGCGGAGCCAAGGGATACAGCGAACTCGTTACCATTCACCGCCAGCAGTGGCAGGGGATGGAGGGTGCTCCTGAAACATCTGCCTTGCTGTTCAATGGCGCGACCAACAAGGAGCGCATCGGGTATTCGGTCTACGGATTCACGGATGCCACCGACATTGTGCGCCGTTCGGGCATTTATGGCCACTACGCATACCATGCGCAGCTTGCCGAGAACTCGGTACTCAGTTTCGGAATCGGAGCGGGCTACGTCAACAATACGTTTGACATGGCCAGCATCCGCGTCAAAAACGAAGGCGACCCCTTCTTGTTTCCGGCCAACACCAATGGTACCCTCGACATCAACTTGGGAATCAACTTGAAGGTGGAGAACTTCCAGCTAGGAGTGGCCGCGCCTCAAGTGCTCGCGCCGGCGATTACCTATTCCAACAACTATGCGGGGCCCGTGGCGTTTCACCTCATTCGCCACTACGTCGTACAAACGCAGTACGATTTGCCCATTCAAAAGGACCGCATGACGCTTTCGCCGCTGGTCGTGGTCCGCGCCGCCAACCATGTTACCCCCCAAGTTGATGCCGGCATGATGTTCAACGTGACGGAGTACGGTTACGTGGGCGCCCTTTACCGTTCCAACTTTGGAGCCTCGGCGCAGCTTGGCGTGCACCTGACGCCGCTGCTGACGTTGGGATACGCTCACGATTTCAGCACCAACGAATATGCGACGTCGCTGGGTATGTCCAACGAGTTCATTCTAACCTACCGATTTGGCGACAACAAGCGCAACGACCGTATTGAAGCCGAAATCAAGCGCCTCAAAGACAAGCAACGCCAGGCCGACCAAAACGGCGAGAAATTGCTGAACGAGAAGTTTGAAGAGTTTAAGGAAGAACTCGAGGCCGCCAACAAAAAGCAGCTCGCCGCGCAGAGTGAAGAGATCGCCAAGGTTACGGCTCTAAAGCTTCAAGAAGCGGGTGCCCAAGCCGGTGGGGTTCGTGGAGCAGCCGCAAATGCAGCAGTTCCGTCGGGGACTGACGCACAAACGGGTTCAACCCCTTCCACGAGCATCAAAGGGTACAGTAAGGATTCCTATGCCAACAACGTGGCTCCAGGTAGCCCAGGGTTCTACGTAACCGCTGGGGTTTACGGCGAGCAAGAGAATGCCGACAAAATGGTTCAAAAGCTCAAGGCACAGGGTATCCAGTCTCGCACCTTCCGCGATCCCAAGAACAACATGGTTTATGTGTACCTCCTGAAGTTCGGAACCTACGAAGAAGCCTCAAGCGCTCGCGGGAGCAGCCTGAACGGACAGTACCCGGGCAAACTTTGGGTTAAGGTGATCCAGTGATGCGCAGGCTCTTAGTCCTTTTGGCGGTAACGCTGAGCTTGGCATCGAGCGCCGCACACCTTGTGGGCGGTGAAATCACCTACACGTGCTTGGGGTCCAACCAGTACCAGGTCAAGTTGCGCATTTACCGCGATTGCTTTTCGGGAGGTGCCGCCTTTGACAATTCGGTGAACTTCACGGTATACAACCTTGCGGGCACGGTGGTCACGAATCCGTCCGTACCCAAAGGGCCGACGATTTCGGTACCAGCAGGCACGGGCAATCCATGTTTGACTACTCCGCCCAACATTTGCACAGAGTATGCCGAGTACGTCGCTACCCTGACCTTGCCGCCAGTAGTGGGAGGATACACGATTTCGTACCAGCGCTGCTGCCGAAATTCGACGATCAGCAACATTACCAATCCGGGTTCGCGCGGAAACACCTACACGGTGAAAATCCCGTCGATGGACAACACATGCAACAGTACGCCGGCATTTACTACGGTTCCGCCCATCGTACTCTGCTTGGGCGACCAACTGAATGTGGACGCGTCGGCTACCGATTCCAACGGAGACTCGTTGTTCTACGAGTTCTGCGACATTTATACCGGCGGAAGCAGCGGCAACCCAAGCCCGAGCACGGCCACGGCGCCGCCCTACACGACGATTCCGTTTGTGGCGCCAGCTACTCCGAGTCAGCCTGTACCGGGCAATCCTGCATTAGCCATCAATCCGCAAACCGGAATGATTACGGGTATTGCGACCACCGCCGGCCAGTACGTCGTGGGGATCTGCGTGAGCGAATACCGAAACGGCCAACTGCTGTCGGTGGTGCGACGAGACTACCAGTTCAACGTGACCAACTGCATCATCAACACGGTAGCAGACATGGTGACCCAGCTTGAGGATCCGCAGCTCTACTGCGACGGCCGCACGCTGACGTTCACGCCGCAAACCGCGGGTGCCCTCACGTACTTCTGGAATTTTGGGGACACCTCAACCACGGCCGACACCAGTTCGCAAGCGTATCCGACCTACACGTTCCCTGATACCGGCACCTACATAGTGACCTTAATCATCAATCCGGGCTTGGTGTGCACCGACACGCTGACGGTGCCGTTCCGCGTTATGAACGCACCCGATTACCGAATTGAGAAGTCGGGTGTGCCGTGTGTGGAGGTTCAGAACTACCGGTTTGAGGCCAAGGGTACCGCCCCCTACGACGCCAGCATTTCATGGGATTTTGGCAGCGACGCCAACACTTTTGGAGCTACCGGCAAGTTGGTTACCGGCGTGAGCTGGAACAGTTCAGGAGTTTATCCGGTACGGTGCATTATTCAGTCCGCGTACTGCCCCGATACACTTTGGGACACGGTCAAAGTCTACGATTGGTACTACCCGGTAGCGGCTACGCCGCAGGATACCCAGATTGCCCGAGGAGACACGCTGCTGCTCGACGTGACTTCGGGGGCGGCCTACTATTGGTTTGCCGACCAACCAGTCTACTTTAACAATGCCCAACAGCGCAATCCGCAGGCGTTGATGCACGCCGACAGCACGACGTACTACGTCATTGTTACGGACAATCGGGGTTGCCGCGGAATCGACACCGTCTTTGTGAGCTGGTTGCCCGATCAGGTGGAACCGGATTTGTCAAACGTGATGAACGTAATTACCCCCAACGGCGACGGCAACAACGACGTCCTCGACTTGACTGAAGTTCTCTTTGGAGATGCGTGTACGCTACGGGTGATGAATCGCTGGGGGACTACTTGGGTGTACGAAACGGAGAACTACGCCAATAATTGGGGTGGAACAGACGCCGACGGCAATTTGCTTCCGAGCGGAACCTACTACTTCTTTGTGGTTTGCGGTCGCGACCTGCGGTATTCGGGTCCCGTAACCTTGGTGTACTGACGGCT
>VGFU01000054.1 GCA_016868755.1 Bacteroidota bacterium | reverse complement strand
AAAGTAGGTTTTCATACCAAGGCTAACACCGCCGGGACTACTTTTGTTGAAACCCTTGACCCCATGGCTTTGCACCCGCTCAACCTCACCACTGCTTGGACCCTCGAAGATTGGAAGCGCGTCGCCCTTGGCACGGCGCAGCTAGAGCTCCGTTCGGTAGATCGGGCTGCCGTGGCCGCAAACCGAGCAGCGGTAGAGCGCGGAATTGAGTCGGGCCGCGTCGTGTACGGCATCAACACGGGCTTTGGCGCGTTGTGCACCACGGCGGTGGCGCGCGAAGACCTGCAGGCGCTGCAGCGCAACCTCATCATCAGTCATGCAGCAGGAGCGGGGCCGCTCGCGGAACCTGCCATCGTTCGCCTCATGTTGGCGTCGAAAGCGCGGAATTTAGCGCTGGCGCACTCGGGCGTCCGTCCCGAATTGCTCGACGCCGTTCTCGCGCTGTACCGCGAAGACGCCTTGCCCGAGGTTCCCCTGATGGGGTCGTTGGGCGCGTCGGGCGACTTGGCGCCGCTGGCGCACCTGTCGCTGGCGCTGCTGGGCGAGGCCAATGTGCTTCACCGCGGAACCCGCAAGCCCTCGGCCCAGTTTTGGGCTGAGCTCGGCCAGGCACCACAGGTACTTGAGGCCAAAGAAGGGCTCGCGCTCATCAACGGCACCCAGTTTATGCAGGCTGTAGGTCTGGCTTCGGCGCTCAAAGCTGCTGAGGTCGCAGCATGGGCCGACGCCACGGGGACTGCCTCGCTGCTTGCCTTCGACGGAATGCCTTCGCCCTTTGAGGATCGCGTGCACGCGCTGCGTCCGCACCAAGGGCAAGGACTCGTGGCCCAAAACGTTCGCAATTGGGCTGAAGCTTCGCCGCTTTGGCACTACGAGAAACCCCACGTGCAGGACCCGTACTCGTTTCGCTGCATGCCCCAAGTTCACGGAGCGAGCCGCGACGCGTGGCGCTACGTGGTAGGCGTGCTCGAAACGGAGTCCGCCTCGGTGACCGACAACCCGCTGGTGTTCACCGACAGCGGCGACGGCGTCAGCGCAGGCCATTTTCACGGACAGCCCTTGGCCCTTGCTTTTGACTACGCTAAAATTGCGAGCGCCGAGTGGGGCAGCATCAGCGAGCGCCGCATCAACCAACTTACGCTTGGCAAGCGCGGACTACCCATGTTTTTGGCCGCCGACAGCGGCGTCGAAAGCGGTTTGATGATCGTGCAGTACGCTGCCGCAGCCTTGGTGAGCCGCAACAAGCAGCGCGCCACCCCTGCGAGCGCCGACAGTATTGACAGCAGCGCCGGCCAGGAAGACCATGTCAGTATGGGTGCCAACGCCGCAACCGACTTGTATGAAGTGCTGGGGAACGTCGAGCGCATCCTCGCCATGGAATGGCTCTGCGCCGTTCAGGCCTCGGAACGCAGCGGTCGCAACCTCGGGCCAAAGCTCGAGGCACTCAAAGCCCAATTTCGCCAGATGTATCCCGCAGCGACTGGCGATTACTACGCCCACGAGGCGATGGAAGCGTCGTTGGCGTTTGTTCGCGCTACGTCGCTAGCGAGCGGGAACCAGGCGTTTTAAGCGTTTTCGGCGCGCTGGGCAAAGGCCGCTACGGCGTACAGCCCCGCAGTTTCGGTGCGCAGCCGGTGCGGACCTAAATTCACCATCGTTGCCCCGTGGGCAAGGGCTTGGTCGACCTCAGCGTCGGTGAAATCGCCTTCGGGGCCGATGAGCACGGTCCAGGGTTCCGCGGCGCGTGCGCGCACCAACGTAGGCAGAAATTCCGTTTTCTGGTCGGGCCGCAGCGCAGCAATCGCCAGGTTTCCCGAATCCTCACGCAGCAGGTCTGCCACGCGAAGCGGTCCGCGCAACGCCGGCAAACGACCTTTTTGGCTCTGCTTGCAGGCCGCCTGCATGACCCGGATTAGCCGATCAAGGTTCAGGTGGCGGCGTTCCGAGCGCGAACATTCCAAAAGCGTGATTTCGTGAACCCCCAGTTCTACGGCTTTTTCGAGCAGCCATTCCATGCGGTCCATATTTTTAGTCGGAGCCACGGCTAGATGAAGGTGTCCTGAAACCGCTCCGTAGTCGGACAACTCGCGGGCCTGAGCCACCACGGCGCCCTTTTTGCCCACCAGGTGAAGCGGACCCTCCCAGGCGGACCCGAGTCCGTCGAGCACCCGCACCACGTCGCCGTCCCGCAAGCGAAGCACCGTTTGTGCGTGCCGAGCCTCCTCTTCGAGCAAGGCCACGTCGGAACCTTGGCGTACGCCCCAAAAGTGGTGCATTTAGGCGCCGATTTTGTCTTTAGACTTGGCTTTGGACTGGCGGTGGTGCGCCGCGATGTAGTCGATAATGTGTACGGCCACATCGATGCCGGTAACGCGTTCCACGCCTTCGAGACCGGGCGACGAGTTGACTTCCATAATCAACGGGCCTCGGGCGCTCTGAAGCATGTCAACCCCGGCAACCTTGAGGCCGAGGGCCTTAGCGGCTTTCACGGCCATGCTTCGTTCGCTGGCTTTGAGCTTTATGGGCACGCCGCTGCCGCCGCTGTGAAGGTTGCTACGGAACTCGCCCTCGCGACCCTGCCGCTTGTAGGCGGCCACCACTTGGCCTCCCACGACAATAGCCCGCACGTCGGCGCCTTTGGCTTCTTTGATGAATTCCTGTACTAAGATGTTGGCGTCGAGCGAATAAAAGGCTTCGATTACGCTGCGGGCAGCCGTCTTGGATTCCGCCAGTACGACGCCTTTGCCCTGTGTGCCCTCGAGGAGCTTAACGACCAACGGGGCTCCGCCCACTTCCTTGATCAGCGCGTCGACGTCTGAAGGCTGCTTGGCCACCGCGGTGCGCGGAATTGCCACGCCTTCTTTGGCCAAAATTTGAAGCGCGCGGAGTTTGTCGCGCGAACGAACCAGGGCCAGGCTGCTGACGGGCGTAAAAACCTGCTTCATTTCGAGCTGTCGAAGCATGGCGGCACCGTAATCGGTTATCGAAGCGCCAATGCGCGGAATCACGGCGTCGACTCCTTCGATGCGGTGGTCGCCGTAGTAAATATCGAGTTCATTAGCCGATAGCACAGCGTAGCTGCGCCCGATGTTCATCACCTTGGCCACGTGTCCGCGCGCTTCGGCGGCCTCTACGAGGCGCCGTGTAGAGTAGAGGTTGCGGTTGGACGATAGGATAATCAGGTTCATTGCGAATCAGGTGGCTGGGTAGTTGGGCGAGAAAGGTACTTCGCTGACGCGTTACGGCGGCGAACATCAACCACAAATCCGCGCTTGAGCAAGGTGCGGCCAAGCAAGATGGGATGGCGCATGCGCGAGCGGTCCGACAGGCTGAATTCCTGCGTAAAGGCTTCGCCGTACAGGTTAAGGGTCAAGTGCACTAAGTAGCGTTCCTGCAGGTCGCCAAAGCTCGACTTGACCGTCGCCCGGCGAAACTGCAGGTGGCGCGTTTCGGCTCCGTGGGCCCAGCGCACGACGAGTTCCGTTCCGTCGAGGTGGTAGTTAATGCAGTGCACGGCGCAGTGGTAGGCACCGCTGTCGATTCGGGCTTCTACGCGGTGCAACCCGAGCTCGGGAAGGTCCACGAGTTCGGTTCGGCCGAGGGTTCGTTTGGGGCTAGCCATGTGCCGGTGAAGGTACTTCGAGGCGCGCGCTTGCGGCGCGCCCCAGGTCGCTAAATCGCCCTTCCTCAAAGGCGTAGTAGGCGACCGCCCCGATCATTGCGGCGTTATCGGTCGCGTAGATGAGCGGCGGAATACCTACGTCAATTCCTCGGGCGGCGCCCCAGGCGGCAAATTCACGGCGCAGCAAGCGGTTGGCGGCTACACCTCCGGCAAGGACGGCGTACCGATGTTCGGGCTTAAGTGCGCGGTCCAAGCGGTCGAGCAGGGGCTGAATCAAGGCTGCTCGGGCCGAGGCGCACCAGTCGTTGAGGTCGGTTTCGAGGGTGTCGGGGCGAAGCTTTTGCTGTTTGGCGATAGCATACAGGATGCTGGTTTTTAGTCCGCTGTAGCTAAAGTCGAGGCCCGGAGTCTGCATGCGGGCAAACGCAAACCGCTGGGGGTTGCCGAGTTCGGCACGGCGGTCGACCTCGGGTCCGCCAGGGTAGGGCAGGCCAAACATTTTGGCCGCTTTGTCGAAGGCTTCGCCGACGGCGTCGTCAAGGGTTCCGCCCAAAAGCCGAAAATCAAACGGAGCGCGCACGTCAAACAGCTGGGTATGGCCACCCGAGACGACCAGCGCCAAAAAAGGAAAACCATCGAGGGTGCGGTCCTGAATTCCCGGCTCAATAAGGCTGTGCGCCAGCACGTGGGCCTGGATGTGGTGCACTCCGATGAAGGGGAGCCCAAGCGACTGGGCCAATGCTTTGGCGGTTCCGTGCCCCACCAGCAGCGAGCCTAGCAGCCCAGGCCCCTCGGTGGCAGCCACGGCATCTAGGTCGCTGAACGCCACCCCTGCCTGGGCTATTGCGGCGAGCACCGTCGGCACGACCGTTTGGCTGTGCGCCCGAGAGGCTAACTCGGGAACCACTCCGCCGTAGGCTTCATGAACCGTTTGGCTGTAGACGACGTTGGACAAAACCTCGCGTCCGCGCAGCACAGCGGCTCCGCTGTCGTCGCAGCTGCTTTCGATCGAGAGGATTAGGGGCTCAGGCCGCTTCATGGCACAAAATTAGGGCGCTAACTTAGCAGCATGGCTGGGCGTGGACTACGAATTCTCGGATGGACCCTTTTCGGCGTTCTAGCTGCGGCCGTAGTGGCGCTGCTGCTGCTTTGCTTGAATCCCGCATGGGTTAACCGCCCTGCGGAGCGCTGGGCCAAGGCCTACCTCGCGCAGCATCCCTTGGCCGATTCGGCGCAGTTGACGTTTCGCTCGGTGGCCTGGAAGCCGTTGCGCGGACTTGAATTGCGCGGAGTTGAACTGCACCGCGGACTCGAGGGAGTCTACATTGGATCCGTCGAGCTGGATGGGCTCGGTCGGCGAAATGGGCGCTGGTACGCGCACACACTCCGCTTGGATTCGGTAACCGTGACGGGCATACCGGGGTCGCATTGGGCAGATTGGTTTGCTCCATGGAGCGACCCCGCCGACACCAGCTCGTCTAATCTGGCGCTCGAATTTGGCGAGGTTCAGCTCGGGTTTTGGGCGCGAAGCCTTGAAGGCGATACCCTTATTGGGCCCTCGACGCTGCAGCTCAACGGGCTGGTGTGGCAATCCAATGCGCTCCAAGCCCGTGCCCATCTCGAGCTGGAGCTGCCGGCCTCAGCAGGGTCGGTAGTGGCAGACCTTCGCATGGTTCGCGACACGACCGACCTGAAGTTGGGCTGGGGGGCCTACACGGCGCAGGCGTCGTACCGAGGCAGTGAGCTGAAGGTAGCACTTCAAGATACATCTTCAAACTCACTCA
>VGFU01000053.1 GCA_016868755.1 Bacteroidota bacterium | reverse complement strand
TCCCGTGCTGAGCATGCGGGGCTTGGCTTCAACCTGACCAACGTCTTTGTACCAATAGATCTGGTCGCACTTAGCGCCCCATTCGGGGTTGTTGGACTGAAAAACGAGGGACTTGCTGTCAAAACTCCAGTAGGCCTCGGCGTTGTCGGCCCCAAAGGTGAGCTGGCGCACGTTCTTGAGGTGCTTTTCGCCAGCATAGGTCAAGGTGGCTGGGTTGAATTCGCGCGGATTGGGTTTTGCGGCCTGGGCAAGGGCCACGGCAACCGTTAGGGTCATCGCGGCTCCAAAAAGGGCATGCTTCATAAGGGCTTCGGGGTACATTAGCGGAACAAAACTAGTTGCTTGACCTTCATGAATCAGCCCAATATCCCAATCCGAAGCCTGTTCGCCGTGCTTTTACCCCTGTCGGTTCTTGCGCAGTCCGCCAAGCCCCAACCCAAGGCCGTGGAACGGCTCCGCGCCGACGTGTACGTGCTCGCCGACGACGCGATGGAGGGCCGCAAGGTCGGAACCCGCGGCGAGCAAAAAGCCGCCGCCTACCTCAGCAGCCGAATGGCTTCGCTCAAGCTGGCCGAGCACGAACTAGCGCCCGACTACCGCGTCTCCTTTAGCGCCCAACCCAAGGTGCACGGCATGGCCCACGGTAGCCCCGTCACCGGAACCAACATGGTCGGCGTCGTGCCGGGCCGAAACCCCCAGCTCGCACCGCTGGTCGTCGGAGCCCACTACGACCACTGGGGATGGGGCGGCGAGGGCAGCCTCTACCGCGGCAAAGATTCCGCGATCCACAACGGCGCCGACGACAATGCCAGCGGCGTGGCCGCCGTGCTTGAGCTGGCCTACCGCTTCAAGCGCGCCAAGCTCCAGCACAGCGTGATTGTCGTCGCTTTTTCGGGCGAAGAGCAGGGCCTCTGGGGCTCAAACGACCTCGCCAAAAAGCTGGCCGCCCTGCCTGTGAAGCCGGCCGCCATGGTCAACATGGACATGGTCGGACGCCTCGGCGCCACCCGCCAGCTCGCCCTGTACGGCGTTGGAACCTCTCCCGCCTGGCCCTCCGCCCTCGCCGCGGCCGGAGCCGCCGACCGCTTTCGCCTGAAAATTGATTCCAGCGGCGTGGGCCCCTCAGACCACACTTCGTTCTACCTGACCGACGTGCCCGTGCTGCACCTCTTCACCGGGCAGCACGCCGACTACCACCAGCCGAGCGACGACGCCGACAAAATCAACTACGAAGGCCTTGCCGAAGTCGTGGACCTCGTCGAAACCGTCCTCCGCCACCTCGACGGCCAGCCCGAGGTTCCGTTCACCAAAACCAAGAGCAGCGCCAGCGACACTCCGCGCTTTAAGGTGACGCTCGGAGTCGTGCCCGACTACCTCTACGACGGCCAGGGCATGCGCATCGATGGAACCACCGACGGCAAGCCCGCTGCCCGCGCCGGCCTTCAGCGCGGAGACGTCGTCGTCGCCCTCGGTCCCCACGCCATCACCAACATGACCGGTTACATGGAAGCCCTCTCGCAGTTCGAACCCGGCGCTGAAACTACGGTGACCGTGCTTCGCGATGGGAAGGAGCTGACGCTAGTCCTCCGATTTTAACGTTTCTTGTTACTTGTTTCTAGTTCTGGAGAAGCCGAAAACGAGCAACCAGAAACCAGAAACAGGCTTACGGCTTCGCCGTAAGGCTAGTGCGCCTGCAACCACGTACGCCCCACCCCCGTCTCGGCAACTAGCGGAACCGAAAGCGTGAACGCCGCCTCCATTTCGGATTTGACCAGCTCGCGCAGCGCATCGACCTCAGCCGTGTAGGCGTCAAACACCAGTTCGTCGTGGACTTGCAAAATCATCGGGCTTCGCAGGGCTTCGCGCTGAAGGCGGCCGTGGATGCGGATCATGGCGAGCTTCACGATGTCGGCGGCCGTGCCTTGGATGGGCGCGTTGATCGCGTTCCGCTCGGAATGGCCGCGAACGGCCTGGTTCCGCGAATCGATGTCGCGCAGGTAGCGGCGGCGCCCTAAGAGGGTTTCGACGTAGCCCTTGGCGCGGGCGGCCGCGACTTGGTCGTCGATATACTTTTTGATTCCGGGGTAGGTGGCGAAGTACTGCTCGATGACCTCCTTGGCTTCGGTACGCGACAGGCTGCTCTGCTGGCTGAGTCCGAAGGCGGACACGCCGTAAATGATTCCGAAATTCACCGTCTTCGCCTGCGAACGCTGCTCGCGGGTGACCTCGGCGAGCGGAACCCCAAACACCTTAGACGCCGTCGCCGCGTGAATGTCTTCGCCGCTCAAAAAGGCGTCGATCATGCCCTGGTCGCCGCTCATTGAGGCGATGACGCGGAGCTCGATCTGCGAATAGTCCGCGCTGAGCAGCACGCGGTCTGCGCCGCCCGCCACAAACAGGTCGCGCACGCGTTGTCCGCGCTCGGTACGAATCGGAATGTTTTGTAGGTTGGGGTTGGTCGACGACAGGCGGCCGGTGGCGGCTACGGCTTGGTTGAAGGTGGTGTGAATGCGTCCGGTGCGCGCATTCACCAGCTGCGGGAGCGCGTCGACGTAGGTGCTCTTGAGCTTGCCCACTTGCCTCCATTCGAGCAACTTGTCGACGATGGGATGGGCCGAGCGGAAGTTTTCGAGCACCTCTTCGCCCGTGGCGTACTGGCCCGTCTTGGTCTTTTTGGCCTTGGGGTCGAGCTTGAGGCGGTCAAACAGCACCTCGCCGAGCTGCTTGGGCGAACCGAGGTTGAAGTCGACTCCGGCGAGCTCGCGAACTTCGGCTTCGAGGCGGGCGGAATCTTCGCCCAGCTCCAACGAGTAGCGCGCCAGGCCCTCGAGGTCGACGCACATTCCGGCGCGCTCCATGTCGGCCAGCACCGGAACCAGCGGCGCTTCGAGGTCGTGCAGCACCCGTTCGAGGCCCGCTTCAGCCAACTTGGGCGTGAAGGCCTCGTGCAGCCGCCAGGTAACGTCGGCGTCTTCGGCGGCGTACTCGGCCACTTCGGCGGCGGGCACGTCGCGCATACTCCTCTGGTTTTTGCCTTTGGCTCCGATCAGGGTCTCGATCGAAATCGGCGTGTAGCCCAAGTAGTTCTGGGCCAGTGCGTCCATGCCGTGGCGCTGGTCGGGCTCCATTAGGTAGTGGGCGAGCATGGTGTCGCGAAGGGTTCCGGCCAGCTGAATGCCGTAGTTGGCCAAAATTTGGTAGTCGTACTTGAGGTTGTGGCCAATCCACGTGACGTCGGGGCGCTCAAAGTGCGGACGGAACAGCTCCAACCAGGCCTGGGCCGCGGCGCGCTCAGCCGGAAGCGCCACGTAGTAGGCCGTGTGGGCCTCCCACGAGAGCGAAAAGCCGACCATTTCGGCCTCGAGAGCGTCGAGTCCGGTAGTCTCGGTGTCAAAGGCCAGCTCGCTGAGGCCGTCGAGGCTGCGCGAAAGGGATCGGGCCGCCTCGATCGTGTCAATCAAGGTATAGGCGTGGGCCTGGGTTGCGGCGGAGCCGCCCGGAATGTGCGGCGCGGCGGGTTCGCCCCCTTCGCCTCCTTGGGCTCCACCGCCAAACAGGTCCATTTGGGCGGAATCAGCGCCCGGGGCGGGCCGCTGCGCGGCCGCCGCCGCCTTCACCTCGGTCGAGGGCGCAGCTGCAGCGGCATTGGGCAGCAAGCGCCGCGCCAGCGAGCGGATTTCGAGCTCGTCGAGCAGCGCGCGCAGCGCGTCCTCGTCGGCCGGCGCGCGCACGAGGTCGGCCTCGTCCAGCTCAATCGGAGCATCGGTTAAAATCGTAGCCAGCACGCGCGAAAGGCGCGCCATCTCGGCGTGCTCGCGCACCCGCTCCCCGAGCTTACCGCTGATCTGGTCGCCATGCGCCAAAACGTTTTCGAGCGTTCCGTACTCGGCCAGCAACTTGGCAGCGGTCTTCTCGCCGACCCCGGCAATTCCGGGAATGTTGTCGACCGCATCGCCCATCAGCCCGAGGATGTCGATCACCTGCTCGACGCGTTCAATGCCCCACTTTTCGCAGACCTCGGCGGGACCCATTACCTCGGCGGGTTCGCCTCCGCGCGACGGCTTGTACATCTTGACGCGGTCGGTCACGAGCTGCCCAAAATCCTTGTCGGGCGTCATCATGAACACCTCAAAACCGGCTTTTTCGGCCTGGTGAGCTAGGGTTCCGATCACGTCGTCGGCCTCGTAGCCAGGAACCCCCAGCGCCGGAATCCGCATCGCGCCCAGCAACTTCTGGATGTAGGGCACCGCCACCTTAATGCCCTCGGGCGTCTCGTCGCGGTTGGCCTTGTATTCAGCGAACAGCTGCTCGCGCACCTCGGAACCGCCAATGTCAAACACCACCGCGAGGTGCGACGGCTTCTCTTTTTCGATCACGTCGAGCAGCGCCAGCAAAAACCCATACACGGCCGAAGTGTCGAGGCCCTTGCTCGTGACGCGCGGATTCCGCGCAAAGGCAAAATAGGCGCGAAAAATCAGGGCGTAGGCGTCGAGCAAAAAGAGCTTTTTCATCAAAAAACAGGTTAGCGGGCAGAATCCGAAAGGTACGAAGTCCGCCCAACCGAAGTCGGCCCGGAACCCCTACTTTTGCGCTATGCCCCATGCACTGGTCGTCATTCCCACCTACAAGGAGCGCGAAAACATCGAGACCATCCTCGAAGCCGTTGTTGCGCTGCCTCAAGGACTTGACGTGCTGATTGTCGACGACCAATCGCCCGACGGAACCGCCAATCTGGTGCGCAAAGTGCAGAAAAAGCACCCGGGCCGCATTCACCTAAACGAGCGCAAGGGCAAGCTGGGCCTCGGAACCGCCTACATCCACGGGTTCAAGTGGGCGCTGAAGCACGACTACCAGTACGTGTTTGAAATGGACGCGGACTTTTCGCACGACCCCAACGACCTGCCGCGCTTGCTCGAGGCCTGCGCGGTCTACGGAGCCGACCTAGCCATCGGGTCGCGCTACAGCAACGGCGTGAATGTGGTCAACTGGCCGATGAGTCGGGTGCTGCTCAGCTTCTTTGCCTCGAAGTACGTGCGCTTCGTCACTGGAATGCCCATTCACGACACCACCGCCGGTTTCAAATGCTACCGACGGGACGTTCTTGAGGCCATCGACTTTGAGAAAATCCGCTTCGTGGGCTACGCGTTCCAGATCGAAATGAAGTTCCGCGCCTGGCGCAAGGGATTCAACCTCGCCGAGGTGCCCGTGATCTTTACGGATCGCAAAGCGGGGCAAAGCAAAATGTCGCGCGGAATCATTCGCGAGGCCGTCTTCGGGGTACTTTTGCTAAAGCTTTCGAGCCTTTTTGGCCGCTAGCTAGCTGCAATGCTTGAGCCCACACCGACCTACCTGATTAAAAACGCGCGCCTGGTTAACGAAGGCCGCACCTACGAAGCCGACGTGCTGCTTTCCGGCGGACGCATTGAGCGCATCGACGACCACATTTCGCCCAAAAACAACCTCGTGACCGTCGTGGACGGAGGCGGTAAACTGCTGCTGCCGGGCGTCATCGACACCCAAGTGCACTTTCGCGAGCCCGGACTCACCCACAAGGCCGACCTGACCACCGAGTCGATGGCCGC
>VGFU01000052.1 GCA_016868755.1 Bacteroidota bacterium | reverse complement strand
CGGGCCGCCATGATGCCGCGCATGTTGGGAATGCGGAGTTCGGATTCTTCAACCAGACCTTTTTTGGCGCCGAGTACCGCGGGCAGACTGATTTCAAGGACCTCTTTGCCTCCGTCGATTTCGCGGCTGGCCTTAGCGCGGCTTCCGTTTGGCTCAAACCCGATGCAGGGGGTGACCACGGGCCAGCCCAGGAGTTCGGCCAGGGCCGACGGAACGATGCCGCCGTTGTAGTCAATAGATTCCTGACCGCAAATGATGAGGTCGTAACCGCCTTCGTCAGCCACCGCCGCGAGTTCACGGGCGACCTGAAGGGGGTCGGTGGGTTGGGCGTCGACGCGGACCGCGTCGTGGGCGCCAATGGCGAGCGCCTTGCGCAGCGTGGGCTCGACCTCGGCGCCGCCGACGGTCACGGCCGTGACCGTCCCGCCCAACTGCTCGTTGAGCTGAAGCGCGCGGGTGAGACCAAACTCGTCGTAGGGATTGATCACAAACTGCACTCCGTTGGGGTCGAGCGACGTAGCGTCTGAAGTGAACTGAATCTTGGCCGTCGTATCGGGCACGTGGCTGATGCAAATGAGGATCTTCATATCAAGGATTTCGTCGGAGCGGTTGGTGCCCCGGGCGATGGGCAAATTTAGGGTCCGAAGCCGTATTTTTGCCGACCATAAATACACGTAAACGAATGCGAACGATTCAATTCCGCGAAGCCATTGCTGAAGCAATGAGCGAAGAAATGCGCCGCGACGAGCGCATCTTCCTAATGGGCGAAGAAGTTGCGGAGTACAACGGGGCCTACAAGGCATCGAAAGGAATGCTTGACGAGTTCGGACCCAAGCGGGTGCTCGACACGCCGATCGCCGAACTTGGCTTCGCCGGAATCGGAGTGGGTGCCGCAATGAACGGGCTGCGACCCATCATCGAGTTCATGACGTTTAACTTTTCGATGGTGGCCATCGACCAAATCATCAGCAACGCGGCCAAAATTCACCAGATGTCGGGCGGTCAGTTCACGATTCCGATCGTGTTCCGCGGACCCACCGCCAGCGCCGGCCAGCTGGGAGCCACCCACTCGCAAGCGTTTGAAAGCTGGTACGCCAACTGCCCTGGCTTGAAAGTGGTGGTGCCGAGCAACGTTTACGACGCCAAAGGCCTGCTCAAGGCCGCGATTCGCGACGAGGACCCCGTCATCTTTATGGAGTCCGAGCAGATGTACGGCGACAAGGGCGAGGTGCCCGAAGGCGAGTACGTGCTGCCCATCGGCGTGGCCGACATCAAGCGCCCCGGAACCGACGTAACGATTGTTTCGTTTGGCAAAATCATGAAGGTGGCGCTGGCCGCCGCCGAGGAGCTCGCTAAAGAGGGAATCAGCTGCGAGGTTATCGACCTGCGCACGGTTCGTCCGATTGACTACGATACGGTAATTGAATCCGTGAAAAAGACCAACCGCCTGGTGTGCGTCGAAGAGGCATGGCCGCTTGGAAGCATCAGTACCGAGATCAGCTACATGGTTCAAAAGCGCGCGTTCGACTACCTCGACGCGCCGGTGATCCGCATTACGACGGCCGATACACCGGCCGCCTACGCGCCGACGCTGATGGAGGCCTTCTTGCCCAACCCGGCCCGCGTCATCAAGGCAGTCCGCGAGGTGATGTATGTAAACAAGTAACCAGCTACTAGTTACTAGTTTCCTGGTTTGCGCTATATTCGCGGCCCTGAAATTTTTACCTAAAATCCTAAACCAAACCACCTAACGCAAGAATAATATGGAAATTCAGTACCTCGTTCCCGTCCTTGGCCTCGTCGGTCTGGTCGTAATGATTTTTAAAGCCATTTGGGTCGGAAAGCAAGATTCAGGCGACGCCAACATGGTGGAATTGGCAGGCTACATTGCGCGCGGTTCGCAAGCCTTTTTGCGTGCGGAATGGAAAGTTCTGGGCGTTTTTGTCGTAATCGCTGCCGCCTTGCTTGCGTGGTCCGCGGAACTCGAGGCCGTGGCCGCCCACACCGACTGGGTGATCGCGGTTGCCTTCGTCATCGGTGCCGTGTTCAGCGCGTTTGCGGGATGGATCGGCATGAACATCGCCACCAAAGCCAACGTGCGCACCACCCAAGCGGCCCGCACCTCGCTGGCACAAGCCCTCAAAGTATCGTTCACGGGCGGAACCGTCATGGGCCTCGGCGTTGCTGGCCTTGCGGTCCTCGGCCTCGGAACCCTCTACATCGTCTTTACCGGCATGTACGAAAACGTCGCCCAAGCCCTTGAGGTCCTTGCCGGCTTCTCCCTTGGCGCGGAATCAATCGCCCTCTTCGCCCGCGTAGGTGGTGGTATCTACACGAAGGCTGCCGACGTCGGTGCCGACCTGGTAGGTAAAGTTGAAGCAGGTATTCCTGAAGACGACCCCCGCAACCCCGCCACCATCGCCGACAACGTAGGCGACAACGTGGGTGACGTTGCTGGTATGGGTGCCGACCTCTTCGGTTCGTACGTGGCCACCATGCTCGCTACGATGGTCCTCGGACGCGAAGTCGTGAGCCAAGACAACTTCAACGGAATGGCTCCGATCCTGCTCCCGATGGTGATTGCCGGCCTCGGAATCATCTTCTCGATCATCGGCACCTTCTTCGTGCGCATTAAAGGCGAAGACAGCAGCGTCATGAACGCCCTCAACTTGGGCAACTGGAGCTCGATGGTCTTGACTGCGGTTTCGTCGTACTTCGTGATTGACTACATGCTTCCGGAGACCATGACGTTTGCCCGCCACGGTTCGGAATTGGTCATCACCAGCATGAACGTGTTTTGGAGCATCATTCTCGGCCTCGTGGTCGGAACCTTGATGAGCATCGTTACCGAGTACTACACGTCAATGGGACGCCGTCCGGTCGACAGCATCGTTCAGAAGTCGGGCACGGGCCACGGAACCAACGTTATCGGCGGCCTCGCCGTGGGCATGGAGTCAACCGTGCTACCGATCATCATTTTGGCTGCGGGTATCTACGGTTCGTTCGCCCTTGCGGGCTTGTACGGGGTGGCCATCGCTGCCGCCGGTATGATGGCCACGACCGCGATGCAGCTCGCCATTGACGCCTTCGGTCCGATTGCCGACAACGCGGGCGGAATCGCCGAGATGAACCACCTCCCCAGCGAGGTTCGCGAGCGCACCGACAACCTCGATGCGGTAGGCAACACGACAGCTGCTACGGGTAAGGGATTCGCCATCGCCTCTGCGGCCTTGACTGCCCTGGCGCTCTTCGCTGCCTACGTAGGACTGGCTGGCATCGACGGCATCGACATCTACAAGGCCGATGTGTTGGCTATGCTCTTTGTTGGAGCGATGATTCCGTTCTTCTTCAGCTCCCTCGCCATCAGCGCGGTGGGTAAGGCTGCCATGGAAATGGTGCGCGAAGTTCGCCGTCAGTTCCGCGAGATTCCCGGAATCATGGAAGGCACTGGCAAGCCCGAGTACGAGAAGTGCGTCGAGATTTCGACCCAAGCTTCTATTAAAGAAATGGTCGCCCCCGGCGCCTTGGCGTTGATCGCTCCGGTTCTCGTTGGATTCACCATGGGCCCCGAAGCCCTAGGCGGTTTGCTCGCGGGCATCACGGTCAGCGGCGTCCTTATGGGCATGTTCCAAAACAACGCCGGCGGCGCGTGGGACAACGCCAAGAAGAGCTTCGAAAAAGGAGTAGTAATTGACGGCGAGCCCTTCAAGAAGGGTAGCGAGCCGCACAAGGCTGCCGTTACCGGTGACACCGTGGGTGATCCCTTCAAGGATACTTCAGGTCCGTCGATGAACATCCTGATCAAGCTTACGTCGATTGTTGCCCTCGTGATTGCGCCGTTCATCGCCATCGACGGCGCCGGACACGCCGACCACAGCGCCCCAGCAACCGAGGAGGCTGCGCATGTGTGCACGCCCGAGTACATGTCGAACGGTAGCTGCCCAATGCACCAAGAGGCTCCCGCTGAGGTCACTGAAGCCGTTCCCGCCGAAGGCGACGCCGCGGCCCTCAGCTGCACTAAGGCTTGCGAAGCCGAGGGCGCGAAGTGCCCGCACCACGCCTAAGCAGCGTGCGACCCTAAATAGAAAACCCGCCACTGGCGGGTTTTTTTATGCGCTGAGGTGCGCCGCGAAGCAAATGCTTAGAGCAGGGTTTCTTGGTCGTTGACCACGTACTGGCGAATCGACTCGACTTGGCGCTTGAGCTTGGCCACGTAGCGGTCCCGCTCGGCCTTGGCTACCGACGACATATCGGTGGAGCGCGAGCAGACCTGGCGAATCCAGGCCATGGTCGTTTCGGCAAACGCTGGCTGGCTCGTTTCGATAAAGTTGAACGTGTTGTAGCTCAAAAAGGTGCGGGGTCCTGAGGGATGCTCGAGTACCACACCGTTGTTTCCGAGCGATAGCTCACTTAAAAACAAGCGGAACGGGGCACCAACTGCCGCATTTTTGGCGGGAACCCACTTGCGTCCGGCCTCTGCCTGTGCCCAAAGGCGATCGGTAAGGGTGTCCAGCTCGTCAAGAAGTCCGAGGGCCACATCGCGCGACTTGATAAGTCCGGTGTCCCACAGAAACTGAATTTGCTTAAGGGTGCCGTAGTAGCACATCGGTGTCCAGATTTCAGTTCCCGGAATCCCGGCGTAGGCCTGGCAGACTACTTGGCGGGCCGCTTCCCGCTCAGGCGGAAGCTGAAAGTCGTCCAGCGTCAGACCTTGGAATTCAGGAATCCCAATGATGGTGCGCGCCCAGTAGTAGGTCTTCATGCGCGCCATTTCAGGCAGTTGGTAAATGTAAAACAGCGGAAAATCCATGGCCGCATAGTACATGTGCAGGTCTTCGCGCTGCTTTTCGAGGTCGAGCATCCGGTCCACCACGCGCCGCGTGTATTCCGCATAATCGCTAAGGCTTCGAATGGGTTTGCCGGCGTCGAACTCGACGCGCTCGTTGCCCTCCTTAAATAAGTAGTCGAGCGAAATGTCGTACTTGCGCGAAACCACCACGGCTTCGTTAAACGTCAATGCCGTTTCGCCGCGGATGCGGCGGTAGGCCGAATCAATGCCAATATTGAGTAGCTCGGCGAGCTCTTCGGCCCATTGGATGCGCTGCGGCAGACGCGTTCGCGCGTGTTCGAGAAAAAGTACTTGAGAACTGCGATCCATTCGGCCAAACTAACGAAAAGATGGGCTATTCCAACACTTCGGTGAGTACCGGGTTTTGCCGGTTTTGTGCCAAGGCCACAACCAGGAGTTCTTCAAGCACGGCTAAGTCGATGTCCGACAGCTTGGTAAGGTACAGGCAGCCGGCACCCATTTTGTGTGCACCCAGGCGCGAAAGCCAGGGCAAAAACGCTTCCTCGCCCCCGCCCAGGCTGAGGTAAAGGCTGAGGGCTTTGGCGCGCGGCGCAAAACCGAGTCCGAACCAAGCGCCTTTGCGGCCCGTAGGGTAGTGGTAGTTAAACCGGCCGTACCCCACAATGCCGCTCCACAAGGTCGGCTCGTAGCCCGTAACCTTGCGCATCAGCGCGTCGAGCACCAGGCTATCTGCCCGCATTTGGGGCTTGGGCAGGGCGTGGAGGAAGTCGTCAACCGACGCAG
>VGFU01000051.1 GCA_016868755.1 Bacteroidota bacterium | reverse complement strand
TTCAGTGCTGAACCCCTTTCGTGGGCGGCTGCGGCCGGAACCCTAGCGGCGGCGGCCTTGTGGGTCGCACTGCGCCGCCGGTAAGTACCTTTGTGCTGTGGTCCGCATTGCTGATATCGAACTCCCAGATTTTCCGCTGCTGCTTGCGCCGATGGAAGACGTGAGCGATCCGCCCTTTCGCGCGCTGTGCAAGGAGAACGGGGCCGACCTGATGTACACCGAATTCATTTCGAGCGAAGGCCTAATTCGCGACGCCGCCAAGTCGCGCGCCAAGCTCGACATTTTTGAGTACGAACGCCCAATTGGCATCCAAATTTTTGGATCGGAACTCGAAAGCATGACTGAGGCGGCCGAAATCTGTGCCGAGGCCAACCCCAACCTCATTGACATCAACTACGGATGTCCGGTGAAAAAGGTCGTGTGCAAGGGCGCGGGAGCGAGCATGCTGCAAGACATCCCCAAGATGGTCCGCCTTACCAAGGCCATTGTAGACGCCGTAGACAAGCCGGTAACCGTTAAAACGCGCCTTGGATGGGACGACAGCACCAAAAACGTGGTCGAAGTCGCTGAACGCCTGCAAGACATCGGCATCAAGGCTATCAGCATCCACGGCCGCACGCGCAGCCAGATGTACAAGGGCGAGGCTGACTGGACGCTGATCGGAGCGATTAAGAACAATCCCCGCATGCACATTCCGGTGTTTGGCAACGGTGACGTGGACAGCCCCGAAAAGGCGATCGCGATGCGCGACCGATACGGCGTCGATGGCGTAATGATCGGGCGGGCAACCATCGGTTACCCTTGGATTTTCAACGAAATCAAGCACTTCATGGCCACCGGAGCACACCTAGCTCCGCCGACCTTGAGCGAGCGGGCCAACGCAGCCCAGCGGCATTTGGAGCTGTCGGTCGAGTGGAAGGGCGAGAAGCTGGCCATCGCCGAAATGCGCCGGCACTACGGCAACTACTTTCGCAACTTCCCGAACTTCAAGGAGCTGCGCCAGACCCTCGTGACCTCCGATTCGTTGGAGACGCTGCGCGCGACCTTTGACGAGATCCGCGGCGACTATGCGCTGCGCAACAGCTTCGTGTCTGAGCTGGCTTGACGTGCCGCAAGCCACGAGAGCAGCGCCCCGAGCGTTACCACCAACCCCAGAACGGCTACCGACTGCCCCAGCGCCCAGCGCACGGGGTAAGCGTCGACGACGTAGCCATCGCCAAGCTTGAGCAGCCCCCACTGGGCTTGGGCGCCGACTACGGTTCCGCCCAAAAGAAGTCCGCCGGCCGCACCAAGGAGGCTGAGCCAAATTCCGCTCCAGGTGAACGCGCGGCGAATTCGGTCCGCGGGCATTCCGAGGGCCGCTAGCATGGCGCGCTGCCCTTGCTTTTCGAGAATGATCAGGCTCGAGGCCGCATAGAGCCCGAGCGACGCGAGCAGCACGATGAAGCCCAAAATGGCGGCGGTGGCCAGGCCTTCGCTGCGCAGTACTTGAAACATCGCTTTTTCGCGCTCTTCGGGGCGCTCAGCGAGCCAGCCAGGGGCAGCCTGCTCTAGAGCGTTCCGCAGATCTTCGCCAGCGTCGTCGGGGCGCGGCCACACCAGCACATAGGACCAGGAGCCCGAATCGGCCAGGGGGCGCAGCACGCGCAGGTCGTCGGCGGGCATCAGCCCAAACGAATAATCGATTTGAGGGTGCACGGCAAAGGTTCCGCGCACGCTCGACAGCTGCCGCTGCACGTCGTCGAGTCCCTGCTGGGGCCAAAGCAGCTCCACCGGATCGGGCCCGAGGTCAAACGAAACGAGGAGCTGCTCGGCCACCCCGGTCCCGACGTACAGGCCGTCGAGCTGCTCGACCGTGTCGCCGTCGCCGCGGACCATCTTGGCGGACCATGCACTCCAGGCCGCAAAGGCCGAATCCACGCCCCAGAGTTCGACCAGAAGTTCGCGCTCGTCGGTGCGCACCAGGGCTTTTTGGCTAACCGCGGTGGCCACGCCCGCCACCTGGGGAAGCGAGCGGAGCGCCTCCACGTCAATCGGCGCATGCTGCCCGCTGCGCGGCGAAAGGGTGTAGGGCGCGTGCATTCCTTGGTAGGCCTCGCGGACCATGCCCTCGAGCCCGTTGAAGCCGGCCAGCACCACGAGCATCGCGGCAGTTCCCACAGCGACGCCCAGAGCCGCCAGCCAGGCAACCCACTGCGTGAGCTTGCGGCCGCGAAGCAGGCGCCAGCCCAACTGCGGTCCGCTCGCGCGCATTACTTGATCGGATTTTCGCCGCCCTCGCGCAGAAGGCGTTCAATGTTGGCCTCGTACTCCATCGAGTCGTCGGCGAAGTACTGAAGGTTGGGAATCACGCGCAGCTGGTGGCGCACCCGTCCGGCCAGCTCGTTTTTGATGCGCGGAGCGTGCTCCTGAATGAACTCCATTGCCCGCTCGGTGCGGTCGATCGGAAAAAAGCTCAGGTACACCCGCGCCAGCCCCAGGTCTGGGGTCACCCGAATCTTGCTCACCGTAATCAGGGTTCCGGGGAATTCCGCCGCCGCCAAGGCGCGAAACACCTCGGCTAGGTCGTGCTGAAGCAGCGAATTGATGCGTTTTTGGCGAATGGATTCCATACCCGCAAAAGTACCGCTAATTTTAGGGCAATGATTCCCTCTCCCCACTGGCTCGGAATCGAGCACCTCGGCATTGCCGTGCGCGACCTCGCCGCCGCCGAAATTCGGTACACGGACCTGCTCGGAGTGGGGCCGTACAAGCGCGAAGAGGTAGCTTCTGAAGGCGTAATGACGTCGTTTTTTGCGGTCGGAGGCAACAAAATTGAACTTCTGGCCGCCACCCGCCCGGATTCGCCGATTGCCACCTTCGTCGAGAAGCGGGGCGAAGGCCTGCACCACGTCGCCTATGCCGTGGCCGACCTGCAGGCGGAGCTGGACCGCCTCGACGCGGCCGGAATCGCCCTAATTCACCGCCATCCCAAACCGGGAGCCGACGGCAAAATCATCGCGTTTCTGCACCCCAAATCCACGGGCGGAACCCTGATCGAGCTCTGCCAAGACGCCTAGCGCCTAAACAAAATGCAGCGTCCGCCAACCGTAGGCGGCAGCCGAAGCAACGTTGGCGGCGTTGTCGTCCACAAAAAGCACTTCGTTGGGCGCGGTAATGCCGAGTTCGCGGTCCACCGCGGCATAAATTGCCGGATCGGGCTTGCGCAGCCCCAGGTCAAACGAATAAA
Source organism: Bacteroidota bacterium (assembly GCA_016868755.1). Taxonomy (GTDB): domain Bacteria; phylum Bacteroidota; class Bacteroidia; order Flavobacteriales; family Schleiferiaceae; genus TMED14. The sequence continues at coordinate 2,508 of VGFU01000051.1, read as the reverse complement.
AAACCCGATCAAAGCAGCGCGCAAACGCCGCATAACCGTGCAGACCCATTCGGCGACGCACCTCGTCAATATGAATGGGGTTGGTGTTGCTCAAAAGGGCAAGTCGGTACCCTTGAGCGCGCAGCCGGTGCAGCTTGGCCAGCGTGCGCGAAGGCACCTCGAGCAGCAGCGCGTTCCATGCGGCATCCAGGCTTGACCGGCTGGCTGCCCACTTCAGTTGGCTGCGAAGGGCATCGCGAAAATCGTCGGCCGAGCGCGCCCCCGTTTCTACCTCGTGAAAAAAGTCCGCGTCGAGGTTGAGCCCTGCGGGCGCGCCCAAGGCCCAAAACGCCTCCACGCTCCGCGAAGGGTCGATCTCGATTAAAACGTTTCCGAAATCAAATACAATCCACGTCCCGGAATGCGTGGCAAGCTCAGAAGTTTTTAAGCGGCGCATGGGCCCAAAGTTCGACCTAAACCGCGTCGACTTTAGTGTACTTCTTGGGGGTGACCCCAAACTTTCGCTTAAATGCCGCGATAAAGTGACTTGGGTTGTGGTACCCGATTTCAAACGCGACTTCATTCACGCTCAGGCGTCCCTGGTCGAGCATGCGACGGGCGTGGTTCAGCCGCGTGTCCATCACGTACCCGTACACGGTGTTGCCATAAACTTCTTTGAATCCCGCCTTGAGTCGGTACTCGTTTAAGCCAACTAAATCGGCTAACTGCTTGATGGTGGGCGGACTCTGCCACTGGTCCAGGATCACCGCTTTGGCGTCGTGAATGCGCTTGAGGTTGTCTTCGTCTTTCAAAAACGGACACACCGCCGTGTCGGGCTCGCTGCTGTGAAAGTAGTGCCCGAGCAGTTCAAGCACGTACCCCAGCTGCGCAACCCGCAACGCGTTGCTGCTGAGCTTTTTAGACCACAAGGCGTCGAGAATCACCCGCTGCCCGGCATCGACGGCACGCTGGTCGTAGATCGGCCGCTGCAGGTCCGTGCGGCCCAAAAACGGGATTTCTTCGCTGGCCTCGCCGTCCGGCATGAACAGCCGGTGAAGGCGGTCAAACCGCAGCTTCACCGCGATCAGTCGCTTGCCGTGCGGCAGGCTAATCCCCGCGCGCAGTTCGTCTTTGGGGTTGTAAATAAAGAAGCTTTGGCCCGCCGGCAGCGGACGCATGTACATCGGCCCAAACTGAAACGAGGTTTCGCCGTCGAGGCTAAAGAACAGGTGCACATGCTCCCGTTCCAAAATCAAGGTACTCGGGGTCTCGCTGGCACGCCCCTCGAGGCGGAGCCATTCAATGCCTTCGTACAGGCTTTGGTATCGGATTGGGCTATTTGGGCTCATACAATTGAATCACAAAAGTACGATTTGGCCTGATTTTGTTGAGAATTTAGGAGCAATTTTTGGGTTATCTATTTTTTCTTTTAGGGTATAAATGAGTTTAACGTGCCGCTATTTTTGCTGCGTGAAATGGCTGCGTGAATACCGTATGATCCTCAAGCGCGACGGCTGGGCGGGCTTGATTCGCCAGGCCGGATGGCCGGTGGCAATCGGACTTTTTTCGTTCTTCCTGCTCAAGGGCTTGGCCTGGCTGGCGCTGGCCTATGGCGGACTCGAATTGATTCGCTGACACTTGTCGCTTTTTGGTTATAAAGCTGGAATTACCTAAATTCCATTGGCTTATGCCATAAAATCACCTAAAATCAAGTTATGAAAAATATGTTATTTGCTGGTGTTTCACTGGCAACCCTTTTGACAAGCTGTGCCTCTTTTTCTTCCGGATATCAGTCCTCAACAGTTCAAAGTCGTAATGTTCAACTAGATCCGATAGTAGCTGATATTGTTGTGGATGAATCAGTTAAATTAAAAGGTGAAAGTGAATCAGCCTACTTACTTTTTTTCCGTTTGCGAGGGGACAATCGATATGCTGATGGAATTAACTACTCATCAAGTGCCATCACGAGAGAAGGATTATTCAGTTTATTAAATCCTTTTAAACTTTTTGAGCGAATCGCAACTGGGGATGCTGAGGGTAAGGTCAAGAGTGCTGCAGCTTATGATGCATTACAAAATTCTGAAGCAGATGTCTTGGTTCACCCTACCTATAATGTTTACAAGAAGAACTATTTAATATTTTATGTTTACGGGGCTGAGGTTCAAGGTTATGCGGGGAAGTATACAAACTTTCGCACAGAAAGTCCATTACAAGAGCGCTTGAATGAAATAATTGCCCAGAGTGTACAGTTCAACGTTGAAGTTCAAGGGGGGGTGCCAATGGAGGCTGCACAATCAGCTGTTAAGTCTGAGGAGCAACTTCCTGCTCAGGAAACCAAGGTTATACCGACAAAACCCAAAAAGGTCCGATAAGGGTTTACTTGTGTAGAAACCGCTCAGTATTACTGGGCGGTTTTTTTATATCTAACCCTATTTTTGCTCCCCTTTAGCGCCCATAGCTCAGCGGTTAGAGCAGGGGACTCATAATCCCTTGGTCGCAGGTTCAAATCCTGCTGGGCGCACTAAACCC
>VGFU01000050.1 GCA_016868755.1 Bacteroidota bacterium | reverse complement strand
GCAAGCGGCGGCGCGCAGTTGGTTTCGACGATAATTTTCAGGCGGTCGGCGATGAGGCGCTGCGCGGTTAAAATTTCGGAATCCTCGACCGTGTGAATCGCGGCGACCGTCGCTTGAATCACCGGAAAATTCACGTCCCCAAGTTCCGTGCGCATTCCGTCGCAAACCGTTTCTGGATTGGCGTTGTGCTCAATTTGCCCGGATGCAAGGCTGCGGGCGGCGTCGTCGGCCCCCGTGGGCTCGCCGGCGAACACCCGAACCGAAGTACCGTGCAGCTCGTTCCAACGGGCGACGGCAAAGCCGGTTCCGGCCAAAAGTCCGCCACCACCCACCGGAACCCCCACCCAGTCAAGCGCAATGCCGCGGGCCGCACAGTCCTCGAGCAGTTCCCAGGCCGCCGAACCCTGACCCAAAATAACGGGCGCCTGGTTCGAAGGGTGAATTTCGACCGCGCCCGTGGACGCGACCGCCTCGGCGACAGCCTCGATGCGGGCGGCCAACGTGGGGGTGCACTCGACGATGCGTCCGCCCGCGGTGCGCACGGCGTCTTTTTTGAACTGCGGCGCGTTGCTCGGCATCACCACGGTGCAGGGAATGCCAAGTGCTGCTGAAGCCCAGGCCAGCGCTTGCCCATGGTTGCCCGAGGAATGGGTGCAGACTCCGCCAGCCGGAAGCCCCTGCGCCGCCAACTCGAGCAAAGCATTGGTCACGCCGCGCATTTTAAAGGCTCCGGACTTTTGAAAGTTTTCGCACTTAAAGTGCACTTCGGCTCCGGCCCAGGTATCGAGGCTCGTGGAATGCAGCACGGGCGTGCGGTGCAGCGAGGGAGCCAGCTGCGCGTAGCGTTCCGCCAAAGAAAAAGGGCTTAAAAACGCATCGAAGTAGGAATCGAGAGGGGCCTTCATTGCGGCCAAAGTTCGGGCCGTCAGCACCCTGAGCCCAAACGGACTTGGTAGAAATGAAAAACGCCGCTTTTTACAGCGGCGTCTCACAACCCTTGATGAATCCGCCCCATATGAGGGAATTCTTTGCAAACATAGTAATAAAAACGACTTAGTGTACAAACCACAATAAGAATTTTTTTTCTGCACCGAAACCGAGCGCAGCAGACGGCCTACCTTTAGACCCATGTCGGGCGTCAAAAAGCTCTTTGGGGACGCGGCCTTGTATGGCCTGAGCAGCATCCTTGCGCGCCTGCTCAATTTTTTACTGACGCCACTTCTCACGGCGGCGCTGACCAAGGCGGAATACGGAATCAACAGCCTGCTTTACGTGGCGGTGGCCTTTGCGATGGTCGTGCTTACCTACGGAATGGAAACGGCGTTCTTCCGCCAAAGCCAGCGCGAAGGGGCGGACCCCGACCGCGTCTACTCGACCGCGATGACCATGCTGCTCGCTACGACGGGACTTTTTGTGGCGGCGTTGGCCTTCACGTTTAAGACATCGGCTGACTTCTTCAACCTTGCCGACCACCCCGAATACGTCCTCTGGACCGGACTCATCATCGCCATGGACGTGCTCGCCGCGGTTCCGTTTGCCCGCCTTCGCGCCCAGCAGCGCGCCAAACGCTTCGTCACGATTAAAACGGCACAGATTGCCCTCAACCTCATTCTGAACTACGCCTTTTTTGCCGTGCTTCCCGCTGCGATCGAGGGATGGCCGCAGCTTCAGGTGGGTTGGGTGCTCATCGCCAACTTGGCGGCGAGCGGCCTCATGATGCTGATGCTCGCGCCCCAGTGGCTCGAAATTCGCCCGGGCCGATTTGACGCCGCCACCGCGCGCACCCTGCTGCTGTATGGATTCCCGCTGCTGCTCGCGGGCTTGCCGGGGGTGGCCAACGAAATGGCAGACCGCTTTTTTCTTGAGGCCTTGCTGCCCGAGGGCACGGCGATCGAAGGCGTCGGAGCCTATTCCGCCGTTTACAAACTCAGCATCTTCTTAATCTTATTTAACCAGGCGTTTCGCTTTGCGGCCGAACCCTACTTCTTTAAAAACGCTCAACGCGACCTCAGCCAGCTAGCGATGGCCACGCGGCTCTTTGCGGCCCTGCTGGCCCTGGGCGTCGTCGCGGTTATGGCGGGGCTGCCCTGGCTCAAGCACTTCATCGCCGACAAGTACTGGAACGACCTGCTGCTCTTGCCCGTACTGCTTTTTGCCAACTACCTGCTGTCGCTGTCAACGCAGGTTTCGATGTGGTACAAACTCAGCGACCGCACGCTCATGGGCTTGTGGATCACGCTCTTTGGCTTTGCCCTTACCGCCGCGGGGAACATCGCTTGGATTCCCCCGCTCGGAATCATGGGTGCCGCCTACGCCACCTTGCTTAGCTACGGGGGGATGCTGGTGCTTTCGCTGGTTTTGGGCCAAAAATTTCATCCTGTTCCCTACGACTGGGGCCGCTTGGGCCTGTACACCTTGGCCGCCTTGGTTTTGGGCGGAACCGCGTTCCACCAACCCGGCTGGCCTGCTGCGGCGTCTGTGGGGCTTATGCTGGCGGTGGTCCTGCGCAGCGAACGCGCCCTTTTGAAGCGCCTAACGTCTTAAGCTCATCCATCCATGATCCGCGTCATCAACGAATCTCCGTACCCCCTTCCCGAATACGCCACCCCGCATTCCGCCGGACTCGATCTGCGTGCGCACCTGCCTGAAGCGGTCGTGCTGCAGCCGGGCGAACGCCGACTGGTTCCGACCGGGTTGCGAATAGCCCTGCCTGACGGCTGGGAGGCTCAGGTTCGGCCGAGGTCCGGACTGGCGCTCAAGCACGGCGTCACCGTGCTCAACAGCCCCGGAACCATCGACGCCGACTACCGCGGACCGGTCGGAGTGATTTTGGTGAACCACGGTTCCGAAGCGTTTGAAATCACCCCCGGCGAGCGCATCGCTCAGCTGATTGTTGCGCGCTACGAACGCGCCGATTGGCTCCGCGTAGCGGAATTGGACGCCACCGAGCGTGGCGAGGGCGGATTTGGCCACAGCGGGCGGGGTTAAGGCCCTATTTTTGCGCAACCAAACCATTCCGCAACCCGAACGATGAACGTTATTATTCCCATGGCAGGCCGCGGATCGCGCCTGCGTCCGCACACCCTCACGACGGCCAAGCCGCTGCTTCCCGTGGCCGGCAAGCCCATCGTGCAGCGCCTCGTCGAAGACATTTCGGGAATTGTCGGCGACGACCTCAAGCAAATCGCTTACGTCGTTGGTGAGTTTGGCGACGAGGTCGAGCGCATGCTGCTCGACGTGGCAACGGGCCAAGGCGCCACCGGAAGTATTCACTACCAAGACAAGCCCTTGGGCACCGCCCACGCCGTGCTGTGTGCCGCCGAGCACCTCGAGGGCCCGGTCGTGGTGGCCTTTGCCGACACGCTCTTTCGCGCCGACTTCAAGCTCGACGGGAGTGCCGACGGCGTGATTTGGGTTAACCGAGTTGAGGACCCGCGCGCTTTTGGCGTCGTGCAGTTGGGCGAAGACGGCCGCATCGTTGAATTTGTCGAGAAGCCCCAAGAATTCGTCAGCGACCTCGCCATTATTGGCATCTACTACTTCAAGGACGGAGCCCGCCTGCGCCGCGAGCTTCAGCACCTCATTGACTACGACATCAAGACCGGTGGCGAATACCAGCTTACCCACGCCCTCGAAAACATGAAAAACGACGGCCTGCGCTTTGTGCCCGGAACCGTCGACGCCTGGATGGACTGTGGCAATAAAGACGTGACGGTCGAAACCAACGGACGCATTCTGCAGTTCGTGCAGCACGAAGAACAGCTGGTTTCGCCCGAGGCCGAGCTAGTGAATGCCACGGTGGTTCCGCCCTGCTTCATTGGGGCAGGCGCGCGGATCGTGAACTCTAGCGTTGGCCCTCACGTGAGCATTGGAGCGCGTACCACGGTTACGAATTCGACGCTGGTCGATTGCATCGTCGGCGAAGACAGCCAGCTTGTGAACCTCAACCTGCGCAACTCGATGATTGGCCGCCACGCCGTGCTCGACGGGCAGTTTGTGTCGCTGAGCTTGGGCGATTACTCCCGACTCGAAGGCGCATGATCGTCCGCGCACTCCGTTTAGCCGCCGCGGTCCTTGCCGCCGCCGGGAGTGCTGGGGCGCAGGCCCCAACCCAAATGGCGGAGCCGCGCGCCGCGCAGCTTGTTTCCCGGCTCCAAGAAAAGAGCCCCGCCAAAACCCAGCGCTTGCTGGCTAAGGCCCACCGCGAACTGGCCTCGAACGCCCAAAAAAGGCCAAGCAACCTGCCCACATGGGAACTTTGGGCTCAGGTGAGTTACTACCGCCAGGACTACAGCTCGTTTGCCCGTTGCCAGCACCAGCTTCGGGAGCTCGGGTACCGCGATTCCCGAGGCTTTTGGGCCGCGGCGGAGTGGTCCTACGGCCTGAAAGACTACGTGAGCACACTAGACTTTGTGCGCTACGCCGAGCAGGTAGAAGGGTCGAGCTTACGAAGCGCGTCTTCGCGGCGCAACGCGCTCTTGAACCTATTTGAGGGCGATTCGGCCCTCCAAGTGGTGAGACACTATGTGGCGAACGAGCCCAACGACCCCCAAGGCGCCACGCTCTATGCCCAAACCCTGGCCGATTTGGGTGCCCACGAGGAGGCCTACATGGCATTTCGAGCGGCCAAGGCGCTTTTTCCGCAGGTCACCGAGCTCAAGTGGCAGTTCGTGCGGTGGGCAGCGGCCACAGGCCGTTGGAACGACGCGCTGGCGGAGTCTGCCCTTATTTGGTCCGATCCCGGGGTGGTGGAACGTGCCAAAGTGGCCTACGTCTCGCAGTTGCTCAACGAGGACCCGCGCGATCAGGGCTTTGCCACCCTGGCGGTGCGCTGGACCGAAGGCCTCCTTCGCCAAGACTCAGCAAATCCGGCGTTTTGGGCGCTGCGGGGCGACATCGCTCGATGGCTTGACGACGTCAAAACGGCCGACGAGTCGTGGCGCCGCTGCATCACCCTCCCCGACGGAGGTCCGTGGCCGGTCCACCAGCAGCTGCTGCAGCTCGACCTTGACCGCGGCGACGCGGAACTCCTGCTATACGACGCCCTCGCAGCCCAATCGGCGCACCCAGACCACCCGTTTGGTCCGCTCTTTTATGGCGTAGCCCTCAACCGGAATGCCCAGCACCACGCCGCCTACGGCGTGCTGAGCGAGGGCCTGAAGCGCTTTGGCGACGACCCCACGGTTCGCGAACAGTACTTGATGTACCTCGGCGAGGTGTGCTACCGCTTGGGACGCTTGACCGAATTCCAGGCGCACTTTGACGAGGCAGTGCGGCTGAACGCGACCAATCCGACGGCGCTCAACAACTACGCCTACTTTTTGGGCATTCGGCGCATGAATCTGCGCAGGGCGGCCGAAATGGCCGAGCAGGCGGTGGCCTTGGCCCCCGACGAAATCAATTTTTGGGATACCCTCGCGGCCGTGTATGCGGCGCAGCGCAAGCTTCCGAAGGCCAAAGGCGCCATTCAAAAGGCCTTGGACCTGGGCGGACTGCAGTCTGCCGTGGTCGTGGAGCGCGCCGGGGACATCCACGCCGCCCTGGGATCGCATGCCGAGGCGCTGCGCTACTACCAGCAGGCGCAGTTTTTGGGCAACGCCTCAAGCGAATTGACGCGCAAGATGGAACAACTACCCCGCCGATGAAGAAGCTACTGATCGTTACTTTGGCCCTGGCGAGCACCGTCGCGTGCCGCAGCCCGAAACCTCAAGCCCTTCCCGTTCCGCCCGTGGTGGAGGCGGTAAAAAAACCGATGTACGACGTTCCGCATGCCGCCCTGAAGTCCG
>VGFU01000049.1 GCA_016868755.1 Bacteroidota bacterium | reverse complement strand
TATGGATTCATCGTTCAGGCCCAGGTGCAAATGATGCAGACCTGGAACTTCAACTGGCAGTTTGACTTCACCCAGCCGGGCAACGCCTTCAGGCAGCCGGGCCAGAACTCACTCACGCCTCAGTTCTACCTCAACGCCATCTACCGCCTCTAATGCTTCGCGCCTACGCCGTCGGCCTCTACTACTTAGGGTTGCGCCTCACGGCGTCGCTGCCGAGCATGCACTTGCGCAACGCCATTCTGCGGGGTCTTTATGGCCTCAAGTTGGACCGCGGGGCCGTGCTTATGGGGCGATTTGACCTGCGCCGCCCCCAGCGCATCAAAATTGGACGCGGAACCGTCGTGGGCGACCGCTGCGAGCTCGACGGGCGCGAGGGCCTCACCATCGGCCAGAACGTCAACATCTCGTCTGAGGTCAAAATCTACACCCTGCAGCACGACTACCGCTTGCCCGGATTCCCTAACATTGGTGGCCCCGTCAACGTCGAGGACTACGCCTGGCTGTCGACCCGCTGCACCATCTTGCCGGGCGTCACCATTGGCCGCGGAGCCGTCGTCGCCGCCGGAGCCGTCGTCACCAAAGACGTCGCGCCGCTCACTGTGGTGGGAGGAATTCCCGCCACCGTCATCGCCCAGCGCCCCCCCGAGGCCCTCGACTACTGCCCCGCCGACTACCGAATCCCCTTTTTATGAGCTGGACCGACCGGGTGCAACCCCTTTGGCGCAACTACGGCGCCCTGGCGGCGCTGAGGGCGGTCAACGTGCTGCTCCCGCTGGCGCTCTACCCGGTGCTGCTGCACCGGCTGGGCCCCGACCTCTTTGGCCTTGTCATCTTTGCCCAGGCCGTCGCCACCTACTTCATGATGGGGGCGAACTACGCCACCGAAATCTACGGAACCCGCCTCATCAGCCGCAGCAAGCACGACCCGGCCCTGCTGCGCCGTGAAGCCAGCCAGCTGTGGTGGATGAAGCTCCTGCTGCTCGCGGTCGTCGCCGCGGTCTTCGCCGGCGTGCTGGCCCTTTGGCCCTTCACCCACGACCACCTCTTTGTCTTTGCCTTTTCGCTGCACGTGGTCGTCTACGAGGCCTTTTTCCCGGTCTGGTTCTTTCAGGGCGTCGAAGACGTTGCGCCCTCGGCCACCCTCAACATCGCCGCCAAGCTCTTGGGCGCGCTGCTGCTGCTCACGTGGGTCGTGCTGCCCAAGGACGCGTGGCTGGTCCCCAGCGCGTACATGGCCTCGGCCCTCGCTATGGCCGTGGTTGCGACCGTTATGCTGTTTCGCCGTTTGGGCGGAATCCAAGCGCCCCGCCCCCGCGAGATCGCCCGCCACCTGCGCGAGGGCTGGCCCTTCTTTGTGACCAACCTCTCGGGGATGCTCTACGTCAACGCCAACCGCGTTCTCATTGGCGCCATCGGCATGGCCGAAGTCGCCTACTACGACCTCGCCGAAAAAGTCGTGCAGCTCGCCAAGGCCCCGCAGCAAATCCTGGGCCTCAGCCTATTCCCGCGCCTTAGCAGCGCCCAAGAACCGCGCAGCGTCGTGCAGCGCTTTGCGCCCTATTCCTTGGCGGTCAACAGCGCCCTGACCCTGACGGTCTTTGCGGCGGCTCCGTGGATCGTGCCCCTGCTGTCGCCGGGCCTCCCCGCCGAGGGCGAGCGCATGGCTGAGGCGGTGCTTCAGGTCCTGTCGCTCAACATCGTCGTTGTGGGCCTCAATAGTATTGTCGTCATCCAGCGGGCCTTGGCCGAAGACGGGGAGCATGCCGTCATGCGCTTCTCGCTCGAATCCCTCGGATTCTACCTGCTCACCGTGGCCGCGCTTTACCTGGGCGGACGCTACGAAGTCATCTGGCTCACCGGCGCCGCGGTACTCGTGGAGTGCTACCTGCTGGCGCGCACCTACCTCTACCTGCGCCGTGGCCGATAAACCCCGCATAGCCGGCGTCGTCGTGCTCTACCAGCCCGACCTCAAGCGCCTCGCCGAGGCCCTGCCTACCTACGCCCCGCAGCTCGACGTGCTCTACGTCTTTGCCAATTCGCCGGTGGCCGAATTCCCCATCGACACCCCGCGGGTGGAGTGGATTCACTCCACGGACAACGTCGGAATCGCCGCCGCCCTCAACTCCGCCGCCGCCCGCGCCCTACGCGAGGGATGCACTTGGCTGCTGACCATGGACCAGGACTCGCACTTTACTGCCGACGGCTTTGCCGAACTCCAGCGCGCCATTCCCCTTTTGCCGCCCCGCGCCGCGCTCTTGGGCCCCGACTACCTCGACCAGGGCCGCAGCGCCGTTCGTCCGCGCCCCGTTCGCCTGCTGATCCAGAGCGGAACCCTCGTGCACCTGCCCACCTGGCAGCAGGTCGGCCCCTTTGACGAGGCCCTCTTCATCGACGGCGTCGACCACGACTACTGCCTGCGCGCCCAGGCGCAGGGCTACGGCGTCTTCGAGTGGCCGCAGTCCCGCCTCAACCACGCCTTGGGCGAAATCTATCCCCTGCCCGCCTGGCTGTTCACCTTTCACCGCCATTCCAAGCGCGGAATCGCCTTTCACAAGCCCTACCGCGAGTACTACGAGTTCCGCAACAACCTGTGGCTCATTGGTCGCCACGGCCCCAAATTCCCGCGTTGGGCCCTGCTGCGCCTGGGCTACCTCGCCCTGCGCCTCATCTACGCCCTCAGCATTTTACCCGAGCGGGCTGAGCGGCTAAGGGCCATCTTCCGTGGAATTGGCGCGGGCTTAAAAAAGTAAATCCGGATTTTTCCGAACGATTTACCTCGATTTGCCTTCGGTCATATCCGGATTTGCCCATTCTTCCTAAGGCCTCCGCGGAAAACCCTATCTTTTCGCCAAATGCTCCAAACCATGCGTTTCTCACGTTTTTTGGACATCTTGGCCTTCGCGCTTAGCGCCACCCTCGCCGCCCAAGACCTCAGCGGAATCAAAGTCGACAACCTCAGCGACAGCGACATTCGCAACATCCTGAACTAAGGACAGGCAAAAGGCCCCGCCACCATCTACGGCCAGCAGCTCTTCAGAAACGGAACCCTCAAAATCTTTGAGCGCAGCCAAGACATTGCCGCCCCGGGTAACTACTTACTTGGCGAGGGCGACGTCCTAGGGGTTAGTGCCTACGGAACCGCCTTCTTCAACAACACCTACACCATCGATAGCCGCGGTTTCATCACCATGGAGGGCATGGGTAAGCTCCAGCTGCGCGGTATCACCTTCGAAGAAGCCACCAAACTCGTCAGTGGATTATGCGACTCAGGAGGTGTCGAATGAATCCGATCAAAAGCGACTCCATCGGAGTCGCACGGATTGTGGGCGCATTATACGACTGCTCGTCAAAATCAAAGTTTTAACAATTCTGATTTGGCGACCCTTACATAATAATTTGTGGCATTTGGATAATCGGCAGCGTAGCCGTTGAGCAATAATATATCCACGAAATTTTCTTGACGACTGCTTCCGTTCGATGGGTTTGAAAGGTAGATGTAGTTGCCCGATTTAAAGTTGGGTAGATTGATTTCCCGAAGCAGTCCATCGATGCCCTTTTTTACGTAAAAATGATCGTAACTGATGCAGAAATAATAGACCTGACCACCGAACTCTACGGCTCGAATGCGGTTAATCGCATCGTCCTCTAAAGGGATTTCTTGGGTTATAATCTCGTTGGATTCGCTTCTATGAAATTGATAAAATTTAGATTTCCAGCTCACTTCAGGGTCCAAAAGCGTTTGGTAAATCCCCCATACTTTTTGATGTTCATCGGTGAAAAGTTCACAGTTGTCAACAAGTCGGTTTCTTGTCGCAGCAAGAGGGTGTGCACTCAGGTCATGAAGTGTTTCGTTGGACCAAACCCCATTCTCTTTACTAAATAACTTGGTTTTGAAATAAATTGCCGGCAGTCCGGGTCCAACGTAATCGTCCTGAACGGCTAAGACAACGGGTTCATGGTTGTTGGTTGTTATAAAAGGATAATAGTACGAATTGCCCAGGTTGGTTCCCGCATATTCTGATATCCATGAATTTTCGTGAATGTGCTTATAGAATACCTTTACATCTTGATTCAAACCGAAAGAAAGGTACATCACATTGTTTTCAGCGATGGAGGCACCTATTCGAATGTTGACCGTTTCAGGTTGCCCTGGAAGGTGATCAACCACTGTCTCGCTTTGGTAGGATTGTATGTTTCCAAGGTAAGCATCCTTAAACCAGTAATGTTTTAGTTTACCTAATGATCCATTTTCTGCAGGATTCAATTCCGTAGGTTCAAAGACAAATACATGCAGACACCCTTCGGAGTCCATTAAAAGATTAACGGGTCTCGAAGTAGGGAATCCCATGCCTTTAATCCAATTCGCTTCAGCATGCTTAAGGTAGATATACACCGTTGATGGATTACTAGCATTGGGATAACCTAAATCCAAGTTTTGATTATCCACCACCGCCATGAACACAAAATCGTGGAATCGAACGATTTTTTGTTGGTTATATCCCCACCAAGTACCATTCTCTTGATGGTATTTGCTGCCAGGAATCACCTCAATAAAAGAATCGATGTTGGTATCGCTCTTTTTTTTACACGCGCTCAACCCCATCAAAAGGAGACTGAGTGTCAGGATGCCTAAGGCGCGATGCTTCATTTTGTTTACCGATAAAAGGATGAATCCAGCCTATCTACAATAAAATAAAATTTAGGAACGATGTTTCGGTCTCTGAAATAGTGAGTAAGATACTTTACCTTATAAGTAAGTTAAAGCCGTTTTACCACTTCCTTGTGTGTGCCAAATAATTCCTTTCTTAACACCTTCACCCAGCTCCCGCTCAATTGCTTTGGTAGGGCATGCTGAGCCGCCGCATCGACTTTCGTAGCAACCAGTTTAACCTCACCTTGGCTACCAGCCGCACCCTGACCGTCAACGTCGTGGGCGAAGTGAACTCGGGACTATGTGGTACAGTTACACGTGGAATAGGTGGTACAGTATGAGTGTATTTTGCATTCAAGTTGAATTTTGGTCGGCACCAATGAATAATTTAAATGACTGTATTTTAAGTAATAAATATTGATTTCTTCACTTTTTTTAATCATTTATTAAATCTTTTTGGTAATCGCTATAAACCTCAGAACATAGAGTTTCCGAATTTTTTTACTTTAGTGTAGTTTTTACACCAATGAGGCAATTGGCTTTCTTTTTATTGGTTTGCTGCAACGTGTGTTTGACGGCGCAAGTCCTTAGTGTTTCGCCGAGGTTTCCGTATGTGAGTGATACGGTCACGATCACTTATAACTCCAACCAAGGCAACGGCGTACTTGCGGCATCAAACCCGGTTTTTATGCATGCGGGCTTGATTACACCCGCGAGTTCGGGTCCGAGCAATTGGCAAAACGTACAGGGTGTGTGGGGCACCAGTGATTCAAATGTTCAGATGACGTCTTTGGGCAACGGGCTGCATCGAAAGACCTACGTGATTTCGTCGTTTTATGGATTGGCAGCCGGTGCAACGGTGAATCAATTGGCCTTTGTGTTCCGCAATGCCGCCGGAACCCAAGTAGGGCGCAACGCCGACGGGAGCGATATTTTTTATCCGGTTTATAATTCCAACAGCCCACTGGAAGTAGTGTGGACCCATCAGGGTGAAGTGGTTGAAGCATTGCCTAGTTCCAGTTTGGCGCTTGAGGCCGAGGCTACTCGTGTGAGTACGTTTAATCTGTACGTCGGCACCGCGCTGGTGCAGCAGGTCCAAGGGGTTCGCAGGGCGAACTTCAACGTAACGGTTCCGGCCCAGCTGGGCTTGTATGCGCTTCGAATTGAAGCGGTTGCGGGGGGAGTGACCACGTCAGATACCCTTGCGTTGGTGGTGACCAATGCCTTAAACGTGAATCCGGTGGTGCGCATGATTCCGGCATTGCCTCATTTGAACGATACGGTGACGGTGGTGTACGATGTGGCGCGTGGCAACCAGGCATTGGTCAATTCGGCTCCGGTGTACCTGCA
>VGFU01000048.1 GCA_016868755.1 Bacteroidota bacterium | reverse complement strand
GATTTTTGGCCGCTGCTGGTGGTGGCGCTCATGGGCAACTCGCTTCCCTACATACTTTTTCCGATTGCTGTAGCCCACGTTCCCTCGGGGGTGGTGGGCGTGGCCAATGCCATGACTCCGGTATTTGCCCTGCTCGTCGGGGTATTGGCCTTTGGGCGGAAACTTCGCCGAATTCAAGTATGGGGCGTAACCTTGGGATTACTTGGGGCAGTGCTACTTATTAGTCCCTGGCGCGCATTGGCACCGGGTCAAGAAATCGATTCAACGTACCTGCTGCTGGCCATTTTAGCCGCCGGCTTTTATGGGGTGAGCATCAACACAATAGGGTCAAAGCTGGGCCATTTATCGCCCCGCGGAATCACCTTGTTTGTCATGCTCCTAACGGTGCCGATGTCGCTCGGAATTCTGGGCGCCACCGAGGTGTGGAACACTGTACGCATGGATCATTTTGGGCCTGCGCTTGCCGCACTCGCCTTTTTGGGCATTGTGGGGACCGGGATCGCCACCGTGCTTTTTAACCGGCTGATCGCCCTGACTACGCCTTTGATGGCTGCGTCAACCACCTATCTAATTCCAGTGGTAGCCCTGGCCTGGGGCGTAGGTATGGGTGAAACCATCCTTGCCCACCACTTTGGCGGAATGGCCGCTATCGTGTTCGGGGTTTACCTCGTCAACAAAAAAGCATAAAAAAAGCCACCCGCCCGGGGCGGATGGCTTTGGTCTTGAGGTAAATCGTGCCGTTTACTTCACGTCAAGTACCGTGGTCTTGAAAATGAGGTCCATTCCAGGCTGAAGCGGCATTTTCGACTCGTGCGGAAACTTGATTCCGCCCACTTCTCGGTAGTCGCTGTAGTCTACGTTGACCACGGCTTTGCCCTGGGGACCTTCTTGCGTGCGGGCCTCGCGCACCCGAAGGCCGGTGGCAATGCTGTATAACTTGACAATCGGATCGCCTTTAGCCTGGGGAATTTCCAACGCATAACAGGGAACGCCGTTCACGTCGACCTTGCTCGCTTGAAGCTTGAGGTCCGCGCGTTCGAGTAAACCCAGTTCGTCGATTAAAAAGCGGTCTGCCATGAGGGCTGCCTTCTCTTCGGCACTCAACTCCTTGGCCTTGCCATTCGCGACTACCGTAACGTTGTCGCCCTCGTAGCGCGTTTCGTTGGCCCCCATCGGAGACGTTTGCTTCTGCACCAAGGTATTGGGGGCGGCAAAGGCCACCTCCGACTTAATGGTTATGCCCATAATGCTCGCCTCCTGCGTCCAATTCACCGACTTCAGCGCGTTGATGCGGTCCATTCCGCCCATAGCCTTAAGGGCGGACTCCACTACGGCCTTGGCGGTGAGCCCTGCGGGTACCGCGTCGAACTTTGGAGCTTCGGCCGGCTTGCCTTCAAAGTCAACGTAGCTGACGGAGTAGCCGAGGCGCTCCAGGGGCTTGGCGATGTCGGCCGCCTTGCCCACAATGCTGATGAGGAGCTTGTCGGCCTTCCAGTACTTCTGGGCTACGCGCTGCACATCTTGCGCCGTAACGGCCTCAAGGCGCTTCAGGTATCCGTTGTAGTAGTCGGCGGGAAGGTTGTAAATCAACGTGTTTCCGGCCATGCTCGCGACGGTTTCGGGGCGCTCCAGCGAGCGACCAAAACCACCAGCGAGGTTGTTTTTGGCGGCGCGGAGTTCGTCAGCGCTCACCGACTCTGTGCGGATGCGGTTGATTTCGAGCAGGAACTGCTCCACAGCGCTGTCGGTCACCGCGTTGCGCACTTCGGCTGACGCCTCAATGATGCTGGTGTAGCGTGAGGTTCCAAACGACGAGTAGGCCCCGTAGGTGTAGGCCTTGTCTTCGCGAAGGTTGCGGAACAACCGACCCGCAGAACCTGCACCCAAGATTTCGTTCATGACGCGCAGGGCCTCAAGGTCGGGATGCCCTACCGGAAGCTGGATGGTGTTGCCGATTTGAATATTGGACTGCACGCTAGACGGGCGGTTGGCAATCTGAATGCTGATTCCGTTGAGGTCCGCTGGTGCAGGAAACGTAGCCTTTTTCGTGAACGCACCCTTCCATCCGCCAAAATGAGCTTCAGCGAGCGCCTTGGCGCGGGCCAAGTCGATGTCTCCGACGATGGTCAGGGTTGCCACGTTGGGCTTCCAGTAGGTTTGGTAGGCCTTCTTGCAGTCCGCTAACGTTATCTGGGCCACACTGGTTTCGGTGGTTAACTCTCCGCTCGGGTGCTTCGCTCCAAACACTCGGGCATTAAAGATGCTGGACTGGATGGCACCGGGGTCGTCCTTTTGGCTTTTTAGCCCTGAAAGGGTCCGCTCCTTAATCTTTTCAAATCCAGATTGCGGCAGTGTAGGTCGCTGAGCAACTTCTGCCGTAAGTGCGAAGAGGTCTTCGGCATACTTGCTAAGTCCGCCTGCGTTCACATTGCTGCCTCCCGTCGCCAAGCGCGCACCAATAAAATCAACTTTTTCGTCAAGGGCCTCTTTCGAGTATGTTTTAGTTCCCTCAGAGAGCAAATCGCCGAGAACCCCGAGCGTACCAGCTTTTGGTCCTTCATAAACTTCGCCCACGTCCATTGTCAATGTGAGTCCCAGTCGCGGAAGTTTGTGGTCCTCAACCAAAAGCACGGTCAGTCCGTTTTTGAGTTGAAACTTTTGGTACTGAGCAATGGTCGGAGTGCGCGCCGGAGCGGCGGTCGGACGGATGCTGCGGTCAAGCTGGGCGCTGGCGGCTACCGTAGCCACGAGTGATAAGGCGATAAAAATGCGTTTCATGGCTTATTGTGCGGATTTGGGCAGGTAGTGAAGTACAACGCGGTTCTCAGGTTTGAGGTAGGTCTTGGCGACGCGCTGAATGTCAGCAGGCGTAACCTGGCGGTAGCGCTCGATCTCGGTATTGACCAGGTTGGCATCGCCGTAGTACACGTGGTAGTTGGCAAGGTTCTCGGCGATACCAGCGACGTTGGAATTGCGCGTGACAAACTCCGATTCCACCTTGTTGAGCAGCTTGGTGAATTCCTTATCGCTCAGGGGCTCGTTCTGCATTTTAGCAATCTCTTCTTCCATGGTCGTCATGAGGGCTCCCGTGGTCGCGGCGCCGTTGGCGAGGGCCAAGGCAATGAACACGCCTTGGTGCTCCATGGCAAACGGAAACGCGGCAACCTGGAGGGCGCTTTGGTCTTGGTCGACCATGCGCTTGGAGAAGCGGGAACTCGGTCCGTCGCTCAACGCCGTGGTAAGCATTTGAAGGGCGTAGGCATCAGGATGCGTTTCGCTCACCATGCGGTAGCCCGCAAAGACGGCGGGGATTTGGATGTTGTCGTAGATGGTGTCTACGATTTCACCGCCGAGGGGCGGCTCGTAGGCACTGGGGCGCTGCACTGCCGGACCCTTGGGAATGTCGGCAAAGTACTTTTGAATAATGGCCTTGGTTTGGGCCACATCAATGTCTCCAGCAATCGACAGGGTTGCGTTGTTGGGGATGTAGTACTTTTTGTAAAAGGCCATGAACTCGTCGAGCTTGGCCGCGTTCAGGTCCTCCATTGAGCCAATCGGAACCCAACGGTAGTTGTGTTGCTTGAAGGCGCGCTTGAACATTTCGCTCAAGAAGCTGGCGTAGGGCTGGTTGTCGACGCGCTGGCGCTTTTCTTCTTTGACGACTTCGCGCTGGGTGTCTACACCTACCTGGTCGATTTTGGCATGGAGCATGCGCTCTGCTTCCATCCAAAGTCCGAGCTCAAGTTGATTCGACGGCAGCAGTTCGTAGTAAAACGTGCGGTCGTTGCTCGTATTGGCATTGAGGGCACCCCCGTTGGACTGAATGAGCTGCATGTACTCTCCGCGTCCGATGTTGGCGGAGCCTTCGAAGAGCAGGTGCTCAAAGAAGTGCGCGAATCCGGTACGGGTGGGAATTTCATCTTTGGAACCCACGTGGTACAAAACCGAAACCGCGACCAGCGGGTTGCTGTTGTCTTGGTGCAGGATCACGTGAAGGCCGTTGGGCAGGTCGTAGGATTCGTACTTGATCTGCGCGCTCAGCGGCTGGGCCACGGCGGCGAGGACAAGTGCGAGTCCGAGAAAAGAGTGCTTCATGTCAATTAATTGGTAAAGGAGGTCGAAGATACGATGGGGTTAGTTGCCGCGCGGACTGGGTATCTTACATGCACTGCTTAAAATTGTTTGCAGCACGCGGCGCTTGAAGTCGCGATTTTTATCCTATCTTTGCAGCCCCTAAGAAAATTCGTTATGTACGCAATTGTAGAAATAGCAGGGCTGCAGTACAAAGTGCAAAAAGATCAGCGCGTG
This sequence comes from Bacteroidota bacterium, assembly GCA_016868755.1. GTDB lineage: Bacteria > Bacteroidota > Bacteroidia > Flavobacteriales > Schleiferiaceae > TMED14. Next base: position 1,833 of record VGFU01000048.1, on the reverse strand, counting down.
TACGTGAACCGCTTGGCAGGCCAAGAAGGCGAGTCGATTTCATTCGACCGCGTTTTGTTGGCTGACGACAACGGAACCGTTAGTGTTGGCGCCCCCGTTATCGAAGGAGCTGTAGTTTCAGCTACCCTTCTCAAGCACCTTCAAGGTGACAAAGTGATCGTGTTTAAAAAGAAGCGCCGCAAGGGCTACGAAAAGAAAAACGGTCACCGCCAAGCCCTTAGCCAAATCGTGATCACCGACATCAGCTTGTCGGGCGCGAAGAAGAAAGCGGCCGCGAAAAAAGTTGAAGCTGCCGAAGAGGTAGCTGCAGAGCCCAAAAAGAAAACCACCAAGGCAGCCAAAACTGAGGCAGCCGAATAATTTGATCAGACCATGGCACACAAGAAAGGTGTAGGTAGTTCCAAGAACGGACGCGAGTCAGCTTCGAAGCGACTGGGTGTGAAAATCTTTGGTGGTCAACCCGCTGCGGCCGGTTCCATCATCGTTCGCCAGCGCGGTACCCAACACAATCCCGGCACCAACGTTGGGATTGGCAAGGACCACACGCTCTTCGCCCTGAGCGAAGGAATCGTGGAGTTCCAAAAGAAAGCCGGAAACAAGAGCTACGTTTCGGTCGTTCCCTTTGCAGAGGGCGGCGAGGCGTAATTTCGTTTTACCCGAGTTACCGACCCCCTGAAGCTTCGGCGCCAGGGGGTTTGTAGTTTTGTACCTATTCAACACTATGCTTAGTTTATCCACCCTTCGCACCCAACCCGAGGCCGTCGTTGCCGCGCTGGCCAAGCGCAACCTCGACGCCAAGCCGGCCGTGGAGGCCTTGCTCGCTTTGAACGAGCAGCGCCGGAGTATTCAAACCGAGACCGAAACCCTGCAGGCCGAGGCAAACCGCCTCGCTAAAGAAATTGGTGGCCTCATGCGCGACGGGCGCAGCGCCGAAGCCGAATCGGTCAAGGCGCGCACCACCGAAATCAAGGGCCAGATACAGTCGCTGGCCGCGGAGCTCGAACAGCTCGAGGGTCAAGAGCGCGAGCAACTGCTCCGCCTGCCGAACATGCCCCACGCGAGCGTGCCGGCCGGAAAATCGGCCGATGACAACGTAGTGGTCGCCGAATGGAGTCCTGAATGGTCGCTGGCGGCGGATGCCGTTCCGCACTGGGACCTCACCGAACGCTACAAGCTCATTGATTTTGAACGCGGAGTTAAAGTAACCGGCGCCGGATTTCCGTTTTACACGGGCAAGGGAGCCCGGCTGCAGCGGGCCCTGATTCAGTTCTTCTTGGACTACAATACCCAAGCGGGCTACCTCGAGGTACAGCCTCCGCACTTCGTGAATGCCGCTTCGGGATACGGCACCGGGCAGCTTCCCGATAAAGACGGCCAGATGTACCACGTGGGCGAGGACCAGCTCTACGCGATACCGACCGCCGAAGTGCCGGTGACCAACATGCTGCGCGACGAAATTCTGCCCGAGGCCGAGCTGCCCGTCAAGCTGACGGCCTACAGCCCCTGCTTTCGCCGCGAGGCCGGATCCTACGGAAAAGACGTGCGCGGACTGAACCGCCTGCACCAGTTTGACAAGGTCGAAATCGTGTGCGTCGAGCATCCCGAGAAGTCGTATCAGCGACTTGACGAAATGGTGAACCACGTGGCCCAGCTGCTGCAGGCGCTGGAGCTGCCGTACCGCGTGCTGCGGTTGTGCGGCGGCGACATGGGCTTCACGTCTGCGCTGACCTACGACTTTGAAGTGTGGTCCGCGGCCCAAGGTCGCTGGCTCGAGGTGAGCTCGGTGAGCAACTTCGAAACGTTTCAAGCGAACCGCCTGATGCTTCGCTACCG
>VGFU01000047.1 GCA_016868755.1 Bacteroidota bacterium | reverse complement strand
ATTTACCCCGACGTCATTGAATCGGTGAGCGTCAACGGTCCCAGCGTGACGATCAAGTCGCACCACAACGTCGGTGGCCTGCCCGACTTTATGAAGCTTCAGATTGTGGAACCGCTGCGCAGCCTGTTTAAAGACGAGGTGCGCCGCGTCGGGGCTGCTATGGGCCTAAAACCAGAACTGTTGGGCCGCCATCCCTTCCCGGGTCCCGGCCTCGCCATTCGCATTTTGGGCGAAGTGACCGCCGAAAAAGTAGCCATTTTGCAGGAAGTCGACCACCTGTTCATTCAGGGACTCCGCGACGCGGGCCTGTACGATTCCGTGTGGCAGGCCGGAGCCATCTTGCTCCCCGTCAAGTCCGTGGGGGTAATGGGCGACGAGCGCAGCTACGAGCAAGTTGTTGCCCTGCGCGCCGTGCAATCGACCGACGGCATGACGGCGGACTGGGTTCACCTTCCCTACGACTTTTTGGCACGAACTTCGAATGCCATTATTAACCAAGTGCGGGGAGTGAACCGCGTCGTCTACGACATCAGTTCCAAACCACCGGCAACCATCGAATGGGAATAAAGCATCTTGCGGTTTGGTCCGCCACCCTACTGATCCCGTGGGGATTGCACGCCCAAAGTGCCGAGCGCTGGGCAGTGGTTTTTCCGTTTCAGGTTCAGGCAGACACCGCGGGCGGCAAGGTGGGTCAGCGCATGGCCCTTGAGTTTTATTCTGGGTTCAAGGCGGCCCTTGATTCATCCTCAATTTCGGGAACGGTGGTACTCGACGTTTATGACTACGATGAAGCCAACGGTTCGGTCGTGGACCGCCAGCTCGGGGGTGCCGCACAGAACTACAGCCCGCAAGCGTTTATGGAGCTTCTCGAAGAGCGCAAGGTCCGCTACATTGTGGGGCCCTTTCGAGGTCAGGACTCTGAGGTCCTTGCCAAGTTTGCGGCGTCGACCACCTATGTGGTGAACCCCGTTTCCCGCGATTTGGCGGTGGATAGCTTGCCGCAGCTCATCGCCGCGGCCCCTCCGCGCTACACCGAGTCAGAAGCCCTAGGTCGACTGGCCGCACGCGACACCAAGGCCCGACCGCAGTCGCGCACCGTAATTTTTGATTTGGGCGACAAGAACAGCGTACTGCAGCGTCGTGCGTTTTACCAAGGATTTGCCGCGAACGGCGGAGATACCAGCAAAATTCAGAGCTGGGACGGACGCCCCACAGCTAACCTGGCCGAGCGCGTTGGCCGCGACGACCTGATTGCCACGCGGTTTGTATTGCTTGACGACAAGGTCCTGAGTGCTGCGCGCATTCTTCAGGGTCTTCGCCAGCGTCCGGCCAACCAAACGGAACTGTGGACGGTGAGCACCACGGTTAACAGCCCTTCGCTTGATGCGTTTTTGCTGCTGCGCCAGCCCATCGTCTGGGTGCAAACGGACCGCTTGGAGTTTGCGGGCTACGAAACCGTCGACGCTCACCTTTCGGCCGCATTGGGCGAATCGCGATCGCGCTGGGCGTGGCTTGGTTACGACACGGCCCTTATGCTGCTGGCCAACGAACCCGGTTCCTTCACCGGTCCGCGCCGAAGCTACGCGTGGAAGGTTGAGCCCAACGGCGGCCAGACGAACACCGCGGTCGAACTGTACCGCTACGATCCCAAAGTAGGCGTGAACCCCATAAAGCTTCCTGCGTTACCCTAGCATGACGGCAATCGCGATGTTTTTCTTGGCCTACGTCCTGATGGAAGGGGCGGCTTGGGCGGCTCACCGGTACCTCATGCACGGCCCTTTGTGGGCGCTCCATGCGGACCACCACACTAAGGAGCCGGGTTTTTTTGAAAAGAACGACGCTTTTTTCTTGATTTTTGCCGTGCCCTCGTGGCTGTGCATCATGCTCGGAATGATGTGGGGCGTTCCCGAGTCCACGGCCTTTGGGATCGGCATCGCCGCCTACGGATTTACCTACTTCTTGGTCCACGAAATCTTTATCCACCAGCGCTTTCGCTGGTGGGTGCACACCGACAACCCCTACTTTAGGGCGGTGCGCCTCAAGCACAAGTGGCACCACAAAACTTTGGGCAAAGAGGGTTCCGCTCACTTTGGTCTACTTTGGGTACCCTGGAGCATGGTGCGCGACGAGGCCCGCAAAATGAAGCTCGAGCGCCGCGCATGAAAGGCCTATACTTGCTCTTAATGGGGCTTACCTTTTTCGGCCCCTTCACTCGGGCCTTTGAACCGAGAATTCGCTACATCGGCCAAACGCGGCATTTGTTGGTCGGCACGGCATTTATGATGGCACTGTTCATACCCTGGGATGTAGTTAAAACGGCAACGGGCGTTTGGGGGTTTAATTCAGACTACCTCGTTGGGCCTTCGCTATGGGGCCTTCCGCTCGAAGAATGGCTGTTTTTTATCGTGGTTCCGTGGGCCACGTTTTTCATCTACGAGGTCCTGCAGCTCTTCGTTCCTTGGACGCAATCCAAGCGGAGTGCGTTTGTCGTGGTAGAAATGATTGCTGCCGCGAGCGCCACCTTGGCGCTGGTCTACCAAGATCGCTGGTACACCTTGACGGCTGCGGGCGGACTCGCCCTGGGCTGTACCTGGCTGCTGTGGAAGCGCCCGTGGTGGACGGCTGCCTTCTTGCGCTGTTGGGGCGTAGGGTTGCTTCCGTTCTTCCTGGTCAACGGAATCCTCACGGGCATGTTTTTGCCGGAGCCCATTGTGTGGTACAACAACGCCGAAAATATGGGCATTCGCCTCGGAACCATTCCGCTCGAAGACGCGCTGTACGGCATGTTCATGATGCTGATGTACACGGTCGGGGTGCATTGGTCGCGTGCGCGCTTCCCCAAACGCGCGGAATAGGCTATTTTTGCAGCCTAATTCCGTTCTATGCTTACCCGCCGCCACCTCCGCATCAAAACGATGCAAGCGCTTTATGCGTATGCGCAGTCCGACCTCAGCGACGCGCAACTGGGACTCCGCCGGCTCGAAGACAGCATCAAGGGTATTTATGAACTGTACCTCTACGAACTCCGCATTTTTTGGCACTTCACCCAGTTTATGGAGGAGCGCCTCGAAATTGAGCGCGGTAAGCAGTTCCCCAACCGGCTGCGCGAAGCCCAGCTGGCGAATTTTCTAACGCTTCCGTTTGTTGCCCAGCTGACCAGCGACGATGAAATCACCAGAGCTTGGGAGCAGCACCGCATTTTGTGGGGCGAGTCGGCCGACGTGCTCCGCGCCATTTTCTTTGCTTACTGGGCCGATTGGGGGGAAACCCTTTACTGGAACAGCCCTGAGCTTCAAATCCAAGAGGATCAGATTGCCCACATCCGCCAGTTTTACCGAGACTACCTCGCCAACAACACCGAACTGCACCAGCACTACGAATCGTTGAGCATGCATTGGTCCGACGATTTAGACGCCGCCCAGATGATGGCGGTCCAAACGCTTCAAAACGCCCGCAAGAACCGACCTGTGCTAGTGTCGCTGTACCGCGACAAGGGCGATGCGGATTTTGCCAAAGAACTCTTCCTGCACACGCTTCGCCATCAGGCCGAGTGGCAGGAGCGCATGGCGAGCAAGGCGAAGCAGTGGGATTTTGACCGCATGGCGCCGGTAGATCGCACGCTGGTGCAAATGGCGTTAAGTGAAATACTGGCGTTTCCAGAAATTCCGATCAAGGTGACCATCGACGAAGCGATTGAGATTTCAAAGCAGTACGGGTCGCCCAAGGCCGCCGCGTTTGTCAACGGCCTTCTCGATGCCTTGGCTACGGAACTCAAGGCAGAAGGCCGAATTCAAAAGCTCGGAAGAGGACTCATTGGTGCCTAATTTTATCGCTATGAAAACGACTACTTTATTTCTAGTGGCTACTGCAGCGTGTGCTGCGGTTGCCTGCAGCAACCCCAGCGACCAAATTAAGCCCGAGGCGGAGCGCATGGCGCTTGAGGCGGTGCAAAGTGGCGACCTTCCGCAGCTGAGCTTTGCCGCCGAATCGCATGATTTTGGCACCATCAATGAAGGTGATGTGGTAGAGACGGAGTTTCGCTTTACCAATACCGGCAAGGCGCCACTGATTATTTCTTCGGCCCAAGGAAGCTGTGGATGTACGGTTCCCGAATACCCAAACGCACCGGTAGCTCCGGGCGAAGAGGGCGTGATTCGCGTGAGCTTTAACAGCGAAGGCAAGCAAAATCTTCAAAATAAAACGGTTACGTTAACCACCAACGCCGTTCCGAGCACCAAAGTGCTGACCATCACCGCTAACGTAACCCCAAAATCTAAGAAGTAATGCACCTGTTTTTGCAAGCCCAAACTGAAGGCGGAATCGCCGGTTTTCTGCCGCTCATCGCCATTTTAGCGGTGATGTACTTTTTCTTTTTGCGCCCCCAAATGAAGCGCCAGAAAGAGGAGACCAAGTTCCGCAACGTGCTTTCCAAAGGGATGCGGGTCGTGACCAGCTCGGGCATTCACGGAAAAATCTCAGACCTCGACGAGCACACATTTGTGCTGGAGAGCGAGAACAGCCGACTGCGCTTTGAGCGTTCAGCTGTGAGCAAAGAGCTTACCGCTTCGCGCTACCCCGATTCAGCCAAGGCAGAAGAAAAGAAGTAACTGCGGTACTTCACGGCAGAAAAAAAGCCCGGGCGTTTGCTCGGGCTTTTTTGTTGGTGCTGGGCGATGCGCTTAGATACGCTTAAGTTGGTCTTTAAGCATTTTGAGCTGATCGGCTAGAAGGCCTTTGTCGTCGAGCTTTTTGGCCTCAGTAAGCAGGTTCTGGGCCTCTTGCTTGCGGCGGCGCGACATGGCCATGGCGGCGAGCTGCATTTTGGCCAGCGCGCGGTCTTGCTTCATGCGGAGCCCCGTATTCAGCGCCTTGCGCATGAACGACTCAGCCTGTCCCATGTTGGTTTGGGCCAGCATCAGTCCGCGCAAAAAGTAGAAGTAGGCCAGCTGACCTTTAATCAAGGTTTGCTCTGGATGCTTTAGGGCGTCGAGCTGAGCTCCAGCTTTGGCGAAATTTTGGGACCGAACGTACCACAAGGCCAATAAAATGCGCTCGTTGCGAACGTGAAAAAGCACGGGAATTCCCGCGAGGAGGGTGAGAAAAATCCCGTTGCCCCAATTCGCCTCAATGAATTGGTAGGTGGCAAGCGCGAGAATTAGGGCCGCGATGGCCAATCGTAGGTAGCGTCGAATCATACCGCAAAAATAGCGCGGCTTTAGTCGAGGATTTCGATTCGGTTACGGCCAAGCTTAACTCGGCCCTCGCTTTCGAGGCGTTTGAGTAGCCGAGAGACGACTTCGCGCGACGAATTGAGCGATTGGGCGACCTCAGAGTGGCTGAGGTGGACTTCTCGGTTTTCGGAACGCCGTGCTTTGTCGTGTAAAAAGTGGAGGAGGCGCTCATCGAGCTGCCGAAAGGCTACTTCGTCGAGGGCTTTTAGCGCTTCGTCAAAGCGCTTTTGGTAGGAACGCAAAATGTAGTTGAGCCACTCGGAATTGCTCAAGAGGAGTTCCTGAACGACGTGAAGGGGTACGCAGAGCACTGTGCTGTCCTCTTCAGCAAGCACTTCCAGGCTGGGAGATTGGCCATAAATACTGCCAAAGGTGTTGCTGCAGGCGCTTCCGGGCTCAAGGGTGTAGAGGTAGAGTTCGCGGTCGTCGTTCTCGTCTTTGCGCGCGACCCGCAGGCTGCCATTGAGCACAATGGGGACGTACTTCATTACTTGGCCGGGTTCCATCACAAAATCGCCGGCACTAAAGTGAAGAATGCGGCCTTCGCGACCGAGGGTGCCAGCGAGTTCTGCGGAGGAAAATCCGAGGGCCTGCTGAATGTGCGTTACGTCAAGGGGGGAATAAATTTAGCAGGAATTCGGGTTCAAAGCCCCGAACGTTATCAACCCTTATTGTGGAAAACTTAGCGCACTTAACGCTCGCTTAATCAGGTATTCGGGTAATTTCATCGAACCAAAATCATGTAACTATGCCCGCTGCTCCGAAAAAAATCCGCAAGATTTTTGTGCTCGATACCTCGGTAATTCTTTACGACCACAACGCCATCATGAATTTTGAGGAGCACGATGTGGCGATTCCGATACCAGTGCTCGAGGAGCTCGACGAGTTCAAAAAGGGCTCCGATACCAAGAACTACGAAGCGCGCGAATTCATTCGCATGCTCGACAAAAAGGCAGAAAACAAGTCGCTCACCGATTGGATTGCGCTGAACGGGGCGAAGCGCGGCAAGTTCCGCGTGGTCATGGACACGCCCGGCCT
>VGFU01000046.1 GCA_016868755.1 Bacteroidota bacterium | reverse complement strand
AGGCCGTCCGTCTTGTGGGTCAGGCCAAATCCCGCAATTCCGTAGGCGGGCGCCAAGGCTCGCGACACATAAACCGAGTCGCCTGGTTTGGCAAACCCCTTGACAAACTGCGTTTTAAAGCTGGTGAATCCCGATAGCTTCCAAAGCGGATCCTCGCGAAGTAAGTAGTCGTAGCGCGTGGCGTACTCGAGTTTGTCGTCGATTTTGCGCGTGATGCCCTCTTGAATGTTAAGGCTGTACGTGGCGTCCAAAAGCTGCTCCCAGCGCCATTTTCCGCGCACCGCGATTGCTTGCTGGCGCAGGATGGCTCCGGCCGCCAAGTTGTTTTGTCCGCCCGCATTCCATTGGCGCAGCACGGTCTGGTTGAAGCTCACGCCATAGATGGCCGGAAAAGACCACTGGGTCGTGTCGCCCGCGGCCCACAAGCTGCCGCCCCAGAGGCCAAAGGCCAAAAGCAGCAGGCGCCTCACGACTTTTTCAGAATGGCTTGAATTCGAGATTGCGCGTCGTCCGTGCGGACCAGTCGGCCTGAAATGGCGGCGCGCTCCAAAAGGAGTTCGCCCCAGTGCTCGGTTCCGTGCCACAAGGCGTGCTTCAGGGCGACCGTGGCCTCGACCGACTGGCTCGCGAGGCGCTCAGCCAACGCGTCTACTGCGGCGTCCAAGGCTTCGGCATCTTCCACCACCTGGGCGTAGAGTCCGTGCTGCGCGGCCCAGGCGGCGCTGCGAAATTCCGTGGCGTCAATCGCCAACTGACTCATGGCGCTGAGGCCCATTTTTCGTTCCACGGCGGGTCCGACCACAAAGGGCCCAATGCCCACAGCGAGTTCGCTGAGCTTGACCGCGGCGTGCTGGGTCGCGACGCAGTAGTCCACGGCTGAGGCAAGGCCCACGCCTCCGCCCACGGCCTTGCCCTGCACGCGTCCGATAACAAACTTCGGAACCGTGCGAATCGCGTTAATCACGTGCGCAAATCCGCTAAAAAACGCCAAGCCCTGCGCCTCAGTGCGGATGCTGGCGAGCTCGGTAAAGCTGGCGCCCCCGCAAAAAACCCTGTCGCCGCCGCTGCGCAGCACGATGACGTGCACCGCCGGGTCGTGGCCCTCCCCGCGAATTGCCTGAGCCAAGTCTGCCAGCACCGCGCTGGGCAGCGAGTTGCTTTGGGGGTGAAAAAACTCGATGTGGCTGACGGTTCCGCGGCGCTCGACGCGCACGTAGCCTTCATTTGGATTTGGGTTCATCGCTTGAAAAAACTGAGTTGTTCAATAGGGCAGACCAGGCTGCGGTAGCCGTCGTACCATCGGGCGCGGCCCGCGCTCTTGGCTTCGGCGTGCAGGGCGGCCTTGCGCCATTCATCCACCGCCGCAGCGTCGCGCCAGTAGCTGACAAAAATGGCGTCGGTGCCGTGGCGCACGACCTCGTAGCCCAAAAAGCCGTCCAGCTGTTCTACCGCGCGCATCGTCACCTCATCCATTTCGTCGTAGCCCTCGGGGCTCGGGTCCACGGGGCGCTCCGACGAAAAAATCACGGCGTAGTTGCCGGGCTTCAGATCGAGGTTGGGATTCAAGAAGCTCATGCTTGGTTCCGCTTTTTGACCATCGTCAAAATGGTGGCCACAGCGACCACATCAGCCGTCTCGTCAACCACCTCAACGTAGTACTTGACTATGCCTTTAGCAACGTCTTCGGGGCTTCGCTTCTCTTGGTCAATTTTCTCTTGGACCGTCAGCTTAACCTGGATCGTCGAACCTGGGTACACGGGTTTCGTGAAGCGGCACGTGTCAATGCCGTAGTTCAGCAGCACCGGCCCCTTGGGCGGGTCGACAAACAGGCCCGCGGCACGGCTCAAAATGAAGTATCCGTGGGCCACGCGGCCCGTAAAAATGGTGCCCTCAAGGCTATCGGCATCCATGTGCGCATAGAACTTGTCGCCGCTGAGTTCCGCAAAGTCTTCAATGTCCTGCAGCGTGACCGTGTGGGTTGCAGTCGTGACGGTGTCTCCGATGCGCAGGTCCTCGAAATGCTGGCGAAACAGGTGCGGATTCGCCTCCGGACGGTCCGCGCCCGGGTAGTAGCGCTCGGCGACATGGCTTAGCACGTTGGGGTGGCCTTGAACCGCCACGCGCTGCAGGTAGTGCTGCACGCCGCGGATTCCGCCCATTTCTTCGCCGTCGCCGGCGCGTCCGGGTCCTCCGTGCGTCAGCAAGGGCATTGGCGAGCCGTGTCCCGTGCTCTCTTTGGCGGAACCCGAATCCAGCACCAGCACGCGCCCGTGGCTGTAGCCCGCCTCCAGCACAAATTCTTTGGCCGCGTCACGGTCCGCCGTAACGATCGACGAAACCAATGATCCGCCACCCATCGCCGCAATCTGGGCCGCCTCGGCCACGTTGCGGTAGGGCATCAAGGTCGCCACCGGGCCAAACGCCTCGATGCGGTGGGCTGCGTTCACCTCGAGCGGACGCGCGCAGTGCATCAGTACGGGCTGGTAGTAGGCGCCGTCCGAGCCGCCGTCCACCGAGCCGTAGACGACCTCGTTTTCGCCCGCCAGTACCTGGACCGCTTCGCGCACGCGCTCGGCCTGCTGCGCGGTCGCTAACGGGCCCATGCGCACGCCCTCTTGGGCAGGATCTCCCACGCGCACGCCCGCGAGGCGCTGCGCCACTGCTGTTTGCACGGCCTCGATCTGCCCCTCTGGAACGATAATTCGGCGCACCGCCGTACACTTTTGGCCCGCCTTGATCGTCATTTCTTTGGCGACCTCCTTGACGAACAGGTCAAACTCAGGGGTTCCGGCTACGGCGTCGGGACCGAGTACGGTCGCGTTCAGCGAGTCCGCCTCCAGGTTAAACGGCACGCCCAATTCGGTAAATCGACCGCTAGATTTTAGCCGGTAGCCAGTAGCATAGGACCCCGTAAAGGTCACCACGTCCTGGCGCTGCACCGGGTCAATAATTCCGTGGCCCTTACCCACCACCAGCTGAAGTGCGCCCTCGGGCAAAATTCCGCTCGAAACAATGTCGCGCACAACGCGCTCGGTTAAAAAACTCGTGAATTCCGACGGCTTGACCACCGCCGGAACGCCCGCCAATAGGTTCACGGCAATTTTCTCGAGCATGCCCCAGACCGGGAAGTTGAACGCATTGATGTGCACCGCCACCCCGCGCCGCGGAAGCATCAAGTGCTGGCCACCGAAGGTTCCGCCCTTTGAAAGCTTGACGAGGCCCCCATCGACGTGGTAGGGCAAGTCCGCAAACTCGCGGCGCAACGACGCATAGGTGTAGAGGTTGCCAATTCCGCCCTCGATGTCGATCCACGAATCCACGCGGGTGGCTCCCGTCGCGTAGCTCACGGAGTAGTAGTCCTCCTTGCGTGCCTGCAAATGCATGGCTAGGGCCTTCAGCACTAGGCCACGCTGCGGGAATGTCATGGCCCTTAACGAAGACCCGCCCACCCGGCGGCCATAGTCCAGCACCTCAGCGTAGTTCAAACCAAGGCTTGAAACGAGACCCAGCTCTTCCCCGGTAACGGCGTGGCGCGCCACATACTCGGGGTCTGCGCCCGGCGTCCACTGGCCGAGCACGTAGTTTTCAAAGCGCTTCATCGTCTATCCTGCGGGTGTAAGTTCCAGTGGTTAAAGATAGGGTCAAAAAAAAGGCCGCCCCTTGCGGAGCGGCCTCTCATCCCTTGCGGGAGTCGATTACTTCTGAACGCTGACGCGCAGAGTGCGGCTGCCTTCTTCTGAAGTCAGGCGGACCATGTACACGCCGTTGGCGAAGTTGCTCAGGTCAACCGAGAGCGACTCAGCGCCTTCGTTCCACTTGGCAACCGTCAGAACCTTGCCTTGCAGGTCGAGGATGCTCACCTCTACGTTCGTAGAAGCGTCCATGCGCACGAGCTGGAACTGGCCACGGTTCGGGTTCGGGAACAAGCTTACGTTTTGCAGGGCCTCGTCAATGCTAGCCATACAGTCAGTACACTTACCGAAACATACCGGGTTCAATGTGCTGTCTTCGTAGGCAAACGTTGCACCACGGTTCAAAGTTCCGGTAACCACACATGCAGAAGGAACGCTTTCGTCCGCACCCCATGCGTTGCCGTTGATGAACTTGTACTGGATGCTAGAGTTAGCCGGTACGTTGATTGTTACCTCGTAGATACCGTCGTTGTTCGCGTCGGTCATCGGGGTAGCTGAGGGGCTCCAGCCTTGGAAGTCACCTGCAACGTGAACGCCGTTGGCGCTGATCGCGTTGTTGGCCTTCTCCCATGCCATGTTCACCTTCAGGGTCACGTCGACGTCACAAGCGGTACACTGCGACCAGCAAACTACACCCAATACGGTGTCTTGAGCCGGAATCGTGAACACGCGGTTCGTGTAGGTCGCGTTACCGTTGGTACACGGAGCAGCCGGGTTGTTTTGCTCTTGAATAGCCCAGTTGTCCGCAGAGAACTTGTATTCTTGAGTCGTACCCACAGCCAGCGGAAGCTTCACCGTCCAGATGCCGTCGCCGTTGGCGTCGGTCATCGGGTTACAGTTACCGCACCAGTTGTTCCAAAAACCGTTTACTTCTGGCGTCGTGAACGACTGAGTAACCTGGTTCATGTCCACCTGGAAGGTCACGCCCGCACAGTTGTAGCAGAGGGCGAAACAAACCGTAGCAGCAGTGTCTGCAACACTTGAGATGCTATCTCCGCGGTTCAATGAGTTGTTGTAGCGACATGCCAAAGGCACGGTCTCGTCTTGTCCCCATGCATTACCGTTGATGAACTTGTACTCAATCTTCTCACCCACGAAGGTGTTGATCGTGTACTCGTAGATACCGTCGCCGTTAGCATCGGTCATCGGAGTAGAGCTTGGGTTCCAACCTTGGAAGTTACCTGCGATGCGAACACCGTTGGTACCAACCGTCTGCTGGTTCATGTTCACTGAAACATGGTAGGTGGCCGGTTGACGGCAGTCCATGTCGAAGATAGCACTATCCCAAGAAGGAACGTTGGCTACAGAACCACCTGGGTCGTTCGGAAGCGCACCTGAACCTTGGTCGATCAACTTAGGACCGTAGGCACAAAGAACTTGAGCCAGGTAGGTGCCCGTGTTGGTTCCGTCGAAAAGGCCGTCACCGTAGCTGTCCGAGATGCGGAACTCGTAGGTGCCGTTAACCGGCAGTGCAACCGTGTCAATGTGCGTGGCCGTGGCGGCAACGTACGGAGTTACATCCGGGAACGGACCACCCGTAGCGTATACCAGCTTGTTAGCCGTGTTCACAATCTTCCAGCTCACTTCAGAACCGTAGATGTCGGTCGTGATGGCGACGCGGACGTTACCGGTCTGAGACAGGGTTCCGAACAACTCGAAGTTGTCCAGGGCCCACCATCCAGCCCAGTTGCCTTTATCGTCGTAGCGGAAGCGCGCTTTGAATTCGTTGCTCTGGTAGGCCGTAACGTTGTACGTCTTGGTTACCGGTGCCCAGCCAGTGGCCGTTGCGCCAATACCCTCATCTGCACTTACAGAGTCGATGGTCTGCCATCCGAAGACGCCATTAACAGGACGCCATACTTCGACGTAGCCTTTGCCGCCCCATGAGCCTCCCTTGAATACGCTCAAGAACTTCATCTTGAGGGTGTCGTAACCAAGAGCAGGGTATGCCGGAGTCGTCAAAATAGAGTTCGGGGTTGCTGCACCTGAGCCAGCACCGTCGTCGTCTACCATTACAAATGGGGTTCCGTTCAGCGAAGTGGCCGTATATCCGTTACCGGAGTAGGTCGTCTTGCCCTGCCATGTTGCAGAACCAGTTGTTCCCGTAGCAACCCAGTTACATGGTGCTCCAGCTGCAAAGTCCGTGGTGTGCGGCAATGCAACAGAGGGAACCGCTGAGTAGTTCACGTTCGTGGTAACCACCGGGCCGGCACAAACCTTAGAGGCCTTCCAGTTGAAGAGGTAGTACACGCGAATGTTTGAACCCGTGGCTCCGAACTGAACTGAGTCAATGGTAGCAAGGCTACCCACCGTGAACGGATAGGTCTGTCCGGTCGGCAGTGCCGTAGAGCGGAACAGGGTTCCCGTCGTGTTGGGTAAGAATTCGAGGTTCACGTAGTAGGCACCCGGCATGAGCGGAAGGTTTACCGCAACATTGTGAAGCGATCCCGTCGTTGAGGTCGTCGTTACCGTCATCGGCTGCGAAGCCATGATCAAGGCACCCGTGTTACCCATTTTAGATCCTGCTTTTTCGTAGACACGAACGCGGAAGTTAACCGTTCCACCGTTTGCCGTGCTGAACGCTTTTACGGTTACTGAGTCAAGCAACATGGCTTGGTTGACCGATATCCAGGTGCCGTTGGTGAAGTTACCACCACCACCAGCTGGGTTCGTGGCCGTCATCGTCGGTCCGCCAAGCACTTGAGCTACGC
>VGFU01000045.1 GCA_016868755.1 Bacteroidota bacterium | reverse complement strand
AACATCAACGTGAGCATCGACGGCAACAACGTGGTGTACCACAAGCCCATCAACTTGGGCATGGCCACCGCGCTGCCGAGCGGCAACCTCATTGTGCCCGTCATTAAAAATGCGGACCGCTTGAGCCTGAGTGGCATGACCAAAGAAGTTAACGAGCTGGCCAACAAGGCGCGTTCTAACGCCCTCAAGCCTGACGACATTCAAGGCGGAACCTACACGGTAACCAACGTCGGCAGCTTCGGCAACATTTTGGGAACACCCATCATCAACCAGCCCCAAGTTGCCATTTTGGCCCTGGGCGCCATTCGCAAATTGCCTGCCGTGGTCGAGACCGCTGAGGGCGACGTGATTGCCATTCGCCACAAAATGTTCCTTTCGCATTCCTACGACCACCGCGTGGTTGACGGTGCCTTGGGTGGAATGTTCGTGCGCCGCGTGGCCGATTACCTCGAGCAGTGGGATCCGAACCGCGAAATCTGATGCGGCTTACCCGACCGCTTTGCGTTTTTGACATTGAGTCCACCGGAGTCAATGTGGTCCACGACCGCATCGTCGAACTCTGCGTGCTTCGCGTCCTTCCCGACGGAAGCGAAACGGTCAAAACATGGCGCGTCAACCCGGGAATCCCGATTCCCGCTGCCGCGACCGCCATTCACGGCATCAGCGACGCCGACGTGGCTGACGCGCCCGCCTTCGCAGCAATTTTACCTGAGTTGGTTCCGCTCCTGCAGGGCAGCGACCTCGCCGGCTACAACAGCAACAAGTTTGACATTCCGCTGCTGGCTGAAGAACTGCTCCGCGCGGGCAGCGATTTGGACTTAAGCCTTTCGCGCAGCGTGGATGTTCAAAACATTTTTCACAAAAAAGAGCAACGCACCCTGAGTGCGGCCTACCGCTTTTACTGCGATGCCGACTTGCACAACGCCCACACGGCCGAAGCCGACGTGCGCGCCACCTACGAGGTGCTGCTGGCTCAACTCAAGCGCTACCCCGACCTTCCCCACGAGATACCGGGCCTCAGCGACTTTAGTACGATGCACAAAGCAGCTGATTTTGCGGGCTTTATAACCTTTAATGACCAAGGCCACGAGCAGTTTAGCTTTGGCAAGTACAAGGGCCAGCGCGTGAGCCACGTGCTCTTGAGGGACCCGGGCTACTACTCGTGGCTTCAGAACGCGGACTTTCCGCTGTTTACCAAAAAAATTCTTACCGCCATTAGGCTTCGGCAGTCATGAAGATCATTTGCGTCGGACGCAACTACCGAGCCCACGCCGAAGAACTGGGCAACGCGGTCCCCGAAGAACCCGTCATCTTTTGCAAGCCTGATTCAGCCCTGCTCCCACCGAGGAATCCCTTCATAATTCCGCCCTGGACCGGCGACGTGCACCACGAAATCGAATGGGTGGTCCGCATCAGCAAAGTGGGCAAGTACATCGAGCCGCGCTTCGCCTACAGCTACCTAGACGCGATGACGGTTGGCTTGGATTTCACCGCCCGCGACCTTCAATCCAAGCTCAAAAGCCAAGGTCTTCCCTGGGAGCGCGCTAAAGGATTTGACGGCAGCGCCGTGCTCGGCAGCTGGGTTGAACTTCCAGCCAAGCCGATGGCGCACGAAATCCGCCTCGAAAAAAACGGCACCGAAGTGCAGCGGGGCACCACTGCCGACTTCCTTCACTCGGTCGAAGACCTAATTGCCTTTGTCAGCCAGTACTTTACTCTGAAAAAAGGCGACCTTTTGTTCACCGGAACCCCTGCAGGCGTAGGCCCCATTCATCCTGGAGATTGCCTAGAGGGCTTTTTAAATGGTGAATCACGGTTCCGAGTGAACGTGCGCTAGGCCCGCGCTTCAGCTACTTCTCGTATATTTGAAGTTCTAGGTTTATACCCAACCGAGAACGAACGCACGCTATGACGCACCTCCTACGCCGCTTAGGCCTTGCAGCAATTGTGTACACTTCCCTGAATTTCAGCGCGGAAGCACAAATTACTACGGTCTATTCTGAAGATTTTGACTCGCCCCCGCACAACGTAACTACCTTCCACACGCAATCGGGACCCAGCCCGTTTTGGAACGACACCACCGCCTTAAAGGTCAGCGGCACGCACAGCTACCACGCCAACGTGCTCCCTCAAGACACGGTGTTTTTTCAGACCTTGGCGTTTTCGACGGTCGGAAACTCCTTCGTGCGGCTTTCGTTTGACCACATCGGTAAAATTCACTTCGGTCAACGGGGCTACATCAGCGTGTCGACCAACAACGGCGCAACCTGGACCACCCTCACCGGCACCCACTACCGCGGAGCAAGCACGAGCTTTGCCACCTTGGGCTATGTCAACGAAGTGATGTACGCCAACTCTGGGGCATCGCCATTTTGGGGCGGCGCGACGACGGTTGGCCAAGGCATCGCCCCTACCAACGGTTGGTGGGCCAACGAAGTATTTGATATTTCAAGCATTGCGGGCAGCGGACCTTCGGGCACCGGCACTGGGTTTTCACAGGTTTTGGTGCGTTTCGCCCTGCAGTACCGCGTTCCGAGCGGAACCGCCGTCACCGCCGGCTGGTTTGTAGACAACGTCAAAGTAGAAGCGGCACCCTGCGAACTTATTCCACCGCTCATCAAGTGGAACCTCAATCCGCGCAAAGAGCCCATCGGAGCGCGCTATCAAGCCTCAGAAGAAATCCGTTTGCGCGCCACAGACAAAGTGCTGCCCAAATCGGGAATGGACTCTGTCGTTCTGCACTACCGCCTGAACAACGGACCGTGGAACTGGCTCAATATGACCGCGATTAACACGGCTAACTGCCCTGATTCATCTGAGTACACCTACACCTTCAACAACCTCGTGGTGGGCGACACCGTCGATTGGTACGTGATCGCCTACGACTGTGCGTGCGACGAAAACACGGTGCGCTCTCCATCAACCGCCGCCGCCGTGTCGTTCAACACATTTTGGCGCGACCCTTCACCGCCTGCAGTATGCGGACCTTCCCTGCCCAACAGCTGGCCTTTTGTCGCCACCCAATTCCCCTACTTAGAGAATTTTGAAGCGTTTTACTGGATGGCCGGAACCGGCGCTGGATCATCGGGAACCGCACACCGCGGGGTATTCCCCTTGGGTAACCCTCCGGCTGGTCGAAACTACGAGGTTAGCCCCACCCCATTAACCGCGGGATTTGGATGGTCGGTCCGTACGGGTCCAACGGCCACGTTTGGCACCGGCCCTGCGGGTGACCACACTACGGGTAGCGGAAAATACCTGTACACAGAGGCTTCGCAAGGAAACTCGGGTAACACCACCTTGTTTATCACGCCCTGTATGAAACTCGACAACCTACCCAACGTTGCTGCAGAGTTTTACTACCACAAGTTTGGTAGCCACATGGGTAACCTCCGCGTAGACATTGATACGGGAACTGGTTTCACGACAGGCAACGGCGTTATTGGTGCGGCACTCATCACCGGTCAAACCCAGCGAAGCAATTTAGATGCGTGGAAAAAAGGATTTTTAAACCTCAATGCCTACAAGGGCAAGTACGTGCGCCTTCGCTTTGTTGGAACCAAAAACAACACGGCAACCAATGACCGAGGCGATATGGCTATTGACGATATCAAGATTTTCCAACCCTTCGTTCGCGACCTAAACTTACTTGAGTCGTTTAGTCCGCGTAATGGATTCTGCACCTACACCAACCAGGAAAACGTGCGAATTCGTGTGCGCACTGAGGGTTCGCAGGTCTTGACCAAGCTTCCGCTCGCATTTTCGGTTAAAAACCTTACCACTGGAGTAACCGTGATTTCGCGCGATACGATTAACGGCACCTTCAACATGGGTGATACCCTTTCGTACTCCTTCATTCCGAAAGCCAACCTTAGCGCATTCGCTGACTTTGAAGTGTATATCTGGGGCGAGCTCGCGAACGACGGCCAGCACAACAACGACAGCATCGGACCAATCACCATTGAGCACGTACAGCCGATTACGACGTTTCCGTACTTCCTAAACTTTGATGGCCCAGGCTGGACGCCTGGCAACGGCACAACGGCCAACCCAGGAACCTTCGCTACTTCAGGTTGGTTTGCCAACCCTGCCTCTAATAGCAGTGAGTACGCCTTCATGGTAGGTAAGGATTTAACTCCTACCCCATCAACGGGCCCTCGCTGGTCAACTGCACGCAAGGGCAACTACATCTACGCCGAAGGTAACTTCGGAGCTAACAGTCCGTTTGCGCTGTTCCAGCAGGAGGGATGTATTGACCTTACCGGCAAAACCAATCCTGTAATCTCTTTCTGGTACCACATGTATGGCGCCGATATCGCTTCATTGGGTGTTCAAGTGGTGCCCTCAGGTAGCAACACCTGGACGACGCTCACGCCTTCGGTAATCACCGGTCAGCAGCAGACCGCGAACACGGACGATTGGCGCTTTCAAATGGTGGACTTAATGGCTTATGCGGGTCAAACAATTAAACTTCGTTTTGTGGCCGGTAAAAACGCCGCGGGATCATTGGCCGACATTGCCATTGACGACATCTTGATTTACGACCGCCCCAACAACGATGTCGGGGTGACCGCAATCACGTCACCTCCCAACACCGTGTTCTTAAGCACTCCACAAAACTTGGTTATTAAGGTCCGGAACTACGGAAAACAGGCCAAAACCAACGTTCCCGTAACGGTTCAAGTTTCAGACCTTTGCACTCCTGCTTCGGTCACCAACTACACCTACACGGTGCCGAGTATTGCCGTCGATGCCGAAGCCACTTTGACGGTCACCACCCCGGTTACCTACTGGGAGGGCGACATTCAAATCAAGGCTTGGACAACGCTCGCCGCCGACGGCTTTAGCCGCAACGACACGGCCACACGCATCACCAACGGCAACACGAACGTTCAAATTCCATACGGCCCAATGACCTTTGAGAACTGCGTCGGTAACGAAAATTCCTTCTTTGCGGTGGGTGGAACAGGAACCCTCCAAATGTGGGAGATGGGTACCGTTGGACAGGGCTGGTCGGCTGCATCCGGAAGCCGTGCCTGGATGACGGGGCTTAATCAAAACTACAAGGGTTCGAGTACTGAATACTTGCGCTTCCCTCCCTTCACCAACTTTGATACAATTATGGGTGCCGAACTGCGGTTTAAGCAGCAGTTTGATTTTGCTCCAGGCGATGGAGGTAATGTGGAGTACTTACTCAATGGTACCTGGCGAACCTTGGGTAACGCCACCGCAAACATCGGTACAAACTGGTACGGATCAAGTTATGGTTCTGCGGGCATTATTAACCTCGGAAACCAACCGGGATGGGCCGGAAACACGAGTAACCAGTGGGTCACTTCTGCCATCCCCCTTTCTATGTGGAATTTTAGTGCAAACCCCTTGAATCTTCGACTTCGAATGGGTGCTGGGGCTAGCAATTCTGCTCGTGGATGGGCCGTTGACGATGTACAAATCTATGTTCCGCCCCAAAACTCTATGGCGCCGATCAGCATCGACACCAAAGAATACTTGATTGTACCAGACCAAACGTCAACCATCAAGGTGCACTTAGAAAACACTGGCGCCAAGCCGGTAAGCTCCATTTTGGTACGATACAAGATCAACAACGGCGCATGGACAACCTACGACACTTTGACCTTTAGCCCACCATTGGCACGCGGAGGCCGTCGCTGGCATGAGTTCAGCCAGCTGTGGCTGAACAACGGCGCCGGCACCTATAGTGTGTGCGTCGAAACGTCGACTCCCAACGGCAAGCAAGACAACTTGGTCGCCGACGACCAGCTTTGTCAGAACTTCCCGGTGTCTGATAAAATCTACATCGATGCTACGGGCTACTGCAACGACTTTGAGGATCCGAACAAAGCAGTGTGGTTACCGCTTCACTCTTCAATCAAAACGGCGGCCCACGACTGGGAATTTGGCACGCCTGCACAAAGCGTAATCGCCGGTGCTGCTAGCGGAACCAAGGCATGGATGACCAAGTTGACCTCGAACTACACCCCAATGGGTCGCAGTTCGCTGCACACGCCGTTCTTCGTGCTCGACAGCAACGTGGTCTACACCCTCAAGTTTGACCACAACATGTTCTCGGAGCAGTACCACGACGGAGGAAGCCTTGACTGGTCCTACAACGGGGGCATCAACTGGTACACTTTGGGCAACGTACTCCCCTCGGGCAAGTGGTACAACACGGTGCACGTGACGAGCCTCGACAACATTCGTCCGGGATGGTCGGGAACCACCAACGGTTGGGCCAATTCGAGCATCAACTTTACCGCGGACAACACGGGTACGCTGGTGTTCCGGTTCCGGTTCGGTGCCGACTACACCATCACTCGCGAAGGTTGGGCTGTAGACAACTTCTGCCTGCAGCGCGCTCCCTTGGGCACTCCGGCGGACATCTTGAACATCGGCCTGCCTGAAGCGAGCCTGGGTGATGCCTTCCTCGGTGGGGTGAGCCCAAGCCCCTCTCAGGGTGCAACCGCGGGCGTCGACTTCCAATCCAACGAGGGCGGAACCCTGCGCTTGACGGTCTACACCCTCCTCGGACAGCCAGTGCTCAGCCAGAGCTTTGAGCATTCGGGCGGACTTATTCGCCTCGAATGGGAAACGGCCGAACTCCCTGCAGGCATGTACAACGCCGTGATCGAGTGGAACGGACAGAACTACACGCGCCGCTTTGTCCGCTAACGCCTAACGCCCTCAGGCGGATTTGAGCCAAAAAGGCAGCATTTCGCGCGAAATGCTGCCTTTTTGTCGTTTAAGGCCCTAGGGCACGTCGATTGACCCGAATCCGGCGTATGGATAACCTTACCGTAAAAACCCAAGCCGCCCTTCAGGCAGCGCAGCAGCGCGCCACGGAACTGGGCCACCAAGCCGTCGACACCGCGCACCTCTTTGT
>VGFU01000044.1 GCA_016868755.1 Bacteroidota bacterium | reverse complement strand
GAGCGGACTTCGTCGCGCGAAGGCACGTTGGCGAACGCCATGGCGTGCGCCGAGGCGAACAGCCGATCGAGGTGGAAGTCCAGCGCAAAGATTCCGTTGGCGTACACGCGAAGGCCCTCCCAGACGGCATCGCCCCCCTGAACGGCGGAATCAAATACGCTTACCTTGGCCTGATCCCGGTGCCAGAGCCGATCTCCGACCCAAACCTGCAGGTTGGCGTTTTGCGGATTAAACGTTTGAAGCATAATAAACGAATTTAATCAAGTGTAAGCGCTTGATTCGCCAAGCGGGCAAACAACGGCGCGGATTCTTCAGCAAGAGCCTCGAGGTGCTCCGGCATGCGGGGTGGCTCAGGAGCGGGGGCGCCAAAACGTGTGGACCCGTGAACCTGACGGTACCAATGCGGAGCCCAAACTCCGTCGTACCCCTTAGGCCCCGCTGGCCACGAAAGCTGTTCTGAGCGAAACTCGAGGTCCAACGCGGCGCAAACTCGGCGAAATCCGCGCTCCGGGTCCGCCAAAAGGGCATCAGAATCCACAACCACCAAACGAGCACCCAACGACTGCAGCTGCGTCGCCGCGTCGAGTTGCTCGCGCAGCGCTACGTCGCGCAACTGAACGTCCGGAACTACCTTGGCAAACGACGCAATCACCTTGCGGGGGCTGCGAATCCACAGCACATGCTTCCACCCTGCCGCTGGGCCGAGGTCGACGCCGTCCATGTGGTGGGCCATATTCTTGAAGTAGGTTGGGCGCTGGACGGCCGCTAACTCAGCCCACACCGCGGCCGGATCGGTCGGCTGGCTAGCGAGCACCGCATCACGACCCGGGTGGTCCGCGCCTGTTCGGGCCAAATAGGCCGCATAAAACGGCTCGTCCACGACGCCCCAGCCCGGCCGCTGGGCAAAGCTGTACATCAGCGCCGTCGAAACATTTCGCGGACCCGAGAGGGCGTGCAGCACTTCCATCGCAAACGAATGTACGCGTAGAATTCGGCAATACTATCTGAACTATCTTGACCCCGTATACCAAACCCTACGCCATGAACGTTCGCCTCATTTCCGCCTCTGCCGCAACCCTTTCGCTCCTTGCGCTGCTCGCCAGCTGCGGCTCCGCTAAAAATACCACCTCGGCGAATTTGAGTGCAGCCCAAGCCAAATACCCCGGCTACAGCATGGCCGACTTCACCGCGGGCAAGGCACTTTATGCCGAAAACTGCGGGCGCTGCCACCCGACCTACGCCCCTGGATCGCACACCGAGGAACAATGGGCCAACTGGGTTCCTAAAATGGTGCCCATGGCCAATGAAAATGCCGGCAGCGTCGCCATCGACGCGGCCGGCCAAGAACAAATTCTACGTTTTTTATACGCCGCTTCGCACTAAAACAAAGGGCGCGTCGGTCGGGTTACTCGGCTTGCGGACCGCCTTTGCGAAAGGCAGCGTACGACGCCATCAGAATTCCGAGGACCACCAACGGGAAAAACGTTTGGGGCGCCATGCCGTCAACGCTATAATGGCTAACCACAGCGCCGATTAGCGAAAACGTAAAGCCTGCGTAGGCCCACTCCTTCAGCCACTTGGGCGCAAAAGGAACCACGAGCGTCAAGGCCCCGGCCACCTTCATCACGTTGAGGAACACCCTGAAGTAGTCTGGGTAGCCGAGGTGCAGCACCCCCTCTTTGGCCATTTCGGTGTGGCCGGTAAGGGCGGGCATTACCCCTTCGAGAAGAAAAATGATGCCGGTGGCAATCCAGAAAGTCAGTCGCGTTTTGTTCATGGTTTGAGCCATTGATTTAACCAGTTAAAAAATTCGTGCTGCCACACCAGCGCATTCTGCGGGCTCATTACCCAGTGGCCTTCCTCGGGGAAGTACAGAAACCGCGACGGAATTCCGCGCAGCTGGGCAGCCTGGTAGGCCTCCATGCCTTGGTTGAGCGGAACCCGAAAGTCGTTGCCCCCGTGAATCACGAGCAGCGGCGCGGTCCACTTAGCTACGTGGTTTTTGGGGTTGAATTCGCTGT
The DNA here is from genome assembly GCA_016868755.1 of Bacteroidota bacterium. Taxonomy (GTDB): domain Bacteria; phylum Bacteroidota; class Bacteroidia; order Flavobacteriales; family Schleiferiaceae; genus TMED14. The sequence continues at coordinate 5,461 of VGFU01000044.1, read as the reverse complement.
AGGACTTGGATTGCGGCTGGTCCCAGTAGGATCCGCCCAGGTCGTGGTTGGCAAAAAATAATTCTTCGGTCGTGCCGTACCAGCTTTCCATATTGAAGAGTCCGCAGTGCGACACCAACGCCTTAAACCGGCCCTCGTGAATGCCCGCGAGCTGGTAGACGCTGTAGCCGCCGTAGCTGGCGCCCACGGCTCCGAGGCGCTGAGCGTCGACGTAGGGCTCAGCGGCCACGGCGTCAATCGCAGCGAGGTAGTCCTTCATCGCCTGCCCGCCCCAGTCGCCTGAGATTTGCTCGTTCCATTCGCGGCCAAAGCCCGGAACTCCGCGTCGGTTCGGCGCCACCACGATGTAGCCTTGGGCGGCCATCACCTGAAAATTCCAGCGAAAGCTGTAAAACGCGCTCACGGTGCTTTGGGGTCCGCCTTGGCAGTACAGCAGCGCCGGGTACTTTTTCGCCGGATCAAAATTGGGCGGGTACATCACCCAGATCAGCATCTTTTTGCCGTCGCTCGTTGGAATCCAGCGCTTTTCGACCCTGCCGCGCGCAATCTTGGCGTAGTCTGCGTCGTTGGCGTGCGTCAGCGCTACCGGCGCCTTGCCGCCCAGCACATACAGTTCGTTGGCCTGGTTTTGGTCCATGCGCTCAGCGACCAGCACCTTGCCGGCGTAGTCAAACGCGCCAAAATCATAATCACCTGAGGTCAGCGGCATCGCGGCCACCTTGGCACCCTTTACTTCGAGGCGGACCAGCTGGTTGGAGGCCTCCTGGGTCACGTTCAGCACTAAGCTCGAAGGGCCCACCCACTTGAGGTCGTTGACGTACTCGCCGGCGACGTCGATGCGGCGGGGCGGAGCACCCGGGGTGCGAAGGTCGAGCAGGTGGAGCTGGTTCACGTCGGACTCAAAACCGTCGGTGGGCATCGCGGTAAACGCCAGCGTTGTTCCGTCGGGCGAAATGCGGGGGTTGCCGTCGTAGCCGTTTAATCCCGGAAGCTCCGTCGTCTGGGCCGTCGCCACGTCGTAGCGGTACAGCTTTGAATTGGTGTGCAGCGCGAATTCCTTACCGCTGCTCAGCTTGGCCGAGTACACAATAAATGAACCGTCGGGGCTCACGTCAAACGACTCGGCTCCGCCAAACGGGGGCAGCGGAGCGTGTCCGCGCACGCCCTTCAGGAGGTCGGTAAACTCTGTGGCCGGATTGGGTGCGTCAGGAAAAACGACCGCGAAGGCCACGTGGTTGTAGTGATAGTCGGTCCAGCTGTCCCAGTGGCGGTACATCAAGTCGTTAAAAACCGCATAGTTGGCTTTGGGCGCCTCGGGATGACGCTCCAAGGGGGTTTGGTCTAGCTTTTCGCGTGTCACAAAGGCCACCATCCATTGGCCGTTGGCCAGCTCGCGCAGCTTCACGTCGCTGACTCCGCCCGGAACATCCAAGTGCACCCGCACGTCGCTGCCGTCAAGGGCCCGCGACTTGAGTTTGCCCTGGTGCAGGTAGGCGACCCGGGTTCCGCCCTTGACAAACGTCGCCCCGTATTCGCCCCCTGGCTCGGTGGCCAAGCTGCGGGTTTCGCCCGTCGAAGCGTGCACGAGGTAGAGATCGCGGTTGCCCTTGTTGGCCTCGAGGTCGTAGCGGGTCACGCCGTAGGCAACCCACCCGCTCGCGGCGGCATCATCCAGGCCCACACGGCCCAGCTTCCACAGAAGTTCGGGGGTCATGACGGCCTGCCCGGCGACGGCGGCCGAGGCGACAACCAGTCCGCCAAAGAGTAGCTTCTTCATGGGGGTAAGGTAGTACAAGCTCCGGCGAAGCGCAACTAAGCCCTAGATTTGGCTCCCGAACATGGAACACCCTGCACTCATCACCAACGAAGCGGTCGTCTTTGGACTGCTCATGGCCATCCTCGGCGGCATCTTTTGGGCCGCCAGCGAGCCCCGATTCAAAAAATTCTTTGCCGTAATCCCAGCCCTACTGCTGTGCTACTTCGTGCCGTCGCTGCTGACCAATACCGGGCTGGTTCCCAAAGACACCAACATTTATTTTATCGCCTCGCGCTACCTGCTGCCGGCGTCGCTGGTGCTGCTGACCATCAGCATTGACCTCAAAGCCGTGGTAGGCCTGGGGCCCAAGGCGCTCATTATGTTTTTCACGGCGACCTTCAGCGTTATGGTGGGCGGACCCCTCGCGCTGCTCATCGTCTCGTGGATCTCTCCTGAAACTGTGGGCGGAATTGGGCCCGATGCCGTGTGGCGCGGATTTTCGACCATCGCTGGGTCGTGGATCGGGGGCGGCGCCAACCAGGCGGCGCTCTACGAAGTCTTCAAGCCTAGCGAATCGATTTACTCCGCCATGATCACGGTCGACGTCGTGGTAGCTGAAATCTGGATGGCCGTGATCTTGCTCGGGGCCGGGCGGGCGGACCGCGTCGACGCCTGGCTCAAGGCCGACAACCGCTCGGTCAAAGAACTTCAGGGCAAAATGGAAGAGTTCCTCAAGCGCACCGCCCGCATTCCAACCTTGGCCGACGCCATGAAGATTCTGGGCATCGCCTTTGGCGCCGTCGCCCTTAGCCACGCGGCGGGCGACTTCCTTGCGCCCTGGTTCACCGAGCACGCCCCCTACACGGCCAACTTCAGCTTCACCAGCGACTTCTTTTGGATTGTAATTATCGCGACTACCATTGGGTTGCTGTTGTCGCTTACCCCTGCCCGCAACCTCGAAGGCGTGGGCGCCAGCCGTTGGGGGTCGGTATTTATTTACATTTTGGTCGGCAGCATCGGAATGAAAATGGACCTCATGGAGGCCCTGAGTCAACCCGGCCTCATCGGCGTGGGTGCCCTATGGATGACCATCCACGTGCTGATTTTGGTGGTCGTAGCCCGCCTTATCAAGGCTCCGTTCTTCTTTTTGGCGGTCGGTTCCAAAGCAAACATCGGCGGAGCGGCCTCGGCGCCCGTGGCGGCCGCAGCGTTTCACCCGTCGCTCGCCCCTGTCGGCGTGCTGCTGGCGGTCTTGGGCTATGCCCTCGGAACCTACGGCGGCTGGCTTGCTGGCCTGATGATGTATGCGGTATCGGGCGACCCCAGCCCGCTGATGCTGCCCTAATCTGACGGAATTTTTGTAGGTTTACGGCCGTGAAACAATCTGCCGTACTCCGCCGCAACTGGCTGACCTTCGCCGTTCTAGGCCTTATTCTCACCGGACTCGGACTTTCGCTGGTCGGCGAAGCCGTTATCGCCAAAATGGCGCAGCAAGCCTACGTTCTGCTGGGCACCGCCGGACTGGTGGCCTTCAACGCTGGCCTCAGCATTTTTGGCCAAGCCGTTATCTACCGCTACCGCTACCTCAAGGCCCACGGCCGCGAAGAGACGGACCGCCGTTCAGGCCAGCGCCGTCACCGTGGCCGCGGGCGCAAGCGTCCGAGCGGTTCGGGATCGGGCAACAGCACCTCGGAAGGCGGCGGACGCAGCAGCGGCTTCAAGTCGCGCTTCGAAGAATAAGCTCGATCTCGGGCGAGGAATTCGCCGAAGACCCCCTGCAGCAACGCGGTTTCTGCCCTAGCTTCACGTCCTCAAATTATGTGTGGAATTACCGGCGTTTACGGACCCCATTTAGGCGCGGAAGCGCGCGAATCCGCCGTGGCGTCGATGAACGCCGCCCAAACCCACCGCGGCCCTGACGGGTCGCACTTGGCGAGCGTTGGCCCGGTCACCCTTGGCCATAACCACCTAAAAATCATGGACTTAACCGAGGAGTCCAACCAGCCCTTCTGCTTTGAACACCTGAGCATGGTGTTCAACGGCGAGGTCTACAACTACGTGGAGCTACGCCAGGAACTTCAGCAGCACGGCTACCGCTTTGATACGACTAGCGACACCGAGGCCATACTGAAAAGCTACCACTTTTGGGGCGCCGACGCGGTGAACCACTTTGTGGGAATGTGGGCGCTCGCCATTTGGGACGACCGCGCGCAGCGCCTGTTTTGTTCCCGCGATCGCTTTGGGATCAAGCCCTTTGTGTTCCGCCGCGACGAACAGGGCGGCCTGTGGTTCGCCTCCGAAATCAAGGCCCTCAAGCAAAGTCCGGGCTTCCAAAAAACACTCAATGTTGACCAAGCCAACCTGGGCTTAGGACTCGGCTGGATCGGCTACGGCACCCAGACCTACTACCGGGGGGTTGAGGCCTTGGCTCCGGCCCACAACCTCATCGTCGACGCCTCCGGCACGCGCTTTCAGCGCTACTGGTCGCTGGACCCCCTGGCCAAGCGTTCGGGTGACCCTCGGGAGCTCCAGCGCGAATTCGCCGAGCGCTTCAACCAGTCGCTCGAAATTCACCTGCGCAGCCAGGTTGAAGTAGGGGCCTGCTTGAGCGGAGGCATCGACAGTTCCGCGATTGTGTCGAGCATGTGCCGCCTGCGCCCGCAGCAGCCCCAAAAGGTTTTTCACATTTACTACGCCGACTTCGTCGACGAACGTCCGTTTGCGCAGCAGGTGCTCGACGCCTACCCGCAGGCCGAGGCCCACTACTACAGTCCGAGCGGACGCGACCTCGAGTCCTACTTCGCCGGGGCCAGCTCCGCCGCCGACGCGCCGGTGAACGGTTCGTCGTTCCTGTCGCACTACGCGCTGATGGACCTCGTCAAGCAAACCGGCCTGAGGGTGCTCATCGACGGCCAGGGCGCCGACGAATACCTGGGCGGTTACTTGCACAGCTTTTATCCGCTCTTTGCGGACCAGCTTCGCGGGGGCCAATGGTCCGCACTCGCTCAAACGTTTGCTGGCCACAGCCGCAAGCAAGAATTTGGATTTGCCGAGCGCCTGTCAGTTGCCCTCAAAACGCTCATGGTCCTGGGCGGAACCGAACAAATTCACCAAGCCAAAGGCCGCCACGAGCTGGCCCAGGTGCTGCAGCACAGCGCCCGCGCCCTCAACCTCGACCTCGAACCCTACAGCACGTCGTACCTCGACAACTTTTTGTACCATTTGATGGGCACAACTTCGCTGCCCACCATTTTGCACTACAACGACCGCAATTCGATGTCGTTTGGCATCGAGAGCCGAGTGCCCTACTTGGACCACCGCCTGGTCGAATTCGGTTTTTCGGTTCCCAACTCCGCCAAAATTTCGCCCGAAGGCGCCACCAAGAGCATCTTGCGGGAAAGCATGGCGGGCATCATTCCCGACGCCATTCGCACCCGCTACGACAAAAAGGGCTTCGTGACTCCGGGCGAAATTGCGTGGCTCAACGGGCCGCTCAAAGACCTGCTGCACACGACGTTTGACGCGCTGGACTGGCTCGATTCCGCCAAGCTCGACCGCCTTCTGGCCGCCTACCATGGCGGGGACCGACGCCACGCCAAGCTGGTGTGGAAGCTCTGCGCGCTGAATTACTGGATTAAGACCGATTTCTAAACGAGCTTCCCTCGGCGGGCCATAAAAAAAGCCGCGCAGGGTACTGCGCGGCTT
>VGFU01000043.1 GCA_016868755.1 Bacteroidota bacterium | reverse complement strand
TCGATGATTGAATACAAGGCCGACTACGGCAAAACCATCATTACCACCTACGCCCGAATCGACGGCTGGGCGGTCGGAATCGTCGCCAACGAGCGCCAAGTGGTCAAGTCGGGCAAAGGCGAAATGCAGATTGGCGGCGTCATCTATTCTGACAGCGCTGACAAAGCCGCGCGCTTCATTGCCAACTGCAATCAGAAAAAGATTCCGCTCGTCTTTTTGCAAGACGTCACCGGATTCATGGTGGGTTCGCGGTCGGAGCACGGCGGCATCATCAAGGACGGAGCCAAAATGGTCAACGCCGTCGCCAACAGCGTAGTGCCGAAATTCACCGTAATCACGGGCCACTCGTTTGGGGCCGGCAACTACGCGATGTGCGGAAAAGCCTACGATCCGCGCCTCATCGTCGCGTGGCCCACGGCCAAAATTGCCGTCATGGGGGGCGAGCAGGCGGCCAAAGTGCTGCTGCAAATTGAGAAGGCCCGCACGGCGGACCTGACTCCCGAGGCCGAGCAGGAACTGCTGCAGCGCATCCGCGCTCGCTACGAGGCCCAAATGAGTCCGTACTACGCCGCCGCCCGTTTGTGGATCGACGCCATCATCGACCCGATCGAGACGCGCACGGTGCTTTCTATGGGAATAGAGGCGGCCAACCAAGCGCCGATTGAGCGGGCCTACAACCCGGGGGTGCTGCAGACTTGACGGGTGCGTCTATGGTCGCTGGTGACTAGTTGCTAGTCGCCCGCTGTTCGGATCTATCCAGATTTTACGTTTTCTCCCCGTCCGCGAACCGGATCAAGCCGACGAGCTACAGCCTCCCGTTCACCATGTCCCGCGGCCAGAGTGCTTTGGTGTCGAACACGATTCCGTCGGGCTCGAGCCCGAGTTGGTTGCGGCTGAGCCCGGCAAACTGCTCGTGCGCCACAGCGAGCACCACGGCATGGTAGCCTTCGCCGGCGGATTCGGCGAGCGCGATTCCGTACTCGTGCTGCACCTCAGCCGCGTCGGCCCACGGGTCGTAGACGTCGACGTGCATTCCGAACTGCTGGAGTTCCGCCACGATGTCCACCACGCGTGTGTTGCGAATGTCGGGGCAGTTTTCTTTAAACGTCACCCCTAGGACCAGCGCCTTGCTCCCGTGAACGGCGAGGCCGTTGCCGATCATGAGCTTTACGACCTTATTAGCCACAAACATGCCCATCGAGTCGTTGACGCGGCGGCCGCTCAGGATCACTTGGGGGTGGTAGCCCACGCTTTGCGCTTTGTGGGCGAGGTAGTAGGGGTCGACGCCGATGCAGTGTCCGCCCACGAGGCCGGGGCTGTACTTCAAGAAGTTCCACTTGGTTCCGGCGGCCTCGAGCACGTCGCGGGTGTCGATTCCCAGGCGGTCAAAAATGAGGGCGAGCTCGTTGACAAACGAAATGTTGACGTCGCGCTGCGCGTTTTCAATGGCCTTGGAGGCCTCGGCCACCTTGATGCTGGGGGCGAGGTGCGTGCCGGCCTTCACAATGCGGCGGTACAGGCTGTCGACAAAGGCGGCGGACTCGGGCGTGCTTCCGCTCGTCACCTTTTTAATCGTCTCAAGCGTGTTGACCTTGTCGCCGGGATTGATGCGCTCGGGGCTGTATCCGCAGAAAAAGTCAACGTTAAACGTCAACCCCGAGGTGCGCTCAAGCACGGGAACGCAGTCTTCTTCGGTGCAGCCCGGGTAGGTAGTGGACTCGTAAATCACTACGTCGCCAGCCTTGAGCGCCGAGCCAATGGTGGCCGATGCAGACAGCAAGGGCTTCAGGTCCGGCGCTTTGAACTGGTCGATGGGCGTCGGAACTGTCACAATGTACACGTTGGCTTCGCCAAGCGATGCGGACTCGGCACTGAAGCGAAGTCCGCGGCCCAATGCGGCCATCAGGTCTGCCGGGTCGGCCTCGAGGGTGTGGTCCTCGCCGCGGTTCAGCTCGGCCACGCGGTTGGCGTTGATGTCAAACCCCAGCACGCGGAACTCGCGCGAAAGGGCTAGGGCGAGGGGGAGCCCGACGTAGCCAAGGCCTACGACGGCGATTACGGGGTTGGACGGAGCCGAAAACATGGCCTAAAGGTACAAAGTCGTTAAACCTTTGTACATTTTGGGCATCTACCCATTATGAAAAGGTGCATTGCCTTCAGCGCACTCGGCCTCGCGGTCTTGGCCTGCCAACCCGAACCGGTTGACCCGGTGGCGGAATTTCTCAGGCTCCCCGAGCAGCCCTATGCCTACACGCCGGAGCTTCCTGCTCATTTTGCCACCCTCGAGCAGGTCGTCGACCACTACAGCACGGGCGTCAAGAACCACCCCAACTTGAGTCCGCAGCTGCGCGGACCCAACGGGCAGCCCATCACGCCCAACTTCACGCCGGCCCAAAAGGCGGCGTTGGTGGCCTTTCTCGAGACCCTCAACGACCCCGGGTTGGCGCTCGACGACAAGTTCAGCGACCCCTTCATTCGCTAACGCCGGCGCGCGGCTTCGCCGGGGGGTGGGCCGTACCTTTGCCCCGTGCGTGCCCTGTGGTCCCTGAACCCCTACTTCCTGAGGTATCCTTGGCATCTGCTGGGCGGAATTCTTTTTGTCATCGCCTCGGCGGTCTTCTCGGTCTACCCGGCCATCTACATTCGCGAGGCCTTCGACACAGTGTCTGAAGCCTTGAGGCTCCAAAGCGACTCCGGGGAACTGCTTCGCGCGCTCATGGGCTATTCCGCCCTCATTTTGCTCCTTAGCGCCCTTCGCGGAGCCTTCACGTTCTTGATGCGCCAGACCCTGATCGTGATGTCGCGGCGCATCGAGTACGAACTCAAAAACGACATTTACCGGCACTACCAGGCGCTGGACCAGACCTTTTACCGGCGCAACGCAACCGGTGACCTGATGAACCGCATCAGCGAAGACGTCAGCCGCGTGCGGATGTACCTCGGCCCCGGCGTCATGTACACCATCAACACGGCCTTTTCCACCGGATTGACCCTAGTATTCATGTTTCAGGTTGACCCCAAACTGAGCTGGATTACCCTGGCCCCGATGCCGGTGCTCGTCTGGGCCATCTACCGGGTTTCGACCCTGATCAACCAACGCAGCCACGCCGTGCAGGAGCAGCAGTCCGCCATAAGCACCTTGGCCCAAGAAACCTTTAGCGGAATCCGCGTGCTCAAAGTCTACGGACTTGAGGGCGAGCAAACCGAACGGTACGCCCACAGCGCCCAGCAGAGCTACCAGCTCAACCGCGAACTCTATTGGGTTAACGCGCTTTTCGCGCCACTCATGATGCTGCTGGTCGGGCTCAGCACGGTGCTTACCGTTTGGATCGGCGGCGAAGGCGTTATCGAAGGCCGCCTCAGTCCCGGAGTTATTGCGGAATTTGTGTACTACGTGGGGCTCCTTACGTGGCCCATCGCCAGCATTGGTTGGGTAATGAGCCTGATCCAGCGCGCCGAAGCATCGATGGCGCGCATCAACGACTTTCTCGACGTTGCGCCCTTGGTGCGCCAACCGGCCGAGCCCCACCGGGCTCCGGTCCTGGGGGCTTGGACGTTTGAGGGCGTGTCCTACACCTACCCCGACAGCGGAATTCAGGCCTTAGACAACGTCTCGTTTGCGGTTAACCCCGGCGAAACGCTCGTGGTCGTCGGCCGTACCGGATCGGGCAAATCGAGCTTGGTGGGCCTAATGAACCGCCTTATGGACCCCAGTTCGGGCCGGGTGCTCCTCGACGGCGTCGACTTGCGGGACTGGGACCTCAACGCGCTTCGCGCCTCCATCGGCACCGTGTCCCAGGATCCGTTTTTGTTCAGCGATTCGGTTGCCGACAACATCGCTTTTGGCAGCCTGAACGCCGAGCGCGCCGAGGTCGAGCGTCAAGCGGAACTCGCCGATGTGGCCGACGACATCCGCGGGTTTCCGCAAGGCTTTGACACCGTGGTGGGCGAACGCGGCGTAACCCTCTCGGGCGGACAAAAGCAGCGCGTCAGCATCGCCCGCGCCCTGATGAAGCAGCCGCCGGTGCTGCTGTTTGACGACGCCCTAAGCGCCGTCGATACCGAGACCGAGGTCACGATCCTGAGCAACCTCAAAGCGCGCCTTCAGGGACTTACCGCCGTGCTGATCACCCAGCGCTTGAGCTGCGTTCACTTGGCCGACCGCATCGTGGTGCTCGACGAAGGCCGTGTGGTCCAGCAAGGAAGCCACGCCGAGCTCATCAAGCAGCCAGGTCGCTACGCGGAACTCTACGCGCTTCAATCCCAGCAGGCCTCGTGATTCCGCACCCCAACCTCGTCGCTGGGGTGCTTGAAGTGCTCGAGCGGACCTTTGGCCAGCGCCTGTACGCCGACCGGGTCGTCGACCAGGTTTTGCGGGCCAACAAGCGCTGGGGCGCGCGCGACCGAGCCTTTGTCGCCGAACACAGCTACGAAATGGTGCGTTGGTGGGGGCTTCTATGGCACCTGCACGGCGCGGAACCCCTCGTGAAGCGCAAGCCCCTCAAAGAGCTTTTTGACACCTACTGGGCTTGGCGCGAAGCCGGCATGCCGGTGCCCGCCGACCTTGACGTGGCCCTGGCTCAGAGCTATGCCCCGTGGTTCGCAGAACGGGCCGCCGCCGAGCTGGGCGCCGACTGGCCGGCCCTTGCTGCCGCGCTCAACCGACCGGCCCAGGTGGTGCTCCGCGCCAACACCCTGAAAACCTCGCGCGAAGCGCTGCTCGAGCGCCTTACTGCCGAAGGGGTCGAAGCCGCGCTCAGCGACGTGGCGCCTGACGCGCTGGTTTTGGCCAAGCGTCCGCGCCTGCAGCACCTCGAGAGCTTCAAAGACGGCTGGTATGAGGTGCACGACGGCGGATCGCAGCGCATCGCAGCGTACCTCGATCCCCAGCCGGGCGACCGCATCCTCGACGGGTGCAGCGGCGCTGGGGGCAAGGCCCTGCACGCTGCGGCCCTCGCGGGCGACCGGGCCGAGGTGCTGTGCATGGACGTCGAGGCCTACAAACTGGGCGAGGCCGAAAAGCGCGCACTGCGGGCGGGCGTCCAAGGACTTCGCACCGAACTCATTCGCTCGCCCCGCGACGTTCAGCGCCATTCTGGCTGGGCCAACAAAATGCTCTTGGATGTACCCTGCAGCGGAACCGGCGTGATTCGCCGCGACGTCGACACCAAGTGGAAGCTGCAGCCTGAGCACCTCGAGCGCACCCGCGAGACCCAGTACGGCATCCTCAGCAGCTATTCTGAAGCGCTTCAGTCGGGCGGAACCCTCGTGTACGCCACCTGCAGCATTTTGCGCAGCGAAAACGAGGACCAGGTGCGCCGGTTTCTGGACGAGCAGCAAGGAGCGTACACGCTCCGCGAAGAAGTCCGCATCAGCCCCGAACACCCGCACAGCGACGGCTACTACGTGGCGGTGCTGCACAAGCACTAGATTTATACCCATGATCACGGAGAGCCCCAGCAACCACGACCACCTTGAGACTTGGACGGTGCGCCAGCTGCTCGAGGGCATCAATGCCGAAGACCGCCGCGTGCCCGAGGCCGTGGGCGAGGCCATTCCGGCGCTCGAGGCCCTGGTCGAACAGCTTGTGCCGCGCATGCAGCAGGGCGGACGCCTCTTTTACATCGGGGCCGGAACCTCGGGCCGCCTGGGCATCGTCGACGCCTCGGAATGTCCGCCGACCTACGGGGTTCCGCACGGAATGGTCGTCGGCATCATCGCCGGGGGCGACGGCGCGATTCGCAAGGCCGTAGAATTTGCCGAAGACGACCCCGGACAGGCATGGGTTGACCTTCAGGAGCACCGCATCGAGCCCCTCGACACGGTAGTCGGAATCGCCGCCAGCGGCCGCACCCCCTACGTGGTGGGCGGACTCGAGCAGGCCCGCGCCGCTGGCTGCCTGACGGGCTGCATCGTGTGCAACCCTGATTCCGCCGTGGCCGCCGCCGCCGAATACCCGGTGGTTGCGGTGGTGGGCCCGGAGTTTGTGACCGGAAGCACCCGCATGAAGTCGGGCACCGCCCAAAAGCTGCTGCTCAACATGCTGACCACCACGGTGATGATTCGCCTGGGCCGCGTCAAAGGCTCGCGCATGGTCGACATGCAGCTGAGCAACCACAAACTCGTGGAGCGCGGTACCCGCATGGTCGCCGAGGGCACCGGACTGAACGATTCCGAGGCCCGCGCGTTGCTACTGGAGCACGGCAGCGTCCGCCGCGCCATCGACCAATGGAAGCAAAGCAACCCACCGCGCGCATAGTCGGCGCCGGAATCGCCGGAATCGCCTCAGCCATTCGCTGGGCCCGTAAGGGCTACGCGGTGCACGTCCACGAGGCCAACCCCTACCCGGGCGGCAAGCTCAGCCAGTTCCAGCTGGGCGAATACCGTTTTGACGCGGGACCCTCGCTGTTTACCCTGCCGTTTTTGGTCGACGAACTGTTCACCCTCTGCGGCGAGAATCCGCGCGACCACTTCAACTACCTCAAAAAGACCGAGGAGTGCCGCTACTTCTGGGACGACGGCACCCGCCTGACCGCCCACAGCGATCCCGCTGCATTTGCCGCCGAAGCCGAGCGCGTTCTGGGCGAGCCCGCGGCCCACGTGCGCGCCCACCTCGACCTGGCCCGCCGCCAGTACGAGGCAACCAAAGGCTTGTTTTTGGAGCGCTCCCTGCACAAGGCCTCGACCTACTTGCGGCGCGACGCGCTGCCGGCCTTGGCCGCGTTGCCCAGCCTGAAGCTGACGCAGACCATGCACCAGGTGCACGCTCGACGCTTTCGAAGCCCCAAAATGGTCCAGCTCTTTAACCGCTTTGCCACCTACAACGGTTCGTCGCCCTACCAGGCTCCGGGCACGCTGGCGATGATTCCGCACCTTGAATTCGGCTTCGGAACCTTTGTTCCCTTCGGCGGAATGGTCGCGATTACGGAGTCGCTTGTAGCCCTGGCCGAGCGCCAGGGGGTTCAGTTTCGCTACGGCGAGCGCGTCGAGCGAATTCTCGTGGCGGACCGTCGGGCCACCGGGCTTCGCGTGGGTGGAGCGGACTTGGCCGCCGACGTGGTGGTGAGCAACATGGACGTCACGCCGACCTACCGCCGCCTGCTGCCCGACCTCAAGGCGCCCGAGAAAACCCTGAGCCAGGAACGTTCGTCGTCGGCCCTGATTTTCTATTGGGGAGTGCGCCGCGAATTCCCCGAGCTCGACCTGCACAACATTTTGTTTGCCAACGACTACGAGGCGGAATTTCGCGACCTCTTCGAGCGCAAAACCCTGCACGGCGACCCGACGGTCTACATTCACATCACGTCCAAGGACCTCGAGGGCGAGGCTCCGGCGGGAGGCGAAAACTGGTTTGTGATGATTAACGCACCAGCGGACTACGGCCAAGATTGGGACGCCTGGCGGGTGACTGCGCGGGCTTCGGTGCTGGCCAAGATCGAGCGGGCGCTGGGCGTCGACGTGGCGCCGTTCATCGAGGTCGAGGAGGTGCTGGACCCGCCGACGATTCAGTCGCGCACAGGCAGCGACCGCGGCGCCCTGTATGGAGCCTCGAGCAACAACGCGATGGC
>VGFU01000042.1 GCA_016868755.1 Bacteroidota bacterium | reverse complement strand
GCTCCGCGTCCCATTGGGCGAACTTTGGCTTCAGGGAAGCGAATTGCCTTGCCGCTGCGCACAGCCATGATGATCTCGTTGCTGCCGTTGGTCAAGCGGGCCTCGAGCAGCGTATCGCCGTCGCGAACCCCAATGGCATTGATTCCGTTGGCGCGCGGGCGGCTGTAGGCTTCGAGCGTCGTCTTCTTGATGATGCCCTTAACCGTGCACAGTACTACGTAGTGGCTGTTCACGTATTCCTCGTCTTTCAGGTCCTTCGTATTGATGAACGCGCGGACTTTGTCGTCGCTCGGAAGGTTGATTAAGTTCACGATGGCCTTGCCCTTGCTGGTGCGGTTGCCTTCGGGAATCTCGTACACGCGCAGCCAGAAGCAGCGTCCTTGCTCGGTAAAGAACAGCAAGTAGTTGTGGTTGGTCGCAACAAATACGTGCTCAATAAAGTCTTCGTCGCGGGTAGTTGCGCCACGCGACCCTACTCCTCCTCTGCTTTGGGTCTTGTATTCTGTTAGCGGAGTTCGCTTGACGTAGCCCATGTGCGAGATCGTGATGACGACTTCTTCGTCGGCAATCATGTCCTCCATGCGCATATCACCTCCCGAGAAATCAATCTCGGTGCGGCGCTCGTCTCCAAACTTATCTCGAACTTCAATAAGCTCATCTTTAATGATTTGCATGCGCAAATCCACTTCGTTCAGGATGCGCTGCAGGTAGGCAATCTGCTCCATGAGCTCGTTGTATTCCGCTTTAATCTTGTCGCGCTCAAGTCCCGTGAGCTTTTGGAGTCGCAGATCCAAAATGGCCTTCGCCTGAATTTCGCTGAGTCCGAAACTGCTCATTAAGCCGTCTTTAGCGGCGTCCACGGTCTCTGATGCGCGAATCAATTTGATTACCGCATCGAGGTTGTCAATGGCGATCAGCAAGCCTTCGAGCACGTGGGCACGCTTTTGGGCTTCGGCGAGCTCGAACTTCGAGCGGCGAACGACAACCTCGTGGCGGTGCTCCACAAAGTGCTTGATCATGTCCTTGAGGTTCAGCAGCATCGGGCGGCCGTTCACCAAGGCAATGTTGTTCACACTAAAGCTCGATTGGAGCTGCGTGTACTTGTACAGCTTATTGAGCACCACGTTGGGTACCGCCTCGCGCTTGCATACGTAGACGATGCGCATGCCGTTGCGGTCGGACTCGTCGCGAATGTCCGCGATGCCGTCCAGCTTTTTCTCGTCGACCAGGTCCGCGGTCTTTTTGATCATGTCCGCTTTATTCACCTGATAGGGAATCTCCGTCACAATGATGCAGTCGCGGCCGTTAACTTCTTCGATGTGGGCTTTTGCACGGAGTACAATACGCCCACGTCCCGTCTCAAACGCCTCGCGCACGCCGTCGTATCCGTAAATGGTTCCACCGGTCGGAAAATCGGGTGCTGTGATGTGCTTCATCAAATCAATGACTTCAATGTCGTTGTTTTCGATGTAGGCAACGGTGGCATTGATCGATTCGGTGAGGTTGTGGGGCGGCATGTTCGTCGCCATACCCACGGCAATACCCGAGGCTCCGTTGACGAGTAATGCAGGAATGCGCGTCGGAAGCACCGTGGGTTCTTCGCGCGAGTCGTCGTAGTTGAGCTTGAAGTCTACCGTGTCTTTATCGATGTCGCGAACGAGTTCTTCGGTGATCTTGCGCATGCGCACCTCGGTGTAGCGCATGGCGGCCGGGGCGTCGCCGTCCATCGACCCAAAGTTTCCTTGGCCGTCGACCAGCATGTAGCGCAGGCTCCACTCCTGGGCCATGCGCACGATGGTGTCGTAAATGGCGGAATCGCCGTGGGGGTGGTACTTACCCATAACCTCACCCACGACAAGCGCCGACTTCTTGTAGGCCTTGTAGGAGTGGTTACCCATTTCGTTCATCCCAAAGAGTACGCGGCGGTGAACCGGCTTGAGACCGTCGCGCACATCCGGAAGTGCACGTGACACAATCACCGACATAGAGTAGTCGATGTAGGAGGTCTTCATTTCCTCCTCAATATTTATAGGTATAATGCGTTCGCCTTCGGCCATAATGTCAGTTAGCTAGTATATCCTTCAAAAATACGTGGCGCACCCCCCTCGAAATGCTCTGAGGCCGCGGATTTTCTAGGGTTTTATGCACAATTTGATGTTTATAAATAAGCATCCGCGATCTGTGTCGTTACATGGCACAGCATTGGTTACTTTGGGGGTATGGATGAAAATTTCTCGCCCCGAGTCAAAGACGTCATTGGGTACAGCAAAGAAGAGGCACTTCGACTGGGTCACGACAGCATCGGTACGGAGCACCTCATGCTGGGTTTGATTCGCGAAGGAGCAGGTTCAGCGATTGAATTGCTTCAAGTGCTTGGCGTGGATTTGCTTGAAGTCCGCCAAAAAATTGAAGGACTGCACCAGGCGGTCGAAAACCCGGTCTTGAGCCGCAAGAACATACCGCTAACGCGCCAAGCAGAGAAAGCGCTGAAAACAACTTTTCTTGAGGCGAAGTTGTACGGAAGCCCCGTGATTCGCACGGCACACCTCCTCCTATGCATCCTCCGCAATGAGAATGACCCTGTGGCCGCGGTGCTCCGAAGTTTGGGAATTGATTACGAAACCTTAAAAACGGAATACCAAAATCGATTTATGGAGGAGCGGAAGTCCGACCGAGGGACCAATCCTTCGGCAGCACTTAGTGGCGATGACGACGACGATGAGCCCGTGCGCGGAAGCTCTCCGAAGGCAAGCAAGGCCGGCGACTCCAAGAGTAAAACGCCCGTGCTAGACAATTTTGGACGCGACTTGACCAAGTTGGCTGAAGAAGACAAGCTCGATCCGGTGGTTGGGCGCGAAAAAGAAATTGAGCGCGTAAGCCAGGTGCTGAGCCGCCGCAAGAAGAACAACCCCCTGCTCATTGGCGAACCCGGAGTGGGCAAGTCGGCGATCGCTGAAGGCCTGGCCCTTAAAATCGTACAAAAGCAAGTCAGCCGTGTATTGTTTGGCAAGCGCGTGGTCACCCTCGATTTGGCCAGCCTGGTTGCCGGAACCAAGTACCGAGGACAGTTCGAGGAGCGCATGAAGGCCCTGATGAATGAACTTGAGAAGAACGACGACATCATTTTGTTCATCGACGAAATCCACACGATTGTAGGCGCTGGGGGCGCAACGGGCTCACTCGATGCGAGCAACATGTTTAAGCCGGCATTGGCGCGTGGCGAAATTCAGTGCATTGGCGCCACTACGCTCGACGAGTACCGCCAGTACATTGAGAAAGACGGTGCCCTGGAACGCCGTTTTCAAAAAGTCATGGTGGATCCGCCAAGCCCCGACGAAACGTTCCAGATTTTGCAGAACCTCAAGCCGAAGTACGAGGAGCACCACAACGTCACCTACACCGACGAAGCCCTTGCGGCCTGCGTTTCGTTGACCGTTCGCTACGTGCCTGACCGCTTTTTGCCCGATAAGGCGATCGACGCTTTAGACGAGGCCGGCAGCCGCGTGCATCTAGGATCCATTTCGGTTCCCCAAGGTGTTCGCGAACTCGAGGAACAGCTCGAAGCCGTCCGCCAGCAAAAGATGGAGGTGGTAAAAAAGCAGCGTTACGAAGAAGCGGCTAAGCTCCGCGACGACGAGAAGCAAATCGAAGCCAAACTCGCCCACGTTCAGGCCGAGTGGGACGAAGAAGTTCGCAAAAACCGCACTCCGGTGACCGAAGACGACATTGCCGAGGTTGTAGCCATGATGACGGGAATACCGGTGCGCAAAGTGTCCAAAGACGAGCTGGCCAAGTTGGCCGCGATGGAGACCGACATAAAAGGCAAGATTATCGGGCAAGACGAGGCCGTGCGCAAGGTGGTTCGCGCCATTCAACGCAACCGTGCGGGCCTCAAAGACCCGAACAAACCAGTAGGCTCATTCATCTTTTTGGGCCCGACGGGCGTCGGAAAAACGCAGCTCGCCAAAGAAATTGCCATCCAGCTGTTTGACTCTGCCGATGCGCTCATTCGCATCGACATGTCCGAATACATGGAGAAGTTTGCGATTTCACGGCTCGTTGGTGCGCCTCCGGGATATGTGGGCTACGAAGAGGGCGGACAGCTTACCGAAAAAGTGCGCCGCAAACCCTATTCGGTAGTGCTGCTCGACGAAATTGAAAAAGCACACCCAGACGTATTCAATTTGCTCCTTCAGGCCCTTGATGACGGCCACATGACCGACAGCCTAGGTCGCAAGGTCGATTTCAAGAATGCCTTGATCATTATGACGTCGAACATCGGCTCCCGCCAACTCAAAGATTTTGGGACCGGTGTGGGCTTTGGCACCCAAACGCGCCAGAGCAACGCCGAAGAGCTCGCCAAGGGGGTGATTGAAACGGCCCTCAAAAAGGCGTTCGCGCCCGAATTCCTTAATCGAATTGACGACGTTATCGTCTTTCAACCGCTGGAGAAAGAAGATATTTCGCACATCGTTCACATTGAACTGGAGAGCTTACTTCGCCGCATGACTTCCATCGAGTACCACGTGAGCCTAGACGATTCCGCGGTGGCGTTTTTGGCCGAGAAGGGCTATGATCCCAAGTTTGGAGCGCGTCCGCTGCAGCGGGCGATCCAGCGCTACGTCGAAGATCCTTTAGCCGAAGAGATTGTCAAGGGGGCGTTTCACCCCGGCGATACCGTGGTATTTGTTGGGGAGGCAGGTGCCGAGCAGCTGACCTTGAACATCACCCCAAAGGTGGTTGCAGCCCCGAATCCACCAGCTGAATCAAACGACTAAAGACTGATTAGTCCAGGGATTCCTTGGGCTTGACGGTAGCGTTCAACGACCGCATCGACGCTGATCATCAGTTCTTTAGCGGTAAACGAGACATAGTTTCCCTTTGAAGAAGGCCTTAGTGCCAGCTCGGCCACTTCAGGGTCAAACAGCTGTTCCAGCTTCGCGATGGCCTCGTTATTTGCTGGACAAATGAATTTAAACATATACAGCGCGGGCCAGGTGTAGTTTTGCTCCAGCAGTTCGCGAAATTTGACTTCCTCCATGACCCAAAGTAACAGCACAACCCGCCGAATCGTTCTAACTGGCGCCCCCTCGACCGGAAAAACCTCGGTCGTGGCGCGGCTGCAGGACCTCGGTCACCCCGTGCTGCACGAAATTTCGCGCGACATCATTACCCAGGAGGGCACCAAGCTGGGAGGCGATGACCCCTGGCGCAACCTCTTGGCATTTTCTGAACTTATATGGAAGCTGCGCAGCGACCAGCACCGTGAAGCGGCTAACTACGCCGGTGACGTGTTTTTTGACCGCAGCCTGCTGGATACCCTCAGCTACCTACAGGCAGGAGACAAGCCCATTCCTGATTGGATGGACCCCACCCCCTTCCCCTACCACTATAAAGTGTTTATTTTTCCGCCCTGGGAGGCCATTTACCGCACCGACGATGCCCGCTGGGAGCCCTTTGAAACTGCAATGCAAGTTCACGAATCGCTGGTGTCTACCTACTCTTCGTTGGGATACGAACTCATCGAGGTTCCACGCAAGTCGGTCGAAGAACGCGTCGAGTTCATTTTGAATGTCGTCCAGCGAACCTGACCGCCTTTCGGCTGTACTCTCCTCGGTTTGGGGCTACGCGGACTTTCGACCGCTTCAGCGACCCATTGCCGAATCGATACTGTCGGGCTGCGACACCGTGGCCCTCTTACCCACCGGAGGCGGAAAATCGCTGTGCTTTCAGGTGCCCGGACTGGTCCTCGGCGGAACCACCGTGGTAATTTCTCCGCTTATTTCACTCATGGCGGACCAGGTCCACCAGCTCGTTCAGCGCGGAATTGATGCGCGCTCCCTCGCCGGAGACCTTAAGCCTGCCGATTGGATGCGGCTGCAGCAGCATCCGCCTCAGTTTGCCTACGTCTCGCCGGAACGCGCCCAATCAAAAAACTTTTTGGCCGTTCTCGAACACTGGGACGTGCGCTTACTGGCCATCGACGAGGCCCACTGCGTCAGTCATTGGGGACACGACTTCAGGCCGCAGTACTTGCTGCTTCAATCGCTGCGCGCGGCATTGCCCAAGGTGCCCTGCCTCGCCCTGACGGCTTCAGCGACCCCTGAAGTGCTCCGCGACATCGTGGCCTCACTCGGCCTAAAGGAGCCCCAGGTGTTTCAAGCTTCGTTTGCGCGCCCCAACCTGCACTGGAACGTGCGCGTCGTACCCGACGTAGCTCAAGCGTGCATCGCGTCGCTGCGGCCCAATGACGGCCGGCAGATCGTGTACGTGCGCAGCCGAGCAGGCGCCACCCGGTGGGCTGAACTGCTGCGGCAGCGGAACATTCCTGCGGCCGCCTACCATGCGGGCCTACCCCGTGAAGAGCGCTCGCGCCTTCAGACCGCTTGGGCCCTTGGCGAAGTCCGCACGATGGTGGCCACAACTGCCTTTGGTATGGGAATCGATCAAACCAATGTGCGCCAAGTTCTTCACGTCGAAGTGCCCGAAAGCCCCGAAGCCCTTTACCAAGAAATGGGGCGCGGCGGTCGCGATGGCCAGCCGGCCCAAGCACTTATTTTGCTCGATTCCAAGTCGTTGGGACAGTTCCGCCGCAAAATGGAGCGCAGCATGCCCGAGTTTTCTGAATGGGTGCAGCAGTACCACGCGCTGGCGAGCAGGGCCCAGATAGCCGTGGGCGACGGACCAGGCGTGCGCCTCAAGCCGCAGACGTCTGCCGAAGAGCTGCTGCTTCGCATCATGGCGCGCAAAGGACTCGCCGAAGCGCTCGAAGGCGTCGAAACCAGCGTACGGGTTCGGCTGGTGTACGGCGGGAGCGACCTCGTTGACGTGGCCGAGGCTAACCCTAAGTACGCTGCGTTGCTTTATGCCTTGGCGCGCAAGGTTCCCGGAATTGTTCACCACGCAGAAACCGTGGACTTAGCCTCGCTCGCGCCCTTAGGCCCCTGGACGCTTGCCGAACTGCGTTCCCTCCTCTTTTCGGCGGCCGACTTAGGTCTTCTCGACGCCGAGCCCGGCGCCTCGGGCAGTGCCTTCCGGTGGACGCATCCACGCTACCCCCAGCCTACAAGCCCCATAACTAAAGCCGAATGGGACCTTGACCGCAACCGAATTTTAGGGCGGGCACGCGCCATTTTAGCGATGCTCGACCCCCATTCAACCACCTGCCGCTTTGGGGAACTCCTCGCCTACTTTGGCGAATCCGGTAGCTATTGCGGACAGTGCGACGTGTGCACTCGCCGCAACCAACCTGAAGACGCCGCGCGCCAGCTCCTGGAAGCCCTGAGGTCGGCTCCCGACCAACGGTTGCAGATTGCCGCGGCCGCCCAGCTCCTCCCGCTTACGCGCAGCGATTTTTTAGCGCTTCTTACACAGGGATGTTCGTTCGGTTGGTGGAACGTCGACGCCGACGGGTGGATGCAGCTTTAAGCGCGACCTTTGTGGCATGATTCGAACCGTTTTCCTTGGCACTCCCGATTTCGCTGTGACCTGCCTCGAAGCACTCGTGGCGGCACCCGATGTTGACGTTTGCGCCGTAGTCACGGCCCCGGATCGTCCCAGTGGCCGCGGTCAATTCATCCAGCCCGCTCCCGTAGCGCGTGCGGCCGAGGCTCATGGCATCCCTGTTTTGCGCCCCGAACGGCTGCGCGACGAGGTTTTTTTGGCGGAACTGCGCGCCGTGAACGCCGACGTGTTCACCGTGGTGGCCTTTCGCATGCTGCCCGAGGTCGTTTGGTCTATGCCCCCCTTGGGTTCGTTGAACATCCACGGATCCCTACTTCCCGACCTGCGGGGCGCGGCCCCGATTCAGTGGAGCCTTGCGCACGGCGACCCGCAAACCGGCCTGACCGCTTTTTCGCTCAATGCCCATATCGA
>VGFU01000041.1 GCA_016868755.1 Bacteroidota bacterium | reverse complement strand
TCCAAGGTTCGCTGCTCGCTGAGCAGCTGATAGCCAGGTGCTTGAATTTGAAATCCGCGCGGACTGCCGACGGGGAGGGCCACTTGGTAGCTTGGGCCCTGGTGCGCCACGGGCGCAAAGACCTCGGGGCTCGAAATGCTCCACTGGGCCTGGGGAACCGGCTTCCCGGTTGCTCGGTCCGCTACCCAAACTGTCCACCAAAGCACCGGTTTGGGCCGAAATGCGCGGGGAAGGGCAAGCCGGTACAGGTCCACGTTTTCGGCTTCGTCGGACCGCAGGCCTCCGCGCGCCAAAAACGCTTCGCTGCCGTCGGGACGCACCACCAGGCCAAAGTTGTCGAGGTGGTCGTTCAAGGGATAGGCCAAGTGCAGGGGCTCTGACCAGGTCGAGTCGCTGAGGCGGCGCGAGAGGTAGAGGTCGCTTCCGCCCATTCCCAGCCTACCGTCGCTGGCGAAGTAAAGCGTGGTTCCGTCGGCGTGCAAGAAGGGAGTGGATTCCATTCCCGCACTGCGAATGGGTGCCGGCAGGGGTTTGACGTCGGTCCATCGGCCTTCGCGCAGCACCGCCCGCCAGATGTCAGCGTTGCCTTCGCCTTGGCGCGATTCGCGCACAAAAAAGAGTTCGCGGCCGTCGGCGCTGAGGCAGGGTTGCGACTCCCACTGACCCGTATTGATGGCCGGGCCGGCATTTTGTGCCTCGGACCAGGAGCCGTCGGGGCGCCGAAGGCTGAAGTAAATGTCGCAGGATCCGTATCCGTCGCCGCGATCGCAGGCAGCAAATGCCATTACGCGCTGGTCGCCGCGGATGCTCACCGCACCTTCGTTGCCGGCAGTGTTGAGCGAACCTTGGAGCGGCTGGGCCCGCCTCCAGTCTGATCCGGTACGTCGGCTGGCCATTATGACTTCGTCGCTCCCCGCGGAACGCTGCCGCGAAGTGAAGTACAGAACCGAATTATCGCCCGAAATGCTCGGAAAATAGTTCATGTCGCTGCGGTTGACGGAATCGCTTAATCGACCAAATCCGTAGGATTCGGGGCGAAGTACCGCCGCCTGTGCAAAACGTGCCGAAGCCCGAATGCGCTCGGCTTCGCTCCGCTGAGCCTGCGGAGTTTTGGGCAAGTCCAAATACGCCGAAGCCGCAGAATCTGCCTCGGCATACCACCCCTGAAGCATGGCGGTTTGCATCCACCGAAACATGGCCTGCCGCGAGGCTCCCGCCTCGGCGGCCCGATCAAACGCCCTCCGGGCGCGCTCTGCGTCGAGCGGCTCAAACGCCGAATAGGCCTCGCCAAGCCCCACCCAGGCGGCGGCATACTCGGGATTTGCGTTCGTGAGCTTTTCGAGAAGGTTGCGGGCGGTCGCCACCTGCGGCGGGTCTGCCCGAAGAAGCGCCATCGCTTTTTGAAAACGGTTTACCTCAGCCTGGGACTGCGCCCACACGCTTCCGGTTACCGCTGCACTAAAAAGCACCAAAATCAGGCCGCGCATAGGCTGCAAGGTACGCGCCGAAAACCTACCTTTGGCCTTTGGTCCGCTGACCCCATGTCTGAAAAGCAACTCGAGCACGTACGCGACGTTTTTACCCGCTACCTCCAAGAACGAGGCCAGCGCAAAACCCCCGAACGCTACGCCATTCTCGGTGAAGTCTATGCTCAAGACGGCCACTTTGACGTAGAGACCTTGTACGCCAGCATGAAGGCCAAGAACTACCGGGTGAGTCGGGCCACCCTGTACAACACGATGGACCTGCTGCTGGAATGCGGCTTGGTCCGCCGCCACCAGTTCGCCACGAACCAAGCGCACTACGAGAAGTCCTACTTTAACCGCCAGCACGACCACGTGCTTGTCGTCGACCGCGGTGAGGTTAAGGAATTCTGCGATCCGCGCATCCAGCAAATTAAGGCCAGCATTGCCGAGCTCTTCGGAGTCGAGGTTACGGGCCACCAGCTTTACATCTACGCAAAATCAAAAAACGAATCATGAAGGGTGCTGACATACTCCTCGGCCTGCAGTGGGGCGACGAAGGAAAAGGTAAAATTGTCGATGTGTTGACCCGCGACTACGATGTAGTGGCGCGCTTTCAGGGCGGACCCAACGCCGGACACACCCTTGAGTTTGAGGGCATCAAGCACGTGCTGCACACGATTCCGAGCGGAATTTTTCACCCAAAGGCCGTGAACATCGTAGGCAACGGGGTAGTGATCGACCCCGTGATTTTCATGCGCGAAATCGACAAGTTGGCGCCCTACGGCGTGGACTGCAGCAAATCCCTGCGCCTTTCGCGCAAGGCCCACCTGATCTTGCCGACCCACCGCCTGCTCGACGCCGCGTCTGAAGCCGCCAAGGGCAAAAACAAGATTGGCTCAACGCTGAAGGGTATTGGTCCGACCTACATGGACAAGACCGGACGCAACGGCCTGCGCGTGGGCGACGTAGAACTTCCGGACTTTGAGGAGCGCTATGAGGCCCTGAAGGCGAAGCACCTTCAAATGCTCGACGGCGCCGACCATGCCTTTGACCTCGCGGCCGCAGAGTCCGAATGGAAGGAAGCGATGAGCCGCATGCTCCAGCTGCCGCTTGCCGACACCGACGTGCTGATTCAAGAAGCCTACCGAGCGGGCCAGCGTATTTTGGCTGAAGGCGCGCAGGGAACCATGCTGGACGTGGATTTTGGCACCTATCCCTTTGTGACGTCATCGACGACCACGGCCGCCGGCGCCTGCACGGGACTGGGCCTCGCGCCCAACCGCATCGGCGAAGTCATCGGTATTTTTAAGGCCTACTGCACCCGTGTGGGCAGCGGCCCGTTCCCTACCGAGCTCGACAACGATTTGGGCGAGTCCATTCGCCAAAAAGGCCATGAATTTGGCTCGACCACGGGGCGTCCGCGCCGAACCGGATGGCTTGACTTGGTCGCACTGAAGTACGCCGTTGAGGTGAACGGGGTGACGCAGCTCATGATGATGAAGGCCGACGTACTAAGCGGGCTGGAGCAGCTCGAAGTATGTACTTCGTACCGATACCGCGGTGAAGAAACCGCCCACCTGCCCTACCGGCTCGACGCCAACCTGCTGGAACCAGTCTACCAAAGCCTTCCGGGTTGGAGCGAAGACCTCACCGGAGTTCGAAACACCCAGGATCTTCCGGCGACGCTGGAATCGTACGTGCGCTTCATCGAAGACTTCACTGGAGTGCCGGTGGTCCTTGTTTCGGTTGGCCCCGACCGCGAACAAACCCTATGGCGCCGCTGAGCAAATTCCTGCTCTGCTTTGGGGCTTGTGCCGCGGTAACGCTGAGCGCCCAATCCCTTCAGCTCAAGCGAGCCGACCGCTTCACCGTGGTAAATTCTTATGGGCGTAGCGTGACCAAACTGCGCGGAAACGTGAAGCTCGCGAGCGCCGAAGGCGTTTTTACGTGCGACAGTGCCGATTGGTTTCGCGGAGAAAACCGATTTTTTGCCTATTCTAACGTACGCTTTGCCGGGCGATCCGGCACCAGCGTGCGCGCCCTTAGCCTTGAGTACCTGAACGGTGAAAGCTATTTTTCGGGCGGAGTGACCGTGCGCGACGGCGAGCAAACCCTACAAACGCCGAGCTTGCGCTACCGCATGTCGGAACGGCGCGGATCGTTTTCGCAGCGCGCCAACGTGACCACCGCCGACGGGAGCCTGAGTTGCCGCCGCGGAGATTTCGCCGACGGAACCTACCGATTTGTTGGCGACGTGCAGTGGATGGGCACTCGAGAACGGCTGCACACCGAACTTATGGAGTACCAGGCGGACCGACGTTCGGCCAATTTACCCCAGGGCGGAAGTCTGGTCGCCGAGGGCGACTCCGTAATCTTTGGCGCCGGAACCTTGGTGCTGCACGGACGCCGGAGCTTGGCTTTTTCGAAGGGGGTCCGCGGCTGGGGCTGCACCCGCCAATTTGAATCGGAAGCCTGGGCACACTGGCCCGACGAAGAGCGATCAACCTGGACCGGCGCCGCCTACTTGATGGATTGGGAGCGCGACTCCACCGAACTGTGGGCCGACCAACTCCGCACCACCGCCGACAGCGTGACCGCCCGCGGCCATGCTGCGGTACGCATGCCTTCGTGGAGCGGACGTGCCGACGAGTGGCTCGGGCATCGGCGCGACTCGCTCTACCGACTCGCAGGCGATCCGGTAATTTGGAGCGGATCCTACCAAATCCTCGCTCAGACCTTTTTTTTAAGCCAAACGGGCCCCGGCGACAGCTTGTGGGCGGAACAGGGCGTGCACCTCGGGACCCAAGCCGACAGCAGCGGACGTTGCGACCAGATGGCGGCCGAGCAGCTCCGCGCCCGAATTCGCAACCGCCGAATGGACCTTATGGACCTTGAAACCAACGCTCAAGCGCTGTTTTTTCCCGACTCCAGCATGTCTAGCACCATGAAGTCAGCTCGAATACAGCTCACGTTTTTGCCCGATGGAGCGCTTGACGAAGTGCGGTTTTTTCCGAGTCCCAACGGGGGCGTGGTCCGCGCCGGCGAGCCTAGTTACCTGCCGGGTTACCGAGACCGCTGGGGCGAGCGTCCCTCGAGCACCGAAGCGATGTCGGGCCTAAAGTAGTTCGGACCCTTCATCACCTTGCCGTCTTCGCGGTACAGCGGTTCTCCGTCGGGCCCCAGTTTGCTGAGGTTGCTTTGGTGTATTTCGCGGAACACATCCTCAATTACATGCTGCAAACCGTGCGTGATAATGGTTCCGCACAAGATATATAGCTGGTCGCCGAGGGCGTCCGCAACCTCCACGAGGTTTCCGGCGTTTGCGGCTTCGAGGTATTCGTCGTTTTCTTCGGCCATCAATCGGTGGCGAAGCGCGACCAACTCGGGGCTGGGATGGGCGGCGGGGGCATCGGCCATCGGAACGCGGTACACGCGGTGGAATTCTGAGACAGACGCGAGAGACTCCTTCATTTCGCTGTATTTTTGAGCAAATTACGGCATGGACAACATTGGAACCGGACACTGGATTTTCGCAGGGCTTTTTGCCCTCGGATTTCTCGGATTTTTAATTTGGAGCTACCGTTCCGATCGTTCTACCCACGAAATGCACTACCGCGGTGCCTACCGCTATCTTTTGGGTATTTTTGTGCTCTTGATGGTCATCTACATTTTTAAACGAGTTCTCTAACGCATGCGCTTCACCGCCCTCTTCGCCTTGATTGGCGCCGCCGCTACCCGCTTTTTGCTGATTCCCAACGGTTCGGCCGTCTTAGCCGCAAATACGTTGAGCGGAACGTGGTTTCGCAAACCCTGGATGCAGATCTTGCTGCCCCTCGCCGTGCTTTACGCTTCAGATTTGGTGCTGAACAACACCGTGTATGCCGCCTACCACGAAGGTTTTGCTTGGGGTTTTGCCGATAGCCTCGGAATTTATGCCGCGCACCTCGCCGTACTCGCCTACGCCCAATTTGTCAAGCCCAAAGCCGAGGGCCTTGCCTGGATCGGCCACAGCGCCGCAAGCAACCTCATTTTCTTCGGGTTGAGCAACCTCGCCGTGTGGTATGCCGGCAACGGACTTTCGTTGACCGCTACCTACGTAGCTGCCCTCCCCTTCCTGGGAATTTCGTTTGGTGCCACAGCTTTATGGGGCTACGCTCTGGGCTTTGCGCTTCATCGCGTGGAGCGCACCGCACAAGCCTGACGTTGGAATTGGCTACTGGTTTCTGGCGCCCAGCACCAGTTACCAGCCACTTGAAAAGAAAAACCCGGGCAAGGCCCGGGTTTTTGCATTAAGGCAACCAGATTGCCGCCGTGGGAACGATGCCGGCGGGGACCGTCGCTTCGAGCTGCCCCCCGGCGCTGTAGCGCCGCACCTCACCCGTTTGCTGAAAGTCCTTGGCGTCTAGCACGTAGAGCTGGCGGGTAGCGGGGTCCGCGAAGAGTCCGTAGGCGGAACCTGAAATCCAGGCGAAGGCCGGATAATCCAAGTCGGTCAGGTTCATACGCAGCACGTCGCCGGTGTAGCCGTCGCGAATCCAGTACAGTACCTGTCCGTCGGTTTGTAGCTTGGTGGGGCGGTCCGTCGGGTAGACGGCTGGATAGGTCGCCGTAACGCTGCGCGTCGCCAAGTTCACCCGAACAAGTGAAGCAGGGCGGTCGCCACCTCCCCCGCTCCAGTCGGTGTAGCCCGAGCAGAGCACATAGAGTTCCGAACCGAGTTTTACTGCCGACGTGGGATTGATTCCCACTTCGACGGTGGCGAGCACGTCGAAGGTCGCGGCGTCGAGCACCGAAACGACGCTGTCGATGCCGTAGGCTCCGCTGCGGGTCACCCAAAGCTCGTTTTGGTGCAGCACCATCGCCTCAGGTCCGCCTGCGAGGTCAACCGAATCGGTGCGCTGCAGCGACGAGGCGTTCACCCGGTACACGCGGTTGCGGCCCCAATCCGTGACGGCCAGGTCGCCTCCGTCGAGCACGACGGCATGACGTGGCGAGGCAAATCCGGTAGCGCGACCCACCGAGGCGAGCCCGGGGTATTCGAGCACTTCGACGGCGGCGGCTCCGTTGAGTACCACATAAATGCGGTCTGCGTCAGCAGCTAACGAATTGCCCAGGTTGCCCAAACTGCGCCCGTTGACCGCTGCAAAAGCGTCGGTGGTTACGCTGTCGTCGCTGGACCAGTGGGTAATCGTGGCGGTTCCGCCCATGAAGGCGCCTTCGTTCAGTACATACAAACCGGTTTCAAAAGCCCCGGGTGCAGTTTGGGGGTCGCAGGCGACCAAGGCCGCCATGATGCTAAGGAGTGTGATGAGTTTGCGCATTATTTGAGTTGATTTAGGGTTGGATTTAGGGGTTGCGTCCACGAAACGGCAAGGTAGCGCCCCGGAAGCGGATAGCCGAGCTGCAGAAGCACCGGCGAATTCGTGGCATTGTACACACTGAGTTCGAGCGTCGATCGCTTTAGCGTGCATTCCGCGTGCATATCTACCTGCACTTGGGCGGGCAGCCAAGTGCCGCGGTCGTTGGACCATGCGGTGGGCGTTGCGGCGCGGAACCTCGGCTCGGCTTTGAGCGTCCACGTTCGGAAGGTGCGGGAGCCGGAGGCAAAAAGGGACCACGGCGCCACGTAGGGCACATGCAGACCGAGCTCGTTGACGCTGCGAACTACCTGCGCTCGCAGGCTTCCGGTCCAAGGTCCGCTCGAGCCCGTGAGGCGGGCACTGCCGCCCCAACGCGAAATCGACGCGACGTTGCGAGGCGTCCAGACGGTACCGACGGGCATCCAAACGATGGCGTCGGCGAGCTGACCTCGGTAGAGTTCCGCACCGGCAAATGAACGGTTGAGCGTCGCGCGAACCTCCCAACCGAGCTCGGCACGCAGCGCAGGGTTTCCGCCCGGAACCCAAAACTGGTCGTTCAACGTCGGGAATCGCTGGTGGCGGTGCAGCTTGAGGCTCCACTGGGTTCGCGCTTTTTCGGCTGCGCTCAGCTGAAGCATCGGCAGCATCCGGCCCGCTTCGGAACCTTGGCTCAAATGGCTCAACCCCCAGTGGTAGCGAAACTTGCCGGGGAGCAAGCCCGTTCCGCGAAGCATAGCCTGAACCCGCAGAACCGACGCCGGCGACTTATTGGGCCCTTGCGCCATGAGGCGCGAAGCATCGACCGAACTCGATAGGATGTGGTGGCGCCAGTAGGTTTGGGCCCGAAGCCGAATCCCCACTGACTGGGCGCGGTTCGTGTCGTGGATTCCGCCAAATTGCTCGTAGTCGTAGCGCTGGGACGTAAGCGTGGCATACTGCATGCTTTGCCAGTAAATGCGGCCGGACTGAAGGGTTTGTCGCTGCACGAGCGTTGCGCGAAGGTCTCGCTGCACCGCTCCTTCGCGGCGTGCTTGGGTTGCGGATTCGGGCAGTCCCTGCTGCAGGACAACGACGTAGGCGGCCCCGTCTTGGCT
>VGFU01000040.1 GCA_016868755.1 Bacteroidota bacterium | reverse complement strand
CCACTTGGGGAGCTCCGCTGAGCACCGTGAGGAATTTGCCGATCCAACCCGCCATTTACAGGCGAAAATAACACATAAATGCTTCGCGGCGCGCGTCCACCAAATTAGGCTTCAGGCTGCGTCTCGGTGGGCGCATCAGGCTGCACTTCGGCCATTACCTCGGGCGCGCTCGGTTCGCTCGGCGCCGTAGCCTCACCCAGTGGTAGCTCGGTAGGATCGGTAGCGGACTCGGTCGCTTCAGTGGCCTCGGGCGCGGCCACCTCTTCGAGGGCAGCGAGGCGCTCTTCGCGGCTCTTCCACGGGCGTTCGCCAAAAATCTCGACGAGGTTGTCCCTGAAAATCACCTCTTTGGTCAGAAGTTCCTGAGCGAGGGCCTCGAGCTTATCGCGGTTGGCGCGGAGCAGTTCTTTAGCGCGCTCGTACTGGCTTTCGATAAGCTTGCTGATCTCTTCGTCGATAACCTCGGCGGTGCGCTCCGAATAGGGCTTGTCGAACTGGTATTCGTTTTGGCCGGACGAATCGTAGTAGGTGATGTTGCCCAGGCGGTCGTTGAGTCCATAAACGGCAACCATGGCGCGGGCCTGCTTCGTGACTTTTTCGAGGTCGCTCAGGGCCCCGGTGGTTACGCGGCCAAAAATCACCTCTTCGGCGGCGCGTCCGCCCAACGTAGCACACATTTCGTCGAGCATCTGTTCGGTGCTGTTCAATTGGCGCTCTTCGGGAAGGTACCAAGCCGCGCCCAACGAGCGTCCGCGCGGAACAATCGTGACCTTCACCAGAGGGGAGGCGTGCTCCAGCAGCCAGCTTACGGTGGCGTGGCCCGACTCGTGGTAGGCGATGATTTCTTTTTCTTCGGGCGTAATGATTTTGGACTTTTTCTCGAGTCCGCCCACGATGCGGTCGACGGCGTCGAGAAAGTCCTGCTTTTCGACCACACTCTTGTTTTTGCGGGCGGCAACCAGGGCGGCTTCGTTGCACACATTGGCGATGTCGGCGCCGCTAAATCCCGGGGTTTGGCGGGCCAAAAACTCGACGTCGACGTTGTCGCCCAACTTGAGCGGACGCAGGTGAACCTTAAAAATTTCAATGCGCTCGGTCACCTCAGGAAGATCCACGTAGATGATGCGGTCAAAGCGGCCGGCGCGCATCAAGGCGCGGTCCAAAATGTCGGCGCGGTTGGTGGCGGCCATCACAATAACGTGTTCGTTGGTGCCAAAACCGTCCATCTCGGTAAGGAGCTGGTTGAGGGTGTTTTCGCGCTCGTCGTTGCCGCCGCTGAAGGCGTTGCGACCGCGGGCACGACCGATGGCGTCGATTTCGTCGATGAAGACGATGCTCGGCGACTTTTCTTTGGCTTGCTTGAACAGGTCGCGGACCCGGCTTGCGCCCACGCCCACAAACATTTCCACAAAGTCAGAACCGCTCAACGAAAAGAAGGGAACTTGAGCTTCGCCAGCCACCGCCTTGGCCAGCAACGTTTTACCGGTTCCTGGAGGGCCGCTTAGGAGCACGCCTTTGGGGATTTTTCCGCCGAGGTCGGTGTATTTTTTGGGGTTTTTGAGGAAGTCGACCACTTCGAGGACCTCGTCTTTGGCGCCGTCGAGGCCAGCAACGTCTTTGAAGGTCACCTTCACGGCGTTGTCGGCGTCAAACATTTGCGCGCGGCTCTTGCCAATGTTGAAAATTTGGCCGCCGGGTCCGCCCGCGCCTCCGCCGCCCATGCGGCGCAGCAAGAAGAACCAGATGGCAGCAAAAAGCAAAATGGGCACAATCCAGGCTAAGGCTTCGCCCCAGTAGTTGGGCTCGTCTTTGTATTCCACGTTGATTTCAGCCACTTCGGGGTGCTGCCCGTAGAAGCGTTCCATCGCCCGGTCAAACGACTCGGCAGGCATTTCAAACACGTAGTGCGGACCTTGGTTGGGCGCGTCGCCCAAGGTGGTCTTGGCGAGCTCGGCGTATTCGTCGAGGGTCGCCAAGCTGTCGGCGTTAATGAATACGTACACCTCTTTGCTGTTGACGACCTTGACGCGGTCGACGTGTCCGCGCTCAATACGGACACTGAGCTCGTTGAAGGTCGACGGCTCAGTTTGGCTGCCGAACTGGCTTTGGGCGAACTGGAGACCCAATAGGCCTACAAAAACGGCGATGTACAGCCAGCTAAAGTTGAACTTGGGCAGGCCACCTTTGGGCGTTTCGCCCGGCTTGGGGCCCTTATTTTTTTTGCTCATCAGAAATTAAACAGCGTCAACGAGGTATTGTTGGGGGAGCGGAACCGAAACGGCATCAGCCCAAAGGCCTTCAAGGTCATAAAAACCTCGGGCCTCGCGCTGAAACAGGTGCACCACCACCGAAACGTAGTCCATCAGGACCCACTCGGAATGCTGCGAGCCTTCAACGTGCCAGGGCTTGTCGTTGGCCTCTTCGCGTACGCGCTTGTGCACCGCCTCAGACATGGCGCTCACTTGGGTTGTAGATTGGGCTTCAGCCACGATAAAGAAATCGCACACGGCGTTTTCGAGTCCGCGCAGGTCGAGGAGTACGAGGTTCTCCCCCTTAATGTCGCTCACACCTTCGAGGGCGCTGCGCACGATTTGGGGAAGTTCGGCAAAGGATGCAGTCATTCGGTAAAATTACCCGCCCTTCAGCACAATTAGGGTGCCAATTTAGGCTGTCGGCGTATTTGCGAGGTAATTCGCCGCATTTTTGCATCATGCCCGCCGAGAATCAGTTGATTAAGTATCTTAAATTCAAAGAGTTAGACTCGACGCAGTCGTGGGCGCACGCGAATCCAGATTCCTGGAACCCCCAGGGATGGACTGCCATAACGGCAGGTACGCAGCGCCAAGGTCGCGGAAGTGGGGGAACCGCATGGCACGACGTTCCGGGGGCGAGCTTGCTGCTGACCTTGGTGAGTCCCCCCTTGTCTTGGTCGGCCCCGTGGGTTTTTGTGCGCCACGCGCAGGCCTCGTTGGCCATCGCTGAATGGTTGCGCGCGCAGGGCGTTTCGGTGCGGCTCAAGTGGCCCAACGACGTGTACCTCAACGACCGCAAGCTGGGCGGACTTTTAACAGAAGCGTACTGGAACCAAGGACGGTGCACGCGATGGTTTTTGGGTTTGGGCCTTAACGTTGCTGCGGCTCCCGAGGGCGCTGCGCACCTTGATGGGGTGCAAATCGAGGGCATGGCCGAAGCCGTTTCGGCGCACCTTGTCAGCGCCCTGAACGGGCCGGTGGAGGAGGATACCCTCGATCGCTATGCCCAGAATTTGCTCGGCTGGCAGCGCGAGTGCGGATTCATTGACGCAGCCACCGGCGCGGCCTTTCGAGCAACGCCCCGGGTGATTTCTCCCGATGGGAAGTTGGGGATTCAGCTCGACTCAGGCGCACTTCGATGGGTCGGCCACAAAGAGGTGATCTGGACAGACTGGGGCGCCGAGAACGCGGTGCGCTAGCGCGCGCTGAAGGCTTCGGACCAGGCGGCCGGATCATGGCGCCAGCCGGCCAGGGCCTGCAGTTCTTCGGCGTTCAAGGTTCCGCGCGATTCCGCCGACTTAAGCAAGTGGTCGTAGTCGCTCAAGGTGTGCAGGGCGCAGTTCGACGCTGCAAAAGCCTCGCTGGCCACCGGAAAGCCGTAGGTGAAGATGGCGGTCATTCCGAGCACCTGAGCGCCGGCGTCGCGCAGGGCGTCTACCGCTTGCAGGGAGGACTTGCCCGTAGACACAAGGTCTTCGATGACCACGACGCGGGCGTTTTTGGGCAGTTCGCCCTCGATGAGGTTTTGGCGTCCGTGTTCCTTAGCCGACGAGCGCACGTACACCATGGGCAGGTCGAGCTCTTGAGCCACTAAAGCGGCAAGGGCAATGGCGCCCGTGGCCACGCCGGCAATCACGTCAACCGAAGGGTACTGCGCCTGAATCAGGGCTGACATGTGTTCGCGCAGGTAGGTCCGCACGCGGGGATGCGACAGGGTAACACGGTTGTCGCAGTAAATGGGAGACTTAAGTCCCGAGGCCCAGGTAAACGGTTCGTCGGGACGCAGCGAAACGGCATTAATTTGCAGTAAGAGTCCGGCTAAGGTTTCGGCCGACTTGGCATCAAAAATCATGACGCAAAAGTACAGCGAGCAAGCGGTCACGGCCGCGGGGGGATGGGTAGAAAATTCCCATGGAGAAGTTTTATGGATCCACCGACTGGGCCGTTGGGACCTCCCCAAGGGCAAACTCGAAGAGGGTGAGGAAATTGCGTCGTGCGCCCTTCGCGAAGTTGAGGAGGAGTGCGGGCTGAGCGGGCTCAAATTGGGTCCCAAATTGCTCGAAACGGTCCATGCGTACGCGCAAAACGGCACCGATTTCGTGAAAACGACGCACTGGTTTCGCATGAAGGTGGACGGACGCCCCCAGTTGACGCCCCAAACCGAAGAGGGCATCGATTCCGTGCGCTGGATGGCCGAGGCCGAGTGGCGCGAGGCCGCCAAAGATACCTACCCGAGCATTCAGGAGGTAATGCGCACCGCCGCAGGCACAAAAAGCGTGTAGTCGCCGCGGTAGCGAATCACCTCGCGCACGTGGCTCGAGGCAATGTAGGCAAAACGCGCCCGCGTCTGAAAAAACACGGTTTCGATTTGGGGCTCGAGCTCGCGGTTGGTTTGGGCGATCGCCTTTTCAAACTCAAAATCGGCGGGGTTGCGCAGTCCGCGCACCAGGTACTGGGCGCCGAGGCTTCGGGCGTAGTCGATGGTCAAGCCTTCGTAGCTCGCGACTTCGACGTGCGGGAGGTCGGCAAAGGCCTGGCGCACCCATTCCATGCGCTGCTCGAGCGGAAACATGTATTTTTTGTCGATGTTCACCCCGATACCGACTACCACGCGGTCAAACAGGGCGGCGGCACGGCGCACGATGTCGTCGTGGCCGAGGGTGAGCGGATCAAAAGATCCGGGGAACAGCGCGGTCTTCATGGCGGTTGAGGGTGGCTTCGGCAAGGTCGGCGATAAAATGGCGCATCTCGATGCCGGCGGCCTTGAGCTGGCGGGGAACGATGCTTTCGGCGCTCATTCCTGGGATGGTGTTGATTTCGATGAGCACCGGGTCGCTACCGTCGGCGGGCAGGATGAAGTCGGCACGAACGAATCCGCGCAGGGTCATGCCCTCCACCAGGGTGCGGGTGGCCCGGCGCACGGCCTCGGCGGCGGCGTCGGGGATTCGGGCCGGGGTGATTTCTTCAGAGGCGCCTTGGTACTTGGCTTCGAAGTCAAAAAACGCCTTTTTGGGCACAATTTCGGTGATGCCGAGGATGCGGATGCCGTCGGGCGCGACGAAGGCGCCGCAGCCCAGTTCGGTGCCCACTGCGCCCTGTTCGACAACGAGCTCGGGGTCTTCGTGCCACGCGAAGTCCCTGGCTTCAGCCCATTCGCCCGACGACGTAATTCGGGTGACTCCGTAGCTCGAGCCGCTCCGGCAGGGTTTGACGAACAGGGGAAAGGCGTGTTCCGCCATAAAGCGGTGGACGGCCGACTCGTCGGCTCCGCGCCGAAGCGGAACCGAAGGCATGACGCGCACGCCAAGCTGCTGGGCAACCGCGTTGGTCCACAGCTTGTGAAAGGTGAGCGCCGAGGCGGCGGGACTGCAGCTGGAATAGGGGATTCCGGCGAGCTCCCAGGCCATGGCAAGGGTTCCGTCTTCGCCCGGGTGGCCGTGGATGAGGTTGAGGATGGCGTCGAGGCGGCGCTCGGTTCCGTCGACGTCAATGATGGTCCAGCTGCGATCGCTGAAGCGCAGGGGCAGGCCCGAGGCGTCGTAGGCCTTCCAGCCCGCGTCGGGATGCAGTTCGAGGCGCACCGGGTCGTAGCGCAAGGGGTCAAGCACGTCAAAAACATGGCTGCCGCTGAGCAGCGATATGCCGAATTCACTAGAGTAGCCGCCCATGGCTACGGCAACGAGGGGACGCATGGGCCAAAGATAGATGCCTCAGCCTACCTTTGTGCCAATGGGTAATTTGTGGCTGTTTCTCAAGAGCAAGACGTTTGCGGTCAATGCCGTGCTGGCGCTGGTGTTTTTTATCGTGCTAGGGCTTTCGGCCCAAACGGTGCTAAAGTGGATTACCGGCTATGGCGAAGTGAAGACGGTGCCCGACCTCACGGGGATGAGCTTTGACGAGGCCGTTCAGGCCCTCGACGAAGTGGGCCTCGAGGGGATGCTGCTGGATTCCGCGCTGTACCGCCGCGAACTCAGACCCCAGGAGGTGTACCAGCAGTACCCTGTCGCGGGAGCCGTAGTCAAGGAGGGCCGCCAAGTGATGCTCACCATTAACCGTTCTAAGGCCGAGCTGGTGAGCCTGCCGGCGATCAAGGAGCGCACGCTCGCTCGGGCCGAAATTGATCTGCGGTCGCGCGGACTTTTTGTCGCCGACATTCAGTATGTGCCCGACCTCACCGACGGGCTCGTGCTCGAAGTAGAATACAACGGCCGCCTGCTCGAGGCCGGAAGCAAGGTGCGCAAAGGCGCCGGACTGACCCTGCGCGTTGGTATGCGCAGCGGCGAGCTCACGCAGGCCGTTCCCGACCTCACCGGTTTGAGCTACGGCGAGGCCAAAGCCCTGCTCCAAATGTCGGGGCTGGGCATTCAGCTGATGGAAGGCGACAGCCTCTCGGGCGCCGTGTCTACGCAGAGTCCGGGGCCGTCGAACGGCGCTCCGGTGCTACCGGCCCAAGCCAACGTGCGGGTATGGATCAAGTAAAGGCCTGGGCGCTCGGTCTGGGGTTCTCGGCCTTGGCGTTGACGGCCCAGCCGGTGGAGCACCGCTTGGTGCCTTGGGGCGGACCGCCTTCGGCGCAGGTCGCCGCCAAAACGACTTCAGACACCATGAGTTTGCCGCTGCGCGCGGGTTTTGACCAGCGCATGCCTTTTGGGTGGACGTCGCGCGGTGTCACCCGGTCGCAGAGCCTGGCCCGCAATCCGCTCAGTTTGGGGGTTGCCGTTTGGGACGGAATTTCGGCCTCGGGCGCGGCCTACCTCCCCGGCAGCTACGCCACCGACACCCTGGGCGACGCCCTGTTCAGCCCCTGGTTTGCCGCACCCAACGGGGCGGTCCTGCGCGTTCACGTGCAGCAGGGCGGCTATGGGGATCCCTGCGAAGCCAGCGATAGCTTGGTGGTGCATGCATGGAGGAGTTCCGACAGCAGTTGGGTGCCGATGGGCCGCGTGGTGGGCGGGCAACCCCACGATGCGTGGCGGGCGCATTCGTTTGCGCTTCCCTCGAGCGCGGTCGCTTCACCCGCCACCCGGGTGCGCATTGGTCGCTGCGGGGCCCCGTCGGGCGCGTTTGACGCGTTTATAGTCGATTACCTCGAGTTAAGCGCTTCCCTCGGGCTGTCCGACACGCTGCTGTTTGACCCGTCCTGGATTTCGCCGCCCGCGCGCGTGCTGAATGCCTACCGGGAGGTGCCCTGGTTTCACTACAATAGGGTGCTACTGGAGCGGGATTCGGTGCGCACGCCCTACCGGCGCAATGGGGTTGTTCCGGTGGGCGGATGGCAGCTCAACCTCGGCAAACTGAACTGGACCGACGGGAACGGTTCGCTCGTTCAAAGCCGCCTGACGGTCCCCGTCATTTCCAACCTCATCCACAACGTGGCCACGCCCTACAACCTGGCCCTGAATAGGCCCCAGTTGGTGCCCACGGGTCCGTTTGCGTGGAACCTGACGTACTGGTTTGATGGCGAATCGGTGGGCGATCGGAGCAACGACAGCGCCACGATTCGCTTGGAGTTCGGCGACCGATACGTGGTTGACGACGGCAGCTGCGAACGGAGCTACGGGGTGGCACAGGGTGTGCAGCCGCGCTGGGCGCAGCGCTTTCAGTTTTTGACGTCGGACACATTGCGCGGAATGGACCTCGAGTGGATACCCTCCGGCCCGCAGGGGCTGGGCGAGCGCTTTCGCTTGGGCGTTTGGGCGGTGGACTCGGCGGGCTTCCCGGGCGATCCGATCTACGTGAGCGATTCGCTGTACGAAGTAAGCTGGAACTACACAGGTCAGTACGGGCGCCACTACGTGCTCGACACGCTGGGCCTCACGATACCCACCGAGGTCTTTTTGGGCGTGGTGATGGACGGCCCGAACTCAGACCAGGGTATGCCTCGCGCCGCCCTCGGGCTCGATGTGCATACGGATGCGATAAAGGCCTTTGGCGAAGCGGGCTCCTGGTTTATGAGCCAGCTGCCCGGAGCGTTGGCCTTGCGGCCCTTTTTTCGCGGAACGCCCGACGACCTCAGCAGCCCCGAGCCATTCCGAACCGCAGGACTGCGCGTTCAGCCCCAGCCCGCCGGAGACTGGGCGATCGTGCACGGACCGGGACGGGAGCTTGAAGTCCTCAATGCGCTGGGAGCCTCTGTGGTTTCGGTTGCCCGCCCCGACGCTTCCCAGCCATGGAATTTAGACCTCGGGGGACTCCCCGCAGGGGTTTACCTGCTCCGCAGCGATTCCGGCCACGTAACCCGTTTGATCAAGCAGTGATCGAGTTCGACGACGAGCTCGAGGAGGGCGCCGGCACCGAAGAGGAACTTTATGTTCACCACCGGTTTGTGGCCGACGCGGGCCAAAAGCCGCT
>VGFU01000039.1 GCA_016868755.1 Bacteroidota bacterium | reverse complement strand
GTCATGGCGCAAGGCGTGGGCCAGCGCGATGAATTGGTCGACGCGGAGCTGTTCGGCCCGCAGCGAGGCCACCGATTCCAGCGCGCTTGGCGCGCTAAAGGTAAGGCTTTTCAGCGCGTTGCGCAGGGTTTTGCGCCGCTGGCCAAAGGCCGTCTTCACCACAAGAGCCAGGTCGCGGTACGGAACCGTAGGAGCCTCAGCCAGGCGTTCGAGGCGGATCACGGCCGACTTCACCTTGGGCGGCGGATCAAACGCCCCCTCGTTCAGCGTGAACAGGTAGTCGCAGCGGTAGTAGGCTTGGGCCAGCACGCTGGTGATCCCGAATTCCTTGCTGCCGGGGCCGCTGCAGATGCGCACGGCCACTTCGCGCTGAAACATGCCGACCATCTCGGGAATGCGGTCGCGGCGGTCGAGCATCCAAAAAAGAATTTGGGTCGAAATGTTGTAGGGGAAGTTGCCGACCAGCGCAAACGGCGCCTCGGCCAGCTCGGCGGGCTCTTGCCAGCGCAGAAGGTCGGCGTGGTGCAGCCGGGCGCTGAGCTGCGGAAACTTGCTCTGCAGTACCGGAATGCTCTCGCGGTCCAGTTCCACCGCGTGCAAGGTGAGCGGACGCTGCAGCAGGTACTGGGTCAGCACGCCGGTTCCGGGTCCGACCTCAAGGGCTTGGCGGCACTCCGCGAGCGTCAGGGCCTCGGCAGTGCGCTGGGCGGCGCTCAAATCCCTCAAAAAGTGCTGGCCCAGCTGTTTTTTAGCGCGGATTTCGGCCATTACGCGGTCGGAGTTAAGAGCCCGGCGCGGCGGAGCAGCGCCTCAGGCTGGGGTTGGCGTCCGCGGAACGCGACATAAAGGTCCATGGGGTCGACGGTTCCGCCCGACTCGAGCAAGGTGCGGAACCGCGGCGCGGCCTGGTCCGGAGCCTCTCGAAAAAACCCGTACGCGTCGGCATCGAGTACCTCGGCCCATTTGTAGCTGTAGTAGCCGGCGCTGTAGCCTCCGGCAAAAATGTGGCTGAAGCTGGGCGAAATGTAGCTGCCGTCCACCGCGGGCCACAGGTCCACCGAGGCGAAGGCTTCGCGCTCGAGCTGCTCGAGGTCGGACGGAGCCGTGCGCGCGTCGTGCCAGGCCATGTCCAGCAGTCCGAACCCAAGCTGACGCAGCGTCGCCAAGCCCTCCAAAAATGTTTGGCTCTGGGCCAGGCGCGCGACCAAGTCGGCCGGCATGGCCTCGCCGGTGGCGTAGTGTCGGGCCCATTGGGCGAGCTCGGTGGGCTCGTAGCACCAGTTTTCCATGATCTGCGACGGGAGCTCTACAAAGTCCCAGCGCACCGAGGTTCCAGTGAGGCTGGCGTAGGATCCGCGGCCCAGCATGCCGTGCAGGCCGTGTCCAAACTCGTGAAACAGCGTCAGCACCTCGTTGAACGTCAGCAGGGCCGGAGCCTCAGCGGTCGGCTTGCTGAAGTTGCCCACAAGGCTGACCACGGGGCGCACTTCGCGTCCGCGTTCGTCGGTGCAGGCCGAGCGGTAGCTGGTCATCCAGGCTCCGGCGCGCTTGCCTTTGCGGGGGTGCCAGTCGGTGGTCAGGTGGGCGATGAACTGCCCGGCGGAATCCCACACCTCCCAGGCTTGGGCGTCAGGGTGGTAGGTGGGGTTGTGCGGAGCCGGCTTCACCTCAAGCCCATAAAGCCTGCGCGCCACGTCAAAGGCCCAAGCTTCTACGGTGGGCAGCGCAAAGTAGGGTTTGGTTAACGCGTCGTCAAAGTCTAGCGTCGCCAGCTTGTAGCGTTCGGTGGTAAAGGCAACGTCCCAGCGCTCTAGTTGGGGCAATCCCAGTTCGCGGGCGGCAAAAGCGCGGAGTTCCGCTGCTTCGCGCTCGGCGGCCGGCTTGGCTTTAGCACGCAGATCCGTCAAAAACGCATGAACCGTTTCGGGGGTCGACGCCATGCGTTCGGCGAGCACATACTCGGCGTGGCTCGCAAAACCGAGCAGCTGCGCCCGTTCCAGGCGCTTGGCGGCCAAGTTCAGCACCCGATGGCGGTTGTCGCGGTCGTCGCCGCGGGCTCCGCGCTGGGCGTAGGCGCGCCAGAGCTGTTCGCGCAGTTCGCGATCTTCGGCATAGGTCATGAAGGCCAGGTAGTTGGGCGCGTCGAGCGTGGCGGCATAGGGGCTGTTCAGCCCGTGCTGCTTGGCGGCCTCTGCAGCCTGTTCGAGGGCCCAGTCGGGCAGTCCGGCGGGTGCGTCGGTCAGCGCTAAGTGCCAGTTTTCGGTGTCTTTGAGCAGGTTGTCGCTGAAGGTTAGCCCTTCGGTTCCCAGCTCCTGGTCCAGTGCGAGCAGCGTGGCTTTGCCGGCGGAATCCAAGCGTGCCCCGTGCCGTTCAAACGCCTTAAGCGTTTTGTCGTGCAGCATGCGGTCCTCAGCCGAAGCACCGTCCGGCAGTACTACCGCCGAAACGCGTGCAAAGAGCGCTTCATTCGTCAGCGTCGCGTTGCCGAGGGCGGCCAGCTTGGGCTGTACCACGCGGGCTAATTCCTGAAGTTCGGGCGTCGAAGCCGCGCTCAGCGCATTGAACAGC
This sequence comes from Bacteroidota bacterium, assembly GCA_016868755.1. Classification (GTDB taxonomy): domain Bacteria; phylum Bacteroidota; class Bacteroidia; order Flavobacteriales; family Schleiferiaceae; genus TMED14. Next base: position 6,903 of record VGFU01000039.1, on the reverse strand, counting down.
AGCGTTGTTTGGGCGTCGAGCACATAGGTCATGCGCTCCAAGGCCACCGTGACCGATTCAAAGGTCGCGGGCGCCGCATCATGGGCCAGTCGCTCGAGCTCGGCGTAGGCGCCGGCGAGGGCCTCGTCGATGCGCCGACCGAGCTCAGCGGCCTCGGGGGCTGCGGTTTCGAGCGCTGAGGCATAGCCTGCGAGGTAGGCATAGGGCGGCGTCAGCAAACCGTCGGCGCATTCGGTCGCGGCGGCGATAATTCCTTCGGGGTCGCCGGCCAACCACTGGGGCCAAACGTGGTCGATGAAGGCGCGCCCAAAACCTTCGGTGGCGTCGGCGGGCACCTGGCTGGGCAGGTTGTCCACGGCCAGCACGCCAAGGCTTTTGGGGGTTCCGAGGGCGACTTCGAGGCCTGTGGTCGGGTCCCACGCATAAAACGGATCGTCGCCCTTGCTCGCCCGCAGGGTGCAGGGCACGGGGCCAGCGATGTCGCACGAAATGTCTCCGACGAATTCGAGGCGGTTACCGGGGCGAAGCACGTCGTCGGCCGTGAAGAAGGCGGGTCCGCCCTCGGCATAAAAGTGGCACGGAACATACACGGTCGCCACCGCCAAGTAGGGCGCCAAGGTCGAGCTGTAGCGGTGGGGTTCGGTGCGGAACTCGTGGCGGTCAAAACCGCCGTCGGTCGTCCGCGCCGCGTAATCGTTGGCCTCGAGCACCGTGAAGCAGGGGCCGGGGGCGCCTGCTAAAAAGTTCGAAGGCGAAACCGAAGCAAACCCTGCGGCGTGCAGCATTTCGGCGGCTCCGCGTCCGACGCGACCCGAACCGGTCAGTACGACCCGGGCGTCGGTGGGCCAGGAATGCTGGGCGAGTTCGGCCTTCAGCGCTGCTACACGGCCCAGCTGAAGCGCCGGCGGAACGGACCAGGCTTTGCGCTGCAGGCCCCATCCGCGCAGGGTTTCGTACACGCCGACGAGTCCGGCATACTCGCCAAAGCCGATTAATCGCTGTCCGCGCTGGCGAAGCAGCTCCCAGTCGATCAGGCGCACGCGGGCGTCAAGGCAGGCGCGCAGCAGCCCGCGGTTGTAGGGCTGGCCCTTGTAGGTGTGGCTGAAGAAAAAATGCGTTCCGCCGGCGACGAGGTGGGCGGGCGGAACCTCTTTGACGCTCAAAATCAGTTCGGCGGCGCTCAGGTCTTCGGTGAGCACGCAGCCAGCCTCGGCATAGTCGGCGTCGGGAATGGCCCGCACGCTGCTGGGCTGCACCCAAATGCGCCAATCGGGATGGCGATCGAGCAGCTCCCGGCACTGCGCGGGATTCAGCACGGCACGCTGGTCAGAAGGCTTCTTGCCTTCGCGGAGTAAACCAAGAATTCGCATGCTTCAAAGGTAGCCCCGCGCGGAGCTCGCGGCAGGGGCGGCGGTGCGCAAAATGCCTTAGAGCGACGAGGTCGCGGCTTCTTCGGGTGCGGCAACCTGGGACTCGGGAACGGCCGCGGGCTCGAAGCGGAACGGAATTCCGCGGCGAGCGCCCACAAACCGGCGCTCGTAGTAGGCCTGGCCGACCCAGTTCTCGATGAGCACCCCGCTGTGGGTGGCCGAGTGCAGCATCAAGATTTTGCCGTCTTCGATGCCCACGCACAGACCGACGTGGCCGATGCTGCCGGCTCCGCGCCCTTCAAAAAGCAAAAAATCGCCGACGCGAATGCTGTCGCGCTTCACGGGATTGCCCCAGGTGGCGTAGGATGAACTGCTCGCGGGCATCGTGTAGCCGTAGGCGCGGAACAGGTGCTTTTGGAGCCCGGAGCAGTCGAAGCCCCCGGGGTTTTGTCCTCCGGCCCGGTAGGTGTGCCCCAAAACCTCTTCGTATCGGTCGACCAGCGCCGTCCACGAAACGGTGTCGCGCGGCAGCGCGTCGTTCCGCCCCCACGCAAGGGAGGGGAGGGCCGCAAACGCGATGAGGAGCACGAGGTTTTTCATAAGGGGTGGTGAATTTAGCACCGGGCCGCTTTTCACGCAAAGCATGTGCCGTAAATTCGCCGGACTATGAAAAAAGTGCTTTTGACCCTCGCCGTGGCTTCGGCCGCATTGGGCGCGGCCGCCCAAGATTTGTTCCGCGTCGGCACCAAGACGGTAACGCGCCCCGAGTTCAATTACGTGTACGGCAAAAACAAAGACGTTGGGGCCAACATCGACCCCAAAACCGAGGCCGAGTACCTGCAGCTTTATGTGCAGTTTAAGCGCAAGGTCGCCTTTGCCGAGTCGCTTGGGCGCGACACCATGCCCTCGTTTAAGGCCGAATACGACGGCTACTACAAGCAGCTGCTGAAGCCCTACTTGACCGACAAAAGCGTTGACGCGCGCCTGGTCGATGAGGCCTATGAGCGCATGCAGTTTGACGTGCGCGCCAGCCACATCATGGTTGATTGCGCCGAAGACGCCAGCCCCAGCGACACGGCCAAGGCCTACAAGCAGATCCTGGCGATCAAGGAGCGACTCAACCGCGGTGAAACGTTTGAGAATTTGGCCGCATTGAGCACCGACACCTACTCGGCTTCGCGCGGCGGAGACCTCGGGTGGTTTACCGTGTTTGGCATGGTGTATCCGTTTGAAACGGCGGTGTATTCCGCCCCTGAAGGTCAGGTTGTCGGACCCATACGCACCCAGTTCGGTTACCACTTAATTAAGAAGACCGCGCAGCGCGCGGCCCGCAACACGATGACGGCCGCCCACATTTTGGTGCTCGACACCGAGTCTGACCCCAATCCCAACGCTGAGAAGCAGATTCGCGACGTGTACGCCAAGCTTCAAGCCGGCGAGCCCTTTGCAGCCGCGGCCCTGAAGTACAGCGAAGACCCCACGACCGCCAAGCAGGCCGGCCGTTTGGCGCCGTTTGGCATCAACCAAATGCTGCCCGAATTTGAAGATGCCGCGTTTGGCCTGAGCGACGACGGTACCTACAGCCAGCCGATCAAGACCAAGTTGGGGTGGCACATCGTGCAGCGCATCAACCGCACTCCGCTGCCGTCGCGCAGCGAGGCTGAGCGCCAGCTGAGCCAGAAGATTCGCCGCGACGAGCGGTCCAACGCCTCAGAGCGAGCTTACCTCGAGCGCCTTAAGCGCGACTACCAGTTTGCGGCCGACGCGCGCAGCTGGGAGCGCCTGCAGTCCGCCCTTGAGAAGGGCAAAGGTGTGGAGAAGGCCGCCAAGGCGACGCTGTACACCTACCGCACGGCCGTGCACCCCAACGGCCGCGAGCTGCGCGGAACCGACGCGCTGGCGACGCTCCGCAAGCCGCTCGAGACCAAGGTCGATCGCGCGACCTCGGCCAAGCGCCTCAACGAATGGGTTAAGGGCATCGTGCTTGAGGAGGCCGAGAAGCTGCTCCCCATCGAAAACGCGGAGTTTCGCTACCTGGCCCAGGAGTACCGCGAGGGAATTCTCGTGTTTGAGCTCACCCGAGAGTACGTTTGGGACAAGGCCGCGACCGACACCGTGGGACTAAAAGCCTTTTATGAGGCGAATTTGGCCAACTACCAGTGGCCCGAGCGGGTCACGGGCAGCGTGCTGAGCAGCAGCAACCTTACGGCCCTCAAGAAGGCCGCCGACCTCGGACGCCAAAACGTGCCCATTTCGAAGATTGACAAGGTCATCAACGCCAAAGACGAGGTGGTCAACTTTACCGACGTCGAAAAAGTGGTATTGGGTAGCGAGGGCAAAAACGCCCTGCAGCGCATGATGGCCCAGTTCACCGGTAAAGACCGCGTCAAGGGTCCGTTTGAATCGGGCGGAACCCACTACGTGCTCATCGCTGCAGAGCGCATTCCGGCGGGCCCCAAGGCCCTGAACGAGTGCCGCGGCCAGGTGATCGCTGACTACCAAAAGCACCTCGAGGCGCTGTGGATGAAGGAGTTGGAGGTAAAGTTCCCGCTTCAGATGCTGGGCGCGAACTAAGGCGTCGGCGCCGTCCCTGAACGCAAGAGGCCCCCGAGGCCTCTTTTTTATTGCGCACTTGCGCGAAGTGCGGTAGATTTAGGCAAACCTTAACCTGCACATTTTATGCGCTTAACCCTACGCACCCTGGCCCTTTGCGCCTTAGTACTGGCCACTGCTCCGCTCTCCGCTCAGTACTACTACCTGCCCAGCACGGCAAACGGTAACCCCGGCGGAATCAACGCCGACAGCGAATACCCCGTTGGTGGCGGTCTGGCCACCTCGTGGACGACTATTTCTACGGCCCCGGCGGCGACGCCAGCCTGGTCGTCGACCCAGACGCTGCCGTTTAGCTTCAGCTTCAACGGCACCGCCGTTACCCAGTACAAAGTGTCAACTTCGGGCGTGCTGACGTTTGACGTCAGCGCCACCACGGCACCCGGCTACACCAAGGCGGCCTTGCCTGACGCGAGCATTCCCAACAACTCCGTGTGCATTTGGGGCTTGGCTTCGGTCGGAACCAACGACCTCATCGTCAACAAGACCTTTGGCACCGCCCCCAACCGCCAGCACTGGATCATGTTTTCGTCGTTTGGCCAAGTCGGCAGCACCTGCTGGACCTACTGGTCGATCGTGCTCGAGGAGTCGACCAACAAAATCTACCTTGTTGACCAGCGCAACTCGTGCACGGGCTCTACGCTCTCGCTGGGCATTCAAGTGAACAGCACGACCGCCTACTCGGTGGCTGGCTCGCCCAGCGTGGCCATTCAGGCCGGAACCGACGCCACGGCGGCCGACAACAAGTACTACGAGTTTATTCCGGGCGTACAGCTTGCCAACAACTTCATTGGCAACTCCGTAGACGTCGACGACTTCTTGGTGCTGGGCCAGGCTCCCTTCACGATTAAGGCCGAGTACCTCAACGGCGGCAGCAACGCCATTACCAGCGCCGGCCTGAACTACCGCGTGAATGGCGGAACCCCGGTTAGCGCCACGGTAAGCACTCTCAACGTGGCCTCGGCAGCCACGGCTACGCTCACGCACCCCCAGGCTTGGACCCCCACGGCCGTAGGCACCTACACGCTCGACTTCTGGACCTCGAACCCCAACGGCCAGCCCGACAGCGACGCCAGCAACGACACGGTGACCAAGCAAATTGTGGTGGTCAACAGCATCGCCGTGCGCCGTCCGTTGATTGAGGTCTTCAGTTCGTCGACCTGCGCGCCCTGCGCGCCGGCTAACGCCACGTTCAAGACCCTGATGGACCAGCAGACCTCCGGTGACTACAACTACCTGAAGTACCAGATGAGCTGGCCGGGAACGGGCGACCCCTACTACACGACCGAGGGCGGTGCGAAGCGCCAGCTTTACGGCGTGAATTCGGTGCCCAACGCCCAAATCGACGGCGGATGGAACGGCCACGCCGGCCAAATCACGCAGCCGATCTTGAGCCAGTTCAAGGCGGTGCCTTCGTTCATCAACCTCGCCGGCTACTACACCATCGACGCCACGGCCCAAAAGGTCGACATGGTGATCAATACGACGCCCTTGGTGAGCACCTCAAAGGCCCTGTCGCTTCAGGTGGCCATCTACGAGAAGTCGACGAGCCAAAACGCCAAGTCCAACGGCGAGACCACGTTCTACCACGTTATGAAGAAAATGGTTCCGAGCGAAGCAGGTACGACCCTCACTAACCTCACCGACGGCGTGATGCAGACGGCGAATCTGTCGTACACCTTTAACGGCTCCTACACGCTTCCGGCGAACGCTACGGCTCCCGTGAACCATGCTTCGGCCCACACCGTCGAAGACTTCAGCGATCTGGGCGTCATGGTCTGGATTCAGGACATGGCGACTAAAGAGGTATATCAGTCTGTGGACTTGACTCAGAGCGGAATCGGTACCGGCGAGCAAGGCCTCGGTTCGGTTCGCGTGTTCCCCAACCCGACGAGCGATTTGGTTCGCGTGGATCTGAGTGGCGTGACGGGTGCCTGCACCTACCGCTTGGTCAACGCTCTGGGCCAAGTGGTTGCGGCGGGTACCGCTCAAGGCGGAGCCGAGCTCACCCTCAGCGTCGCTCAGTGGACCAGCGGTCTGTACTTTGTTCAGGTGGAGGCCGAAGGCCGCACCCAGACCTTGCCGCTGCAGGTGCTGCGTTAAGTGATTAACACGCATTAAAAAGGAACCGGCCCCGCGAGGGGTCGGTTTTTTTTATCACCTTCTGAAACATTCAATGGGGACTTTTGCCCCGGTGAGGGCGGGATTCGAACCCGCGGTTCCGTTATATATGGGAGTAAATTCGGTTAAATCATACAAAAGAACAACGCGGAAATTCAGCATTTTGGAATTTCGGGCGTTTCCAGCAGCCATCTACCGTAGGTCGTAATTTGCTGTTTGAAAAGTTTAGAGTTTCACTGTGCTGCTTTTTAGGGCTAGTGATTCCTTACATTTGATTCATGCTCAACTATGAATTCCAGGTTCGAGAGTTCGAATCGCACTTGTTCTGGGTCACACGGCCTTAGGATATATATACATATATATATCTAAAAATAAAGTCGGTCTTGGATCCAAAAATGTGACACCGGTAGAAACAAATCAGTAGATGATGGTACGAATTATCTTATGGTTTTACACAATTGCATGTTTGTATTTTATTTATTCGGCATCACTACTTTTGCTAAATGTTCTAGTGTCCGTGAAATACAACGCTTTTAGTGAGTCAGATGTTCAACTTATAAAGAGCGTGATAATCTACGCTTTGTTACTGGTTTTTTGTTCATTTTTTATAGTGTTAATTAAAGTTAAACGTAAGTAATATAATCTTTGCTATAATCGAAGCGGTATCGAATTGAACAACGGTAGCACTACTATTCGATCTGCCGTATTTGCTTAAAAACACAATGACTTCCTCACGCACAACTGAAGGATCAGGTAGCATAGAGAACACACTTGCGATTAACATAATGAATATTATAGGCCG
>VGFU01000038.1 GCA_016868755.1 Bacteroidota bacterium | reverse complement strand
GTGGTGGACTCCGTGTCGGTAGCGACCACGTTCAAGAAGACCTTGGCCGAAAAGGGCATCATTTTTTGCTCGATGAGCGAGGCCATTCAAGAGCATTCCGAGCTGGTGAGAAAGTACTTGGGCACGGTGGTACCGAAGTCCGATAATTTCTACGCAGCCCTCAACAGCGCCGTGTTCACCGACGGCTCGTTTTGCTACATTCCCAAGGGCGTGCGCTGCCCTATGGAGCTGAGCACCTACTTCCGCATCAACGAGGCCGGCACCGGCCAGTTCGAGCGCACCCTACTGGTGGCCGATGAAGGCAGTTATGTGAGCTATCTCGAGGGCTGTACGGCGCCGCAGCGCGACGAAAACCAGCTGCACGCCGCAGTGGTCGAGCTCGTGGCCCTGGACCGCGCCGAAATCAAGTATTCTACGGTGCAAAACTGGTACCCCGGCGACGCCGAGGGCAAGGGCGGCGTGTACAACTTTGTTACCAAGCGCGGAATTTGTGAATCGCACGCCAAAATCAGCTGGACGCAGGTAGAAACCGGCAGCGCCGTGACCTGGAAGTACCCGAGCTGCATTCTCAAGGGCGACTACAGCGTGGGCGAATTCTACAGCGTGGCCGTGACCAACCACCGCCAGCAGGCCGATACCGGAACCAAAATGATTCACCTCGGCCGCCACACCAAGTCAACTATCGTCAGCAAGGGCATCTCAGCGGGCCGCAGCCACAATTCGTACCGCGGACTCGTGCGCATGGGTCCGCGCGCCGAGCACGCCCGCAACTTTAGCCAGTGCGACTCGCTCCTGATGGGCGACCGCTGCGGCGCCCACACGTTCCCCTACATCGAAGTCAAGAATTCGACGGCCCGCACGGAGCATGAGGCCACGACGAGCAAGATCGGGGAGGACCAAATTTTTTACTGCCAGCAGCGCGGACTCGACATGGAGGCCGCTATTGCGCTGATTATTAACGGTTACGCCAAAGACGTGCTCAACCAGCTCCCGATGGAGTTTGCGGTGGAGGCGCAAAAACTACTTGCCATCAGCCTCGAGGGATCGGTCGGATAATTTGCAATCATCATGTTAGAAATCAAGAATTTGCACGCCTCCATTGGCGATAAAGAAATTTTGCGCGGGGTAAACCTGACGGTGAAGCCGGGGGAGGTTCATGCGATTATGGGCCCGAACGGATCGGGCAAGTCGACGCTGAGCAGCGTGATTGCGGGCCGCGAAGACTACGAAGTCACGAGCGGAGACATTTTGTGGGACGGCCAGTCGATCCTCGAGCTCGCCCCTGAAGACCGCGCCCACCTTGGGCTGTTTTTGAGCTTTCAGTACCCCGTTGAAATTCCGGGGGTAAGCGTTTCAAACTTCGTGAAAACGGCGTTGAATGCGGTGCGCACGGCCCGCGGCGAAGAGGCCTTGGACGCCTCCGCGATGCTGAAGAAAATGCGTGAAGCGCTTCAGTTGCTTGAAATGGACAAGGGCTTTTTGAGCCGCAGCCTCAATGAAGGCTTCTCGGGCGGAGAAAAGAAGCGCAACGAAATCTTTCAAATGGCCATGCTCGAGCCGCGCTTGGCGATTTTGGATGAAACCGACTCGGGGCTGGACATCGACGCACTGCGCATCGTCGCCCAAGGGGTGAACGCGCTGCGCTCGCCCAAAGCCAGCTTTGTGGTGATCACCCACTACCAGCGCTTGCTGGACTACATTGTTCCCGACGTGGTGCACGTTCTCTACAAGGGCCGCATTGTCAAGACGGGCGACAAGTCGCTGGCCCTCGACCTCGAGGAGCGCGGGTACGACTGGATCAAAAAAGAAGCGGAATGAACGACCGCCTCTCAGCCCAGTACTGGCTTCACGAGCAAGAACTGACGGCGTACTCGAGTGAGGCCGTGCGCGACCGCCGCCGCCGCGCCATGGAGCGCTTTGAGGCCGTTGGGTTTCCGAGCGTGCGCGACGAAGACTGGAAGTACAGCTCGCTCAAGCCCGTGCTCGCACCGCATTACGGGTTGCGCCCGCCCTGCGCTCCGCTCGAAGACGAGCACCTCGAGTTCAAAGACATTAAGCGTTTTATGGTCAACGAACTTGACTCCTACCGCGTGGTGTTTTTGAACGGACGCTACTCGAGCTGGCTCAGCGACACGACCCACCGCGGATTTGACGTCTGCACCCTGTCGGCCGCCTGGAAGAAGTACCCCGAGACGATGGACCGCTATTTCGCCCATCTGACCCATGAGCTCGGCCCCTTAGCACAGCTCAACACGGCGCTGTCTTGGGACGGATTGTACGTTGTCGTACCCGACCACGTGGTGGTCGACCGCCCGATCCAAGTGCTGTCGTTTACCACCGGATCCGAGCCGCGCGCGACCCAAATGCGCAGCCTGGTAGTACTCGGCGTGAACGCGCAGGCCGAGATCATCGAGCGGCACCAGTCGCTCACCGAGCACCCGACGTGGACCAATTCGGTGGACGAGGCCTACCTGGCGGCGGGCGCACAGCTCCGCTGGGTCAAGCTGCAGCACGACGGTCCCGAGGCGGCGCTCACGCAGCACACCCGCATCCAGCAAGCGCGCGACAGCCGGGCGCAGGTGCACACGGTGAGTACAAGCGGACGCTTCATTCGCAACAACCTCGACTTTTTGCTCAACGAACCGGGAGCCGACGCCCGCATGCTCGGACTCACGCTGGCCAAGGGCAAGCAGCTCGTCGACCACCACACGCTGGTGGACCACCGCGCGGCCCACTGCACGTCGCACGAGAACTACAAGGGCATTTATGACGACGGCGCCAAAGGCGTGTTCAACGGCCGGATTTATGTGCACGAAGACGCCCAAAAGACCGACGCCTACCAGCAAAATGCCAACCTGGTGCTGCACGAGCGCGCCGAGGTCAACACCAAGCCCCAGCTCGAAATCTTCGCCGACGACGTAAAGTGCTCGCACGGCTGCACCGTGGGCCAGCTCGACGAAGACGCGCTCTTTTACCTCCGGGCCCGCGGGATCAAGGAACCCGAAGCACGGGCGCTGCTCATGCTTGCCTTCGCCGAAGACGCGATAGCTGGAATTGACCACCCCTCGCTCAACGCCAAGCTGCACAAGCTCATTGCCGGCAAATTGGGGGTTGATTTGACCCTCGACGTGTAAGGATTCGGTATCTTCGCTGCTCCGTCTTAACGACTGCAGCAATGAACAACTACCGTTTCTGGAACAACGCCCTCGGCTGGACGACCTTCGTCGTCGCCCTGATTACCTACACCCTAACCCTTGAGCCAACAGTAAGCTTCTGGGATTGTGGCGAATACATCACCACCTCGGTGAAGCTTGAAGTCGGACACCCTCCGGGTGCTCCCGTGTTTCAGCTGGTGGCCAATGTGCTATCGCAGCTCGCCTTGGGCGACGTTACGCGCCAGGCCTACTGGGTGAATTTCACGAGCGGCCTTTCCTCGGCGCTGGCCATTCCGTTTTTGTTTTGGACGATCACGATGCTCGCCAAAAAGCTGGTTCGCGGCGAGGAGTCGCTGGGCCAAAACATTGCCGTGCTGGGCTCGGGACTCGTGGGCGCCCTCGCGTTTACCTGGTCGGACTCGTTTTGGTACAGCGCCGTTGAAGGCGAAGTGTACGCCATGTCAAGCTTTTTCACGGCAGTCGCCTTTTGGGCCGCGCTAAAGTGGGAGGCGGCGGCGGATCACGATCTGCGGGCCAACCGATGGCTGCTGCTGGTGGCCTACCTGACCGGCCTTTCGGTGGGAGTTCACATCTTGGTGTTCCTGACCATTCCGGCCGTGGTGATGATTTACTTCTACAAGAGCTACCCCAAGGTTACCTGGAAGACCTGGGTGGTGGCCAACGCCGTGTCGGTCGTGGTGCTCGCCCTGGTTTTTGCAGTGATCATTCCCGTCATTCTGCGCCTGTTTGGCTTCTTTGAAATCACCGCGGTCAACAGCATCGGACTTCCCAAGAATTCGGGATCGGTGCTAATGGTGCTGGCCTTGGTTGCGGGCGTGTACTTCGGCATTCGCTGGGCGGTTAAGACGAACCGTCCGCTTGTGGAACAAGGAATCTTGGCCGTCCTAATGCTGCTGATTGGTTACTCGAGCTTTGTCGTGCTGGCCATCCGCTCCAACGCCAACACGCCGATTGACGAGAACAACCCCGAAGACGCGATGTCGCTCTTGGCCTACTACAACCGCGAGCAGTACGGCGACTGGCCCGTGCTCTACGGACAGAGCTTCAACAGCAAACTTGACAGCCAAAAGCCCTACGCCGACGGCGCTCCTACCTACGTGTACAGCGAGGCCACGGGCCAGTACGAAGTGGTGAACGACGGCAAGGCGTCAAAGCCCAATTACGCTAAAGACGACGTCGGATTTTTTCCGCGCATGTGGTCCGACCAAGCCGACCACGTAGAGAACTACCAGCGCATTTTTGGTGCGAATCCCGACCAAAAAATTACCTTCTCGGAGCATTTTAAGTACTTCCTCGACTACCAGGTGGGGCAAATGTGGTTCCGCTACTTTATGTGGAACTTCGCCGGACGTCAGAACGACGACCAAAACCGCTACGAGCTGACCAACGGAAACTGGGTGACGGGCATCGACTTTATTGACGAGGCGCGCCTCGGACCGCAGTCTAACCTGCCCGATTCGATGAAGAAGCAAGAGGGGCGCAACCTGTACTATGCGCTGCCGCTGATTCTTGGGTTGCTCGGACTTTGGTTCCAGTCGAAGCGCGACCAGCGCAATGCGTGGGTGATCACGCTGCTGTTTTTGTTCACCGGCCTGGCCATTGTGGTGTACACGAACCACAAGCCGTTCGAGCCGCGCGAGCGCGACTACGCCTTTGTCGGATCGTTTTATGTCTTCGCCATTTGGGTCGGACTCGGCGTGGTGGCCCTGTACGAGCTGCTCGCCAAGTACCGCTCGACGGCGCTGGCCTTGGGTGTGACGGTGCTCACCCTCGGAATTCCCACGCTCATGGTGGCCGAGAACTGGGACGACCACGACCGCAGTAACCGCTACACGGCCCGCGACATCGCCAAGATGTACCTCGACAGCTGCGAGCCCAACGCCATCCTGTTCACCAACGGAGACAACGACACCTTCCCGCTGTGGTACGTGCAAGAAGTAGAGGGGTACCGCACCGACGTGCGCATCGTCAACCTGTCCCTGCTCAACACCGACTGGTACATCGACATGATGAAGCGCAAGTTCTACGATAGCGAGCCGGTTCCGTTCACCTTCAGCAAAGAAGAGTACGTGCAGGGAACCCGCGACGTACTGTACTTCCAAGACATGGGGCTGCAGGGTCGGTGGTACGCCAAAGACTTCTTGGAGTACGCGCGCCGCACCGACGACGCGGTGATGTTCACGGCGTTTGCCGGCACCGACAGCCCCAAAAAGCTACCGTTTTTCCCGATGAAGAACTTCAGAGTGCCCATCGACAAGGCGGCCGTGGCCAAGGCTGGCCTTCTGCGCGATTCCGCGGTACTGCCCGACTACATCGATTGGAATTGGGGCAGCGGCATCATTGCCAAGCGCGACCTGATGGTGATTGACTTGATTGCCCACAACGACTGGAGCCGTCCCATTTACTTCTCTACGACGGTCGGAAGTTCGCCCAGCGCCTTTTTCTGGCTTCAGGACTACCTGCAGCTCGAAGGGGTGGTGTACCGCTTCACGCCCTATGCTACGCCGAGCGCGCCCAACGGGTACGAGTTCGGAACCGTGAATACGGCCAAGACCTATGAGCTGATGGTGAACCCCGACGGGGCGGCCGGCAAGTTCAACTTTGGCAACATGGAGGTTCCTGACGTGTTCTTGGACGAGACAGTGCGCCGCTCGACCTTTAACCTGCGTGCCACCTACGCCCGCACGGCCCTGGCTTTACTGCGCGAAGGCAAGAAGGACCAGGCGCTCGAGGTGCTAAATACCGCCGCCGCCAAGATGCCGGTTTCAAAGCTGGGTTACGACTACTTTACGCTCGGGTTGATTGAGGGCTACTTCGCTGCGGGCGACGCCAAGGCCGCGTCAAGCTTGCTCGAGGGCTTTAAAGCCGACATTGTGCAGCGCCTCGAGTACTTCGGCCAGTTCAAGGGCAAAAAGGCACGCCAAGTGCGCGGAGAGATCGACGCCAACCTGCAGTTCCTGCAGATGCTGGCGCGCATGAACCTGCAGTACACGGTGGGCATGGCACTGACCCAGGAGTCCTACATGGCAGACCCGATGGTGCAGATGTACGAGAAGTACGCACGGCAGTTTGGGGTTGCCCAGCCGCAGCAGTAAGCCTACACCAGAGAGGGCATAAAAAAAGCGGGGGCCCTGAGGCCCCCGCTTTGCGTTTCGTGCGGTCCGCACAGGCGGAGCGCCACCGCGGATCACTTACAGCGTGCCGCGGCGTTCCTGCTCGCGCTCGATGGACTCGAAGAGGGCTTTGAAGTTGCCTTTTCCGAAGGACTTGGCGCCCTTGCGCTGAATGATTTCGATGAAGACGGTGGGTCGGTCCATCAGCGGCTTAGTGAACAGCTGAAGAAGGTAGCCCTCGTCGTCGCGGTCGACTAAGATTCCGAGCTCGCGAAGCGGAGCCAGGTCTTCGTCAATCTCACCCACGCGGTCGAGCACCTCGTCGTAGTAGGTGTCGGGCACCGTCAAAAAGTCGACGCCGCGGGCGCGCAGGGCCGTGACCGTCTCGATGATGTTGTCGGTGGCCAGCGCCAGGTGCTGCACGCCCGGTCCGCCGTAGAAGTCGATGTATTCCTCGATCTGCGATTTTTTGCGGCCCTCGGCCGGCTCGTTGATCGGAAACTTGATGCGCCCGTTTCCGTTGCTCATCACTTTGGACATCAGGGCGGTGTACTCGGTGCTGATGTCTTTGTCGTCAAACGAAACCAGCTGGTTGAAACCCATCACCTTGGCGTAGAACTCAACCCAGGTGTTCATTTCGCCCCAGCCCACGTTGCCGACCATGTGGTCGATGAACTTTAGTCCGCAGTCGGCGGGCTGAAACTCGCGGTTCAGCGGCATGTAGCCGGGCATGAAGGCGCCTCGGTAGTTTTTGCGCTCTACAAACACGTGCACGGTGTCGCCGTAGGCCTTGATTCCGGCCAAAACCACGCTGCCGTGCTCGTCGGTCAGGGTGAAGGGCTCAAAGGCGGACTCGGCGCCGCGCGAAGTCGTCTCCTTCCAGCTTTGGGTGGCGTCGTCGACCCAAAGGGCTACGTTTTTAACGCCGTCGCCGTGCTTAACCAGGTGGTCGTTGATGGGGCTCGAGGCCGTCAGCGCTGAGGTCAGGACCAGCACGATTTTGTCCTGCTTCAGGACGTATGAGGTGCGGTCTTTGAGGCCGGTTTCGAGTCCGGCATAGGCCAGATCCTGAAAGCCGAAGGCCGTTTTAAAGTAGTGGGCGGACTGTTTGGCATTGCCGACGTAGAGCTCTACGTGGTCGGTGCCGTTCAAGGGTAGAAAATCAGACATGGTGCGAAATTAAGGCGGAGCCGTAACGAGCAACTAGCAACTAGTTACAGCCAGGATTGGGTATAGTTCGGCCATTCGATGTCGAGGGCGGCCTGCGTCAGCCGCAGCGGGCGAAACGTGTCGACCATCACGGCGAGCTCGTGCGTCTCTTTTTGGCCGATAGAGCGCTCGTAGGCGCCGGGGTGCGGGCCGTGCGGGATTCCGCCCGGATGCAGCGAAATGAAGCCCTTTTCGACGTGGTTGCGGCTCATGAAGTCGCCGTCGACGTAGTACAGCACCTCGTCAGAGTCGATGTTGGAGTGGTTGTAGGGGGCCGGAATCGCCTTGGGATGGTAGTCGTACAGGCGGGGCGCGAAGGTGCAAACCACGAAGTTGTGGCCCTCAAACGTTTGGTGCACGGGCGGCGGCTGGTGGATGCGGCCGGTGATGGGCTCAAAGTCCCGAGCGTTGAAGGCGTAGGGGTAGTGGTAGCCGTCCCATCCGACCACGTCAAACGGGTGCGACGCGTAGACCACGTCGTAAATGAGTCCCTCTTTTTTGATCTTGATGGTGAATTCGCCCAGGGCGTCGGTGGGGGCCAAATAGGTCGGGCGGCGCAGGTCGCGTTCGCAGAACGGCGAATGCTCGAGGAGCTGGCCGAACTCGTTGCGGTAGCGCTTGGGCGTCAAAATCGGTGACCGCGACTCGGTGATGAAGAGGCGGTTGTCAGGCGTGTCAAACGTGATTTGGTAGATGGTTCCGCGCGGAATCACCAGGTAGTCCCACGCACCAAACGCGAGGGTTCCGAACAGCGTAGTCAGCACGCCGCTGCCTTGGTGCACAAAAATGAGCTCGTCAGAATCGCCGTTTTTGTAGAAGTAGCCGTCGGTTCCGCGCGTGGGCGCGGCGTTTTGCAGCGCCACGTCGTCGTTGAAGAGCACCGTGGTGCGCGACGCCAAAAAGTCGTCGGCGGGCTTCACGTTGAAGCCCTGGAGCATGCGCGGGTTGAGGTTGTGGCCGAGGGCGGCAACGGGGCGGGCATCGACGGGTTCCGAAATCGTGCGGATCATCGTCGGGCGGTGCAGGTGGTAGAGCAGCGAGGCCATCCCGTGAAAGCCTTCGGTTCCGAAGAGCTGTTCGTAGTGAATGCCCGATCCGTCCGCCTTTTCAAACACCGTGTGGCGCTTGGCGGGAATGCTTCCGAGTTGGTGGTAAAACGGCATAACGAGGGTTGGGTTACGTGGTTTTGGGGGCAAAAGCGCCCTGGTTGAATTCTTCGGGGCGGGCGCGGTGAAAGCGCTTGGTTCCGCCTTGGGCACCGACGTTGCGGCGGATTTCGGCCTGCGCCTCCTCGGGCAGGTGAATGACTTCGTGGCACTCGGCAGAACAGGTGCCTTCGTGCTCGGCCGCGCAGCTCGGACACTGCAAAAACAGCAGGTTGCAGGCTTTGTTCGCGCAGTTCGTGTGGTGGTCCCAGGGGGTTCCGCACTGGTGGCAGTGGGCGATGACGTCGTCGCTGATTCGCTCGCCGAGGCGCTCGTCAAACACGAAATTCACGCCCATGAACGTGTTCTCGAGGCCCTCCTGCTTCACTTGGCGGATGTAGTCAATGATTCCGCCGTGCAGCTGGTTTACGTTTTGAAAACCGTGGTGCTTCAGGTAGGCCGAGGTTTTTTCGCAGCGGACTCCGCCCGTGCAGTACAGCAGCACCGGAGCATCCTCTTTGCCGCGTAGCTTTTGGAGCACCTCGGGCAGCTCCTCGCGAAAGGTGTCGGCCTCGGGCAGTACCGCGCCCTCGAAGTGCCCCACTTCAGACTCGTAGTGGTTGCGCATGTCGACGACCACGGCGTTGCCGGCCTTCATCAGCGCGTTCCACTCGGCGGCGGTGAGGTGGCGGCCGACGTCGGTCACGTCGTATTCGTCTTCGGCAAGGCCGTCGGCCACAATTTGGTGGCGGACTTTAATCGCCAGCTTCAAAAAGGACTTGCCGTCGTCTTCAACGGCGAACTTAAAGGGCATGCGGTCGAATTCCGCCCAGGCGTACAGGGCGTCGGCAAAGGCGGTCCAGTTGGGCTCGGGCACGCTGATCTGGGCGTTGATGCCCTCGCGGGCCACGTACACCCGTCCAAAGACGCCCA
>VGFU01000037.1 GCA_016868755.1 Bacteroidota bacterium | reverse complement strand
CGTGCATTCGCCGTTGGGCCCCACCTTGGCGAGCACAAACTCGACCTCCATGTCGGCGGCTACGCTTTTAAACGGAGCGCGCAAGTTGGCCGTGTCAGGATTGAGCCGGCGCATGTCTTGGTTCAAAATCGCCAGCGCGGACTGGATTTGCGCGTCGGTAATATTGTCGCCTTGGTCGTAGTACATTACGTGGAACACCACGGGAATCTGGTGCACGACCGATTCAGTGCCCCGCGAGCTGCCCTGCTCGCTGATAAGGCGCTGTAGTTGTGCTTCGGTTTCGGCGCGGAGCGCTTCGCGCCCGGGATCCTGGGCCACCTGCTGGGCGTAGTACTCGTCGGTCGCACAGCGCTGAACGCTTTGGCCTTGAGCGGCTAAGCTGAAAAATAATGCGGCAAAAAACAGAGCGAAAGGGCGCATAAAACCTGGGTTTGAGGGCAAAAATTGAAGATCGTGAAGGTACGCACGCAAGTTCTGCGCCGAAAATCTTTGTGCTTAAAAGTATTCTCCGTATCTTCGCAGCCCCAAAAAAGTATAGCATCGTGGATTCGCTCAGCTACAAAACGATATCAGCCACCAAGGCCACCGCAGGTAAGACGTGGGTCGTGGTTGACGCCAAGGGTCAGACCCTCGGCCGACTGGCTTCAAATGTTGCCTTCCGCCTTCGTGGAAAGCACAAGCCCAACTACACGCCGCACGTGGACTGCGGTGACAACGTCATCATCATCAATGCCGCCGAGGTGGTACTGTCGGGCACCAAAATGCACCAGAAGCAGTACATCCGCTACACCGGCTACCCCGGTGGTCAGCGCTTCAGCACGCCTGCCGAAGAGCTTGCCAAGCACCCGACCCGCATCGTGGAGAAGGCCGTTCGCGGTATGCTTCCCAAGACGCGCCTCGGTTCAGAACTGTTCCGCAACCTTCACGTGTACGCCGGTGCCGAGCACGGCCACGAGGCTCAACAGCCGGTTAATATTTAATCGTACAATAAGATGTCTACGACCCACGCAATCGGACGCCGCAAGACCTCAGTCGCTCGCGTTTACGTGAAGCCCGGCAAAGGCGCCATTACCATCAATCAGCGCGAGCTGACGAACTACTTCTCTACGGGTACCCTGCAGTACAAGGTTCGCCAGCCCCTGTCGATGACCGACAACCTCAGCAATTTTGACGTAACCGTCAACGTAGAAGGCGGTGGCATCACCGGCCAAGCCGAAGCCATTCGCCTCGGCCTGTCGCGCGCCCTCTGCGAGATTAATCCGGAATTCCGCGCTACTCTGAAGCCGGAAGGACTGATGACCCGCGACCCGCGCATGGTTGAACGCAAAAAGTTCGGCCAGAAAAAAGCGCGCAAGCGTTTCCAATTCTCGAAGCGTTAATCGCGCACCGAGTATTGGGTTTAGTATCCAAACGGTCAAGATCGCTCTGGCGCTACTTGGCCGTTGCCTTTTTAGCGAACGTAAACCCCAAAGAACCTCATGGCACATACGCCTGAAATCCAGCAGCTCCTCGACGCAGGAGTTCACTTCGGTCACCTGACCCGCAAGTGGAACCCGAACATGGCTCCGTACATCTTTATGGAGCGCAACGGTATCCACATCATTGACCTGCAAAAGACGCAGAAGAAATTGGCCACGGCGTCAGACGCCATGGGCAAAATTGCTGGCAGCGGCCGCAAGATTCTTTTCGTGGCCACCAAGAAGCAGGCTAAAGAAATTGTAGCCGACACGGCCAAGGCCCTCAACATGCCCTACATCGTGGAGCGCTGGCCCGGAGGAATGCTCACGAACTTCGTGACGATCCGCAAGGCCATCAAGAAAATGTCGAACATCGACAAGATGAAGACCGACGGCACGTTTGAAACGCTTTCGAAGCGCGAGCGCCTTCAGGTTGACCGCCTTCGTGCCAAGCTCGAGAAGAACTTGGGTTCGATTGCCGACATGAGCCGCCTCCCGGCCGCCTTGTTTGTGGTGGACGTGATGCGCGAGCACATCGCCGTAGAAGAAGCCCGCAACCTCGGCATCCCCGTATTTGCCATGGTCGACACCAACAGCAATCCGCACTTGGTTGACTACGTGATTCCAGCCAACGACGACGCGACGAAGTCCATTGCCGTAATTATGGAGTCTGTCTCGGCCTCGATCAAGGAAGCCCTGAGCCAACGCAAGACCGAAAAAGACAAGCCCGGAAGCGAGAAGCTTATCAAAGCTGCCGCCAAAGTAGCCGCGGAATAAGTTTAACGCCGGGGCAACAGCCCCGGTTTTTCTTTGTACTAAACCGACAATACCCCTTATCATGAGCATTACTGCTGCCGATGTAAACAAACTGCGCCAAATGACCGGCGCCGGGATGATGGACTGCAAGAAGGCCCTCACCGAAGCCAACGGAGATTTTGAAGCGGCCATCGACGTGCTGCGCAAGCAAGGCCAAAAGGTTGCGGCCAAGCGCGCGGACCGCGACGCTACCGAAGGTGCCGTTATCGCACTGACCAACGCCGAGAACACCCGTGGGGTGATCGTTTCGCTGAACTGCGAGACCGACTTCGTGGCCAAGAACGAAGGCTACGTAGATATGGCCAAGAAAATGGCTGCGATTGCGCTGGCGGGATTCCCCAGCGCCAAAGAAGAGCTGCTTGCCCTGACCTACGAAGGTTCGCTGACCGTTGCCGACAAGCTCACCGAGCAAACCGGCGTCATTGGCGAAAAGATTGAGATCGCCTACTACGAAACCCTCGAGGGTGGCGTTGTTTCAGGCTACATCCACGCGGGCAACAAGCTTGCTACCCTGGCTGCGCTGAGCGCCGGCGTGGCAGAGACTGCCAAAGACGTAGCAATGCAAGCGGCCGCCATGAACCCGGTAGGCCTCGACCGCACGTCGGTGGCATCTGACGTGATCGTGCGCGAGCTCGAAATCGCCCGCGACCAAGTTCGCCAAGAAGGCAAGCCCGAAGACATGATCGAGAAGATCGCCCAAGGCAAGCTTGGCAAATTCTACAAGGAGAACACCTTGGTCGAGCAAGACTTCATCAAAGACAGCAAGCAGAGCGTGGCCCAGTACGTGGCTTCAGCTGCTGCGGGTGCTACGGTTACCGGCTTCCGCCGCGTCGGCTTGGGCGTTTAATTCTCTTGTCTTTTTACCATGCCAAAGGCCGCCCTCGGGCGGCCTTTGTGCTATCTTCGCATCTTAATGAAGTACCGCCGAATCCTCCTCAAGCTCAGCGGCGAGGCGCTGATGGGCAGCAAGCCCTACGGAATTGATTCCGAAACAATTGCAACCTATGCCCGAGAAATTAAGGCAGTTATTGACGCCGGAACCCAAGTGGGTATAGTTATCGGTGGCGGCAACATCTTTCGGGGCCTTCAAGGGGCAGAGGGCGGCATGGACCGCGTTCAGGCCGACCACATGGGCATGCTCGCGACGGTAATCAATGGATTGGCGTTGCAGTCTTCGTTGGAGGGTATTGGCGTTCAGACCCGCCTGCAGTCCGCCATTGAGATGGACAAAATTTGTGAACCATTCATTCGCCGCCGCGCCGTACGCCACCTTGAAAAGGGCCGCGTCGTGATTTTTTCGGGCGGAACGGGAAATCCCTACTTCACCACCGATACGGGTGCCACCTTGCGCGCGATCGAGATTCAGGCCGAGGTCATCCTCAAAGGAACCCGGGTGGACGGAATCTATACTGCCGACCCCGAAAAAGACGCGACAGCAACGAGGTTTGAGGCGATCAGCTTCACGGAGGTATACGAACGTGGCCTTAACGTAATGGACCTGACGGCGTTCACCTTGAGCCAAGAAAATGACTTACCGATTGTGGTATTTGATATGAACAAACCGGGAAATTTGCTCCGCGTCGTCCAAGGCGACAATGTGGGTACCCTGGTATCTTAATTGCACATCATGGAAGAGGAACTCAGTTTCTTGCTGGAGTCGTTGACCGACGACATGAATAAGGCGATGGCGCACCTCGACAAGGCGCTGCTGAAAATCCGCGCGGGCCGTGCCAACCCGACTATGCTCGAAGGCATTCACATTGAGTACTACGGCAGCCAAGTAAAGCTGCAGCAGGTGAGCAACATTTCGACCCCCGACGCCCGCACCTTGTTTGTGCAGCCGTTTGAAAAGAACCTTATTCAGGAGATTGAAAAGGCCATCATGTACGCCAACCTCGGTTTTAACCCGATGAACAACGGCGATGCGGTGATCATCAATATTCCGCCCTTGACCGAAGAGCGCCGCAAGGAGCTGGTCCGCATGGCCCGCGCCGAAGGCGAAGAAGCCAAGGTGGCCATTCGCAGCGTGCGCCGCGAGGGCATGGACGAGGCCAAGCGCATGGAAAAAGACGGCCTCAGCGAAGACCAGCGCAAGGACCTCGAAAACCAGATTCAGGCCATGGTCGACAAGCACATTGCCTTGATCGACCAGCGCGTGAACGAAAAAGAGGGAGATATCCTCAAGCTCTAAGTACCTTAGCCCCAATGGGTAAGAGCATACAAGAAGAAATTCAGCAGCGCAACTGGCACAACGACCAGCAGGTTGCGGTGATTAATATACTGTACACCTACCAATGGGTTAAGGGACGCATCAGCGATGCTCTGGCGCCCTACAAGATCACGATGCAGCAGTACAACGTGCTGCGCATTTTGCGCGGATCCCACCCCGAGGGCCTCGCAATCGGCGTGATCCGCGAGCGCTTGCTCGACAAAATCAGCGACGTGTCGCGGCTAGTGGACCGACTGGTCAAACTAGGCTACGTCGAGCGCAAGGGAAGCAAAGACGACCGCCGGGTCACGCGCATCTTCTTGACGCTGCGCGGACTCGAGCTGCTCGGTCAGATTCGTTCGGTGGATAAACTCACCAAAGAAGAGCTGCCCAAGCGGCTCACTGCCGAAGAGGCTCAGCTGCTGAGCGCCTTGCTCGACAAGGTGCGCACGTGATGAATGAGCGCAGTCGTTGAGGCGTCGTGGGCGCCGATCGGACCGTCGCCTTCGAGCTCCGGCAGCACCACATTCGCCATTTCCTTGCCGAGTTCGACGCCCCACTGGTCGTAGCTGAACACGTTCCAAACAACCCCTTGGGCAAACACTTTGTGCTCGTACAGGGCGATTAGGGCGCCAAGGGCCTCCGGCGTTAGGGCGTCAAACAGCAGCGTCGACGTCGGGCGGTTGCCTTCAAATACGCGGTAGGGATTGCTAGCCTCGGGGCGGCCCATCATGAGGGCTTCGGTCTGTGCCAAAAAATTACTCAGCAATTTGGCGTGGTGGGCGTGCAGCGGGTGCTGCGGAACCACCGAAGCGATGAAGTCGCTCGGAATCAGCTCGGTACCTTGGTGGATGAGCTGGTAGAAGGCGTGCTGGCCGTTGGTTCCGGGTTCGCCCCACACGACGGGCCCGGTGGCGTAGGTCACGCGCTGGCCGGTGCGGTCCAGGTATTTGCCGTTGGATTCCATGTCCATTTGCTGCAAAAACGCGGCGAAGCGGTGCAGGTACTGGTCGTAGGGTAGCACGGCGTGGGTGGCGGCGCCCAGGAAGTTGCGGTACCATACGCCAAGGGCGGCCATGAGCCAGGGTATGTTTTGGCGGAACGGGGCCTCGGCAGCGTGGCGGTCGATGCGCTCGGCGCCGGCCAAGAAGGCGCGGAACCCGTCCGCCCCGATGGCGATGGCCAGGGGAAGGCCGATGCTGCTCCAGACGCTGTAGCGTCCGCCGACCCAGTCCCAAAAGCCAAAGGTGCGGTCAGCGCTAATTCCAAAAGCCTCGACTTTGGCGAGGTTGGTGCTGAGGGCCGCGAAGTGGTCGGCCACCACGGCTGGGTCGCCCAGGTGCTGCACGAGCCAGGTGCGCGCGGCTTCGGCGTTGGCCATGGTCTCTTGGGTGGTGAAGGTCTTGGATGCCACCAAAAATAGGGTGCGGGCCGGGTCGACGAGCTGAAGGGTTTCGTGCAGGTCGGCTCCGTCGACGTTGGCGACAAAGTGCAGTTCAATTCCGCGGTGGGCAAAGGGCTTGAGTGCCTCGACGGCCATTCTGGGGCCGAGGTCGCTACCGCCAATGCCGATGTTGACGACGTGCTTGAATTTTTCTCCGGAGGCGGAGCGGACGTCTCCGTTGCGGACCGCTTCAGCAAATTCGAGCATGCGCTCGCGTTCGCGGGCGATCAGGGTGCGCACGTCGTGGCCGTCGACGGGTAGGGCTTCGGCCGAGGAGGAGCGGAGCGCGGTGTGGAGCACCGCGCGTCCTTCAGTTTCGTTGATGGCGACTCCGCCAAGTTGGGCGCGGAATCCGTCGGCCACCCCGCATTTCTCGAAGAGTTGGGCTAGGAGGTCGAGGGTGGTTTCGTCGACGCGGTGCTTGGCGTAGTCAAAGAGGAGCAGGTCGTCGAGGCGCACGTGCATGCGCTCAAACCGGGCGGGATCGGCAGCAAAAAGGTCGCGTAGGTGGCGGTCGGTGGTGGCGGCGGCGTGGGCTTCGAGGGCCTTCCAGGCCTTGGTTTGGGTCGGATTGACGCGGGGCAGCATGGGCGGCACAGTAAGGGAATTAAGCAAGCCCCAAAGGTACCATGCCGTACCTTTGCATTCCTATGGAAATTCAGCGCGTACCCGTATCCGTTTATGCCGAAATGACGCCGAACCCCGGGGTGATGAAGTTCGTGGCCAATAAGCGCCTGATCGACGTCGACCACGTGGAGTTTGCCAACATTGAAGAGGCGCAAATCAGTCCGCTGGCGGCGGCATTGTTCAACTTTCCGTTCGTGAAGAACGTGTTCATCTCGACCAACTTTTTAGCAGTAGAGAAGTACAACGTAGTCGAATGGGACTCGGTTACCCAAGAACTTCGCCAGGTCGTCTTGGCCCACATTCAAGAAGGAAAGCCGGTACTGACGGCCGTTCCGCAACCGAAAAAATCAGACGCAGCCGAGGCAGCTGCCGACGTCCCCGCCTATCCCGAAGACGGAATCGAGGCCCGCATCGTCGAAATCCTCGAGGAGTACGTCAAGCCCGCGGTGGCCCAAGACGGCGGCAACATTGTGTTTGCGGGCTACGAGAACAAGATTGTCAAGGTGCAGCTCCAGGGCGCGTGCGCCGGCTGCCCGTCGAGCACGTTGACGCTTCAGCAGGGCATCAAGAACATTTTGCAGCGCATGCTGCCTACGCTCGTCGACGACGTCGTTCCGGCGTAAATTCGGGCATGGAAGCCTTGATTTTGCCCGTTCGAGGGCTGCATCCCCAGATTCCCGAGTCGACCTTCTTGGCGCCCAACTGCACGGTGGTGGGCGACGTCACGATGGGCGAAGGCTGCTCGATTTGGTTCAACGCGGTGGTGCGCGGAGACGTGAACTTCATTCGCATCGGCAACGAGGTCAACATCCAAGACGGGGCCGTTATTCACGGAACCTACCAAAAGCACGGAACCACCATCGGCAACCAAGTCAGCATTGGCCATGGGGCTACCGTTCACGGCTGTACGCTGCACGACCGGGTTCTCATCGGAATGGGCGCCATCGTCATGGACCGCTGCGTGGTCGAGTCGGGCAGCATCGTCGCGGCGGGTGCGGTCCTCACGGAGGGCACGCACGTACCGGCGGGCTCGGTGTTTGCTGGGGTTCCGGCCAAAAAAGTCAAGGACATCACCCCGGAACTTATGGCTGGCGAGGTCGAGCGCATCGCCAAAAACTACGGAATTTATGCATCGTGGCTGCGTCCAGACGCAAACGGCCCCGCGCGTTAAGCACTTCAAACGAATATGGAATACCTACTCTACTACCTCCTCCTCAACCTCTACGGATCGGCGATTACCTGGCGCTTTTTTGCGGCGGCCGGAATTCCGACCTGGAAGGCCTTCGTGCCCATTTACCGCACCTACATCTGGACCCAGGTGGCTGACCGCCCCTGGTGGTGGACGATTTTGGCGTACATCCCTGTCGTCGACAACGCCATGGCCTTGATTTTGGCGTACGAAACGCTTCACATGTTTGGCTTTCGCCAAAACAAGCACATCTTTTTGACGGCGGCCACGGGCGGACTTTACCTCGGGTACCTGAACTACACGGCCAAGCTCGAGCGCGGAACCCGCAGCAACGACGAGATTCGCCGCCGCATGCCGCTCTGGGTCAACCACGTCCTTTGGGCGGTGGTCGCTGCCGGAACCATCCGCATGATGACGTTTGAAGCGTTTAACATCCCCACGTCGTCGATGGAAAAGTCGTTGATGGTGGGCGACTACCTCGTGGTGAGCAAGGTTGCGTACGGCTTGAGGATGCCCAATACGCCCTTGAGCATTCCGCTGATGCACAACCTGATTCCGTTTGCCAACGTTCCGAGCTACCTGACGTGGATCCAGCTGCCCTACTTGCGCCTGCCGGGCCTGGCCGACGTGGAGCGCGGAGACGCCGTGGTGTTCAACTTTCCGCAGGATCCCGGTCGTCCCGCCGACAAGAAGGACCACTACGTCAAGCGTTGCATGGGGGTTCCGGGCGACACGATTGAGGTGCGCCACGGCCAAGTCTACGTCGACAGCAAGGCAGTCGAGTTCCCCGAACGGAGTAACGCCCAGTTTAGCTACTACGTCCGCACCCTGCCTGGCCAAGGATTCAGTGCGCGCCAACTCAAGAAGGATTTTGACATCAACTATGTGACCAACATGACGGTCAACAACCAGAACGTTAGCGACGTTCTGCAGATTACCGAAACCGAGTACGTGGTGACGATTCCCAACGAGTCGCTCGCCGACTTTGCCCAAATGCCCAACCTCGACACGATGTTTGTGATGGATGCGCTGGCGGGCGATTCCGCGTTCGCTCCCGGCACCCCTGAGGCCCTGAAGTGGTACTACGCCAATTTTGTGGGCGGAGCACTCATGTTCCCCAACCCAATGGGCGGCCACAGTGACACGGTGGTATATGCTTGGACGCGAGATAATTATGGTCCGCTCTGGGTTCCCGCCAAAGGCAGCACCGTCGAACTGAACTACGGTACCTACCTGAAGTACAGCCACGCGATCAACGCCTACGAGGGGCATGAGTTGGTTCGCGAGCAAGGCCCTGAGGGCGAACGCTATCTGCTTGACGGCGAGCCGGTGACGAGCTATACGTTTGCGATGGACTACTACTGGATGATGGGCGACAACCGCCACAATTCCTGGGACAGCCGCTACTGGGGGTTTGTACCCGAAGACCACGTGGTGGGCAAGCCCGTGTTCATTTTTTGGAGCATGGATTCGTTTGTGAGCGGACTCGACAAAATCCGCAAGGAGCGCCTTTTTACGGTAGTTCACGGCGAGGGTAAGCCGCGCAGCTACCTTATTCCGTTCGCCATACTCGTCGCATTCTACTATGCTTGGGAGTGGTACCGTAAGCGCAAAAAAGCATAAAGGCGGTGCGTACGCGGTTTCTGGTTTCTTGCTTCTCGTTGGCCTTCGGCTTGAGTGCGCAGCCCGTGGATACGGTCGCGGTGCGCGCAGACCGTGCCGAGCGCTGGGACCAGCTCAGCGACAACCAGCTCATTCGGCTGGATTGGGCTGCCCGAACGTGGACCTGGCCGGCGGACAGCCTCACGGGGCGCATGCTCCGCACGCCGATGGGCCCGAAGCGCGATTCGCTGCTGGTATGGCTCGAAGAAGGTGGCCCCGCTGGAGACGTCCGCAAACGGGTAGAAGCGATTAAAAAGCGTAGGTACCAAGTGGCCACCGAGGCCTTCAACTACACCGGAGACCTTCGCGGGCTCGATTTGTCGCTGTTTTGGTACGGGATTTATGACGTCGACGGCACCTGGAAGCTGCGCCCCGTGCGGCTCAAGGC
>VGFU01000036.1 GCA_016868755.1 Bacteroidota bacterium | reverse complement strand
AAGGTGAGGCGAACGCCATACGACATCGTGCCCTCGGGCAAACCTTTACCTTGGTACACGTCAAACAGTTCGATCGCTTCAAGCGTTTTGACCGGGGCGGACTTTAGTCCTTCGACAAGGGTTCCGTAGGCCGTGCCCACGGGTACCACGAGCGCGAGGTCGCGTACCATTTTGGGGAACTTCGGCGGCTCGACATAGGCCGTGCGGAGCTTTTGGGCGGCTTCAACCACGGCGTCCCATTGAACGAGGGCGGCAATCACGGGCTTGTCGACGTCGGTAGCGGCAAGGGCGTGCGCGTCAGGCCAGCCGAGGTAGGCCAAGGCGGCCCCGTCGGGGCCTAGCAAATCGAGTCGGCCAGACCAAAAGCCAGCCACGTCGTCGCCGGGGCGCTCCGAAAAGGTAATTCCCAGGCGCTGCAAAAGTCCAGTAACTAGGCCTTTAAGCACCCCAAAGGATGCGGTTGTGTTCGGGCGGCTAAAGTGGGCGTTAGGGTAGGCACCGCAAATCCAAATGCCGAGTTCGCCCGACTCGTAGCGTCCTTCGGTAGTTTGGCCGTAGCGGCGTCCGAACTCAAAAATGGCTAGGCGATCTTCTTGGCGCTTAAGATTGTATGCGATGGTTTCGAGTCCGCTGTAAAGCAGCGTGGGACGCATCACTCCGAGGTCCTGGCTGAGCGGATTCAGCACGTGAACGATTTCTTCGGCCGGAACCGACGGATGCTGCGCGAACCACGCGGCACGGGTAAGCGAGAGGTTCATGACCTCGTTCAGGCCGTGCGCAACCAGGTAGTCAGCGGCTATGCGGCGCAGGGATTCAGCATTGCGGCGGGGTTCGGGCTGGCTCCGCACGCGCAGCCCTTCGGGCTCCGCGAGGTTGTTAAAGCCCCAAATGCGCAGCAGCTCTTCGGCCACGTCGGCCTCGCGCCGCACGTCCCAGCGGTAGACGGGAAGCCCGAGGGTCCACACATCGCCTTTTTGGGCCACTACGTCGATGTCGAGCGATTCCAAGATGCCCTCGCAGACGTCGTCGGGAAGGCGCTCGCCGAGCAGGCGCGCAATGCGCTCCATCGATACCTCGAGGGTTGGGGCTGCGAACCGAGCGTCTTTGGCGCGCACCCAGTCGAGGCCTTCAATGCGGGCTTCGGGAAACTGCGCCTCAATCAGCGTCCAAAAAAGCTCAAGGGCGGCGAGGCCCAACGCGGGGTCTACGCCGCGTTCGTAGCGAAAGCTGGCGTCGGTGTGCAGTCCGTGGCGGCGGGCCATGGCGCGGGTCACGACGGGGTCAAACCAGGCCGACTCCACGATTACGGCGGTGGTTGCGGCCGATACGCCCGAAGTCTGTCCGCCATAAACCCCGGCGAGGCACATCGCTTTGGTGGCGTTGGCAATCACGTGATCGTCAGGGTGCAGCGTGCGGGTGACCCCGTCAAGGGTGGTCAAGGTTTCGCCGGAGCGGGCGTGGCGCACAACAATCCGCGGGCCAACCACCGAAGCATCAAAGCAGTGGAGCGGGTGCCCGAGGGCATGCATGGCGTAGTTGGTGGCGTCGACCAGCGCGTTGATGGGGTTGATGCCGATTGCCTTAAGGCGTTGCTGAATGGGCTCAACCGAAGCTTGGCTTCCGTTCACCCCGGTGATTTTAAGGGCTCCGTACTGCGGGCACGCGGCGTAATTCTCCACCTCGAGCTCGGTTGCTCCGCCCGAAATTCCGCTGAGGTCGGCCGTCGTAGGTTCGGTCCACATCACGTCGCGACCGTCGCGGAGCAGCGAAGCGCGCAGGTCGCGGGCAACCCCGTAGTGGCTCATGGCGTCCATGCGGTTGGGCGTGAGGCCCACTTCGACCACGTGGTCGCTCTCAAGGTCGAGGTATTCGGCCATCGGCTGACCCACGGGAGCGTCAGCCCGCAGCACCATGATGCCGGAGTGGTCGCTGCCGAGGCCCAGCTCGTCTTCGGCGCAAATCATGCCTTCGGAGGCTTCGCCGCGCAGGGCGGACTTTTTAATCACGAGGGGCGCCTCGCTGCCGGCGGGGTACAGTTCAGCTCCGACCAGGGCGACCGCGACCTTTTGGCCTGCGGCGACGTTGGCGGCTCCGCACACAATGTTCAGCCAATCAGGCGCTCCGACATCGACCTTGGTGACGCGCAGCCGGTCGGCATTGGGGTGCTGGCGCACTTCGCGCACTTCGCCAACCACCACGCCGCGGAGTCCGCCCGGAACGGCATCCACCACTTCGGATTTTTCAACTTCAAGGCCCGTGGCCGTCAGGCGCTCGCTTACTTCAGCGACGCTAAGGGAGTTTGGAAGGTAGTCTGAGAGCCAGTCCAGAGAAATGCGCATGGCGCAAAAGTACTCCGCACTAGACGAGGCCAAAAATTACGGCTGCATAAAGCGCGAACCGAAGGAACCGGGTTAAGGCAGCCAATAAATACCAGCGAAACCGGTAGCCGACCATTCCTGCGATCGTAGAAATGATGGGAAAGGGTAGGGGGGTTAAGGCAGCCAGCACCACGAGGAGTCCGCCAAAACGGCGAATTTGCGTGAACTGCTCGGCGAATTTGATGTCGATCCACTCATGCACTTTAGGCAAGTGATGAAGGCGCTCGCCGATGAGGTAGCTCACGATTCCGGCTAAATACGAAAGCACCGAAAGGAGCAGCACCATGAGCCACGGATAAGGGAGGCTCTGGGACCAGAGAATAAAGAGGTCGGGGGGTAAAAAACCAATGACGATTTCTGAGACAAAAAGGCTGGCGGCGGCCAAGTACCACGGCAAATGGTTTGTGATCCAATCAGCAATGTCGGTAAGGTCAATCACGTAGGTGTTGAGCGCCCATAGGCCTATGCCCATGACCAGCATGGCCCATCCGAGTTTGCGCAGACCTTCTAACAAAAATTTGTAGCCACCCGTGATTTGGTAGAAGCGGTGCGTGAGGTGCACCGACCGCCAAAAGGGGCGAATCTTGGGCTTTGGCAGGTGCAAACGCGGCTTCATGGGCTAAAGATAGGCCAGGCAATCCCGCAGGAATCGGGCCAAACTTCGGGGTGCGGGGTCGACGGGGATCAGGCAATTCGCCCCCAGGCCATGCGGCCCCGGGCGTAGTCGCTAAATCGGGCCCGAAGGGCGGCGTGCTCGGGGCGTTCGAGCTGCGGGTCTTCGTCGACGATGCGGGCAGCGGCGCGGCGAGCCCATTCTACCAAGGGCCCGTCGTGCACCAGGTTGGCAAGCTTGTATTCCATGACGCCCGACTGCCGGGTGCCCATCAGGTCGCCCGGTCCGCGAAGCTGCAGGTCGACGTCGGCGATTTCAAAGCCGTCGTTGGTGCGGACCATGGTTTCGATGCGGGTGACGGCATCGTCGCTGAGCTTCGTCGAGGTCATCAGCACGCAGTAGGATTGTTCCGCCCCGCGGCCCACCCGTCCGCGCAGCTGGTGAAGTTGGCTGAGCCCAAAGCGTTCAGCGTTTTCAATGACCATGACCGAAGCGTTGGGAATATTTACCCCCACTTCAATCACCGTGGTCGCGACCATGAGATGGGTTTCGCCGCGGGCAAACCGAGCCATTTCCCATTCTTTGTCTTCGGGGCGCATGCGGCCGTGAACAATGCTGACGTGGTATTCGGGCTGCGGAAAATCGCGGCACACGCTCTCGTACCCGTCCATCAAATCTTTGTAGTCCAGTTTTTCGGACTCCTCGATCAGCGGGTACACCAGGTACACCTGCCGGCCCAGCGCGATTTCTTTTTTGAGAAAGCCCCACAGCGCCAGGCGGTTGGCGTCGGTGCGGTGCAGCGTTTGAATCGGTTTGCGCCCCGGCGGCAGCTCGTCGATCACCGACTGCTCGAGGTCGCCGTACAAGCTCATGGCCAAGGTGCGCGGAATCGGCGTCGCCGTCATCACCAGCATGTGCGGCGCGGGGCGGTTTTTGGCCAGCAGCCGAGCGCGTTGGGCCACCCCAAAGCGGTGCTGCTCGTCGACCACGGCGAGTCCGAGGTTGTGAAACACCACGGGATCCTCAATGAGGGCGTGGGTTCCAACCAAAAGGTGCAGGCTTCCGTCGGCGAGATCGGCCAGCAGGTGCTTGCGGGCGGAACCTTTGACGCTCCCCGTCAGCAGTCCCACACGAAGGCCCAGGGGCTCGGCCCAGGCTTCGAGCGATCGGGCGTGCTGCTGCGCCAGAATTTCGGTGGGCGCCATCAGCGCCGCCTGGAATCCGTTGTCCACGGCCAGGAGCATCGCCATAAAGGCCACCAGGGTCTTGCCCGAGCCTACGTCGCCCTGGACCAAGCGGTTCATGGCGGCACCCGATCCCATGTCGCGGCGGACCTCGCGCACCACCCGCTTCTGAGCTTCAGTCAGCGGAAAAGGCAGCACTTCTTCATAAAATCGGGTGAGGTAGGTTCCAACGCTCGCAAAGCGGTGCCCTGCGCGTCCGCGCCCCTGCTGCAGGCGCTGGTAGGCAAAGAGCAGCTGGTCCAAAAACAGCTCTTCAAAGGCGAGTCGGTTGCGCGCGGCGGCCAGACTTTGCGGCGAACCCGGGTGGTGCATCGTGCGTACGGCCTCGTCGCGGCGCGGCCATTTTTGCGCGTCGCGCAGCCCCTCGGGCATCCAATCGCTTCGGTCGCGGGCCGGATCCTCCAACAGCGCGTTCACCTTGGCCGCCAATCCGCGGCTGTGCAGCTGCATCGACCCCAACTTCTCGGTCGACGAGTACATCGGGGTAAGGCCGGCGGATGCGGCCGGCCGGCTGGCGGCCCGCTCGACCTCGGGATGCGCCATGTTCAACCCGTTTTTAAACGCGTTCACGCGGCCAAAAACCACGACCTCTTCGCCCGCAGGTAAGCCCTTTTCGACCCAGCGCAACCCCTTGAACCACACCAGCTCGAGCTCGTCGGGACCGTCCACGAGTCGGGCGGTCAGGCGGCGTTTGGGGCCGGTGCCGACCGTCTGCACGCCCGTGAGGAGTCCGCGCACCTGAACCTCAGCCGGGCCGGGCTGCAGCTCGCCAATGCGCAGCACCACGCTTCGGTCGATGTAGCGGTAGGGGTAGTGGGCCAGCAGGTCACCAAACGTGCGCAGCCCCAATTCGCCCGCCAGGGCCTCAGCCCGCAACGGACCGATTCCTTTCAGGTAGGCAAGGGACGTATCGAGCCAGCGCGAGGACATACCCAAAAATAGGGCTATCTTCCGCCGTCGCTATGGAATACCGTTCCCAAAATGCCCGGCAGCGCGAACTTGCCTTGCGCCTCTGCGATGGAGCGCTCCTTGCGGTCCTATTTTGGGGCGGCGTGGCCCTTCGCTTTGGCGACCTTCAGGCCGAAAACCCCGCCTACTTTGACCACTACCTAAGGCTGGCGCAGTGGCTCGCCATTTTTTGGTTCCTTCTTGGTTGGGTGGGCCAACCCTACCGGCTTGCGGTGGGGGTAGAGCTGCGCACCGTGCTCGCTCGCTTTGTGCGCCAGATCGGCCTGCTGCTCGCGCTGACGGCGCTGCTCGTGGTTTCGCTTAAAACCTACGTGTATTCGCGCGTGTTTTTGGTCGGACTCTTTGGGGCCTACCTCAGTTTGGGGGCGCTCCTGCGCGTGGCGGTCGTTCAGGCGGGTCGGCGTCGGTTTCGGCGCGGAATCGGCCTCGTCGGCGTTCAGGGCCTCGGCGCTTCGCCGATGTGGGACCTCATCGCCCGGGAGTTCGCAGAGCGGCCCGACTACGGCTACCGCTGGCTGGGAACCGTCAAATCCCTTGAGGCAGTTGATTCGAACGCCCAAGAGCTTTGGTTGACCCCCGACCGGGTGCTGGTTGAACTCGATGAAGCCGAAACCCGCGGACTTCGGTTGCGCGTGGTTCCGGACCTGGCTGCCTTGCCCGCGTCGCGCACGCAATGGTCCGCCCTGGGGAACGTGCTGCTGCTGGACTGGCGCCGCGAGCCCTTGGCTACGGGCTGGGCGCCCAACGTAAAGCGGGCCATTGACGTGCTCGGTTCAGCCCTGGCCTTGTTGGTGCTCGCGCCAGTGATGGCCTTGATTGCCCTTTGGGTGCGCCTCGGCAGCCGCGGTACCGTGCTTTTTGCCCAACTGCGCTACGGGTACCGGGGCGATCCCTTCACGATATGGAAGTTCCGCAGCATGGACGCCACGGCCGACCCCGACCGGCAGGCGGCTCCCGGCGATTCGCGGGTGCTGCACCCATGGCTGCGCGCCACGCACCTTGACGAGCTTCCTCAGCTCTGGAACGTGCTTCGCGGCGACATGAGCCTGGTCGGACCGCGCCCCCACATGGAAAGCGACACGCACCGCTACGCCGACGCGGTTCGGGGCTACGGAATTCGCCACTGGGTGCGCCCCGGAATCACCGGACTCGCCCAAGCTCGCGGGCTGCACGGCCACACCGACGAAGCCTCAATGGCTGAGCGCGTCAAAGCCGATGTGTACTACGTCGAGCACTGGTCGGTGGCGCTCGACCTCAAAATCATGTTGGCTACGCTGCTTCGGGCGCGGGGTTGGGTGTGAGCTTACGAACCACAAAGCCCTTTCAGCGCCGTGTCGTACTGATTCACAATCACCGGCCAACGGTAGCCGCGGTCTAAGGTCGCGCGGTGGTTGCGGGTCATGGTTGCACGCTGCGCCCAAGCCTGAGCGAGCTGTTCGCCTGCGTCCTCTGCCGTAAAATAGTAGGCGGAATCGCCTAATATTCTGCGATTGAAGGCGTTGTCGTGGGCGGCAATTGTACAGCCCGCGGCCATGGCTTGAAGGAGGCCGGGATTGGTTCCGCCCGCCGAATGCCCGTGGAGGTAGAGTCCGCACTGGGCGCGAAGGCTGTTAAGCAGGCTTGCGTCGAATTGGCCGCCCAAAAGATGCACGTTGGGCAGTTGCTGAAGGGCGCGGCCCTCGGCGTTTTCAAAGGGGCCAACCACCACCACGGGGACCGCCGGGCTCAGCGCCGCCGCAGCCACCAAAACATGATTTTCAGGGACCAATCGGGCGACGATGAGGGCGTAGCCACCCGGCTGGAGGCCCAGCAAGGGGTCGAGTCCGCCGGCGGGCTGCGGATCGTCGACGCCGTAGGCGATTTCAGCGCAAGGCTTGGCGTAGCGCAACGCGTAGCGCGCCATTTCGGGGTGGTCGGCCACGAGCAGGTCGGCCGACGCTGCCGCGGTGCGCTCGGCCCATTTAAGGTAGCGCTGCACCTCGGGGCGGTACTTGCCGCGCATCCATTCGAGTCCGTCGAGGTGCACGGCGAGCGGAGCGCTTCCGCGCAAGAATTTGAGGGCGAGCCACGGGGCGGACGAGGTGGTTCCCAAGGTCAGGTGCACGTCGGGCCGCTGCCACGCGGTATCGCGCAGGCTCAGTAGGTCATAAATAAACTGGCCGGCGGAACCCATCCACGGTTCGGGGTCCCAGTGAACGCGGCGGCGCACGCCGGGGTGCGACCACTCGGTCACGGGGTGGGTCGACGAGGTGGCCACGTCAACGCGCCACCCAACGCGTGCTAGGCCGCGGGCGAGGTGGTCGACGAGTTCTTCGTATCCGCCGTAGCGGTTGGGGATTCCGCGCGACCCGGTTATGCTGATGCGCCCACGCAGTCCCGAGTAAATCTGCTCGAGCTGCTCGGCGGCACGGATCCAAGTTAGCAGCGGGGCCCGTTCAGAGCCCAACTCGAGGTCGGCGTTTGCGTCGGCGGTGCGCACGGCGGATTCCCAGGCTTCGAGCGTTAGGGGTGCCACATGCACCTCGGTGCCCCACTCGGGGGCGCCCAAGACTCCGGGTGCGGCGACCACCTGGCATCCGGCGCGGCGCGCCTCGGCGACGGTGAGGCCGTAGGTCTCGCTTAGCGACGGAACAAGCACCCCCCGCGCCGCAGCGTAGGCCGCCGCAAGGTCCTCGGGCTCAAGCCGGGGCAGCCATTCGATGTCGGCACCCGCTGCGCGGGCCGACTGAATCGCTTGGGTAAGTTGGTTACGGTATCGACGGTGGTTGGGCGCACAATCGCCATAAAGCCGCAAGGGCTCGATGAACCCACGCTGAGCCATGGCGCCCCACAGTTCGACTGCAAAAACGTGGTTTTTCAGGCCTTCGACGCGGGCGGGCAGCAGCCATCCGCGGCGCGGTTGGTCCTCGGGCATCGAGACCAGCGTTAGGTGGTCCGCCCCCGGAGGGACGGTATGCACGCTAGCCCCAAGCCCCCATCGGTTGCGCAGCGTCAAAGCTTCGGCTTCGGTGGTTGCGACCAGGGCGTCGGCGGACCACGCGAGTTCCGCACTTAAGCGATTGGGGCGCAGTACCGACCAACCCGGCCAGCGGTCCTGGCCCCGAAGGGCGCGAACGGCGGCCTTGACTACCTCGACCCATCCCTGCGGCAGCTTCGCCGCGAAGGGAGCCCGCTGCGCGTCGTAGGCTCGGTAGTCCACCAGCACGCTGCTCACGACCCAGCGCATGCCCGGGTAGGCGCGCCGCGCTTCTAGGCAAGGAATTTGGTCCGCCCAACGGCCCAAGTTGATCGAATGAAGCACGTCCCAGGGTTCGCGGGCGAGCAGTGCGCGCAATTCAGAAACCTCGGTCACCACTTCGACGCGGTGGCCTCGACGCCCTAGGGCTTCAGCGGTTTGCTGCAGGTGCACGGTGTCACCGCCGGGCTGCGCCCAGAGGCTTTTTCGGGCGAAAAAAAGCAGCTTCACGGGCTAAATGTACTGCGGCGGCGGCGTACCTTCGGGGGGAACAACCAACTCCCTGAAGCCATGGCCATTCCTAAATTTCTCGTAGGCGACAACACCGACCACCCCGACAGCGTGTTTCTGATTCACACCGAGTACCCGCGGTTTGTCATGGACCTGGACACCGACGAAATCGAGTGGCTCGACGACGTCGACGGCGAAGACGAGGGCGACTTGACCGACGAAATGGCCAAACTCTTGGGTGAGGCCCAGGCTTTTTACCAGCGCGAAGTCGACCGCTACGAAGACCTCGAAGACTAAGCCTTAATGCGTTTCTGGAACCGACTCCAGTGGCGCCAAAACGCGCCGCTCGCCCTTCCTGTGGTCGCCGGTCAGGTGGGCCACATTGCGGCGTCGGTCGCTGATTCAGTTATGGTTGGCCGACTTGGAACGGTGCCGTTGGCGGCCGTTTCGCTGGCGAACAGCATTCTGTCGGTTCCGCTTGTGTTTGGTATTGGCATGGCCTACGGACTCACGCCCTTGGTGGCGCACGCCCACGGTCAGCGCCGTTCCGCTAAAGGCCAGCAGCTCTTTAAGAATGCCCTTGCGGTCAACCTCGCGGCCGCCGTGCTCATGACCGTCATAGCCTTTGCACTGGCTTGGGGTGCGGAGCAGACCGGTCAGGACCCGCGGGTGGTCGAGGCCTACCGCCCGTATTTTTTGGTGGTGTCGCTCAGCTACGTTCCGTTCATGCTTTTTATGGCCGGCAAGCAGTACCTCGAGGGCATGGGCGATACCAAGATTCCGATGCGGCTGAGCCTGATCGGGAACAGCCTAAACATTGTGCTCAATGCGCTCCTCATCTATGGCTGGTTCGGGTTTCCCGAATGGGGCATGACCGGGGCGGGCATCGCCACCCTCATTGCGCGGCTGTACATGGCAGCCGGAATGTACTGGTTTTTGGTGCGCAAGGGCCGAATTAACGCCGAAGTGTGGGCGGCCGCGCGAATCACCGTGCACCGGGTTTGGGCGCTGCTCAAGCTGGGCGTTCCGACCGGTTTTCAGTACATTTTTGAGGTGTCGGCCTTCGCGATTTCGGCTTGGATTATCGGGACCTATGGGGCCACCGCCCTCGCTGCGCACCAAGTGGCGATCAGCTTGGCAAGCATCAGCTACATGGCTGCCACGGGTCTTGGCGCCGCCGCGACGATTCGCATCGGGCAGTACTTGGGCCAGCGCGA
>VGFU01000035.1 GCA_016868755.1 Bacteroidota bacterium | reverse complement strand
ACGTTTACCGGCGCGAACACTCACCCCGGTTTTGCCAAAGGCAAAATGGTCAATGCGCTCAAAGGTGCCGGGTACCTCCTCAACCGCCTTGTGCACGACTGGAGCCCCGAGGGCACCGACGGAACCGATGGATTCGTGCACCCCTACGAGGTAAAGGGCGGCGTGGAGTCCGCGCAGATTCACTTCATTTTGCGCAGCTTTCGCACCGCCGACCTGGCGGCTTATGCCGAGCGCCTCCGCAGCCTAGCAGCCGAAGTGTGCGCTGAGCGACCGGGACTGGATTTCTCGCTTGACGTGCGCGAACAGTACCGCAACATGAAGGAAGTGTTGGACCGCCACCCCGAGGTGGCCAACCACGCAGAAACGGCCATGCGCCGAGCCGGACTTACCCCCCAACGGGGCCGAATCCGGGGCGGAACCGACGGCAGCCAGCTCAGCTTTATGGGCCTGCCTACGGTCAACATTTTTGCCGGCGAGCACGCCTTTCACAGCCGCTACGAATGGGTAAGCGAGGCCGACATGGAGTACGCGGTCCAAACGCTCATTGAGTTGGCCCAGGTCTGGACGGAAGCCAGCAACTAGAAACTCGTAAATAGCAGCTTGCTACTTGCGTCTTAGCATCCAAGCGTCCAGCGAGTATCCGCCGGCTCCGAGGAACACGATCGCCAAAAACGGAATGGCAAAGAGCAGCGAGTGCTCCTTGTCGCCCAAGGCGTCGGCCCAGTGGGCTCCAAAGGCAGCCACAAGCATGGTGAAGGCGGCAGGGGCCGCAAACCAACGGGTTTTGTAGCCTAAGATCATGGCCAGCGGAGCGACGAATTCGCCAAATACCGCCAGGGCGAGGCTGATTTCGGGGCCCAGGCCGGCAAAATCGTAAAACTGAATTTCGCCCCCGGCGAGCAACTTGAGCAGTTTCGGGTATCCGTGGGTGAGCATGAGGGCAGCAGGACCAATGCGCAGCAGGGCGAGTCCGAGGTCGTTGAAAAATTCGCGGTTCATTATAGCAAGGTACGAGGCGGTATCATTAATATAAAATGCATTTTTTGACACATACCCCCTATTTTTTTATTGTTTTTTCAAATAAAATGTAGTTTTGTAGCGATTAACATTATTTTTTTAGGGGGCATGCGTAAAATATTTCCATTATTGTTGATTTGTACCGTTGCGTTGGTCGGGTTAATCACTCCCGAAACACCGTTCAGTCCTAGCGACGATCCGTTCGCGAGTAGCTACAATTCGGGAGACATTGCTTGGATGCTGACCGCTACCGCGCTCGTGCTACTAATGACTCCGGGCCTAGCCTTCTTCTACGGTGGCATGGTTCGCAAAAAAAACGTCATTTCAACCATGCTGCAGAGCTATGTCAGTATGGCCGTGATCACCTGCCTGTGGGTTGCCGTGGGTTTCAGTATGGCTTTTGGCGACTCTATAGGTGGAATCGTCGGCAATCCCTTAAGTCACAGCTTTTTCACCAACATTTTTGGTCATGAACCCTTTCCATTGGCTCCAACCATTCCCTTTGCCCTTTTCGCCCTCTTTCAGCTCAAGTTTGCCATTATCACTCCAGCGCTAATCACCGGGGCATTTGCAGAGCGCGTGCGCTTTCGGTCTTACCTCCTCTTTATCGTATTGTTCACCTTGTTGATATACACTCCGTTAGCACACATGACGTGGCACCCCGACGGCCTGCTCTTTCAGTGGGGTGTGCTTGACTTTGCGGGCGGAACCGTGGTTCACATCTCTGCCGGAGTCGCCGCACTTGCCTCGGCGATTTACCTCAAAGGACGCACAGAACCCAGCCACGAGCCCGCCCGAATCACCTACGTGCTACTCGGTACCGGCATGCTGTGGTTTGGCTGGATTGGATTCAATGCGGGTTCCGCGTTTGGGGCTAACGCACTCAGCGTTCTCGCCCTTGCTACAACCACCACTGCAAGCGCCAGTGCCGCCGCAACCTACGTGCTTTTTGACCTCGGAATGGGGCGCAAACCAAGTGCCATGGGACTAAGCATCGGTGCCGTTGTAGGCCTTGTGGCCATCACCCCGGCGGCGGGTTTTGTGAGCATGGCGCACAGCCTGTGCATCGGAACCCTCGCTGCACTCGCCAGCAATTTGATGATACAATGGCGCAGCCGAACGTCCATTGACGACACCTTGGACGTGTTTCCAAGCCACGGAGTGGGCGGCATGGTGGGCATGCTGATGACCGGAGTATTCGCACCCGAAGGACTTTGGTACGGGCACACCGAACTTTTTACAAAAGAATTGACGGCTTTGGTACTGATAAGTATTGGGGTGTTCGCCGCGACATGGGGACTTCTTTGGGTGACGGATAGCGTCGCTCCACTCCGCGTCCTTGCTGAAGATGAGGCTCTTGGCCTTGACTTGAGCCAGCACAGCGAGAAACTCTAAGTTTCTGATCGGGCGACCTAAGGCACCCATTAGTTCGTGAATTTTTTCGTACTTGGGGGTATGAAGTTGATTCCCAAAGGCTTTGGCGACTGCTCGCCCCGCAGTCCACTCCACGTGCGCCACATCCTGCGCGACGGCCAACTGATTCCGTGGACCGGTCCGGTTCTACCTGTCGAATCACCGCTGTGTGACCCTGTCACCGGGCAGCGCTACGAACTCGGAAGCCTTCCGCGAATGGATTCCGACGCGGGAATTAAAGCGCTTGAATCGGCAGAGCGCGCCTTTAACCAAGGTATGGGCGAATGGCCTTCGGCTTCATCCGCGCAACGTATTGACGCCGTAGAGCGTTTTATCGAGTCGATGCTCGCCGTGCGGAGCGAAGTGGTCGACTTGCTGATGTGGGAAATTGGTAAGCCCGAGGCCGATGCGGCCAAAGAATTTGACCGAACCGTCGACTACTTGCGCGACACGATACAAAGCGTCAAAGAAATGGATCGAAACGCCATTCGCTTTGGCGAAGATTCCGGATTTGTGGCTCAAGTTCGCCGCGTACCGTTAGGGGTTTCGCTCATAATGGGACCCTATAATTATCCGCTAAATGAAACGTTTACTACGCTCTTCCCCGCCCTGCTGATGGGAAACACCGTAGTGTTCAAGCCAGCTAAGTACGGGGTGCTGCTCGTTGCTCCGCTGCTGCAGGCGTTTTGCCATTGTTTTCCGCCAGGAGTAGTCAATATTCTGTTTGGCAAGGGGCGCGAAACCGTCAGCGACATCATGGCCTCAGGCAAGATTTCGGTGCTCTCGTTTATCGGAACCAACCAAGGTGCCAACGATCTTAAGCGGTTGCACCCGCACAGCCACCGCTTGCGCGCCGTGTTGGGCCTCGATGCCAAAAATCCGGGAATCACCCTTGCTGACGCAGACCTCAACTTAGCAGTGAATCAAACACTTGCGGGAGCACTCAGCTTCAACGGCCAGCGGTGCACGGCACTCAAAATTCAGTGGGTGCACCGAAGCCTTCACGACGCCTTTGTAGCTCAACTCGTGGAAGGAGTCGAAAAGCTTCAGTGGGGTGCTCCGTGGGATTCCGGCGTGAAAATCACTGCACTTCCGGAGCACGGAAAAACAGACTACCTGCAGGCCTTGGTGGACGATGCACTCGCGCACGGCGCACAGATTGCAAATCCTAGCGGAGGGCAGTGTTCCGCAACATTTTACAGCCCCACGGTGCTCGTAGGTGTGACCTCAGCCATGCGAATCTACCACGAAGAGCAGTTTGGCCCGATTGTACCTGTGGTGGCATTTGACGACGTTGCCGAGCCACAGAACTACCTCATTCAGTCTCCTTTCGGCCAGCAGGTGAGCATTTTTGGCCGAGATCCCAAAGTGATTGGTCCGCTCGTCGACGCTTGCGCACACCAGGTCGGACGCATCAACCTCAATGCCCAAGCACAGCGGGGACCGGACGCGTTTCCGTTCACAGGCCGCAAGGATTCGGCCGAAGGCACTCTCAGCGTGCACGACGCGCTGCGCGCATTCTCGATCCGGAGTATGGTAGCCTTCCCCGCTACTTCCGCCAACAAAGAAGTGGTTTCAGGCGTTTTACGCGAACGGACCAGCAGCTTCTTATCCACGGACTTTTACTTGTGACTGTCGACGCCTCCCTCGAATCCCTTCCTGAAGTCCAGCGTCAGCGCGCCGAGGCGCTGCGCGACCTAATTCAGCGCACCGCCCCTGAGGCCGTAGAATATTTTGGCTACGGCATGCCGGGGTACAAGCTGGATGGCAAACCGCTGGTCTACTTCGCGGCCTTCAAAAACCACTTGGGGGTCTATGCCCTTCCAGCGGCCCATGCCGAATTCGCCACGGAACTTGCCCGCTTCAAGCAGGGCAAGGGTTCGGTGCAGTTTCCGTGGGCTGAGCCGCTGCCGCTGGAGCTTATTGGGCGCATGGTCCGCTTCAATATCGCCCGCCGCGCAGCGCCCTAAACCTACCCGATTTTTCGGTACCTTAGGGCTATGCGTACCCTTCTTACCACCCTTTTTGTGGCTGCGACTTTGAGCGGAGCCTTCGGCCAAGGCATTGTGTTTGAGACCGATTGGACCAAAGCACTCGAGCGGGCCAAGGCCGAAAGAAAGCCCATGCTCATTGACTTTTACACCGACTGGTGCGGATGGTGCAAAGTCCAAGACACCACCACATGGAAGGACCTCAACGTAGCCCGCTTTGCCAACAACTACCTGGTTCCGGTGAAGCTCGACGCCGAGCGCGAGGGCGGTGCGGCCGCCGTTCGGTTCCGCCCCACCGGCTACCCGACCGTGGTCCTTTACGACCCCAACAGCACCCCCCAGCGGGCCGCCTACTACGTGGGCTACAACGCTGATGCCGCCAAGTATTTGGAGCAAATTA
The DNA here is from genome assembly GCA_016868755.1 of Bacteroidota bacterium. Taxonomy (GTDB): domain Bacteria; phylum Bacteroidota; class Bacteroidia; order Flavobacteriales; family Schleiferiaceae; genus TMED14. The sequence goes on along the minus strand of VGFU01000035.1, from coordinate 6,412 downwards.
AGGCGGACGCCTACAGCAGCAACGGCGCCATTGGGTTCATGCCCGACCAGGCCAGCCCCGAGTTTCCGGACTTTGTTCGCAGCCGCTACAGCAAGCAGCGGGTGAAGGCTCCCGCCCCTGAAGTCATAGAGGCTTGGCTTGCGGAGCATCCCGACGCGCCTGCCGAAGTGCAGTGGGCGGTGCTATCGCTTGCAAACCTGACCACAGTACGAGCCGACGCCGTGGTGGCCGACGCAAGCCGCTGGAAAACGTTTGCGGGGGAGTCCGCGTGGAACAGCTTCATCGAAAACCAGATCTTCAAACGCGTCATGGCGGCGCCGACCCAAATAGAGCTGCCCGCCGCACTCCAGTTTGCGGCCAAGCACGGCGGACCCAACATCGACCCAACCCAACTTGCGGCGCAGTGGGGAGCGCGCAAAAAAGACTGGGCCTACCTGCTGCTCTTGCTCGATTCTGACTGGGGCGCCAAGCTCGAGCTCGCGCAGCTCAACAGCCTGCTTTGGCCGATCGCCGAGACTGAGGGCATCGACACCGAACTGGCGCTGAGGGCTGCCCGATTCATGGGGGCGAAGCTTACGGGCAACGCAGACCCGAGCTTCCGCGACACCTATGCATGGCTGCTGTTCCGCGCCGGCAAAACCAAAGAGGCTAAGGCGCAGGCCAAGCAAGCCATCGCCGAATCGGGCGGCAAGCTGGATTCGAGCGAGGAACTTTTGGCTAAGATGAAATGAACTCGAACTTTTTCTTAGGGGTGTTTGCCGTTGCGGGATCGGTCGCTTTTGCCCAAGCGCCGCAGAACGCCTTGGCATTTGACAAAGTAGACGACTACGTGTCCGTCGCCAACGCCTCCAACCTCATCGCAGGCAAGACGACGATGTCGCTGACCGCGTGGGTCTACCCGACCAATGCCAACCCGGGTTGGCCAGCCTTTGACGGGATTTTGGGAATTCGAAACGACGCAAACGCCGACTTTTACATGCTCCAGTTGAGCGGAACGCAGTACGAACTTCGGTTTCGCAACAGCAGCGGAACCCCCTACACGATTACGTCTCCCAGCGTCAGCCTCAACGAATGGCAGCACTTGGCCCTTGTGTACGACGGCAGCACCCTTAAATTCTACAAAAACGGCTCGCTTCAGTCGAGCATCTCCGCAACCGGATCAATTAGCACCACCGGCCTTCCGCTCAATATGGGCCGCCTTCCATTCAGCTCTTCGACCACGTTTTACTACAGCGGACGACTCGACGACGTGGCCCTTTGGGGCTCGGCCCTTAGCGCGAGCGATGTGCTTTGCTTGACCGCTGATGATGTAGACCCGGCCGCTTCTGGCCTCCTCGCCTACTACCCATTTAATGCAGGCGTTGCCGGCGGGGCGAATTCAAGCATAACCCAGCTTGCCGCAGCCACAGGCAGTACGCCCGCGGTGATCAGCAACATGAGCATGTCGGGGTCCAACTCCAACTTGGTGGCAGGCGTAGGCGACTGGGGCTACCTAACGGGGGCCGTCTGCAGCGGATCGAGCTTTTCGTTGGGCGGACAAACGTTTTCCACACCGGGTTCCTACTTGGTAGCCGTGTCCACCGCCACGTCGTGTGATTCAGTAGTTGAATTAGTACTCAGCGCGGACTCGGTCAACTTCTCCGTAAGCGCAACGCCCGTCGCCTGCAAGGGGCGCGCCACGGGTACCGCCACGGCTGCGCCGATTGGAACCGGTCCCTTCACGTATGCATGGAACACCGTACCCGTGCAAACGAGCGCCACCGCAACGGGCCTCGCCGCCGGAAGCTACCAGTGCACCGTAACCAACGCCACCGGGTGCAGCGCTACGCAAACGGTGACCGTGACCGAACCCGCAACCGGCCTTGATCCGGTCGCAACCTGGAACAACGGTAGCTTGACAGTGACCCACAACGGCGGAACTTCCACACTCTACCAGTGGGTAAGCTGCCCCAACTTTACCGCGTTGGCCAACCAAACCAATCCGGCCTTTAGTCCGCTTCAAAACGGCACCTACGCCGTAATCGTCACCGACGGGGCCTGTTCCGACACCTCAGACTGCGTGACGGTCAGCAACATTGGCATGAACGAGTCGCTCATTCGCCGCATCAAGGTGCATCCGAACCCCGCTCGCGACAAAGTGCACGTTGCCGGGCTTCCTGCCCACACGGCCGTGCAGGTATTCCTCATTCACGGACCACTCGTAGCCACCATGGTTACGGACGATCGCGGCAGCCTTGAATGGTCGGTTCGCGATTGGCCCGCAGGCTGCTACCTCCTTCACGCAAATGCTCAGGGGGTCGGTCGACTCGTGGTCACCCACTAGTCTGCAGTCAAGCCTTGCCGAGTCATACCCGCTTGCCTTAGGCATCAATTCCCCGCCCAGGGGGTGCCAAATAGGCCGACGGCCAATTCGCCCCAGACCAAAACGAGCAAAAAGAGCACGACGGCCAGCGCGATGAGGCGGGTTCGGCGGTTGCGCAGTCGGCCCCAAATGAGGTCGCTGACGAAGGCAGTTCCGCCCAGCATTACCGCAGCCACGACGAAATCAAATGGGCTCCAGCGCACCTCGTCGGTGAACAGCATGGCAACTGCGGGAAGCAGGAGCAGGGCAGCAACGCCCAAAAAGAGGTAGGTTCGTCGGTTCACGGCAGGTGGTTTAGAGGTTAACGCAAAATTGGCTGCAATAGCGCCCACAGACGACACGGGAGGCTGTACCTTCGGACCGGCTGCGCCAGAGCGCACCCCTTTTGCGCCACTAACCGACTGCCCAAAAATGAAGCTCGTCTACTTCACCGGTACCGTTTCCCGCGCCTTTGCCCAGATTCCGGGCGGATTTTATGTCGCTAAGCTGCTCAAGAACCTTTTTCATTCCGGGCTTAAGCACCAAGCGGGCTTCACTACCTACCGTTCCGCCGGCATGACCTTTCGGGTTGAGCTGTCGACCAACCTTGGCGCCAAGATGTTTTGGCGCGGAGCCCACTCATGGCCACCCATTTTTGTGCTGCAGCGCTACGTCAAGCCCGGTTTTACCTGCGTCGACTTGGGCGCCAACCAAGGCGAGTACACCCTGTGGATGAGCAAGCTGGCGGGTCCTGGTGGCGAGGTTCACTCGTTTGAACCCTCGAGTAAAATGCTGGAGCAGCTGCGTGCTACGCTGGCCCTGAATTCCGCCCAAGCGCAGACCGTTACAGTGCATCCGTTTGGCCTGAGCGACGCCAACGCGACCGTTGAGCTCTTTTTGCCCCAGGCGGGCAGTGCCGCCCACAACGAAGGAGCGGCTACGGTGTTCCGCACGAGTACTGCCGACGAATCGCTGGGGTCTATCGAGCTTCGCAACGCAGGAGAAGCCTTGCAGTCCGCCACCGCGCGCAAGCTCGACTTTATCAAAATCGACATCGAAGGCTCGGAACTTCGGGCACTCCGCGGCATGCGGGAACGCTTGGAGCGCGATCGCCCGCTGATTTTGATTGAAATTAACCGGACCGCCCTCGAGCTCGCCGAAACCAGCCCGCGCGAACTTGCAGCGTTCTTGACCGAACTGGGGTACCAGCTGCACCTCATAGGTACGCGCGGACGCCTGATGCCCTATTCCGCCGAACGGGCCAACGAGTTTGACGACGTCAACGTACTCGCCATCTAGCACTTCGAGCTTGAGGCGCAAACAATTAGGTCGGTTTAGGGGTTAACCAACAGTAACCCAATGAAGCCCAAAATCGTGTGGACCCTCGCAGCCCTTGGCGCCGCAACCCTCATCGGGGTGGCCGCCTACAGCCTCTCGTCGCCCGGAATCGAAACCCCCGAATACCGCGTTCTACGCACCTTCGATAAGGTAGAAATCCGCTACTACCCTTCGATGGTGGTGGCGCGTACTCCCGTGAACTCGGCGTCGTTTGACCAGTCAGGCTCCAACGGGTTTCGCGAAATCGCGGGCTACATTTTTGGCGGAAACGCCCGCAACCAAAAAATCGCCATGACCGCCCCGGTGGTCATGAACTTGAGCGATTCCGCCACCATGTACTTTGTGATGCCTAAGGAATACGCGGCAACCGACCTCCCGCAACCGAATTCGGGCCGCGTGGTCGTGGCCGAAGAAGCCCCCAAAGTGCTGGCCGTGCTGCGCTACGGAGGCTTCACCAACGACCGCGAAATCAGCGCCAAATGCAGCGAGTTGGGCGAAACCCTTGCGCTCCAAGGCCTGCAGCCCGAAGGCGCCTTTATGTACATGGGCTACAACGCCCCCTGGGACGTCGTCAACCGCCGCAACGAGGTGGCGGTTGAGATTGAATGGCCCATGAGCGGAACTCAGTTGCAGCCCCGAGCGGAATAGATTATCCATTAAATAATTTAATCTCGAACCTCATTAACATCATCAACATCTTTGATGTTAAGCCGTTGAACACCAACAGTTAGCGTTCATGAAAAACACCATACTCATTGCATTGGCATGCCTTTGTGGCATGAAAAGCGTTGACGCTCAATCTTTAGATTTTTATCCTGGATTGATTTTTCAAGATTCCTGGCACCCTATTACTGGGGATTCGGTAATTATAAATCAATCGTTTGACGACCAAATTGTTGGACCCATTGCCATTCCCAACTTCACCATGGGTGGAGTGGCGTACAATCAGGTTTACATCAGTTCAAACGGGTTCGTCACCCTTGGACAGGCAGCTTCGGCCAATGAATACAGTCCCATCACCCTCGGAATTTCAGCGCCCGTGATCGCGCCGTTCGCAGCTAACCTAGCGGGAAGTGCTACGGCAAACTCAACGGTTAGCTACCGGTTGGGAACTTCAATTCAATCAAACCTCGAGGTACAGTGGAGTAACGTTCACCGGGCAGGCTACCCCAATGAAGTGTTTTCCTTCAAAATGAATATTGACTTTGGAAGCTACTGGAACTTTATAAACTTCTCCTATGGTGACTTCCAGAACATTGCTGCGGCTCCAAGCGCTGTTCAGGTTGGGCTTCGCGTCGGAAGTGGAAATGCTCCCAGCCTTTTTTCCAGTCGCGAAATCAACCCTGTAGATGGTTGGTTTCCCGATGTAATGGCTACAAGCTCGTCATCAACCATGCTTTTCCCCGCTTCGAACACGTCAAACCCAGTACCCTTGAGCGGACTTAAGTACCAGTGGTATCAATCTGGTGCAGTAAATACGACACCCAGTGCGTTTTGCGATTCAACGGGGAATCTAGTCATCTTCTCCAATTACGATGGCGGAGTTCTAAACATCAATTGCGACGTCAATATTCAAGACCTCAAAATTGGAATTTGTACCTATGAACCCGTTCAAGTAAACATCAGTGGCCCCTATGCCTCAAACGTTTCTCAAGTGATATACTCCGGTTTTAACAGCAGCCAGGGCAACGTGCATTGCGGCACATTAACTCCCTCGACCACAACGATTAATGGTGTAAGTTCAAACATTACCCAAGTCTTAACGATGCCCGCGATTGGGTATTACCCTACTCATGTTTTTGGACAGGCATACCAATCGGGAATAATGGTCGGAGCCTCTGGCCAATGTGATACCCTCTATCCGCACGGTGGGGGAAACACTGCCGACGAAATTGTGGGACATTTTGTTGATACCCTTGGCGGAATACTACGTTTTCACCATACCCAATACGGTTGCTGGCTGAATGAAGTTCATTACCTATCTGAAGGTGGCACGTGCTGCATTGGTGCACCGACGACCCCCGTTGTACCAGACGGTGGCGCTCCAATCAATCCTAACGGCGGTCAAAATACCGGTGTTGCCAAATTGTCAACAGTAACCCGAAGCATTACGACAACCCCAAATCCCGCCACAGATTACGTCGACGTTCAAATGTCCGACAAAGGGGTTAAAGTAATTCGGTTCACGAACGTTTTGGGTCGACTTGAGTGGACCAACACTACGTCCGATCAATCTGTATCCATTCCCGTGAGCAACCTCCCGTCGGGCCTTTACCTAGTTGAGGTACAATCCGACGAGGGCCGCGCTCGACAGTACGTGGTTAAGCGCTAAGCCTCGCTGACAACAACGATTGAATGGGAGCAAGATGCTCCCATTTTTTTTGCTTCAAAATCTCTTTTTGCACAAAGCCAATACAATTGACTCGTGGCTAACGACCCCTTGCCGTGGTGCAATAAATCACTAATTATTCAAAGCTTGCTCCAACTTTTGCTCCATCCGGGTAATTTGACCTCATTTGAAGAGATGAATCAACCTAACCAGTTGATAATCATTGAGTAGCAGCCCCAAGCGGAATCGAACCGCTATCAAACGTTTAGGAAACGTCTATTCTAAATATTGACCTCTTAACTTCTAATTATCAGTTAGTTACAAATTCTGGCGAGGTCAAAAAGAGAGCAAATTAGTGCGGTTTGCGCTCACTTTTGCGCTGACCTGAGGGACCAGGCTAGTTC
>VGFU01000034.1 GCA_016868755.1 Bacteroidota bacterium | reverse complement strand
TACCCCGGCCAACCCAATGGCGAAGCGGTAGGGGAGCGAAAAGCCGTGCGCCTCCGCCGGATGGGTGGCCAACGTGTAGGCGTGGGCGGCGGCAAAAAACGGCGCGTAGAGCACCGCCATGCCCGAGGTGAATTTGAGGTGGCGGCCGCCCGACTCCGGGTGCTCGTGAACGCCGACGAGCTGAATCATGTCGAACGTCCACCGGCGCTCAAGCCGAGGGTCGCCCTCGATGAAGAGCATGGGGAGGTAGGCGTAGTAGCCCGCTACGTCGTAGGAAATCACCTGATTTCGGGGGTTGGCGCCACGCTCCAAAAAGGGCTTTTGCCACGCGAAGTAGATCAGGGCCAGGCTGGCCAAGATTGCGACGGTATGCTTGGAGCGGATCATAGCTAAAAGTACCAAAAAAGCCCGCATTGCTGCGGGCTTTCGGTTGGAACCAAAACACCTTAACACCTTAACACCCTACGAAACGCAGAGCGAGAAGCGGTTCCGAGCCTCTGCAAGCAAAGGACGTGCCGCAAGCTTAGGTGCAGGTAAAAATGATGTTATTCTTCTTCGTCTTCGCCGACTTCATCAAAGTCTAGCTCAAAGCCGATTTCTTCAAGGAAGTCTTCGTCGATCAGCACGCCGAACCGGTCGTCTTCTTCCATCTCGACGGTGCGGGCGCGGCCCTCGTCAAAGGCTTCGTTGATGATTCCGCTGAAGACCATCTTCATGACTTCTTCGGCGGCTTGCACGTCGGCCGGAATCTCGGATTCGGCATCGAGGTGCGACAGTACCTCGGCCAACGTGGTGCCGTAGGCATCGCAAAGGGTGTCGAGGATTTGCTGGGCGGTGGGCTGGCTCATAGAGGGTTATTTAAAAACCGGCGCGGAATGCGCGGTACCCAAAGCTACTGCACAGCCGCGGGCTGTGGAGTAGGTTTGTGCATGCGTTTACTTCGACTTTTCAACCTTCTGTTCCTTGCCATCGTGATGGGAACTTCGTGTGCCGGACCCAAAATGCCGCGATGCGACTACGCTGCTCCGCAGTTTGATCCGTCGGCCCTGGCCGCGGCCAAGGGATTTGACAGCCTGCCTCAGTACAGCGCCCAAGCAGTTGATTTGGCTGAAGCAAGCGGAGCCGTCTACTGCAGTTGGGATTCGTCTGCCATTTGGGTTATTGAAGACGGCGGATCAGGCCCCAACCTGTTTCTGGTCAACGTGAACACGGGGCGCATCAAGGCGCGGCTCCAGATCGCAGCAGGTTGGGCCAACGTCGATTGGGAAGATTTGACCCACTGGACCGATACCTTGGGCCAGCGCTGGCTCGGAATTGCCGAAATCGGCGACAACAACGCGGTCCGCTCGAGCGGTTCGATTTACGGTCTGCCGGAGCCCGTGCTTAATGACACGTCGGGGGTAACGCAAACCTGGTCGCCCGCCCAGACCAGGGTGTGGAACTTTGTGTACGAAGACGGTCCGCGCGACGCAGAATCGCTGTTTACCGATCCGGTCGACGGACGCATGTACCTGGTCACCAAGCGCGACGCGCGCAACCGGGTTTATGTGTTGCCTGCTCAGCCTTCGTGGGCGCTAGACACCGCTCGGGCGGTGGCGGACCTTCCCATTTTTATGTCCACGGCGGCGGACCGAAGCGTGCAGCCTTCGGGTCAAGCGCCCCTGGTGGTGCGCAGCTACGGTCGTTTGTACTACTGGGCTGCTGAGGCGCATGAAGCCGCCTGTATGGTGCTGCAGCGCACACCGCTGGAGCTGCCGTATCCGGACCAAGAAGCGCAAGGCGAAATTTTTGCGTGGCTCCGCGACGGAAGCTACGTGCTGCTTAGCGAGCGCTTAGGGAACGCCGCTCCGCTCGTACAGCGGTTTGGGTGCCGCCCTTGAGGGCTACGGGACCGCAATCCGCGCCGCCACGCCGTCTTGCCAGAGCACGTAGACTCCAGCAGGGCAGTTGTCGGGCACGCAAACTTGGGTTTGGCCCGCCTCGACGCGTTGCGCCCAATTCAGAACTTGGCCCGTTACGGTTGCCACCGACACGGGTGAAGTGCCTGGGCTGACGATCCACTGCCCCGGCTGCGCAGGGTTGGGGTACCATGCCGGGGCCGCCGCCGGCTCATCGAGCCCAACGGTCTGAAGGGACTTGGTCAGGGTGTCCTTGCCGCCGCACGAATTCGAAGCGATCAACGTCACGTTGTAAAAGAGTCCGGCAACCCCATAGGTTTTAATTGGGTTCGCGCCCGATCCGTTGGTGCCGTCGCCAAACAACCACTGAAAGTTCACGGCGTCGGCGCTCGACCAGGGCGTTGCGTTGAACTGCACGCGCATTCCGGCACCTCCCGAAGAGAGTATTTGCGCGGTCCATTCTGCGGTAGGCTTGGTGCAGGTTACGACTACTTGACTCGAGGTAATCGTGTCGCCGCAGATGTTATAGGAACGCATTACAACCGTGTAGGATCCGGATCCGGCATAGGTGTGCACCGGGGTTGGCCCGCTACCTTGGTTGCCGTCCCCAAAGTCCCAAAGTTGGCCCGAAGAGTTCACCGCGAGGCTGGTGAAGCTCACCGTGTTTCCGTTTACCGTGTGGCTGAATCCGCCGCCCAATGGAGCGCAAATGTTGATGGTGACCTGAGATGTGTCGGAACTTCCGCAGAAGTTGGTCACGATGAGGCTCAGGGTAAACGAACCAGTTCCGGCTACAGGTATCGTTGAGGAACCGCCCGCGCGCGTTGCGACCGTTGCCCCGCTCGAATTGAGCAGCGTCCAGGCGTAGTTCGACGTCGCCGATATGTTTTGGGCGTTCATGATGAGGTTTCCGCCCACCACGTTGTAAGTGAAGTTGGCTGAAACCGGCGGGCAAGGCTGGGTGGTGAACGCCAGCGGCCCAATCCACGAACTAGCGAGTCCGACGCTGCCGCACGTGTCCTTGAGGTAGACGTGGTAGGTGGTGTTGGCGGTGAGCCCCGTGAGCACGTAGGGCGAAGTGATGCCTGAGGCTACCGTGGTCGCGGCGTTGGGAACAAAGCCGACGGGCCCGCGAGCGATTCGCGTGCTTCCGCCCCCTGGATTAAAGCCGACTTGGGCAGTCGTCACCGTGACGCCCGAGGCGCTGAGGTTGGACGGCGCGGAGCACGAGGGCAGCGGGGCTTCGACCACCGCAAATTCATCGAGGCCGATCTCGGCGTAGCCGGCAACGGTGGTTTTTTCGCCGCGGAACCGGAACCGAATCGTTTTATCAGCGTAGTTGGGCAGCTGAATTTCGTGAAGAGTCCAGGCCGAGTTGGCCGTGGGCTGGTTGCCGGGGAGCACAATCAAAATGCTCTGCCACCCAGCACCCGAATCAATGAATACCTGAAGCCGGTCGATGACTCCGCCGTACATGTGGCTTGAAAACCGCAGCATCGGCACATTTAGTGGCGTCGTATTGATCCATGGCGACGTGAAAGTCGCTTGGTTCACCCCGGTGTTGCCAAATCCGCTCGTAAACATGTACTTGCCACCGTTGATTCCTTGGTTCGGACCCGTGTTGCCCGCTTGCATGGGACCTAGGCCGACGGTCCAAAAGAACTCAGAGGCTGCCGAGCCCGCCGAACGGCTCCAGCACGGCGAAATCGTTCCTTCTAGGTTGGGCCAGTTGCCGACACTCCATGCGGCAGATTGAAAGTTCTCGGTAGTAGGTGCCGAAATTGTGGCACAGGGCGTGCTTGCCGTCACCACTGCGCTCCAAGCACTGACGCTCGTCGGGCCGCAGGTGTCTTTCACATAAAACTGGTAGGTAGTGCTCGGCGTTAACCCATTTACCGTGAACGGATTACTCGTTGCCACCACGCGGGTTCCGGCAACCGAGGGGTTAAATCCCGTGGGGCCGTACTTGATCACCCAAGGGCTGTTGCCGACGGTCCAGCTCAGCGTGGCGCTAGTGCTGTTGGTGGTCGTTACGGCGACGTTTTGGGGTTTTGGGCAGGTTGGCGTAGCGTGAATGTCGATGTCGTCGATGGCGGACTGCGCGAATGAGGCGAAGTTGCCGGTCGCCGAACCAGTCCAGCGCAGCCGGATTTTCTTGTTGGCAAAAGCGGCTAAGCTCACCGTTACTTCGGACCAGGGATCGGTCTGAGCCGTTTGAATTTGACCGGAACTCGACCATACCTGAGTGAACACGCCGGCGGTGTCTTCGACGTGCAGCTGAGTGCCTGAAATTTGGGCTCCGTAAGCGTGGTACCAAAAAGTTAACTCAGGGACGGCAACGGGCGCCAAATTGATCCAGGGTGTTTTGAACTGCCCGGTGGTTCCGTTCGTGAATCCAATAGACTCCAGAAAAACAAACTTCCCGTTTATGCTCGGGCCGTGGTCTTCAGACGGACCCGTATTAAACGAACTGAATTGAGGAGGGCCGACGACATAGGTCAAGCCAAGGTTTAACGGGCGGTCCCAGCAGCTTGGCCACACGCCAGCCTGATTAAACGGCGGCACTCCCCAGCTGGGCCCGTCAAAGCTCTCGCTCCAGGGCGCAGCGACGGCCACACATCCGGTAGTGAATGAAATCGGGCCTACCCAGTTGCTGAATGAAGTCGGACCGCATGAATCGCGCACCCAGGCTTCGTAGGTCGTGTTGGGCGTAAGGCCCGTAAGGTTTGTGGTGGTGCCGCTAAATCGCTTGACGGTTCCGTTGCCTGCGCCCGAACCGGGGGCGCCGTACGACAGCTGGTGGTGCTGCGACGAGCCGAGCACGAGGCCCGCAAGGGCTGAAGTCGCTTGAACGGCGCTGAAATTGAGGTTAGACGGGGCCACACACCCCGTAGCTTGACTTACGCGCAAGTCGTCAATTGCAACTCGAGCATTAAACGGAAAGGTCGCCGAAGACTTCGCCACAAAACGAATGGTCACGGTTTGGTTGGTGAACATCGTCAGCGGGTATACCTGCTGCTGCCATGGGCTCGTTTTAGTGGCAAACAAGGTCGGGTTGCTTGCAATTGACCCTAGCCGCACCCAGTTAGGGTTGCCCACCGCAGTCGCCTCGATTACCAATGAGTCGATTTGGTTGCCGTACATGTGGTACCAAAACTCAATTACCGGAGTGGTGGCTCCCGCCAGGTTGATCTGGGGTGTGCGAATGACCGCGGTATTGTTGCCCGTGAAGGCCCCAAAACGGTCAGCGAAGAGGTACTTACTGCGCCCCGAATGGTCCGATTGCGGACCCGAAGCCGGCAGCACCTGAAACGGCGGGGCAGAAACCCAAGCAAAGCCTTCGTTGGGCGATGCGATCCATCCGCACATGTAGCCACCGAGGCCGTTCACCGAAGTGCGCGGGGTGAAAAATATCTGATCAAAGTTCTCGACCCAGGGAATCGTGGCGGCGGTTCCGCAGGTGGTTGCATACCCGTTGTACCCGCTCCACGGGCTTTTGGCTCCGTTGGTGCAGCTGTCGCGCAGGTAAAAGTCGTATCCCGTCGAGCCCGAAAGGCCATTGATTACGTAGGAGTTGCCGCTGAACCAAGGTGTTAAGGTTCCGCTACCCGGAGTAAAGCCTAGAGGGCCGTATTCAAACCGATGAAAGGCCGAGGCCGAACCGGTCGAAACCGTAATGCTGTTTGCCGTGCGCGATACTAAACTCACACTGGGTGCCGTCGAACAGGGTTGCGCGAGCATGCTGCCGGAGGCAAAAAAGAACAAAAACAGGAGACGTTGGAGCATATGGTACAAAATTCGCCTAAACGTGAGGGCCAAATCAGCTAGGTCCACGAACCGACCGCCCTCATTGAACTATCGCGGTATTCGACGAGTTTTTCGCACGACGTATCTTTGAAACGATGCGCGCACTTCTATTGTTCACGTGGTTGTTGTTGGGCGGGGTTCGACTCGTAGACCCAGTCGTGCATAGCCTGCTGCACCACCACGATCACTGTGCGGAGCAAGGCCAACACCTTCACGAAGGTGATTACACCTGTAAGTGGACAGATCCTGCCTACCTAATCGCCGTTCAGCCGCCTTTCATTGGCTACGAAATACTACCAGGCGGGTCGGAGTTCAAGGAGCCCGTGACTCGCGTTACTGAGGCAGAAAAAATTGATTTTGAGGCCATTGCTCCGCGCGGGCCGCCTGTGGGTTAACCTCCGACTATTGTGCGCGGAACCGCTCCGCGTCGGGTTAACTCATTCAAAACATTATGAACAAATTACTTTTTGGGCTGCTCGCGGCCCTGCCCCTCATGCTTTGGGGCCAACGCGACACATCCATCGTTATTGAACTCGGAGAGGCTTCGGTCGAAGCCCAGCGCGACAACCCTTCGGCTCTGTCTACGACAGTGCTCGCCATTCCAGTGCGCACCCTGGCCGACCAAGGGCCCTCGGCCATGCTTCAGCTCAGCCGTCAGGCTCCGGCTCTTCAGCTCGCCAGCGTGGGCGGGCACACCGTCAAACCCATTTTGCGGGGACTCGGTGGTTACCGCGTCGTTACCGCCTACCAAGGCTGGCGCTACGACAACTTGCAGGGCGGGGCAGACCACGGGCTTGACTTTCCGCTTTTGGGCGTCGACCACGTCGAGGTGATGCTCGGCCCCAATTCCCTCGCGCTCGGAACCGACGCCATGGCCGGTGTGCTCTACTTCTCGGACGTACGTCCACGCGCCACCGGCAGCCAGCACTCCTTGACCCTAAACGGCGGCGCCAACGGCATGCCCTGGTCGGGCCAGTACAGCCTGCACCGCAGTGGGCCAGGTATCTACTTTGTCGGAGCCTACGGCGGATTCAGCCCCGAGTACCGCGATGCCCGCGGCGACACGGTACATGGCACGCATGCTCAAACCCTCGCGCTTCGCGCCTTGGGCTCGTGGCAAAAAGGCAAAACCCAGCACCGCCTCAAACTCACAGGAGTCCAGCGCCGCTTTGGGCTGCCCGAGAAAAACTACCCCCCGGGCCAAGAACCCGACCACGAGCACGGCGACCAACTCATCCAGGCGGGCCACCTCGCGTGGGAAGCCGAGCGCAACCTCGGAACCTGGAAGCTTCGGGCGGTGACGGGCCTTCAGTCCTCGTTCCGCGCCGAATACGACGAGGCGCACGAGGGTGAAGACCCCGAGCCAGGGCACGAAGACCACGCGCACATCGCGTTCAACCTGCACACTGCCTCACAAACCACGACCTTGGACCGCCGCCTCGGCGACGGGCATCTGACGCTTGGGGCGCACCAACAACTCCGAGTCCTGCGCAACGATGAACACGCTCATGAATGGCTGTACCCCAACGCGGAACAGGGTCAGTCAGCACTTTTTGCGCACTACAGCATCGAAAAGGGTCGCCACACGCGTTCTGCGGGTCTTCGCGGAGAGCTTGGGTCCTTTGCAGGATATGCCGCCCTGCTTCGTTATGCCTACGCCATCAGCAAACCGCTGAGTGTTCAGGCACGAATGTCGCACGGAACGCGCGGTCCGCAGCTGGAAGAGCGCTTCGCCTTCGGGTCGCACATCGGCGCAGGCCGGTTTGAAGTCGGCGATGCCAACCTGCGCACGGAGCAACTTTGGAACGCCGATCTTGGCCTCAACTACGAGCGCGAGCGGTTCGACGCCCAGCTCACCGCATTCTACCAGGCGTACCGCGACTTCATTTACCTCAACCCCAACGACAGCAGCGGTTCGTGGCGCTTCTACTACGTCCAGGGCGATGCGCGCGTCTACGGAGCCGAGGCCCGCGCCCACTGGCACCCCGCAGAGCGCTTTCACGTGCATGCTCAGGCGGCCCTCAGCATTGGCGATGACGCTGAAGGCAATCCGCTTCCGTTCATGGCTCCTGGCCGTTGGGGCGCCCACATGGCGTACGATGTACTGCCTGACCAGCGCCTTTATGCCGAACTGCACTACGACCACTACTTCGCTCAGAACCGGCTTTCACCAACAGAGCTATTGTTTTTGGACGGAGCCACTCCGGCTTACGGGCTTTGGTCGGCAAGCCTAACCAGCGTGCTCACCAAAAGCGCTTCGTGGAGCCTCGAGCTGCTAAATGCCGGGAACACGGCCTATGCGCACCACCTTTCGATCGCCCGGGCCTTTGGGGTGCTCGAGGCCGGCCGCCAGCTGCGCGCCAGCCTTCGGTTTGCATGGTAAAAAATCCGTTGTATCTTTGCAGCGCTTTCTGAATCCAAACTCGAGGGGACCCACAAAGTCCCCTCGACTGTTTTTAAAGCTTTTTGAATCCGCACGAAACGATGAACCAAACCGAACTGCAGCAGCTGGTCGCCGCCACCCTCGAGCCGATGGGTGCGTTTGCCGTTGAGGTAAGTCTGAGCGCGGCAAACGACATCAAAGTGCACGCGGACTTGAACGAGGGCCATATTACGCTGGCGCAAATCAAGACCATCAGCCGCGCGATTGAGTCGGCGCTGGGCGAAGATTCAGAGAACTACTCCATTGAGGTGTCGTCTCCGGGCATGTTCAGTCCGTTTAAGGTCGACGCGCAGTACCGCAAAAACCTGGGCCGCGAGGTCGTGGTCAAGCACACAGATGGAATCAAAAGCCGGGGCAAACTCGCGGCCTACGACGGCGCAACCCTCACCTTGGAGCGCACGGAGCGCGTTCCCAAAACCGTGGGCAAAGGCAAAATGGACCTGACGACCCAAACCCAAATCCCGCTGGCGGACATTGCCAGCATCACCCTCGATTTTAAATTCTAAGTTTCTCACCTTCAAGTAGCTATGGAAAACCTAGCCATTATCGAATCCTTCGGCGAGTTCAAAGACGAAAAGAGCATTGACCGCGTAACCCTCATGTCGTTCATTGAGGAGGCGTTCCGCGTCCAAATCCGCAAGAAGTACGGCACCGACGAAAACTTCGACGTGATCGTGAACCCAGACAAGGGCGACCTTGAAATCTGGCGCAACCGCACCATCGTCGAAGACGGCGCGGTTGAAGACGACAACCTCGAAATTGCGCTTTCTGAGGCGCTGAAAATTGAGCCCGACTTTGAGGTGGGTGAAGAAGTGTCTGAAGAAATGAAGATCATCGACCTGGGTCGCCGCTTCATTTTGGCGTTCCGCCAGACCTTGGTTCAAAAGGTTCAGGAGCACGATTCGGGCGAGCTGTACAAGCGCTACAAGTCGATGGAAGGTGAAATCATCAGCGGCGAGGTGCACCACGTGCGCCACCGCGAGCTCATCATCTACGACGATCAGCAAAACGAGCTGATTTTGCGCCGCGAAGACATGATTCCCGAGAAGGACTTTTACCGCAAGGGCGACACCGTTCGTGCCGTGGTTAAGTTGGTGGAAGTGCGCGGAGCCAAGCCGTTCATTTTGCTCAGCCGCACCTCAGAGGCCTTCATGGCCAAGCTGTTTGAGGCCGAGATCCCCGAAGTGTTCGACGGCATCATCACGGTAAAGAAGGTCGTGCGCATTCCGGGCGAAAAAGCCAAGGTAGCGGTGGAGTCCTACGACGACCGCATCGACCCCGTGGGCGCCTGCGTGGGAATGAAAGGTTCGCGCATTCACAGCATCGTTCGTGAGCTCCGCGGCGAGAACATCGACGTGATCAACTACACGACCAACCTGCAGCTAATGATTCAGCGCGCGCTGTCTCCAGCCAAAATCACCAATATGGTGCTGGATGAGGAGCGCCGCCACGCCGACGTCTACCTGCCTGCCGATCAGGTTTCGCTGGCCATTGGCCGCGGCGGAACCAACATTCGCCTGGCGAGCAAGCTAAACGATTACGAAATCGACGTGTACCGCGAAGACGTGGTTCAAGAAGAAGACGTGGAACTCCTCGAGTTCAGCGACGAGATCGAAGCCTGGGTTATCGACCAGCTTCGCAACGGAGGCTACGACACGGCGAAGTCCGTGCTCCGCGCTGACGTCGAAGACGTGGCCCGTCGCGCCGACCTCGAAGTTGAAACCGTTCAAGAAGTTCGCGACATTCTCAAAAAAGAGTTTGACGTCGAGTAAGCTCGGATTCGTTCCCTATACCTACCCCAATACCTAACTAGTTCCGACCTTTGCGCCTATGAGCACTATCCGCATCAGTAAAGTACTTAGCGAGCTGAACATCGGCTTGGATACCGCCGTTGACTTCTTGGCCAATAAGGGCCAAGAGGTTGAGCGCAACCGAAATGCCAAGATCGATCAAGCGCAGTACGACCTTCTGACGCAGCAGTTTGCCACCGACAAGTCCTCGAAGGATAAGGCGGAGACGCTCATTCAGCAGAAGCGCGAAGAAAAGGAGGCGATTCAGGCCGAGCGCGAACAGAAGAAGCCTGAGGTAATTCGCGCGACGGCGACGTTGAGCGGACCTAAGGTGGCTGGAAAGATTGCCATCGCGCCCAAGAAGGCCGAGACCGCGGCTCCCGCTGCACCAGCCGAAGCGCCCAAGGCAGCGGCTGCTCCTGCAACCAAGCCGGCGGCGAAACCTGTGGTAGCAGCGCCTGTCGAGGAAGAGGCCGCAGCGATTGAAGCTCCCAAGGCGGTCAAATCGGCGACGAAGGCTTCAGAGCCGGCGCCACGTGACGCAGCCCCCGAGGCTCCAGCGACCCCTGACGACGACAAATCCGAAGAGACGGCACACCACGAAACCCAGTACCAAAAGCTAGACGGCCCCAAAATGACGGGTCAAGTGATTGACCTTTCTCAGTTTGTCAAGAAGCCCTCTGCAGCAGGACAGCGCAAGCGCATCAAGACCGAGGGCCTTCAAAAGCCGGCGTCAGGCGGCGGCCGCACCACTACCGGCGCAGCAAGCGTTGGCGGACCCGGCCAAGGCGGCTACCAACGAGGCCCCGGAGGCCAAGGCGGTCAGCGCGGCCCAGGGGGTCAGCGCGGTCCGGGTGGACAGCGCGGTCCTGGCGGACCTGGTCAAGTTGGCGGCGCTCCCCGCGAAGTCAGCCAAGAAGACATTCAGCGCAAAATCAAAGAAACCCTCGAGAAGCTCGGTGGAGGCCGCAAGTCTAAGGGTTCGAAGATTCGCCGCGACAAGCGTGCCGAGCGCGCCGAGGCCCGTGAAATGGCCGAACTCGAGCGCCAGGAGGGCGAAAAAGTCCTCAAGCTCACGGAGTTTGTAACCCTTCAGGAGGTGGCCAACATGATGAAGGTGACGCCGACCGAGGTCATCTCGACGTGCATGTCGCTGGGAATCATGGCTTCGCTCAACCAGCGCCTTGACAAAGAAACCCTCACCATCGTCGCCGACGAATTTGGTTACGACGTGAGCTTCGTCGACGAAGAAGTACAAGAGGCCTTTGTTGAAGAACAAGAAGACGACGCCAACCTGGCGTCGCGTCCGCCCATCGTCACGGTAATGGGTCACGTCGACCATGGTAAAACGTCGCTGCTCGACTACATCCGCAAGGCCAACGTCATCGCGGGCGAGGCAGGTGGAATCACGCAGCACATCGGCGCATACAGTGTTCAGTTGGCTGATGGACAGCACATTACATTCCTCGACACGCCGGGCCACGAAGCCTTTACGGCGATGCGTGCACGCGGTGCGCAAGTGACCGATATCGCCATTATCGTGGTTTCGGCCGACGATTCGGTGATGCCGCAGACCAAGGAAGCCATAAGCCACGCTCAGGCGGCGGGGGTTCCGATTGTGTTCGCCATCAACAAAATTGACCGTCCCGACGCCAACCCCGAGCGCATCAAAGAGCAGCTCGCCGGAATGAACCTGCTGGTGGAAGACTGGGGCGGAAAAATTCAGTCGCAAGACATTTCAGCCAAGCAGGGCCTCAACGTCGACAAGCTCCTCGAAAAGGTGCTGCTCGAGTCGGAACTTCTCGACCTCAAGGCCAACGCCAACCGACTCGCCAAGGGAACGGTTATCGAGGCAACTCTTGACAAAGGTCGCGGCTACGTAACCACGCTCCTCGTACAAAACGGCTCGCTCCGTGTGGGCGACTACCTTTTGGTGGGCCAGTACAGCGGTAAAGTCCGCGCGATGATGGACGAGCGGGGCCACAAAATCGACGTGGCAGGGCCTTCGGCACCGGTTTCTATACTGGGCCTCGACGGCGCCCCCACGGCCGGTGACAACTTCGCCGTGTTTGAAGACGAGCGCGAAGCCAAGCAAATTGCCCAACGCCGCCAGCAGCTCGCCCGCGAGCAAAGCGTGCGTTCGCAAAAGAACCTCACCCTCGAAGAAATTGGCCGCCGTCTGGCCGTCGGAGACTTCAAGGAGCTCAACATCGTCCTCAAAGGCGACGTCGACGGGTCGATCGAAGCGTTGGCCGATTCGCTGCAGCGCTTGAGCACCGAAGAAATTCAGGTAAATATTATCCACAAAGCGGTGGGCGGAATTACCGATTCCGACGTGCTGCTCGCCTCGGCGTCGGGTGCGATCATCGTGGGATTCCAGGTGCGCCCTGCGGCCACGGCCCGCAAGCTCGCCGAGAAGGAAGACATCGAGATTCGCCTGTACAGCATCATCTACGACGCGATCAACGACATCAAAGACGCCATGTCGGGTCTGCTGTCGCCCGACGTCAAAGAGGAGATCACGTGTACGATTGAAGTTCGCGAAACCTTTAAAATCAGTAAAGTGGGCACCATTGCCGGCTGTATGGTTATGGACGGAATCATCACCCGCAACACCCGCGTGCGCGTCATTCGCGACGGCGTGGTTCAATACACGGGTGAACTGGGCTCGCTTAAGCGCTTCAAAGACGACGTGCGCGAAGTCAAGAAGGGCCTCGATTGCGGTCTGAACATCAACAACTACAACGACATCAAGGTCGGCGACGTGATCGAAGGCTTCAAAGAAGTCGAGGTTCAGCGCGAGCTGTAGGTCGCGAATTTTCGCGGATTTAAGGGTACATGGCGAACCTTCTGCAGCGCGGGAGGTTAGTATCTTTGCCCTTATTTAGAATTTTTCCAAAATGCTCAACGTATCCGAATCCGCCGCCCACAAGGCCATGGAGCTCATGCGCGAAGAAGGTCT
>VGFU01000033.1 GCA_016868755.1 Bacteroidota bacterium | reverse complement strand
CACTGGTTTGCGGCCTCGTGGGGCGGAGGCGTGCTGGAGTTTCGCAACGGAAGCCTTTTTCGTCGCTGGACGGTCGGTAATTCGAGTCTTCGCGCCGCGAATGGGGCGGGCCCCAACGACGTGCGCTGCGGCGGACTCGTTTGGGGCCAAGATGGGGCCCTCTGGGTGACCAACAGTTTATCGGACGTGCCGCTGCACCGATACGACCCGGCAACCGAAACCTGGCAGGGCTACACCGTTGGTGCCCTTAACGGCCAGGCCATTCGGCGCGTGGAGCAGGCGGAGAACGGCGACTTTTGGGTGCAAACCCGCACCGCAGGATTAGTTGCCGTGCGCGTCTCGGGCGGCGTAGCCTCGGCCCGCGTCTTGGGGTCGGGTGCGGGCAGCGGAAACCTGCCCAGCGCCAGCATCGGGGCGTTTGCGTTTACCCCCGACGGCAAACTTTGGGTGGGCACGGCCAACGGCCTCGGGGTGCTTTACACTCCCAAAAATGCGTTTACCGGCGGACCCTTTGAGGCCCAACAGCTCCTGGTGGAGGTCGACGGCCGCGTGCAGGCGGTCCTCGCCGGCCAAGACATCACGGTGATCGCGGTCGACGGCGGCAACCGCAAGTGGGTTGGCACGGCGTCGGCGGGCGTTTTTGTTTTGTCGCCCGACGGGCTCACCCAAGTGGCGCACTTCCGCGCCGAAAACAGTCCGCTTCCTACGAACCGAGTGAACGGCATTGCCCTTGACCTCGAGTCGGGGTACGCCCACGTGGCGACGGACCGCGGCCTCTTCACGGTTCGGGCGGCGTCGACTGCTCCGGCCGAGCGAATGACGGGGGCGCTGCTTTTTCCGAATCCCTACCGCCCGGAGTTTCATGGCCCCTGGACTGTTAGCGGACTTGTGGACGGCTGCTACGTCAAAGTCACCACCGCCGACGGGCGAAGGGTGGCTGAGGGCTACGCCTCGGGCGGGCAGTTTGTTTGGGACACTCACGATTCCGCAGGGAATCCGGTCGCAAGCGGACTTTATCAATTTTGGATCAACGACCCGCTCGGGGCCCAAACGGCGGTCGTGCAGGGCGTGCTCGTTCGCCCGTGATGGAAGACGCTGCACAGTCTGCCTTAGTGCTGGGCCGAACCCCCCAGGGCGATCGGGCGCTGGTCCTGCGAATGTGGCTGCGCGACTCGGGTTTATGGTCGGCCTACGTTCCCAGTGTCCGTTCAGCAGCCGGCGGATTTCGCCCGGCCATGGCCCAGCCGTTGGCCGCCCTCGAAGTGGTTCCGGCTCGGGGACGCGGTTCGCTCGGGCGCATCAAGGAGTCCCGCCTTCATCCCGTGTGGCGCCGGTTGCACGACGAGCCCAGCGCCCAGATGCTGGTCATGTTTGCCGCAGAGGTCTTGCGGCGGGTGCTGCACGAGGGAAGCGCTAATGGGGTATTTTTTGACGAGGCACTTGCCATGCTAAACGATTGGGACACTCCCGGAGCGCCGTTGGCCCGTGGGCCCTTGGACTGGACGCTGCTGCTTTGCCGCCACCTCGGCTTTGAGCTCGAGGCGCCTGAGGTAGGGCATTGGCTTTTTTTCCCTGCCGAGGGAAAATGGGCTCCGCTCGGGAGTTTTGCTTCAACGGCCTGCACGCCCTCGGCGTCATCGGCGCTGGCCGCCGCGCTGCACGGCCACGAGGGCACGCGGGCATCGCGCAACGAGGCCCTCGATGCGGTACTCGCCTACCTAGAGGCGCAGCACCCCGGATGGGGGCAGCTCAAGTCGCTGGACGTGCTGCGTAGCCTTTAAATCATGGCGTGACGTCGCCCCACCGCACCGAGGCGGCCACTTCGTCGAGTTCCATCTGGAGCTTGCGCTTTTTGGTGCTCGGCGCAAAAAGCAGGGCGTCGGCGGTGCCAACGATGCCTCGGGCGTCGTCGAACACGCGGTGGCTGACAAAGGGTCCGCCCCCAAAACCGCCCACCGTTTTAAACAGCCCCAGCGTGCGCAGGGCACGGTTCCCATCGGCCGCCGTGTAAAACTGCTGCGCCGGCGGAACAAGCAGCTCGGTCGCCAAGTGGCTTTTGGCCTCAGCGCCCTCGAAGTAGCGGCGAAGCAGCGCGTCGCGGTCCTTAACCACGTCGGCCTCGGGGGTAGGCGAGTCGTTGGACGGGCTTCGAGTTAAAATCAGGTACTGCTGCGATTTTTTGGTTTCGTTGCGCAAGATCACGAGCCCTGGCTTGATGAGGGTCACCACGAAGCCCTCGGGGAGCAGCATATCGGCCACACCTAGGTTTTTAACCTCTTTTGGGAGCGGTCGCTGGCTGCGTTTGCGCAGGTTGGCCCGAAGCACCTTGGCGTCGTGCGCCGCAAAGCGCGGTACGAGCTGCGGCAGAACTTCGGCCAGCAATTTGGGAAGGGATTCGGCCGACGGAGCGACCACCTGAATCAGTAGCTGCGGCCGCGCAAACGCGTCCTGAACCTCGAGGACCGCTGTTGAGTCGGGAATCACCGCGATGCTCAGCATGCTTTTGCCGCGGCGCAGGAGGTCGTTGACCTTCTCGGGGGCGGCGTGGATGATGCCAAACCGCGGTTCCGCTTGCGGAAGGCCTTCGGCGGGAGCGCCCAGCACTTCGGCAACGGCGAGGCCTACATGGGCCTCCCACAGGTCGTCGGGGCAAATGACGGTGAGGTCGTTGTGGGTTCCGTTGCTCGGGGCGAGCGTGCGCCGTGGGCGAGCCGGGGCGCCGGTTTCGGGGCTCGGATCACCCCCGCAGCTTGCGACCACGGCGGCTAATGCGGCGGTGGCGATCCAGGCCCTCATTTTTTAACCACCAAGCGCTGTCCGATCTGGATCGTGGTGCCGCGCAGCCCGTTCCATTTTTGGATGTCGCTGACTTTGGTTCCGTACTTCTTCGAAATGCTGCTCAGCGTTTCGCCCGAGCGCACCGTGTGCGTGCGCCGCGTAGAAGGCGCCGCCGCCGGGGTCGGGGCGGCCGCCGGGGCCTCGCTGGCCGTTTCGCTTGCCGGGCTGCTCACGCTGCGGCCTGGGGCTGACGCGGCATAGGCCGAGTCCGCGCACTCCTGAAAACTTGCCACGGCCGCCTTGGGCAGCACAAGCGGATACATTTTACCGTCGCGCGGGGCCGGAATCACGTTGAGTTTGTACATCGGATTCAGCACTTTGAGCAAGGCGTGGTCCACGCTAAAGTGGTTCGCGGCCTGGGTGAGGTCCAGGGTGGCGGTCACCTGCACGGTATCGACGTCAAAAAACGTTGCGGGGGGCATGTCGGGGTAAATTCCGTGAAGTCCGCCGTAGGCCAGCGCGTAGTTCGCCGCGATGAAGTTGGGCACGTAGCTGCGCGTCTCCCGCGGCAGGTAGGGGCGGATTTCCCAGTAGTTGGTCTTCCCTCCCGAGGCGCGAATGGCCTTGGTCACGTTCCCCGGACCGGCATTGTAGGCGGCGAGGGCCAGTTCCCAGCTGTCGAACATGTCGTACAGCTTCATCAGGTAGCGGCACGCGGCGTCGGTAGACTTCACTGGGTCGGAACGCTCGTCGACGTAGCTACCAATCTCGAGGCCCTGGAGCTTGCCGGTGGCGTACATAAACTGCCACAGGCCTTTGGCGCCGGCGGGGCTGGTGGCGAGCGGGTTCAGCGCGGACTCAATCATCGGCAGGGCCCGCAGCTCAATGGGCAAGTTGTACTGGTCGAGGGCGGCCTCAAAGAGCGGAAAATAGTAGCGTCCGCGGCCCATAACCCGAGCGACGAGGTCTTTTTTGCGGACCACGTACATGGCGATCGCGTTTTTGACGTCGGGAGTGTAGCGCAAATCCATCGGGGTGCGGCGGTCCAGCGCCGCCAGGCGCTGCTTAACGACCTCGTCGCTGACGCCGAGGGTGGCTCCGGCGAGGGTGTCGATGGGGCCTTTGAACTGGCTGGTCCAGTTGCGCTCGCTGCTGCTCACGAGCCATTTGGCGTACATCGTGTCCACTTTAGTGGCCAGTCCGTAGCGCACCGTATCTTCCGGCGCAAAACCCATCAGGGGCGCGCAAAAGCTCAAGGCGGCGGCAATCGCTAGGGTACGAATCATGAACTCAAGTATTCTGCGGCACGAAACAAGGTGGGCTCGTCGAAGGCCTTTGCCGTGAGGTGCAGTCCCATGGGCAACCCATTGGAATGCAAGCCCATCGGAAGGCTCAAGGCGGGCAGCCCCGCAATGGGGGCCTGTACCGTGAAGACGTCTTCAAGATACATAACGGTAGGATCACTTGTTTCGCGTCCTAATTCAAACGCGGTGTGGGGGGTCGTCGGGCTGATCAGAAGGTCCACCTTGGCCAAGTCGGCGTTGGTGGCGTCTTGAACGGCCCGGCGTGCCTTTTGGGCTTTGCCGTAGTAGGCGTCAAAAAATCCGCTGCGGAGCACAAAAGTTCCGAGCAGAATGCGCCGCTGGACTTCGGTCCCGAAGCCTTCAGAGCGGCTGCGGCGGTACAGCTCCTCGAGGGTTTTGGCCCCCTCAGCGCGGTATCCGTACCGAACCCCGTCAAAGCGCGCCAAGTTGGCACTCGCCTCGGCGGTAGTTAGAATGTAGTAAATGGGTACCAGCGCGTCGAGGTTGTCAAAGCGCAGGGCTTCCACGTGGTGGCCCGCGGTCCGCAGGGCGTCCATTTTAGCCATAAAAGCCGCGCGGAGCTCGGGGTCCAGGGCCGGATTGTCGAGCACCTCTTGGTAGTACCCAAAGCGCAGCGTCGCGGGGTCTTGGCCCGAATCGGTCATCGACGGAACCGAGCGGTCGCTGCAGGTGCTGTCAAATTCGTCGGCGCCTGCAAGCACTTCGGTGATTCGAGCCAGGTCGCTGGCGCTGCGGGCAAAGGGCCCAATTTGGTCAAACGACGAGGCATAGGCGATCAAGCCGTAGCGCGAAACGCGTCCGTAGGTGGGTTTGGCGCCAAAAATTCCGCAAAAAGAGGCCGGTTGGCGAATGGAGCCGCCGGTGTCGCTGCCCAAGGCGGCGTGGACCCAGCCGGCGGCTACGGCTGCGGCGGACCCGCCCGAGGAGCCCCCTGGAGTTCGGCTGGGGTCGAGCGGATTGCGCACCGGCCCGTATGCCGAGGTTTCGTTGGAGGAACCCATCGCAAACTCGTCGCTGTTGGCGCGTCCGATGATCACGGCTCCAGCGTCAAGCACCCGCTGCACCGCGGTTGCGCTGTAGGGACTCACAAAGCCGGTCAAAATTTTGGAGCTGGCGCCGGCCGCGTGGCCCGCGTAGACCATGTTGTCTTTGATCACCAGGGTCACGCCGTCTAGGGCGCGGCGGTCGCCACGGGCGCGGCGCTCGTCGACCGCAGCGGCGTGGGCGCGGGCACTGTCGTTAAAAATTTCGGCGAGGGCATTTAAATGCGGATTCTCGGCCGCGGCACGGCGCAGCGAATCTTCGGCCAATGCGGCACAGGTCGTTTGACCGGAATCTAGGGCCCGGTGCAGGTCTTCGATCCGATCGAAGGTCATGACAGTTTTTTGCTGTCGCCCTTCGAGTTGTCGTCGTCGTCTTCGCGCATGGCTTTCTTGAACTCCTTAACGCCGCCGCCCAAGCCCTTCATGAGCTCAGGAATCTTGCGTCCGCCAAAAAGCAGAATAACCAAGGCCACAATCAAGACGATTTGCCAGGGGCCAACCATGCCCAGAAATACGCTTAATGCCATAGTTTCTTCAGATGAGGGGTAAAGGTACGACGCGCCCTTGTGCTACCTGAGCTTTTCGGCGAGCGCGCGCAGGGTTTTTTTCGGGGAAGCCTTCTCGTAGAGCACCTTGTACACCGCCGAGGCGATGGGCATTTTAACCTCGCGTTCGCGCTTGACTTCGCGAATGAGATTGGCAGCGTAGTAGCCTTCGGCCACCATTTTCATTTCGGAGCGCGCCGCGCTAAGGCTGTAGCCCTTGCCAATTAGGTTGCCGAGCTGGCGGTTGCGGCTAAACGGCGAGTACATGGTCACGAACAAGTCGCCGGAGTATTCGGTCTGCACAATTTGGCGCTTGATGGGGTGCACGGCTCGGATCACCCGCTTCATTTCGCGCAGGGCGTTGCTGACGAGCACGGCTTGAAAGTTGTCGCCGTACCCGAGGCCGTGAGCCATTCCCGCTGCAATTGCATAGATGTTTTTGAGAACGGCGGCGTATTCGGTTCCGTAGATGTCGGGCGTGCAGGCCACCATGACGAACGAGCCGCGGAGCTTTTGTGCGACCGCCTCGGCGAGTTGCTGGTTTTCGCTGGCTACCGTGAGGTAGGACAGGCGGCCGAGGGCAATTTCTTCGGCGTGGCAGGGCCCCACCAGCGCTCCGAAGCGGCTGTAGTCCAGGCCCATGCGGTCGTGCAGGTATTCCCCGATGATTTGGTGCGACGTGGGCTCGATCCCCTTGACGGCCGAAACCACCCATTTTTGGGCAAGCACGTCGCGCAGGGGCTCAATGGCCTCGGCCAAGAACGCCGACGGCACCGCGAGCACCAAGATTTCGGCCTGGGCCGCCACGCTCAAGAGGTCGTGGTCCACATAAATCTTGTCGGTCTCTAGCTCAACCTCCGACAAGTAGTTGGGGTTGTGGTGGTACTTGCGAATGTGCAGTGCAACCTCTTCGCGGCGCACCCACCACCCCACAAAATCCTCATTTTGGGTGAGCATCTTGACGATGGCGGTGGCCCAGGATCCGCCGCCTAGCACCGCAATTTTGGGATTTTTACCCATTACTTCTCGAGGGAATCGGGATTGAACGTCGGTGGTGCGTTGTTGGCCAGCAATTGAATGAAGGAAGCGGCCGCTTCGGTTACCGCAGCCATGCCTTCGAGGTCAATCTTGTCGAGGTCGTCGCTGGGTGCGTGGTAGTCTTCGTGAAGACCCGTGAAAAAGAACACCGCGGGAATCCCTTTTTGAATAAACGGAGCGTGGTCCGATCGACCGAAAATTTCGTTCCTCAGATCCCAATAAAAACCGTCTGCCGGAATAGTCTCGAGCATTTGCTGGAATTCTATGCCCGTGTGGGTGCCATACACGCGGAGCGAATCCGAGCGGTTCAGGCGGCCCACCATGTCGAGGTTGAGCATCGTGGTGATTTTACCTAATGGAGCTGGAATGGTTTCTACAAACTCTTTTGAGCCGAGCAGCCCGCTTTCTTCGCCCGTAAAGGCTACAAAGGCTATGTTGGCGTCGCCCAGCGAGGGCACTTTGGCCAGCATTTGGGCGAGTACCAGCAGAGCGCTTGTTCCGCTGGCGTTGTCGTCGGCACCGTTGTGCACTTGGCCGGCGAGTTCGGGCTTGCGCGAGCCCCAGGCGCCTAGGCCGACGTGGTCGTAGTGGGCGCCGATCACGATAGTGCGGGGCTTGCCGCGGTCGAGCCAGGCACCTACGTTGGGAGCCGTGATTTGTTGTGCCAAGATTTCGGTCGAAATGCTAAGATTTTTACCTTTTTTGGCGGACTTCGCCAAGCGTTTTGCCCATTTTGTGTCATGAACTTCGACGACCGGAATGCTCACAGGTCGAGTTCGGCGAAGTAGGTCAAGGCGAGGCGGATTGTTGGCGGGAGCAAGGACGATAACCGCCAGCGCTCCAGCCTTGCGGGCGGCGTCGATGCGGGCACTTAGGCCAGCTGCTTTGCCCGCTTTAGCAGCAAGATCTTTGGGAACGTCGCGCACAAGTACGGCAATTCGCCCGTTGATTGATACTGCTGCGGCCTCGGTGGGAAGTCCATACTGCAGCCAAGTCATGGGAGCCGCGGCGCTTCCGTTGCTCGAGAATATGCTCGGCCAAAACGTCGCCGAAAGGAGTGCGCTGTCTTTGCCCACGACTAAGTAGTTGCTGGCGGGCGGAACCTTTGCAGCGTCGGGGATTTTGACGTCTTGGGTAAAGCGCTCGTCAAACAGCGGAGTGAGTCCGATTTGGCGAAACACATTTTGAATGTAGGTGGCCGCTTCTGCGCCCCCTTCGCTCCCCGGGAGGCGTCCGCCCAGGTCATCGCTGGCCAGGTAGCGCTCGTGGAGGTAGAGCTGCTCGGCCACCTCAGGAGCGGCGTGGCGCGCCAGTTGAGCAGAAGCCGACACCGTCGCAAGGCTGAGTGCGAAAATTAATGTGCGCATAGAAGTAGAATTTAGGCGGGCCACCAGTTAGGGCGGCGGCTCGCAACGTACCAAAAAACCACGCCCACCGTCACGTAGGCATCGGCCAAATTAAAAATGGGTCTAAAGAACTGAAAATAATCTCCGCCCCAGATCGGGAGCCACTCTGGCAGGTAGCCCGTCCATAGCGGGAAGTACAGCATATCGACGACGTTGCCAAGCAGGGGAGCGGCGTAGCCTCCGCCCCATTGCGCCACTCCTTCGTAGGCCATCCAGAACTCGTACTCGGGCGACCAAACGAGTCCGCGGTCAAACAAAACCCCGTAGAAAAGGCTGTCGATCACGTTGCCCAGTGCCCCGGCAAAAATGAGCGCCAAGGTGGTCAGCACAAACGGATGCGCGCCCTTTTTGGCCAAGTTCACGGCGTACCAAACAATGCCGCCGATGGCCGCGATGCGAAACAGGCTGAGCACGATTTTGCCCGCGGCGCCACCCCAGTTGAGACCAAAGGCCATTCCCGGGTTTTCGGTAAAGTGAAGCTGGAACCACGGCATCAGCTCGACCGAGTCGCCCAAGGCAAATTGGGTTTTGATGGCAATCTTAAGCGCTTGATCGGCGACGATCAGCACCAAGCCTAAAATCAAGGGGTTACGAAGTCGATTCAATTCTTGCGGAGCTTGCCTTCCATGCTCGTAGTCGCGTGCGGAACCAGCTTCAAACGTTCCTTTTCGATGAGTTTGCCAGTCACGCGGCAGACCCCGAAGGTTTTGTTGCTGATGCGCACTAGGGCGGCTTTGAGGTCGCGCAAGAACTTCTCTTGGCGCGCGGCTAGCATGGCGTTGGCTTCTTTGCTCATCGTTTCAGAGCCTTCCTCAAAACTTTTGAACATCGGAGCCGTGTCTTCGGTGCCGTTGTCCATGTTGTTGGTGAACTGCTCCTTTAGGATGCGCAAATCTTCCTCAGCCTTGTCGATTTTGGTCTGAATCAAGGCGCGGAACTCCTCGAGTTCGGCGTCCGTAAAGCGTATAGTGGGTTCCATAAGAGGCCCGAATTTAAACAATCTGGTCGCCTTTTCAATCCCTTTAGACTTTTTTTAACGCAAGGGTGACGCTGAATCCTTCCAGGTCGACCTCGGTGGCAAAGGAATCGCCGGGCGCCGAGCCCGCACCCCACTGGGCTACGAGGGTTTCAGCGGCCACGTAGTCGCGATGGGCGGCCACCGCGTCGAGGGCTTCGGGCGCACCCGAAATCCACAGCACAATGCGGTCGGTAATGTCCAAACCGCTGTCTTTGCGCAGGTTTTGGATGCGGTTGACGGCTTCGCGCGCTAAACCTTCGGCCACAAGCTCGGGACTGAGCTGAAGGTCGACGGCCAAAAGGGTTCCGCGTTCGCTGGCCACCGACATCCCCGGAATGTCGTCGGTCACCACCATGACGTCGCCCGGTTCAACGGTGTAGGGTCCGTCGGCGAGGTCGAGCTTCAGTTGGCCGTCCTGTTCCAGGCTGCGTAGCTGGGCGTCCGACAAGGCGCCCAAGGCGGCCGAGACGGTCTTCATGCGCGGGCCGACCTTGGGCCCAAGGGCCTTAAAGTCGGGTTTGGCGCGCTGCACGAACAGGCCCAAGGTGGGCTCGACGCGCTCGAGGGTTTTGACGTTGACCTCGCTAAGCAGCAGTTCTTCGATGGCGTCCAAGTCGCGGTGCTGCGTCGGATTGAGTACCGGAACCACGATGCGTGGGAGCGGTTGGCGCACCCGGACGCGCTCTTTTTTGCGGACGCTCAGCACCAAGCTCGTCATGCGCTGGGCCAGGTCCATGCGGCGCTCGAGGTCGGCATCGACGCGTGCGAGGTCTGCTTCGGGGAATCGGCTCCAGTGTACCGAAGCGCTCGGCCCGTTGAGGTCGCGGTAGAGCTGCTCGGCATAAAACGGTGCCAGCGGAGCCATCAGGCGCGCCACCGTATCCAAGCACTCGTGCAGGGTCTGGAAGGCGGCGAGCTTGTCGTCGCCCATGGCGCCCTTCCAGAATCGGCGCCGGCTTAGGCGCACGTACCAGTTGCTGAGCTCGTCGACGACGAAGTCGGCGACGGGCCTAAAGGCGCGGGTGGGCTCGTAGGCCTCCATGGCCTCCGTGGCCTCGGTTACCACGCTGTGCAGGCGGCTCAAAATCCAGCGGTCCAGTTCGGCCCGGTCGATGTGCGGAACCTGCGGTGCCTTCGGATCAAACCCGTCGACGTTCGCGTAGAGGGCAAAAAATCCGTAGGTGTTGTGCAAGGTTCCAAAAAACTTGCGCTGCACCTCGGTCACCCCGTCGGGGTCGAACTTGAGGTTGTCCCAGGGCTGAGCATTGGTCAGCATATACCACCGAAGGGCGTCGCTCCCGTACTTCGCCATCGCCTCAAAGGGGTCGATGGAGTTTCCGAGGCGTTTGGACATCTTTTGGCCGTTCTTGTCAAGCACCAACCCGTTGGAAACCACGGTTTTGTAGGCCACTGAATCGAAGACCATTCCGGCGATCGCGTGCAGGGTGAAGAACCATCCGCGGGTCTGGTCGACGCCCTCGGCGATGAAGTCCGCCGGGAAGGCGCTGCGGCCGTCAATCGCGTCTTTGTTTTCAAACGGATAGTGCACCTGGGCATAGGGCATGGCGCCGGAATCAAACCACACGTCGATGAGGTCCTTCTCGCGGTAGAGCGGCTGCCCGCTGGCGCCGGTCAAAATCCACTCGTCCACAAACGGTCGGTGCAGGTCGACCCCGGCATAGTTGGCGTCCGACATGTCGCCGGGCCTAAAGTTCGAAAGCGGATTGCTCACCATGTGGCCCGCGGCCACACTGCGTTCGAGTTCGGCGCGGAGCTGCTCCAGCGAACTGATGCAGACCTCTTCGCGGCCGTCTTCACTGCGCCAAATCGGTAAGGGAATGCCCCAGTAGCGGCTGCGGCTCAGGTTCCAGTCGTTGAGGTTCTCGAGCCAGTTACCAAAACGGCCGGTTCCGGTGCTCGCGGGCTTCCAGTTGATGGTGGTGTTGAGCTCCTGAAGGCGCTGCTTGGCCGCGGTGCTACGAATGAACCAGCTGTCGAGCGGGTAGTAGAGCACCGGCTTGTCGGTGCGCCAGCAGTGCGGGTAGCTGTGAACGTACTTCTGCACTTTGAAGGCCTTGTTTTCGGTCTTCAGCTGGATGGCGATCTCTTCGTCGACGCTGAGCTTGGGCTCTTGTCCGGCGTCGTAGTAGCTGTTTTTGACGTACTTGCCCGCCAGCGGCCCAGCTTGATCCACAAATCGACCCTGAAGGTCGACGAGCGGCACGGGGTTGCCCTCGGAATCGAGCACGAGCATCGGCGGAACCCCTGCGGCAGCAGCCACCCGGGCGTCGTCCGCACCAAAAGTGGGGGCGGTGTGAACGATACCGGTTCCGTCCTCCGTCGTGACAAAGTCGCCCGGAATGACCCGGAACGCCTTGTCGGCGTCCTGGTACGGCAGCGCGTAGGGCAAAAGCTGCGCGAAGCGCAGCCCCACGAGCTGGCTGCCCTTTGCGGTAGATAGGCGGGTCCAGGGTCCGCCCTCTTCATCAGCCTTGAAGTAGTTGGCAACCAAGGCGCTGGCCAAGATTACATTGACCGCAATGCCCGTGTAGGGATTGGTGGTCGCAATGAGGCTGTACTCGATGTTGGGGCCCACCGTCAGCGCGGTGTTGGAAGGCAAAGTCCACGGCGTCGTCGTCCACGCGAGCAGGTGTGCGGCGCGGTCGCCAAACAGGGCGCGGCTTTGGTCGCTCGGAACCACCTCAAACTGAGCCGTCACCGAGGTGTCGGTCACGTCGCGGTAGCAGCCCGGCTGGTTGAGCTCGTGCGAGCTCAGGCCCGTCCCCGCCTTGGGCGAGTACGGCTGAATGGTGTAACCCTTGTAGAGCAAGTTTTTGCGGTGCAGTTCGCCCAGCAGCCACCACACCGACTCAATGTACTTGGTGGTGTAGGTGACGTAGGGGTTTTCTTGGTCGACCCAATAGCCCATTTGCTCGGTCAGGCGGTTCCACACGTCGGTGTAGCGCATGACGGCCTCGCGGCAGGCGGCGTTGTAGTCTGCTACGCTGATGGTCTTGCCAATGGCCTCTTTGGTAATGCCCAGCTCTTTTTCTACGCCCAGTTCGACAGGCAGACCGTGGGTGTCCCAACCCGCTCGGCGGTCGACGCGGAACCCCTTTTGGGTTTTGTAGCGGCAAAAAAGGTCTTTGATCGCACGGCCCATAACGTGGTGAATGCCGGGCATTCCGTTGGCCGAGGGCGGCCCCTCATAAAACACAAACGACGGCGCCCCTTCGCGAAGTGACCGCTCAAACACCCCTTCAGACTTCCAGTATTCCAGAACCTCACGCTGGATTTCTGGCAGGTTCAGCGACCCGCGTTCCGTAAAACGTTGGCTCATAACGCGGCGATGCACTTGAGTTCGACGGCGATGGGCGTCGGGAGGGCCGTGACCTGCACCGTGGTGCGGCAGGGCTTGGGGTCCACATCAGCAAAGTACTCGGCGTAGATGCGGTTGAATGCGGCAAAATCGCGCTTCATGTCGGTCAAAAACACGGTGATGTCCACCAGCTGGTCCCAGCGCCCGCCCGCCTCTTCGAGCGCGGACTTTACGTTGGCCATCACGCTGTGCACCTGATCTTCAAAGCTGAATTCCAGGTAGTTTCCGTTGGCGTCGAGTTTAAGCCCCGGCACCGAACTGGCCGCCGCCGGGCTCTTGGGCAGGCGCGGACCCATTCCCGAAATAAACAGCAGGTTGCCTACGCGGCGCGTAGCGGGGTAACTACCGACGGACTGGGGCGTATTGGATTCAGCAGACATAGCTGCAAAGGTAATCGCTGCGCGGAGCG
>VGFU01000032.1 GCA_016868755.1 Bacteroidota bacterium | reverse complement strand
AGCGCGGCGAAGCCGGCGAGGGAAAAGGATTTAACCATTGGTAAGTGTTTCATGGTCTTGGTCTAACGTCGTTGAGGGCGCGATATTACAAAAATCTTGGGTTACGGTAGCTACCGTTGATGCGCGGCGGAATTTCAATTGTGAAGCAGTAGGACAAAAATAGCTCATGAGAGCCTGATGAATAGGCACTTAGCGAAGAAGTCGTAAGGTCATAGGAATATGAAGCTCTAAGGGAAGGCATGATTTGGTAGCCAAGCATTACGCTCAGGGCGTCCTGATTGCGATACCCGAGGCCAGCATATAGCTTTTCCATGACCAATGCGTTCGCGTTGAGATCTACGCTTAGGTTGGAGTTCAGGTCGGACTTAATAAGTACGCTGGGTGTGATACGAATGGGGACGGAAGTAGGTAGGTCCAAACTGTATCCACCGGTCAAGAAGTAGTGTATTGTGCTTTTGAATCGTGCAGAACTTCCAGAGAACGGCGCATCGCTCTGAAGAAGGCGAGAAGTGGAAAGCCCTGCAAACCAATTATCTGCGGCATAGTATGCACCGAAATTGAGTTCTGGGGTAAACGAAGTTGCTCCATTGCCAACCACAGCTGGATCACTGGGATTGTCGGGATAAATCCACTGCGCGTTGCGCACGTTTTTGTTTTTGAAGTCAACAGCCAACCCTAACCCCAGTTTGCCCGCGCCAAGGTCCATTTGGTAGGCATAACCCAGGGCGGCTGAAACATCTTCAAAAAATCCGATGCGGTCGTTAACCACGTTGAGCATTAGGCCGCCGTGAAGAACATCCATTGGAATCGACGCATTCACGTTGAGGGTATTGGGTGCGCCTTCAAAACCGACCCATTGAAGACGCTGTCCCATATTGACGCAAATGCCTTCTCCGCTACCAGCAGCGCCTGGATTGAAGCCCAAACGGTTGTGGTAGTACTGCGTGAACTGCACATCCTGCTGCGCCCATAGCGAGCTGGAAATCAGTACCATTACGACAGCGAAAATGGATTTGAAACGAATCATTCGGGTGTTCAGGGTCAAGCGAATCAGCGCTAAAAGTAGCAAAAAATACCGTTCAAACTTAAAAATGGCTAAATACCCCTGCGTACTACGGTCCACCAAATTGCCGGAATTTCTCCGTTTTGGGCCGTTTGGTAGTCATCGGCACTGCAGGGTACCAAACTGTGGCGAGCGTCCATTCCAGGGTGATTGGCCACTTCCATCCACCATCGTTGGCTCCAAGGTGATTTATAGAAAACGATTTCGCCTTCTTCATCGGGCAACAGCACGGTAAATCGCAGGTATTCTGCTTTGCTTCGGAAGGGAAAATCTCCCACGCGACCGGCCGCACCGTCAATAAAGTACCAAAGGCCTTGCGCCCAGAGGTGTGCATTTTGGCCGTCGAGGTCTCGACCTGCCACAAAGTCGGTTAGGCAGAGGGCGTTGAGTTTGTCACTGAATCCGGCGTACCGCAGCACGGCGCAGAAGGACTCACCAGTCAGTCCGTTTGGATTTGATTCGTGCTGCGCTGGAGCATCGGCGGCTCGAACAGCGGAGTTATGTGCCACGACCAAGTCAGCATTCCGAATCCATGGTTCAGATCGCTGAATGGGCTGCATTTCGCCGACACGGTGAATTTCGAGATGCATTTTCTGGGCGAGATCGAGCACTGACTGAGCCACAAAATAGCTTTGGTGGGCAAGATGACTCACATGGAACAACCTAAAGGGCTTCATGGTGAGCATTTGGGCCAACAAGTTGCTGCGGTCCGGCAGAACGTGGTCATCTCCTAGAGAAATTCGGTTGTTTACGAAGCACGCATTGATGGTTCGCTCCATGCGACCAAATGCGCGGTATACACCCAAGGGCCAATCGGAGTTCGCTCCAAGAAAAACCGGAATGCAGCCGAATTGAAGCACTTCAAAGGCTAGCTCTTCAACAGCAACGATTGTGTCTACGCGATCTCGGCCAGGAATCAAGTTTCCGAGATCTGCAATTTTGAGGTCCCACGGCCCCCAGAACAGAGGGTAAAGGGCGCGCCGAACACTGTCAGCCACGTCATGGGCACCGGCGCGTTGCTCCGGTACGCCAATGAGGGCAATCGAAACGCCGCGAAGGTCGGGCACTTCGCCGTGGTTCTGCAGAATGCTCGCGCCGAGGGTTTCGTGTGGCCAGGCTTCGGCAAATTCTGCACTTAGGGATTCAAGCCAATCCGTTCCCATGTTTACTTGGTTTTACGGGCAGATGATTTAGCCGTGTTTTTTGATTTTGCCGCACCTCGTCCGCGGCCCTTGGCTCCGCCGGTGCTCGGTTGGTGCTTGGAGATGAGTTCGTGCACATCGTCGGCGGTGAGCGATTCGGGCTCGGTTCCGCGCGGAATTTTGACGTTCTCTTTGCCCCATTTGAGGTAGGGTCCGAAGCGGCCTTTGCGCAGCTCTACTTCGCCATCGGGCGTCGAAAAAGTTTTAAGCAACGAAGCCTGAGCGTCGGCGAGTTTGGACTCCACGAACGCAATGGCTTCGGCCTCGGTCACGTTCAAGGGTGTGGCCGGCGGGGTGATGCTGGCAAACGTCTTGTCCCACTGAATGTAGGGCCCGAAACGTCCGAAGTTGGCCCGCAGGGGCTTGCCCTCGTAGGTTCCGACCAGGCGGGGGAGGCGCAGCAGCTCCAAGGCCTCGGGTAGGCTGATTTTGTCGAGGGTGTAGGGTTCGGGAATGCCGACGAACTTGGCGTCGGCCTCGTCACCGTCTCCGCCGCCGAGCATGACGACGGGGCCAAATTTGGCCAGGCGCGCCGAAACTTGCCGGCCGCTTTCGGGGTGGGTTCCCAAAACGCGGACGGACCGTACGCGTTCGCTTTCTTCGGATTCGGTGACGAGGGGGTGGAACTTCGAATAGAAGTCCGCCAAAACCTGCTGCCATTCGGCGCGGCCCTCAGCAACTTCGTCGAACTGCGCTTCCATTTTAGCCGTGAACGAATAGTCCATTACGCCCCCGAAGTGCGCGACGAGGTAGTCGGTCACGAGGTTGCCAATGTCGGTGGGCACGAGGCGCCCTTTGTCAGAGCCAAACTTCTCCTCGCGTTGCGTCCAGTTCCATTGGCTCCCGCCGGTCCATTCGGCAAATGCGACGTGGCGGACTTCGCCTTCGCGCACGCCCTTGGCGACGTAGCCCCGGTTTTGAATGGTTGAAATCGTCGGGGCGTAGGTGGACGGGCGGCCGATGCCTTCTTCTTCGAGGGCCTTCACAAGGGTGGCTTCGGTAAAGCGGCCAGGAGGTCGGGTGAAGCGCTGGGTGGCGGTGGCGCTTGCAAGCTGCACTCCGTCGCCTTGCTTGAGGGGCGGAAGCATTCCGGCTTCGTCTTCTTCTTCGTCAACGCCCTCGCGGTACACCTTTAAAAAGCCTTCGAAGGAAATCATTTCGCCCCGCGCAATGAACTCTGCCGCAGAATTGCTGAGGTGGGCCACAGTGCGGTCGATTTGGGCGTCAGCCATCTGGCTGGCGAGGGTGCGCTTCCAAATGAGTTCGTACAGCTTTTTTTCGGCGGCGTCGTTGCCGGCGGACTTCACCAGCATGTTGGTCGGACGAATGGCTTCGTGGGCTTCTTGGGCGCCCGCGCTCTTGGTGGTATAGCGGCGCGTTTGGGCAAAGGAGGCACCGTAGAGCTCGGTGATGGCGTGGCGCGCCCCGTTCACCGCTTCGTCTGAGAGGTTGACCGAGTCGGTACGCATGTAGGTGATGTGCCCGTTTTCGTAGAGCTTCTGAGCAAGGCTCATCGTGCGGCTCACGGCCATTCCGATTTTGCGCGAGGCCTCTTGCTGCAGGGTCGAGGTCGTGAACGGCGCGGCGGGCTTACGAGGAGCGGTTTTTTGTTCAAGGCTGCTGACGCGGAATCCGCCCAAGTTCAGGGCCGCCGCCAGG
The DNA here is from genome assembly GCA_016868755.1 of Bacteroidota bacterium. Lineage (GTDB taxonomy): Bacteria > Bacteroidota > Bacteroidia > Flavobacteriales > Schleiferiaceae > TMED14. Next base: position 9,837 of record VGFU01000032.1, on the reverse strand, counting down.
GCGTCAACCGCCGCTTGGTCGCGCAGCTCGCCGTGGTACTCGGCGGCAAATCCCGCGCCGTTGGGCGCAGTAAACCGACCTTCCATGCGAAAGTCGATGTCCGAAACAAACTGCTCAATGGCGCGTTCGCGCTCCACGATCATGCGCACCGCCACCGACTGTACGCGGCCGGCGCTAAGTCCGCGGCGCACCTTCTTCCAGAGCACGGGCGACAGCTCAAAGCCCACGAGGCGGTCGAGCACCCGGCGGGCCTGCTGGGCATTGACCAGGTTCATATCAATGTGGCGCGGATGGTCGACGGCCTTAAGGATGGCGGTCTTGGTGATCTCGTGAAATACAATCCGCTTGGTTTTGGCCACGTCGAGGTCGAGCGCCTCGGCAAGGTGCCACGAAATGGCTTCTCCTTCCCGGTCCTCATCGCTCGCGAGCCAGACGGTGTCGGCAGACTTGGCGAGCTTGCGCAGCTGGGCCACCACATCTTTTTTGTCCTCGCTTACAATGTACTCTGGAGTAAAGCCTTTGGCAACGTCAATACCAATTCCGCGTTCGGGCAAATCGCGGATGTGCCCAAAGCTGGAGCGCACGGTAAAGGCGCTTCCGAGGTATTTTTCGATGGTCTTCGCTTTGGCGGGCGATTCGACGATGACGAGGTTTTGGGCCATGAGCAGAGGTTTACGCGTACAAAGTAACGGCCGGAATCTCCGCAAAACGTTTAAAAGTGGGGCTGACATTTTGTCGCGTTGGCTCGGACGTAGTCCGTATTTTTGCGGTATGTCCAAAATGTCCGAAATCGAACGCAGCCCCTTAAGCGAGGAACGCCAGGGTGAAGTGATGCTCCGCGAAGGCCTGGGTCAGGGGAAGAAACTCTACCTCGAATCCTACGGGTGCCAAATGAATTTCTCGGACAGCGAGATCGTCGCCTCAATCCTTCAAAAAGACGGCTACGAAACGACCGACAAGCTCGAAGAGGCCGACCTGGTGCTGCTCAATACCTGCTCGATTCGCGAAAAGGCCGAGCAAACCGTGCGCAACCGCTTGGATCAGTTTAATACGCTTAAAGCCAAGAATCCGGAGCTGAAAATTGGCGTCCTCGGCTGCATGGCCGAGCGCGTGCGCGAGAAGTTTTTTGACGAAGAGAAGCTCGTAGACCTCGTGGTGGGCCCCGACGCCTACCGCGACTTGCCCAACCTGCTCGAGGAGCTCGACGGCGGGCGCAAGGCCGTCAACGTGATTTTGAGTAAGGAAGAAACCTACCACGACATTGAGCCGGTGCGCTTGGGCGGCAACGGCATCACCTCGTTTGTTAGCATCACCCGCGGCTGCGACAACATGTGCACGTTTTGCGTGGTTCCGTTTACCCGCGGACGCGAGCGGAGTCGGGATCCGCAAACCATTGTCGAAGAAGTCATTCAGCTGTGGAACGACGGCTACCAAGAGGTCACGCTGCTCGGACAAAACGTTGACTCCTATTTATGGTACGGGGGCGGACTTAAAAAGGACTTCAGCAAAGCGAGCCCGATGGCGCAGGCCACTGCGGTGCATTTTGCTGATCTGCTCCACCTCGTTGCTAAGGCCGTGCCCGACATGCGCATCCGCTTTTCGACGAGCAATCCGCAGGACATGAAGGACGATGTGCTTCACGCGATTGCAGCGCATCCCAACATTTGCAAGTACATCCACTTGCCGGTGCAGAGCGGATCCTCGCGCATCCTCAAGGAAATGAACCGCGGCCACAACCGCGAGGAGTACTTTGCCCTGATTGACCGCATTCGCCGCATTATTCCGGGCTGCGGCCTCAGCCAAGACATGATCTCGGGCTTCCCCGACGAAACCGAGGAAGACCACCAGGACACGCTGAGCCTCATGGAGTACGTGAAGTACGATTTTGGGTACATGTTCGCCTACTCGGAACGCCCGAATACGTTTGCGGCCCGCAAGCTCGAAGACAACGTTCCGCTCGACGTAAAAAAGCGCCGCCTCAACGAAATCATTGCCCTCCAGCAGAAGCACAGCGCCGAGCGCAACGCCGCCTACGTCGGTCAGACCGTGGAGGTACTGGTTGAAGGTCGTTCGAAGCGGAGCGAAGATGATTTGTTCGGCCGCACGACCCAGAACACGGTGGTGGTTTTTCCGCGCGAAAACTACCAAGCCGGTGAATGGGTTTTGGTCACCGTAGAACGCAGCACGGCCGCCACGCTTTTGGGCACGGCCGTCGGTTACGCCCGTCCCCCTCGCCGATGAAGCACGTACTTTTTGCCCTTTCGATGGTTTTGGCGGTTGCCGTCCGCGCTCAAGTTCGCCCCGCGCCGAGCGCCACAGGGAGTGCCCCTCGGCCAGAAGCAGTCCGCGCCCAAGATTTAAGTCTTGAATTAGGACTCCGCTCTGAGGCCATAAAGGAGGCCGGAATTTTGCGGCTCTGCGTCGCCAAAGATGGCCAGTGCATTGAAAACCTGACGTTGGGGTTCACGGTGCGGGTGTACGACGCCCAAGGAGCCGAAATCTGGAACTCGATTTGGACGGGCCGCAGCTTGGACCTTCAGTTTAAAAAGCCCTTGCCCAACGCCCATCGCGTGGTGGTGACGGCCGTGAACGCACAGGTTGTGAATAAGTTGAGCGGAAACCCGATTTCAACCGGCAAGCCCCTCAAACTTGAATTTGTCGTAGAATGAGCATTCAGGACGTCAAGCAGCGCTTTGGAATCATCGGGACGCACCCCGCCCTCGATCGGGCCCTGTTTAAGGCCGTGCAGGTAGCCGCTACCGACATTTCGGTGCTGGTGACCGGCGAAAGCGGGGTCGGCAAGGAGAACATCCCCAAGATTATTCACCACCTGTCGCACCGCAAGCATGCGCCTTTGGTGGCGGTGAACTGCGGGGCAATCCCCGAGGGAACCATTGATTCTGAGCTTTTTGGCCACGAAAAGGGTTCGTTTACCGGGGCGACCGGGGCGCGCAAGGGGTATTTTGAGGAGGCCGACGGCGGAACCATTTTTCTTGACGAGGTGGGTGAACTTCCGCTAGGCACCCAAGTGCGCCTGCTCCGCGTGCTCGAAACGGGGGAGTTCATTAAGGTGGGCTCGTCGAAGGCCCAAAAGGTGAATGTGCGCGTGGTGGGTGCCACCAACGTCGACATGCTCGAAAAGATCGATAAGGGCCAGTTTCGCGAGGACCTGTACTACCGGTTGAATACGGTGGAGATTTCGCTGCCCCCGTTGCGCGAGCGAAAGGGCGATATTCATTTGCTGTTCCGCAAGTTTGCCCAGGATTTTTCGCAGAAGTACCGAGTTCCGGCGGTGCGCTTGTCCGACGAGGCGGTGCGCGTGCTCGAGGCCTACCGATGGCCCGGAAACATTCGGCAGTTGCGCAATTTGGTGGAGCAGCTTTGTGTGGTCGAGAGCGACCGCGAGATTACGGCCGAGGTGCTGCGGCAGTACATTCCCGAGATCGACCGACGCAGTGTGCCGGCCCGCCGCGACGACGCGCTTTCGCAGTCGGAGTTTCACACGGAGCGCGAGATTTTGTATAAGGTGCTGTTTGATATGCGCAACGATCTGAACAACCTTAAGCAGGTGGTGGCGGGTATGGCCGGCGGCAGTTTTCAGGCCGCTCCGGCGGCGCCGTCGGTGCCTGAAGCTTCGCTGCCCGTGCTGCGGACGAGCGAGTCGGCGCCCGTGGCCGAAAGTTCACGGTACGTGGACCTGCCGCAGGACGAAGAGGAGACGCTGGACGTGGATTCGGCGGTGGAGCCCGACGAGCGCCTTTCGCTTCAGGATTTGGAGCTCGATACCATCAAGCGCGTGCTCGACCGGCACAAGGGTCGCCGCAAAAATGCCGCTGCAGAGCTCGGCATCAGCGAGCGCACGCTGTACCGCAAAATCAAGCAATTCGGCCTCGACTGATGCGCATAGTCGTACTTGCGCTGTGCGCGGTTCTTTTTCACGGCTGCAAGGGCGGATACTCGTTCACCGGCGGCGACGTGGGCAGCGCCCGAACGTTGAGCGTCGAGGCCTTTGGGAACCGTGCGGAGCTCGTGAATCCCATGCTGGCTCAGCGCTTCACCACCGAGCTTCAGTCGGTGATGGTGCGCCAGACTCCGCTCTCGTTGGTTGGTCGCGAAGGCGATTTGCAGTTTAGCGGAGCCATCGTGGAGTACAGTGTCCGCTCCGAAGCGCCAGCGGCCAACGACCAGGTTGCGCAAAGCCGTCTGAGCATGACGGTCGAAGTTGTGTTTGAGAATGCACTCGACGACAAAAAATCGTTTACCCAGCGCTTTTCGGCGTTTCGAAATTTCGCGGCGTCGACCGACCTGCGGAGCGTCGAAGATGCGTTGGTCGAAGAAATGGTCAGCGAGCTCAGCGACAAGATTTTTAACCGAGCTTTAGTGCAATGGTAGCGGCAGATGCTGCGCGGGTGCGCGAACTCTGGGCCACACCCGAACAGGTGTCGGCGGCCGACGTACCGATGCTCGCGTCGTTGGTGGCGGAATATCCGGCGGCCGTGCCTTTGTGGTGGCTGTACGTGCGCGCGGTGCAGCGCGCTGAGGCTCCGCAGTTTTCGCAAGTGCTTCAGCGGTGTGCTGCCGTGAGTCCCAACCGTTCCGCCCTAATGGCTTGGGTAGAGGCGCCCCTTCTCGCGGTTGCGCGGGTCGAACCTCCAAAGGTTCCGGCACCCTCCGTGGACGTGTCGCTTAAAGCGGCGGAAGCGCCTAAAGTGGCGGAAGCGCCCAAAACGGTGGAGGCGCCTAAAGCGGTTGAACCGCCTAAAGCGCCTAAAGCGGTTGAATCCGTTAATCGGGCGGCGACTCCAGCGCCGGTAGCCGCCGCACAGTCCCTTCCTGAGGTAAACTTAGATTCCCTGCCCGAAAAAGTGCGCGAACAAATCCTGCGGGCGCGAGCACTCAAGGCGAAGTTGACCCAAAGCGCGGTCGAGCAACCGTCGGGACTTCCTGTAGCAAGCGCACCAATTGCGGTTGCGCCGACAACGCCACCTCCTGCGGCCCGAGCGGCTTCGGTCGTTCCGCCAACCTCGGTTGCCGAACAACCCGCAACGCCCAAGCCGCCTAAGGCTGCAAAATTGGCCCCGCAAACTGCGCCTCCGGTTGAAGCTGCGTCCGCGTCAAACCTTAGTCCTTTTGCCCAATTTGTGGCCCGACTCGCGGAGCAAAGTAAACCGAAGTCCGAAGACCTTATCGACCAATTTTTGACGGCAAACCCGCGCATTTCGCCGGTATCCAAAGATGCGCCGGTGGCTGAAGTCCGCCCGCAGCCCGACGCGCAAGTGACCGGATTGGTTACGGAAACGCTAGCGCGCATGTATGCCGAGCAGGGCCATATTGCCAAAGCGATTCAGGCCTACGAAATTTTAAAGCTCCGAGTTCCCGAGAAAAGTATGATATTTGCCGCCCGCATCGAAGCGCTGCGAAACACTTAAACTAGAAGAACATGACCACGTTGTTTGTGATTTTGATTGCCTTGGTGAGCCTCCTGCTCATGCTGGTTGTATTGGTACAGAGCCCCAAAAGTTCGGGTATGGGCGGAGCCTTCGGCGGCAGTAACGCCAATATGCTTGGCGGCGTGAAGCGCACGGCAGATTTCTTGGAGCGCGCCACCTGGGTGCTCGCCATTGCGCTGTTTGCGTTGGTACTCCTCGTGAACGTGGTTAACCCCGGAACGGCTGGTGGCGACGCCCCCGAATCGGCGATGGAAGAGCAGCTTGACGAGACGCCCGCTCAGGCTCCAGTACAAACTCCGGGTCAGGCTTCGGCACAGCCCGCCCAGCCGGCTGACCTGCCGCAGTCGGCCGAGTAAGCCCCAACTGACAATTTTTCTAAAGGCGCTGACAGATTGTCGCGCCTTTTTTCGTTTAGTGCCCCCCGAGGCGCTGTGGCACAACCTGTGCAGGTGAGGGGCGGAGTCCGCCCGACGGACCTCCACGCAACTTTAGATAACCAAACTAACTAGACACTATGGCTAATTTGACCATTCGTCCGCTGGCTGACCGGGTGATTGTCGAGCCCGCGGCGGCAGAGACCAAGACGACATCGGGCATCATCATTCCCGACACCGCCCAAGAGAAGCCCCAACGCGGCATCATCCGTGCGGTAGGCAACGGCAAGAAAGACGAGCCGATGACCGTCAAAGTAGGAGATACCGTGCTGTACGCGAAGTACGCCGGATCGGAGATCAAGTACGAAGGAACCGACTACTTGATCATGCGTGAGTCCGACATTTTAGCAATTATCTAATACCGAAGAACCATGAGTGCAAAAGATATCAAGTTTGATGTAGCCGCCCGCGACGGAATGCGCGCTGGCGTCGACGCCCTGGCCAACGCCGTAAAGGTGACCCTCGGGCCCAAGGGACGCAACGTAATCATTGAGAAGTCCTTTGGGGCTCCGCAAGTGACCAAGGACGGCGTAACCGTGGCCAAAGAGATCACGCTCGAAGACAAGATCCAAAACCTCGGCGCCCAGATGGTGAAAGAGGTCGCAAGCAAGACGGCCGACATCGCCGGAGATGGCACGACCACGGCAACCGTATTGGCCCAAGCCATCGTGAGCCAAGGCCATAAGAACGTGGCCGCCGGCGCCAACCCGATGGACCTTAAGCGCGGCATCGACAAGGCCGTCGCAGTTGTTGTTGAAAACCTGCGCAGCCAGTCACAAGAGGTGGGCGACAACAACCAAAAAGTTGAGCAAGTTGCCAGTATTTCGGCCAACAACGACCCCGCCATCGGCGCGCTAATCGCCGAGGCTATGGCCAAAGTGAAGAAAGAAGGCGTGATCACGGTAGAGGAGGCCAAGGGCACCGAAACCTACGTAGACGTAGTCGAGGGTATGCAGTTCGACCGCGGCTACCTCTCGGCGTACTTTGTGACCAACACCGAGAAGATGGTGGCCGACCTCGACCGCCCGTTCATCTTGATCTATGACAAAAAGATCAGCACCATGAAGGAGCTGCTCCCCGTGCTTGAGCCCGTGGCCCAAACCGGCAAGCCCTTGCTGATCATCGCAGAAGACGTCGACGGTGAAGCCCTCGGTACGCTGGTGGTGAACAAAATCCGTGGCGCCCTGAAAATCGCGGCCGTGAAGGCTCCGGGCTTCGGCGACCGCCGCAAAGCCATGCTCGAAGACATCGCGATCTTGACCGGCGGAACCGTCATCAGCGAAGAGCGCGGATTCAAGCTCGAGAACGCCACGATGGACATGCTCGGAACCGCTGAGAAAATCACCATCGACAAGGACAACACGACGATCGTGAACGGAGCCGGCAGCGCCAGCGACATTCAGGCACGCGTGCAGCAAATCAAGGCCCAGATCGAGACCACCACGAGCGACTACGACCGCGAAAAGCTTCAGGAGCGCCTGGCCAAGTTGGCCGGTGGCGTGGCGGTGCTCTACGTGGGCGCGGCCTCTGAGGTCGAGATGAAGGAGAAGAAGGACCGCGTCGACGATGCGCTTGCTGCTACCCGCGCGGCCATCGAAGAGGGTATTGTTCCGGGCGGAGGCGTCGCGCTGGTGCGCGCTACCGAAGCGTTGGCCAACCTTGAAGGTGCCAACTTCGACGAGACGACGGGCATCAAGATCGTGGCCCGCGCCATCGAAGAGCCCCTTCGCGTCATCGTAGGCAACGCCGGCCTTGAAGGTTCGGTCATCGTAGCCAAGGTGAAAGAAGGCAAGGGCGACTTCGGATTCAATGCGAAGACCGAAGAGTACTGCTCGATGTACGAAGCCGGCATCATCGATCCAACCAAGGTGACGCGTGTGGCACTTGAGAACGCAGCTTCGGTTGCTTCACTGCTCCTCACCACCGAGGCCACAATCGTGGAGCTTCCCAAGAAAGAGGCGCCGATGCCTCCGATGGGTGGCGGAATGGACGGAATGATGTAATCAACCGCTCCGTGTGAGTTAAGAGAGGCCGCCCTGGGGAAACCTGGGGCGGCTTTTTTTGGCTGCTGGCTGCTGGCTACTGGCTGCTAGCCGCTAACAGCAAATATGCTAATGCGCCTAAGCTGGGTAGTGCAAGGTTGTCGAGGCCGTTGCCGAGCAAAGATTCGCTGGCGGTGAGTGCGGCGACCGCGGCCACGAGGGACCACGAAAAGGGCATGCCGTGGGCAATGCAAAGGATGATTCCGGCGGTAAAAAAACTGAGGCTGCCCGCGACCGACTTGCCAAACCACAGTTTGGGCGATGGAATTTGGCCGCCCAGTTCCGCAACCAAGTCTAGAATTCCCATGGTCAGTAGGCCAAAGCGGTAGGCGTTGGTCGCCAAATGCGGGCTGGCGGGTGCCCAAGGGCTGAAGTAAAGCAGCCAGGCGGAAAGCCCGATTCCGAGCGGAAAAACCACTTCGCCCCAAGTTTTGCGGGGCACGTCGTGAATACTGCTCAGCACATTGAGAAGTTTAGACGCGGTTAGGGCGACGGTGAAGACGCCGGCCAGGACGAGCATCCAGCTGGGGCTGAGGTAGGACGGCAGCCACATGCTCACGATGGCGGAACTCACGTGCATGAATTTGCGCGTGACGGTACCGGGGATGCGGGTGCTTCGCTTGACGGCTTCGGCGATGCCAAAAAGGGTTCCGAAAATGGCGACAAAGGCCCAAAATGCGAGCGGTGGAGTCATGTCAGCAGGGGGTTAAAAAAGTACGCGGCGTAGCTGCGAATGATGCGGATGTCGGGGTCGGGCATGCGGTTGACGCGGTTGTCTGCCTGCACGAGGGCATAAATGCAGCGCGGAGCCTGTTGGCGCTGGGCCAGCTGGTGCAGGGCTCCGGCGACGGCGTTTCCGAGTCCTTGGGCTTGGAATTCGGGCAGCAGTCCGATGGTTTTGAAAATGACGGTTCCGTCGTCAAGGGCAAACAGGTAGCTGAAGCCGACGCGGCGTTCTGCGATCTGTACCCAGTGAAGCAGTGGGGTTCCGCCGTGGGTGCTCGCCAGCGAAGCGCGCCAGCGGTCAAATTGAGGCTCGGTGAGGGCCTGGTAGCCAAAGTTTGCGCCGAAGACGTCGTCGATCATGCGACGCAGGGCGACAACGTGCTCGGAATCTCCTGGGTCCAGCGGCTGCAGCGCAAACCCTTGCTCGGTCCATCGGTCGAGAAAGGGCTGCGACACGGCGATTACGCCGTGAACGTCCGTGCGTTCGGCGGACCGGTAAGCGATGGTCTTGGCGGGGTTCTGGGCAGCCAAGAGCTCAGCGTACTCCGGCAGCGTGCGCCATTCGCCCGGAAAATAGGGGGTTCCCGAATCCTCAATCACCACCCGGTAGGGCAAAAAGGTCGATCCGAGCATCGGACCCACCCATGCGCCGGGGTAGGTCGCGCGAAGCGCGGCCCATTCGGCCGCAAATGCGTGGGGGTCGGCATGGGATTCGGTTTCGAAGTAGCCGAAGGCCCATGTTGTCCCGGCCGCCGCCGGAAGGGCATAAAGGCCCGCCACAAAAGTTTGGCCGTCGTACCACGCGGCCTGGGGTTGTTCCGTAAAAAAGGTCCAAGCGTGGCGGAGCACGGTTTCGTCCGCGTCGTAGTCGGCAAAGCCGGCGTAGTGGATGCGCCTCAGTTCAAGGAGTCGGCGCGGAGGCCTGGCGTCAATCATGGGTGCACGGATAAAGGGTTCCTGAGGTGGCGTCGAGGACGACGCGGTCTCCGGTACGCAGATGAAGGGTGGCCCCGTCGACCCCGACGAGGGTTGGAATGCCAAGTTCTCGGGCCACAATCGAAGCGTGGCTCAGAAGGCCACCTTGCTCAATAACAAGCCCTTTGGATTGGGCAAGGAGCAGGCTCCATCCCGGGTCGGTGTGGCGGGCGACCAAAATGTCGAATTCCGGCCAGGGGCCGGGCTGAA
>VGFU01000031.1 GCA_016868755.1 Bacteroidota bacterium | reverse complement strand
ATCTTTTTTTCGACGCAGGGTTTTAGGTGGGCCGTGGCGACTTCGCCTATGATGCGGTGTCCGATTTGCCCCCAACCAAATGCCGAAAGGGTAGTGCCCAGAATGAACAGGGCGAGGAACGGTAATTTTTGATGCATAATCAAAGGTAGCACTCCGGCGGCGCAAGCCCTACCTTCGTACTTCATGGAAGCACCCGATTTTTTTGCGCACCCCACCGCGGTAATTGACGACGGAGCACGCATTGGCGCAGGTTCCAAAATTTGGCATTTTACACATGTAATGGCAGGGGCCGAGCTTGGTCCGCAGTGCAACCTGGGGCAAAATGTGGTAATATCACCGGGCGTACGCCTCGGTCGCAACGTCAAGGTCCAGAATAACGTGAGCATTTACACCGGTGTGACCTGCGACGACGACGTGTTTCTCGGACCGAGCTGCGTGTTTACCAACGTCATAAATCCGCGGTCCGCGGTGAACCGCCGCGACCAGTATGCGACGACGCATGTGGGACGCGGAGCAAGCATTGGGGCCAACGCAACCATTGTATGCGGCCACGATATCGGTGCATTTGCGTTTATCGGAGCGGGCGCCGTCGTTACCAAAGATGTACCGCCCTATGCGTTGGTCGTAGGCAACCCCTCACGCCAAATTGGCTGGATGAGCGAATTCGGTCACCGACTTGAGTTTGACGCCCACGGAACAGCCACGTGTCCAGAGTCGGGAGCCCACTATGAGCTCCGCGACGGATCCGTTTTTAAACGTTAACAACCCCACCAAACCTATAAATGATGAATTACCCGGTATCAGCCCAGCATTCTGAAGAACTTGAACTTATTCGGGCCTCGGCCGCTGAATTCGCGGCGCAGCGAATTGCTCCGCACGTTATGGAGTGGGATGAAGCCCAGTTTTTTCCCAAGGAACTTTTTCACGAAATGGGCAAGCTCGGTTTCTTAGGCGTTTTGGTCAGCCCAGAATTCGGAGGGGCCGGAATGGGTTATGCGGAGTACATCACGATCGTTGACGAAATTGCTCAAGTTTGCGGTAGTATTGGCCTCAGCGTGGCCGCACACAATTCGTTGTGCACGCAGCACATTAACCAATTCGGAACAGACGCCCAAAAGCGCCGCTGGTTGCCCAAGTTGGCAACGGGCGAGTGGATTGGCGCCTGGGGCCTTACCGAAACAGGTACCGGAAGCGACGCGGGGGGCATGAACACGACCGCCGTGCGCCGCGAAGGTGGATGGGAGCTCAACGGAAGCAAGAACTTTATTACCCACGCCATCAGCGGCGACGTTGCGGTGGTTATCGCCCGCACGGGTGAAAAAGGCGACAGCCACGGTATGACTGCTTTTGTCGTAGAAAAGGGCACGCCTGGTTTTCAGGGCGGACACAAAGAAAACAAGCTCGGAATGCGCGCCAGCGAAACCGCGGGTTTGTTTTTTGACAGCTGCTTTGTGCCTGACGACCAGGTTCTTGGACAGGTGGGCGAAGGGTTTATTCAGTCTATGAAAATTCTCGATGGGGGCCGCATTTCGATTGCCGCCCTGAGTGTGGGCATTGCCAAAGGGGCACATCAGGCCGCCGTGCGCTACAGCCGCGAACGCGAGCAGTTTGGCCAACCCATTGGCGACTTTCAGGGTATTGCGTTCAAGCTCGCTGAAATGGCGACCAAAATCTACGCTTCGGAGCTGATGACGCGCCACGCGGGCTCGCTAAAGGACCAGGGCCGGAAGGTCACCAAAGAATCAGCCATGGCTAAACTTTTTGCGAGCGAAACCGCGGTGGAGGTTGCGACCGATGGCGTACAAGTACATGGGGGATACGGCTATACTAAGGACTACCCTGCTGAGAAGTACTACCGCGACGCCAAACTGTGCACCATCGGCGAGGGAACTTCTGAAATCCAGAAGCTCGTTATTTCGCGCGACTTCAAGAAGGCCTAAACCACACACTCACTAGAACAGAGCGTTGGCGCAACCTTGCGCTACGGCTTACAAAGTGCTTGGAACGGAACCCCTAATTGTGGTTTCTTTGTATGTTATGAGTCAAATGATACGTTTCTTGCTGGCCGCAGCCCTTTTGGTTGGTGCCGTTCAGCGCGCCGAAGCCACCCACGCCTATGGAGGTGAGATCACCTGGAAGTGCTTTACCACGGGTCCGAACGCAGGCAAGTTTAAGTTCTACATGATTTTGTATCGGGACTGCGGTAGTGGCAACGCTACGCTTCCCGGCGGGACCGTTCCGCTCAACTCCAATTCGCCTGCGGGAACCATCACGTTGACCCAGGTTGGCACCAACACCGACGTTTCGCCCACGTGCTACCAAACTCCTTCACCGATTCGGTGTAACGTTTCGGCGAGTGGCGAAGGTGCGTTGGAAGAAGCCCGCTACGAGTCAGCATTTATAAACTTGACGGGCACCCCTCCGGCGACAGGCTGGACCTTTAGCTACTCGCTTTGCTGCCGCCCCAATACGCTCACCAACCTGCAAAACCCCGGTTCGCAAAACTTGTTTTTGCGAGCTGTAATGTATCCCTACAGCATCAACGGCAATCAGCAAAATACAAATCCTTGCTACGATTCGTCTCCGCGCTTTCTTGAGCCACCCAAATCGGTTATTTGTACAGGATATGAGTACACCTATGCTCAGTTCGCGTTTGACGACGACCTTGACTCAATTTACTACAACTGGGCGCCCTCACTAACGACCTCGGGTACGCCAATTTTGTATACTTCGCCTTATTCAGCGACAAGCCCTCTACCTAACGGAGGAACCCCTGCGCAGCTTAATAACATTACAGGCAACATCAGCTTGAACCCGTCAGCAGGTGGTTCGTTTGCGACGTCAATCAAGGTTTCTGCCTACCGTTGTGGACAGCTGATTGCTGAGGTGTTCCGCGATATTCCAATGGCAATTAAGAGCAACTGTCCGAGCCTTCCGACAGGTTCCCCCAACACCCCCCCCACACTTGCTGTCACGAATATTCCTGGCTTTCCGCAAATCACGCCTGTGGTTCAAAATGGTGACACGGTGTACTACGAAGCCACGGTATTTGCTGGACAAATTGTTCGGTTTAACCTGGTGTCTCAGGACCCGCAACTCCTTCCCAACTTTTTACCCCAAACGATTGGGTTTAGCCCGAGCGGTGGACAGTTCGGTACCCCGTTATCAAATGCGAATTCGGGCTGCTTAAATCCTCCTTGCGCTACCGTTGTGCCGGTTTCGCCACAAACCACGCTGACGAACCCATTGAACAATGAAATTTTGTTTAACTGGCAGACCTCGTGCAACCACATTGCCTACCAGGGCACCCAGTGCGGATCCCCAACAAATTCCTACACGTTTGCGATGCGAATGCAGGACAACTTTTGTCCCATTCCGGCCGTTTCGGTTAAGTCGGTAGTGGTTTATGTGGTATCTACAATCCCAGTCCCACCTGATATGTCCAATGCCTGTGCAACAATTAACAGCAACGGAACAGTCGGTATCAATTGGGGTTTCCCAGCCGATACGGGGATGAATTTTGATGCGTACATCATCTATCATTCAACAAGTCCCACCACACCGTTTACCGCGATTGACACGGTGAAGAACTACAGCTCGCTGTCCTACACCGACTTGACGCCGGGCCCAGGCGCAAACTACTACTATGTGCGCTCAAAGGGCGGGTGTGGTTACCTGTCGGTACCGAGCGACACGCTTCAGACGATGGCATTGACGCTAAACTCGTTGCCACCGACAAATTCTTATGTGGCTGATCTGAGTTGGAACACCACCCGCACGAGCTACAGTCAGCCCTTTGAAGTTTGGCGTCGAAGCCTTCCGTCGGGTGCTTGGCAAAAAATTGACACCACGAGCAACTTGACGTACCGCGATACCGTGAACGTTTGCGGACAAAACCTAGAGTATCAAATTCGCACCGCCACCGGTTGCGTGAGCTCAAGTAAGTCAGGTTTTTATTCCGACCAAGTAAATAACGACGTCATCGTAATCGACAGCGTTTCGGTAGTAAATGGCCAGGTAGTGATTGCGTGGACTCCCGGAGCCAGCAACGACATCGTGGACTTTTATTTGCTTAAGATGGGCGCAGGAGGCGTGTGGAGTCCGATTGACACCATTAAGCCAGGTACCGCGATGCCTTATTTGATTCCCGGATCAATTGAAAGCGTAAAAGACCAGTACAAGGTGATTTCGGCGGACTCGTGCGGAAACATGAGTTCAGATTTGCTGGTGCGCGCCGCGAACAACATGGTGCTCAGCGAGAACATGGATCCGTGCGAAGGAATCATGCGCCTTCGTTGGAACACCTACAAGGGCTGGGGAACTGGAGGCGTGAAGCAGTACGAGATCTGGATGGAAGAAACGCCGACCGGCGGAGCGACCACGGTAACCCTCGTGGGCATTAAATCAGGCAACGACTCAACGTTCAGCATGCGCAATTTGAGTAGCGGTACCACGTACTGCTGGTACGTGCGTGCTATTGATACCGCCACAGTGAAAACGGCCTCGTCCAACAAAGTGTGCATTACCTCTTTGGCGGTTCAGCGCTCGCGCTTGCTGTACCTCGCTAAGACGAGCGTGCGTGACGACAACGGGGTGGAACTGGTTTGCTTCATTGATAAAGATGCCGACATCGTGCACTTCGACGTGCAGCGTGCCGACGAGTTGGGTGCGCCGTTTAAGTCGCTTGGCCTCCTTCCGAAGCCGATAACCGGACCATGGGAGTACCGCTTTAAGGACTTTACGGCTAACCCCAGCGACCACCGCTACGTGTACCGTTTTGTGGCGACCGACAGCTGCGGAAACATTGACACGGCCTCCAATATTGGCCGGACCATGGTGCTCGAAATTGACGAACAAGACAACCTCACCAACTTTTTGAAGTGGAATCCGTACCGCGATTACATGGGCGGAGTGGACCGCTATGAGGTGTACCGAGCTGTTCAGCCCGCCGGTGGATACCAGCTGGTAGGATCAACACAGGACACGTTCTTCTTGGACAATACCCGCCCGCTTGGCGACTACAGCGGCCTGCTGGCCTACCGAGTCGTAGCCGTGGAAGGACCAAATCCGCTCGTGTTCCGCGATGCAGATGGATCGGTATTCCGCTCAACGTCGACCACAGCTATGGCTGAATTCAAGCCGCGCGTATTTATTCCCAACAGCTTTAATCCGAAGTCTGACGTAGCAGCGAACCGCGTTTGGAAGCCTGCTCAGGTGTACGTCGTCCCGAACAGCTACAGCTTGGAGATCTACGATCGCTGGGGTCAGCGCGTCTTTGAGACCAAAGACGAGGCTAAGGGTTGGGACGGCAAGCTTAATGGAACGTTTGCGCCCACGGGAGTATATACCTTCCAGTTGCGATACCGAAGCATTGAAGGTGAGCTCGTGGAGCGCCGCGGCACGCTGAATTTGCTGTACTAGGTAAATAGGTTCATAACTTATTGCGGAATCCGCCCCGGTTCTCGAGGCGGATTTCGTATTTTTGCATGCAACTTAATCTAAAGTTGCCATGGCTGACTTCGGTTCCAAAATTCTCGGTGAGTACCTCACCTACGACGACGTACTACTCGTTCCTGCTTTTTCTGAAGTGCTTCCGCGCGACGTGCGCTTGGCCTCTCGGTTCAGCCGCAACATTGAGCTTAAAGTTCCTATCGTTTCTTCGGCGATGGACACCGTGACCGAGGCAGGAATGGCGATTGCGATGGCGCAGGAGGGCGGAATCGGCGTGCTCCACAAGAACCTAACGGCCGAGCGCCAGGCCATGGAGGTGCGCAAAGTCAAGCGCGCCGAGTCGGGCATGATCCTCGACCCCGTCACCTTGACGGCCGACGCGACGATAGGCGAAGCCAAAAGGCTCATGGCCGAATACCGAATTGGCGGAATTCCCGTGGTTGATGCAGCCAAAAAACTAATCGGAATTATCACGAATCGGGACCTGCGCTTTGAGCACGACGACAGCCGCCACGTGGGCGAGGTCATGACGGCCGAAGGACTGGTTACGGCCGCCGAAAACACGACCATGGAGCAGGCCGAAGTCATTTTACAGCGCAACAAAATCGAGAAGTTGCCTGTGGTCAAGTCTGACGGAACGCTACTGGGCCTGATTACCTACCGCGACATCAGTAAAAAGCGCACGAAACCCTTCAGCAACATTGACGCCTTTGGCCGGTTGTGCGTGGCCGCGGCGGTCGGAGTGACCGGAGACGTGCTGGATCGCGTAGCGGAACTCGTCAACGCCAACGTCGACGCCATTGTGGTCGACACGGCGCACGGGCATACCCGCGGCGTGGTCGATGTGCTGCAAAAAATTAAAAAGGCTTTTCCGCACCTCGACGTGGTGGTGGGCAATATTGCCACGGCCGAAGCCGCCAAGTACCTGGTTGAGGCGGGCGCCGATGCCGTAAAAGTGGGTATTGGTCCCGGCTCGATTTGTACCACCCGAGTGGTCGCGGGCGTGGGCGTTCCGCAGCTCAGTGCGGTCATGGCGGTGGCGCAAGCCATCAAAGGTTCGGGCGTTCCGGTAATTGCCGATGGCGGAATTCGCTACACCGGCGACATCGTAAAGGCCATCGCGGCGGGCGCCGACAGCGTTATGCTTGGCTCCATGTTCGCCGGAACCGAGGAGGCTCCGGGCGACACCATTATTTTGGACGGACGGCGCTACAAGAGCTACCGCGGCATGGGATCGCTCGAAGCCATGGAAGCGGGGTCGAAGGACCGTTACTTTCAGGACGTTGAAGACGACGTCAAAAAGCTGGTTCCTGAAGGCATTGTGGGCAGGGTTCCCTACAAAGGCCACGTCAACGAAGTCATGTACCAGTTTGTGGGCGGACTTCGCGCCGGCATGGGCTACTGCGGGGCGGCTACCATCGCAACGCTTCAAGAAAAGGCCCAGTTCGTGCGCATCACGGCCGCCGGGGTGGCTGAAAGCCATCCGCACGACGTAACCATTACCAAGGAGGCGCCGAACTACAGCCGCTAAGGCTGAAGCCCTTGGCGCTGTTCAAACTCTTGGTAGCAAGCAACCAGGCTCACCAAGAGCTCGTAGTCGGTTGCCGTGCGAATTGCGTTTTGGTTGTAGCGGCAAAAGAGCAAAACCTCCTCCATCTTGGCTTCGGTAAGTCCCGTGAGTTCAAATAGTGCCACCCGGTTGCGGCTCTCGTTCAGTTGGTTGCGGTACTGATCGGATTCGACAAGCGCGGCCAGTTCGCGCAGCTGCCGGGGTCGGTTGCCAAATTGATCGTACAGGAAGTCAATCGGATTGGCGAGCGTGGGCGTCGCCGGTTTGGGCACGACGATCGCGCTTCCGCTCGGGCGTGCGGGTTCCTTAAGTTCGATTTCGCGCGGAAGGTTGCTCGTCAGTTTGTAGGCCGTTACGGGAACCTCTTGAAGGAGAAAATTGCGCGGGGGTAAGGTTACGTGAACGGAATCAGCCTGGCGGGCCACTTGGTAGCGGTAGCCGTAGCCGGGACGGCTAAAAACAAGGGTGTCGTGCAGTCGGGCTTCGATGCGGAACCGACCGCTTCGGTCGGTGGCCACGCGTTCTTCAGATCGGGCGTTGACAATCATAACGTCGGGCACGCGTTCGGCAGACCGTTCTTCGGTGACGAACCCTTGAAAAACCACGCGCTGCTGCGCATGGGCCCAAGGCAGCGCAGCGGCCAGCGCCAGGATGCATAAAAAATTCCGCATGGCTCGCTAAAGTACATTAATTATGCCGCGGCCGCCCGCAGATAATCCCGATATTTGCGGTTCAATCCGCATCAATCATGGCAGACGACAAGAAAGTTATTTTCTCGATGTCGGGAGTGAGTAAAATCCTTCCGAACAACAATAAAGCGATCCTTAAAGACATTTACCTCGGATTTTTCTACGGGGCCAAAATTGGTATTATCGGTCTTAACGGTTCGGGTAAATCAACCTTGCTCAAAATTATCGCGGGCATCGACAAAAGCTACCAAGGAGACGTAGTGTATTCTCCGGGCTACAGCATCGGATACCTGGAACAAGAGCCTCAGCTCGACGAGTCAAAGACCGTTATCGACATCGTGAAAGAGGGCATGGCAGAGACGGTGGCGGTACTTGAGGAATATAATTCGATCAACGACCAGTTTGGGCTACCGGAGGTGTACGAAAACCCCGACGCCATGGACAAGCTGATGGCTCGCCAGGCTGAACTTCAAGACAAGATTGACGCCACCAACGCGTGGGAACTGGACCAGGTTTTGGCCCGTGCGATGGACGCGCTGCAGGTGCCCGACGGCGACACGCCCATTTCGGTGCTTTCGGGTGGTGAGCGCCGCCGCGTGGCCCTTTGCCGATTGCTGCTGCAGAATCCCGATATTTTGTTGCTCGACGAACCGACGAACCACCTTGATGCGGAATCCATTCTCTGGTTGGAGCACCACCTTCAGCAGTACCCGGGTACGGTAATCGCCGTGACGCACGACCGCTACTTCCTCGATAATGTGGCCGGATGGATTTTGGAGCTTGACCGCGGCGAGGGAATTCCGTGGAAAGGAAACTACTCGAGCTGGCTCGACCAGAAGACCAAGCGACTCGAGCAAGAAGAAAAGCAAGCCAGCAAGCGCCGCAAGACCTTGGAGCGCGAGCTTGAGTGGGTGCGCATGAATCCGAAGGGACGCCAGGCGAAAAGCAAGGCGCGCTTAAACAACTACGATAAGTTGATGAGCGAGGAACAGAAGGACAAGGAGCAACGTTTGGAGATCTACATTCCCAACGGACCGCGCTTGGGCACCCACGTCATCGATGCGGTGCACGTGAAGAAAGCGTTTGGGGACAAGCTGCTGTATGAAGATTTGAACTTCACGCTTCCGCCCGCCGGCATTGTGGGCATTATTGGGCCCAACGGCGCGGGTAAGACGACCATATTCAGGATGGTGATGGACCAGCTCAAACCCGACGCGGGCGAGTTTAAGGTAGGTGAGTCGGTGAAAATCAGCTACGTCGACCAAACGCACGCCAAGCTTTTTGCTGACAAGTCGATTTTTGAAATCATCGCCGACGGCCAGGAACAGTTTGAGATGGGCGGTCAGATTGTGAATTCGCGCTCGTACCTCTCGAGGTTCAATTTTAGCGGTGGCGATCAATCGAAAAAAGTGGGTGTGCTGTCGGGAGGGGAGCGCAACCGCCTGCACTTGGCCATGGCGCTGAAGGAAGGGGGCAACGTTCTGCTGCTTGACGAACCTACCAACGACCTCGACATCAACACGCTTCGCGCGCTTGAAGAAGGCCTCGAGTACTTCGCGGGCTGCGCCGTAATTATTTCGCACGACCGCTGGTTCCTTGACCGCGTGTGTACCCACATTTTGGCGTTTGAGGGCGATTCTGAGGTGTACTACTTTGAGGGTTCGTTTAGTGACTACGAGGAGAATAAGAAAAAGCGCCTTGGTGGCGGAGTTGAGCCCAAGAAGTTCAAATACAAAAAGTTAGTAAAGTGAGTCAGGCTCGACCCGCCAAGGGAACCCGTGATTTTGCCGCCGCCGATGTGCTGCGCCGACGCTACGTGGTAGGCGTGCTGCAGTCGGTATTTGAGCGCTACGGCTTTGCGCCCCTTGAAACGCCGTCGTTTGAAAACTTGGACACCCTGATGGGTAAGTACGGCGAAGAAGGGGATCGCTTGATTTTTAAAATTCTGCGGTCGGGCGATTTCATGAAGTCAGTGGCCGACCTGCAGCAGCCGAAGGCGTCTGAATTGGCGGACAAGGCCTTGCGCTACGACCTGACGGTGCCGTTTGCCCGCTACGTGGCCCAGCACGCCGGGCAGCTAGCGATGCCGTTTCGCCGCTACCAAATTCAGCCTGTTTGGCGGGCTGATAACCCGCAAAAAGGCCGTTTTCGCGAGTTTTACCAGTGCGACGCTGACGTGGTGGGCAGCCGCAGCCTGTGGCAAGAGGTGGAACTCGTGGCGATGTACCACCAAGCCTTTGCGGCGCTCGGACTCCACGTTGTGGTCCGCGTGAACCACCGCGGGCTGCTGGCCGGAATCGCTGAAGTCGCTGGAATTGGCGACCGACTCGTCGACTTTACGTTGGCGCTTGATAAGCTCGACAAGGTTGGTGTGGACGGTGTGCGTGCCGAATGGCGGGAGCGAGGATTCACTGACGTCCAGTGCGCCGCGCTGGAGCCTGCCCTTCATTCTTCGGGCGACCTGCAAGCAACCCTCGCGCAAATGCGCCGTTGGTTGTCGACCTCAGAACAGGGAATGAAGGCGGTTGACGAACTGCAGTGGCTGATTGAGCGCGCAGGACGCTCCGGGGATTTAGCCCTTGATATAACCTTGGCGCGCGGACTCAACTACTACACCGGCTGCATTTTTGAGGTCCAGGCGACCGAAGTGGCGATGGGCAGTGTGGGCGGCGGCGGCCGCTACGACAACCTAACGGGAATTTTTGGCGTTCCAGGTTTGAGCGGAGTAGGAATCAGCTTTGGGTTGGACCGCATCGTGCTCTGCCTGGAAGAGCTGAACCGCGTTCCGAGCTTGGCTTCGGGTCCTCAGGTGTTGGTGGTGCAGTTTAGCAACGCCGAAGCCGATTACGCCTACCTCGTGGCATCGGATCTGCGCGCCGCCGGAGTCCGAACGGTACTATACCCAGAGCCCGCAAAAATTAAAAAGCAGTTCGACCACGCCGAGCGCATCGGAGCTTCTTGGGTAGCCTTAACGGGGTCAATGGAGCAGGCGGCCGATTCCGTGCAGCTAAAAAACCTGGCGACGGGCGCGCAACATAGCGTTCGGCGATCTGATCTCGCCCATTTCGATTGGAATCAGGGGGCGTAGCGAAGCCCCAAACGGACGACGGGAAATGTTTCATCGAGTTCGCCCGAGGCACGGAAGTCGTGCTGGAGGCCGTAGGCTAGCGAAGCGCGCCATTTTTTCACCGGGAAGTAGTTTATTCCGGCCACGTAACGGGTGCGCCGCAACGGCGATGCAGGGTTGAACTGCTCAAACCAGGCTTCGGCGCTCGCCTCGGGTGCCCATCGGCCCCACTTGCGTTCGAGGTACATTCCGTAGCGCACCGAAGCCGCGCGGTTCACATGGTAGCGGGCGCCCAAGGTGACATCCGCTAAATGGGTTCCGAAGGTTTTGAGCTTGAATTTTTGCTCGACAGCTAGCGTGTGGCGAGGGCGAACATTGGCATTCAACGGTGCACGGAATTCATAAAATCCTTTGAGGTCAGAGCGGGTCGTGTAGGCGAGGCGCAAATCGGTAAAATGCTGGAATTCGTTATTTCCCCAACGTTGTTCGATAGAGGGCACCCAATCTATTCTCTTGGTTAGACCCAATTTGAGCGTTGATGATGACCAAAACTGGGTTTGTCCGAAGAGCAGGGCGGTAGAAAGGATCCACGCACCGACGGCTCCGGCGAACCTTGCAGCTGTTCCCCTCACGACCGAAATAGGGCCATAGCCAGTAAGGCGCTGAACACAATGTACAGCAACGGACGAATGAGCTTGTGCACAATGTCTTTGGCGCAGCGTTCGCCGCGAGAGGTTAGAATTCCGCGCGTATCGTCGAGCGGGTGTGGAGCCAGCACACGCCGGCGCAGCATTTCCTGAATCAGCAACGTGTCGTTTAAGAGAATTCCGCTTCGCGGATTGTCGTACCGGTAAAACAGTCCGCGAACATAGAGGGCGATGATTTTTAGGTCGTGTTGCATACCGTAATTTAGCGCGGAACTTGGGGCGTTTTACGCCCTGAGCCAATGCGCGCGAAACGCATTATTAGCATCGTAGTCTGCGGCTTGCTTGGCCGTATTGAAGCGGCGCACGGGGCGCGGATCGTTGCCCACGCCCGCGATGTAGGCCCAGTTGGCCCAGTTGCTCGCTGGGTCGTAGTCAAGCAGTTGCGATTCAAAGTAGGCCGCTCCGTAGCGCCAGTCGAGTCCTAAGTCGTGAATGAGGAACGATGCTAGGTTTTGGCGGGCTCGGTTGCTACTGAATCCCGTTGCGGCGAGCTCGCGCATGCCCGCGTCGACCAGCTCGTCTCCCGTGGTACCGTCAACCCAGCGCTGAAAGGCTTTGGCGTTGAACCCGTTTTTGGGCGGAACTTCGCGAAATCCGCGCTTCTGAAAAAGTTGAGGGCCCGCTTGGTAGGCCACCCACTGAAAGTACTCGCGCCACAGCAGTTCCACGCGGATCCACTCTACGTCTGGACTCCCGCCGAGCTGGTCCTCGAGGTCAAGGCAGGCCTGCCAAATGCGCCGGGGGCTGAGGGCGCCCGAGGCGAGCCACGGCGAGAATTTGGTCGAGAATTCGGTGCCCATCAGGCCGTTGCGGCGGGTTTTGTAGGCGGCAGCGCCGTCAGGATGGGCGAGGTAGGCGTTCAGCCGGGCCAGGGCCGCGGCTTCGCCGGCGGCAAAGGGAAACGCGTTATCGGGTGACGTGGGGCTCGTGGTGATAGGATCCACCGCAAGCTCATCCAGTTCAAATTCAAACGCTTCGCGTTCTACTCGGTGCCTAAACGGTGTGAACGTGTGCGGAAACCGGTCGAGGCCTCCGGGAATTTGGTCCGGCGTCAGGAGCGTGTGCGCCCAAAATCGCCGTACCTGAAGCCCTAGGTTGTCGACGTCAGCTTCGTACTGCCGTTCTTCGCTCGCTACGCCGCGGCTGTAAACCAGGGTTTTGGGCTGCTGGATGCGGAGCCATTCGGCCATGCTTCCCGGCGTCTGGATCAGCTTTACTCCGAGCGCCTCAAGCTCGTGTGCTAGGGAGTCAAGGCCGTCGCGCGTCCACTGAATGCGCTGGGGGCTCATGCGCGGAATTCCGCCGAGTCCTCGGGCGGAATCGAGCCCGTTCCAGGCAAAGACTGCGCGCAGCGGATGGCCTGTTTCCTCGGCCTGCCTGCGCGCAAATTCCCAGCTGGGGTTGTCGCTTAGCCGCTGGTCGTGACGAACCCACCATACAATCATAATAAATTGATATTATTTAAATTAAGATCTGCATACTCAAGTAAAGCTTCGCGGTGATCGGGGTTCATTTTGTCCCAGGTTCGGTACACCATTCCCACGCGCGGATTGCGCTCGAGAAGGTCGCGATTCCGCGCATAAAAATGCCAGTACAGCGCATTGAATGGGCAGGCGTTGGGACCGACTTTTTCGGTAACCGAGTAGGCGCACGACCCGCAGTGGTTGCCTTGCTTGTGGATGTAGGCGCCGCTGCTTACGTAGGGTTTGGTTCCGACGATTCCCCCGTCGGCAAACTGGCTCATGCCGCGGGTATTAGGCATTTCGACCCATTCGATGGCGTCGATGTAGATTCCGAGGTACCACGCGTCGAGTTCGCGCGGGTCAAAGCCAGCCAAGAGCGCGAAATTGCCAACGACCATCAGTCGCTGAATGTGGTGGGCGTAGGCGGTGCGCAAGCTCTGGCCGATCGCGACCTGAAGGCAGCGCATCTGGGTTTTGCCCGTGTACATCCACTGCGGCAGCGGGCGTTGGTGGTTGAAGTAGTTGAGGTTGGCGTATTCGGGCATCTTGGCCCAGTAAATCCCTCGGACGTATTCGCGCCAGCCCAATATTTGGCGGATGAAACCCTC
The DNA here is from genome assembly GCA_016868755.1 of Bacteroidota bacterium. GTDB lineage: Bacteria > Bacteroidota > Bacteroidia > Flavobacteriales > Schleiferiaceae > TMED14. The sequence continues at coordinate 1,436 of VGFU01000031.1, read as the reverse complement.
GACCGCCGGCAGGGGGTAGGTCTGCGGGTCACGGCGCCAGGCTGACTCAACGGCGTCAATCACTTCACGCGGATGAAGCATTTTGGTGTTGAGTGCAAACGAAAGCCGGCTATGGAACAGAAAATCATGGTTCTCGGCGAGCGCATCCTGAAAGCGTCCAAACTTTGTAAGGCCATGGGCCACAAAATGTTCGAGGAGTTCGAGCGCTTCGCGGCGGTGGGCCGGCCACGGAAAATCGTCGGCTAATGCGTCGCCCCAGCGCGGAATTCTGTGGCGATCCAAGCGGGCATCGAGCTCCCGGAGGTCATGGTGCGCCCGCCACTCGGTTGGAACCGCCTGCTTTGGGTCCCAGGCGGATCGGTTGTCGCTGTCAAAGTTCCAGCTTCCGCCTTCGGGTTGGTCCGCTTGGTCGAGAAGTACGCGGTGGCGCACGCGCATCGCCCGGTAAAACGATTCCATGAGGTAGGTTTTCTTGCCGGCAAAATGGCTGGCTACCGCGCCGCGTTCGGTCAGAAAGTGCTCGCTGGGCACGCGGGTCCCAAGGCCAAGCAGGTCCTGGTCTACCCGGTATTCGTCGGGCTCTTGGTACTCCAAACGTACCGAGGAAGCGGTTTTGGCGAGCTCGTTCCTCAGGGCCTCGAGGTTGGCGCGCAGGCTGCCCTTTTGGCGCGGGTCGTCGAGCGTCCAGTGCTCCACTTGATGGCCTTTGCTCCGCAGTTCCGAGGCGAACTGCTGCATTCCGTGCAAAAAGGCCAGCATTTTTTGGCGGTGGTGGGGCGCATAGCGGAGCTCTTCGACGCACTCAAAAAGGGCATAGACCACGTCGGTGCGAACTTCACGAAACCACGAGTGCTGCGGGTTGAGCTGGTCGCCGAGGACTAAGCGTAAGATCATTGCTCGGTTTTTTTCTTGGACTCGCTCCGGCAACGGTCCGAGCAAAACTTGACGTGGTCCCAGTCGCGTTCCCATTTTTTGCGCCAGGTGAACGGCCTACCGCACTGTGCGCAGTCCTTTTGGGGCAGGTTGGATTTGGCTACGCCGCGCACGTTCTAGAGCGTCGAAGGTTGGCGGTCGGGTTGGGCGTAGCTCAACGAAACCACCGCATGGCTGTGGTGGTAGGTGTCGAGGCCTTGAGCAAGCAGAAGGTCCACGGGGTGCTGCACCAGTCCGCGCGCGGCTACATGCACGCTCGGTGAAAGGTGGACTTCTTCGACCGCTCCCACGACCAAGGTGGTTCCGTTGGCCAACGCGTGCTCTTCGGTGAGGCGAAGACCGTAGGCCACCACCGCTTCGCGAACGCGGGGTGCGTGAAGCGTATCAAATGGTTGCCAGGTTAAGCCAACTGCTTCGAGCTCGCTCGCGCCTTCGGGGTACTTGGCGCTGCATTGGTGGAGCTGGGTAGCCTCAAAAATTCCGCCCGAAAGCACGTGAAACCC
>VGFU01000030.1 GCA_016868755.1 Bacteroidota bacterium | reverse complement strand
TCCATTTGCTGAAGGTAGGCTAGCGCTTCGGGCGAAATGCGCTTGGCGGAACCCTCGAGCTGCCCAAGAAAGTGGTCCACGAGCAACGGAATGTCGTCGCGGCGGTCGTTGAGGGCCGGAACCTCCACCACAATCACACTCAAGCGGTGGTAAAGATCTTCGCGGAACCGCCCCGCCGCAATTTCGGCCTTGAGGTCTTTGTTGGTGGCAGCCAAAACCCGCACGTTAACCGAAATGGACTTGCCGCTGCCCACCGGGGTGATGCAGTTTTCTTGAAGCGCACGCAGCACTTTGGCCTGAGCGGACAGGCTCATGTCGCCGATTTCGTCGAGAAAAAGGGTTCCGCCGTCGGCCAACTCAAACTGGCCTTTGCGGTCCTTAATGGCGCTGGTGAACGAGCCTTTAACGTGTCCAAAAAGCTCAGATTCAATGAGTTCAGATGGAATCGCTGCACAGTTTACCTCGATAAAGGCTTGGCGCGATCGGGCCGAAAGCTGGTGAATTTGGTTGGCGACGATCTCTTTGCCGCTGCCGTTGGGTCCGGTAATCAGCACGCGGGCGTCGGTCGGAGCAACCTTTTCAATTACCTCGCGCACCTGCCCGAGGGAGGCCGATTCGCCGACCATTTCAAACTTCTTGTCGACTTTTTTGCGCAGTCGCTGGTTCTCGGCTACCAGTTTTTTGCGGTCGAGCGCTTGGCGAATGGTGGTAATCAGGCGGTTGAGGTCGGGGGGCTTGGCGATGTAGTCATAGGCGCCGCTGCGGATGCAGCCAACCGCCGTATCCAGGTCGCCGTGGCCGCTGATCATCACAAACGGCGTATCGCCGTAGTGCTTCATAGCGTGGGCCAGTACTTCGAGCCCGTCGCGTTTGGGCATCTTGATGTCGCAGAGCACGAGGTCAAAACTGGACGCGTCAAGGGCCTCAATGGCTTGGTCGCCGTCTTCGGCTTCGTCGATTAGGTGCTTGGGGTCTTCGTTGAGTAGGATGTTTCGCAGCACGTTGCGAATCGCTTTCTCGTCTTCTACCAGCAGTATGCGCGCCATGGGCTTTGGGGGTCTTGAATGCTGCTCCACACACCTTCTTTCAAGGCGTAGCCGCTTAGGAGCATGCGGCGTGCATTAAGTCGGGCCAAAACTACGTCGATTTGCCGCGCACTGAAGTGCAGCGTTTCGGCCCGCATGGCGAGCATGCCAGGCATCAAAAGTCGTGCCTCGGTCGTGGCGGACTGCACCGCCTTGGAGGTCTCGTTCCATTGGTCCAGGGCGAATTCCGCCCGCGCTTGACCGAGTTCCAGTTCGGGCCGGCCATCGCGGTGGGCCATCACGTTGTACAGGGTGTCAAACGAGCCACTTGAGCCCACGAGCAGATCGCAGGGATAGGCCTCGAGTGCGCGCCAAAGCGGAGCGAATTCGGTCGCCATGTGGACGTCGATCTCGGCCCACTGCTGCGGGTTGGGCGGATCGTTGGGCAAAAAGTGTTCGTTGAGCCGGGTTACCCCCAGAGCGAAGCTCGCGGCCCACAGGTTTTGGCCCGCTTCGCGAACGATGAATTCGGTGCTTCCGCCGCCGATGTCCATAATGAGGTGGCGCTCGCTCAGCTCGGGCCACGCTTGGCCAACGCCTGCGGCGATGAACGCGGCCTCTTGGTCTCCGTCGATCACGTTCACGGGTTGCCCCGTTTCGCGCTCGATGCGCGCGGCCAGCTCGGCGCCGTTGGCGGTCGAGCGCATGGCCGACGTCGCAAAAGCGAAGCTCCGCGCCGCGCCGTAGGCGCGGGCGCTCCGCACGTGCTGGGCGACGGCTTCGACCGCCCGCTGGGCGGCCTCGGGCGTAATAACGCCGTCGCGCAAGCCTCCGGCGCCAAGACGAACCGCAACCTTATCGCTGAACACGAGGGCGCCGTCGGCGCTCCGCACCAGAAGGTTGAACGTATTCGTTCCCAGATCGAGAATAGCCGTGGCTCCGGTCGCGTTCATGCGCTTAAGGCTTCATGCGAATCCACTTCCAGAGGTCGGCGTAGGTCGGTTTTTTGCCGTAGCTCAAGATTCCGACGCGGTAAATCCGCCCAGCTAACCATACCGTACCCAAGAAGCCCAAAACCATCAGCGACATGCTCGCCGCCACCTCGTACCAGGGCACGCCAAACGGAAGGCGAATCATCATCGCAATCGGCGCCGAGAAGGGAATCATGGACAGCGCCACGGCGATCGGACCGTTGGGGTTTTCGATGATGCTCGTAGACAAAATAAACGTCAGCACCAACGGGAGCGTCAGCGGTAGCATGAACTGTTGCGTGTCGGTTTCGCTGTCGACGGCGGCGCCCACGGCGGCAAACAGCGCTCCATAAAACAGGTAACCCGAAAGAAAATAAAACACGAACATGCCGATCAAACCGGGGAGGTTGAGGCTCTCGAGGGTGCCAAGGGCTGCTTGGATTCCGTCGAGTTCGGGAGCCGCTTGACCCGCCGCACCCAGGGCGGCAACCTGCTGGGGATCGGGCGACAGCAGTCCGAGGGCGCCCACCGCCGTCGAGGCCGCGGCCGTCAGGGCGATCCAAATGGCGAACTGGAGCAGACCTACGCTGGCGATGCCCAAGATTTTACCCAGCATCAATTGGGTGGGCTTCACGCTGGTGACGAGGACTTCGACGATGCGCGAGGTTTTTTCTTCGATGACGCCGCGCATGATCTGGGCCGCATATAAAAAGGTGAAGAGGTAGATCAAGATTCCGCCAACAAAGCCAATTCCCGATTTGATTTCGGCGCCAGAGGCTTCGCTGCCTTCTTCGCTGAGCTCAAAAGCTTCCACCGTGGCCTCAGACTTGGCCTGGGTGACCACGGCCGGGTCAACGCCAAAGTGCCGCAGTTTGCCTTCGTAGGCGTAGCGCTCCAGCAGGCTCTCGAGCTCGCTTGCGATGCCCAGCGGCGCGGTGGTTTCGGTGTAGAGTTTGGCGTTTTTCAGGCTGAACTCGGGGTCGCTGTTCACCGATTCGGGCACGTAGAGCAGTCCGTCGACGTCTTCGCGCTCGCGCACAAGGGCAAGGGCCTGTTCCTCGGTGACCTCTTTGGGGTCGAAGTAGGCGAGTTGGGCGCCTTCGATGGACGGCGTTCCCGGCAGCACGTAGCTGTGGTCAACAACGATGAGGTTGAGGTCTTCGGCTTCGCTCGACATTGCGATGAGGGTCGGAGCCACCATGAGTCCGACAAACAGCACCGGGCCGAGCACGGTCATGACTAAAAAGCTCTTTTTGCGGATGCGCGTGGTGATTTCGCGCTGGGCTACGAGGAGAAACGGTTTCATGAGCCTTGAACGGTTTGGACAAACAAATCGTGGATGCTGGGCACCACCTCTTCAAATTGGTACACGTTGACGTGCGGAGCGAGCGCGGTCAAAAGGCGCGACGCGTCGTCGATTCCGCCGCGGAACTGGGCCACCACGATTCCCTCAGCTTCGCGGCGGTGGTCCGTGAGTTCAACGCCTTCGGGCAGAACAACGTCCTTCACGTCTGCACTGCGGTACCGCAGCACAAACTGCCCGGAGCGGTGGCGGTCCTTGAGTTCCTGAATGCTGCCGTGCAGCACGTTTTGCCCTTGGTTGACCAGGGCGATGTGGCTGCAGAGCTCCTCGACGCTTTCCATGCGGTGCGTTGAAAAGATTATGGTGCGGCCTTCGCGGTTGAGCCGAAGCATTTCTTCGCGGATCAGCTGGGCGTTAATGGGGTCAAATCCCGAAAAGGGCTCGTCAAAAATTAGGAGTTCAGGCTCGTGCAGCACGGTGGTGATGAACTGAACTTTTTGGGCCATTCCTTTAGACAGGTCGCTGACTTTTTTGTCCCACCAGCTCTGCAGTTCCCATCGTTCAAACCAGCTTCGCAGGCGCTGCTTGGCGTCGGTAGCGGAGAGTCCGCGCAGTTGAGCCAAGTACATGGCTTGTTCGCCCACCTTCATGCTTTTGTAGAGCCCGCGCTCTTCGGGAAGGTAACCGATGCGGCGCGCCGTTTCAGGTCCCAGGGGTTGGCCAAAGAGCAGGATTTCGCCTTCGTCCGGCGCCAAAATGCGGTTGGCGATGCGAATGAAGGTGGTTTTTCCGGCTCCGTTGGGTCCAAGGAGGCCAAAAAGGCTTCCGTGCGGAATTTCCATGTCGAGGCCGCGCAGGGCGTGGTGCGACGCGTACCGTTTGTGCAGGCCGGTGGCGGTGAGGGCGTTCATGCGAGTTGCGAGTTGCTGGTTGCTAGTTGCTGGTTTCTGGTTGCGGTTCGGACCACGAGGTTAAAAATCCGATGGCTTCGTCGACCGAGCGCACGGCGTCGACGACGAGGTAGCTGCGTTGGTCTTTTTGCTTCATTTGAAAGCGCTGCGGATTGCGCTGCAGGTCCCGCAAAAACTGACCCAAAACATGTTCCGGAATGCTGAACTGCGCGTCGTCGGGAAAGTAGGCCATGAGTTTGCCCGATTTGATGCGGATTTTTTCCATACCCATAGACTGGCCGAGCCAGCGAATGTGCAGCGAACGCAGCAGGTTTTCGGCCGCGGTTGGCAGGGGGCCGAAGCGGTCCACCAGCCCCAGGCGGTAGGCCTCGAGGGCCTCGGGTCCGGTTAGGGCGTCGAGTTCGCGGTAAATGCGCAGGCGTTCCTCGACCGAGTTTACGTAGGCGTCAGGCAACAGGAGTTCCCAGTCGGTGTCGAGTTGGCACTCCTTGGTTTGCGACCAGCCGCCGCGTTGGTCCTCATAGAGGTCTTTAAAGTCGGACTGCTTGAGTTCTTCCACCGCCTCGGCAAGCAGCTTTTGGTAGGTTTCAAAGCCTAAATCGTTGATGAAGCCCGATTGTTCCGCCCCCAAAAGGTCACCGGCGCCCCGAATTTCGAGGTCCCGAAGAGCGATTTTAAACCCAGAGCCAAGGTCGCTAAACTGCTCAAGCGCTTGCAGTCGTTTGCGGGCTTCTTCAGGTAGTCCGCCTAAGGGGGGCGAAACCAAGTAGCAAAATGCTTTGCGGTTGCTGCGGCCCACTCGTCCGCGCATTTGGTGCAAATCGCTGAGGCCAAACATGTGCGCGTCGAGAATGATGATGGTGTTGGCGTTGGGCACGTCGAGGCCGTTTTCGACAATCGTCGTACTCACCAGCACGTCGAAGCGGGCCTCCATGAATCCGAGAATGAGGTCTTCCATCTCGTGGCCGTTCATTTGGCCGTGCCCGGTGGCAATGCGAGCGTCGGGCACGAGCCGCTGCAGCATTCCGGCCACCTCGCTCAGGTTTTGGATGCGGTTGTTGATCACGTAAACCTGGCCGCCCCGGCTGAGTTCGTAGCTGATCGCGTCGCGCAGCCGCTCCTCGTTGAACCCAATCAGGTAGGTGTCGACGGGCTGGCGGTTGGGGGGCGGAGTGGTCATGACGCTTAGGTCCCGCGCCGACATGAGCGAAAACTGCAGGGTGCGCGGAATCGGCGTGGCCGACAGCGTCAGCGTGTCTATGTTCGCTTTAAACGTTTTAAGCTTGTCCTTCGCGTTGACGCCGAATTTCTGTTCCTCGTCGATGATCATCAGTCCGAGGTCTTTGAATTTCAGGTCCTTACCGAGTATGCGGTGGGTGCCGATCACGATGTCGATTTTACCTTCTTCGAGGCCCTGCAGTAGCGCTTTCGTTTCTTTGGCGCTTCGCGATCGGTTGAGGTAGTCGATCCGCGCGGGCAACCCGTCCAACCGCTTCGAGAACGTGCGAAAGTGCTGAAATGCCAGCAACGTCGTCGGAACCAGCACCGCCACTTGCTTGCTGTCGGCCACGGCCTTGAAGGCGGCGCGCACGGCGATTTCGGTCTTGCCAAAACCCACGTCGCCGCAAATCAGGCGGTCCATGGGAATGGTCGATTCCATGTCGGCCTTCACGTCGGCGGTGGCCTTCATCTGGTCGGACGTGTCTTCGTAGGCAAACGAGGCTTCGAGTTCGTGCTGCAGGTAGCTGTCGGGGCTGTAGGCAAAACCCTTGGCTTCGCGCCGCTCCGCATACAGCTTGATCAGGTCAAATGCGACCTCTTTCACGCGGCGCTTCGTCTTGCTCTTGGCGTTTTGCCACGCCGGCGAACCCAACTTGCTCAGCGACGGCTCCGTGCCCTCTTTGGTCGCGTAGGGCGAAATCTTGTGCAGGCTGTGGATGCTCACGTACAGCACGTCGCTGTCGCGGTACACCAGCTTAATGGCCTCTTGCTTGACGCCGCCGACGTCGATCTTTTGCAGCCCGCCAAATTTGCCGATTCCGTGGTCGATGTGCGCCACAAAGTCCCCCACTTGAAGCGCGTTAAGCTCTTTAAGCGTTAACGCTTGGGCTTGCTCGTGCTGGTCGCGTATCGTGAAGCGTTGGTAGCGCTCAAACAGATCGTGGTCCACGTACGCAATAAGGCCGGCCGCCGGATCTTCCCAGCCGCGGTGCAGGGCCCCGTCGATCCAGTTCACCTCGAGGCCCTCGTGCTGGTCCTGCAGTATGGCCTTGAGCCGCTCGCGCTGGCTCTCTTGCCCGCACATCACCCAGAGCGCGCGCCCCGCTTTTTGGTGGGCGTCGAGGGTTTGGGCGAGCAGGTCAAACTTCTTGGCAAAAGCGGGTTGGGCCAGGGTTTGCCATGAGGCGGACTCGCTCGGCGCCCCGTCCACCGCGAAGCCGCGACTGCCCAGCTCCCGGTCCCACTCGGTTCCGCGCAGGTAAAGCTCGTGGGGTTCGAGCCGCCGCACCACGCTGTGCAGTCCGACAAAGGCCTCTTCGGCCAGGCGGTAGACCCGGTCGAGCTTTTCGAGGGCCACGTCGGGCCGTTCGACCCAAACCAGGGCCTGAGGACCGGCATAGGCCGTGAGCGACTCGCGGCGTTCGGCACTGGACTTGTCTTCGACGTTCGGAACCAGGGTCATGCGGTCCACGCGCTCCAGCGTGAGCTGGTCGACCACGTCAAACGTGCGGATGCTTTCGACTTCAGAGCCAAAAAACTCCAGTCGGTGGGGTTCGGGGTGGGCAAACGAGAACACGTCGACGATTCCGCCCCGAACCGCAAACTGGCCGGGCTGCTCTACAAAGTCTACCCGCTCAAAGTGGAGCTCAAAAAGGTACTCGTTTAAAAAACTCACGTCGAGGCGGGCGCCCACGGCGACCTCCATGCTCCGTGCGTCGAGTTGGCCGCGCGTAATAACTTTTTCGGCCAGTGCTTCGGGGTAGGTGACCACCGCCACGGGCCGGTCGCTCCGCAGGCGGTCCAGCACTTCAGCCCGCAGGCCGATGTTGGCGTTGTCCACCTGGTCGCGGTCGGCGTAGGGGCGACGGTAGGAATCCGGAAAAAATAGGACCGACCCCGCCGGCAGCAGCTTTTGGAGGTCGTTAAAAAAGTAGGCGGCCTCTTCTTTGTCGCTGCGCACGACGATCGCGCTGCGCTTGAGCTCCTGCACTGCCGAGGCGGCAACCACTGAGGCGAGCGAACCCGCCACGCCCGAAAGTGCCACGCGCGTTCCGCTCGACGCGGTCGCCCAATTGCGAAGAAACTCGTTCAAGCGGCGGTCGCCGCGGTAAATGCTTAACAGTGAATTGGGTTCGGCCACAAATAGCTTCAGCCGCGAAGAAATCCCTCGGCTTCGAGGACCATCGCGGTGGAGCCGGCAAAGTACGGCACCCGCTGGTGAAGTTCCTCGGGCTTCAGGTCCAAAGTGCGCTGAAACCCGTCGGTGGCCCGTCCGCCCGCCTGCTCGGCGATAAAAGCGAGCGGATTGCACTCGTACAGCAGGCGCAATTTGCCCTTCGGACTCTTCGTGCCGGTGGGGTAGATGTAGATTCCGCCCTTGATCATGTTGCGGTGAAAATCGCTAACAAGCGAACCGATGTAGCGCGACGTGTAGGGCCGGTCGGTGGCCGGGTCCAGCTCCTGGCAGTACTTGATGTAGCGCTTGACGCCGTCGGGAAAGTGCACGTAGTTGCCCTCGTTAATCGAGTAAATCACGCCGCGTTCGGGCATGCGGATGTTCTCGTGGCTGAGCAAAAAGGTTCCGAGCGACGGGTCGAGCGTAAAACCGTGCACGCCGTGGCCCGTGGTGTAGACAAGGATCGTTGACGAGCCATAAATCACGTAGCCCGCAGCCACCTGGGCGCTGCCCGGCTGCAAAAAGTCCTCGAGCTGCACGGGCGTGCCCACCGGGGTTACCCGACGGTAAATGCTAAAAATGGTCCCGATCGACACGTTGACGTCGACGTTGCTCGAGCCGTCGAGCGGATCCATGGCCACAACGTATTTGGCGTTGGCGTGAATCGGGTCGGTAAAGGCGATAAAGTCTTCGAGCTCCTCAGAAGCGACGCCGGCGACCTCGCCGCGCTGGCGCAAAGCCTTGATAAACACATCGTTGGCGTAAACGTCGAGCTTCATTTGGCGCTCGCCCTGCACGTTGTCGTCGTCGGTGGCGCCGAGAATATCGGCGATTCCGGCTCGGTTGATTTCGCGGTTGACGACTTTGGCGGCCAAGCGAATGGCCGAAAGAAGGGCGGTCAGCTCCCCTTTGGCGTAGGGAAACATTTCTTGGTTTTCGACCAAGTATTCGCCCAGCGTAATAGCGCGTGCTGCACTCATTTCGTGGTTATCATGGGTTGCAGTAAAGATAGCGGAATCGCTGTACTTTCGCCCTGTGGAGGCCCATTCCGTGGAAATAATGATTCGCAAAGCCACCGTGGCCGACGTGCCGGCGGTGCTTGGATTGGTTCGGGTTCTGGCGGAATTTGAGCGCGCCCCCCACGAAGTCACGCTTACTGAGGCTCAAATGGTCGCCGACCTGGAGGCCCAGCACTTTGACGCCTGGTTGGCCTGGAACCCCCAAGGCGAGGCCGCGGGTCTGGTCCTCTGCCACCGGCGCTACTCGACCTGGAAGGGCCTTACCGCCCACCTCGAAGACCTGGTGGTGCTCGAAGCCTACCGCGGCAAGGGACTGGGTCGCCGCCTGCTCGAAGTGGCGGTAGCCTGGGCACAATCCCTAGGGGCCCAGCGCCTGCATTGGGAGGTGCTCGACTGGAACCAGCCCGCAATCGACTTTTATGAGGGCCTCGAAGCCGACCTTAACCGCGATTGGATTCCGTGCCGGTTGGCAGGCGAAGCCCTTTACCAGTTCACCTTTCGATACCCCCGCACCCAGTGAGTACGTGGTCCATTTTTAAGTTCGGCGGCGCCTCGGTCAAAGACCCCGAGGCCCTGCGCAACGCCGTGCGCCTGGTGCGCGAATACGGAACCCATCCGCTGCTTGTTGTCGTTTCGGCGATGGGCAAAACCACCAACGCCCTCGAGCGCTACATCCAGGCTCGGGAGTTGGGAGACACCGCCGCCGCCGTGGAGCTCGACGGCATTAAAGCCTTTCACGGCCAGATGGCGCGCGACCTGGGTCTGCTCGACACCGAGCTTCAGGCCCAACTTGACGCACTTTGGGCCGCGGCCGAGCGCGTGGACTCACTTCAAGCCTACAACCCGCGCTACGACGCGGTCGTTTCGCTGGGAGAACTGGCCTCGTCGCGCATCCTCGCCGCGGCGCTGAAGGCCGACGGTCAGGACGCGGCCTGGCTCGACGCCCGCGAGGTCTTGGCCACCGACGCCGTCTACCGCCGGGCCACGGTCGATTGGGCCCAAACTGCTTCCCGCACCGCCCAAGCGCTGGCCCAGCCCGCTGGGGTCACCGTGACCCAGGGATTTATTGGCGCCGCGCCCGACGGCAGCACGACCACCCTGGGCCGAGAAGGCTCCGACTACAGCGCGGCCATTTTCGCCAACGTGCTCAAGGCGAGCAGCTTGAGTATTTGGAAGGACGTGCCTGGAATGCTCAGTGGCGACCCCAAGGTGTTTCCGTCGGTGGTCCGCCTCGAGCAGGTTCCCTACCGCGAAGCCATCGAACTGGCGTTTTATGGCGCGAGCATCATCCACCCCAAAACCATTCAGCCCCTGGAGCAGGGCGGAACCACCCTCCGCATTCGCTCCTTCGTCGACCCCGACGCCCCCGGAACCGAAGTGGGCCCCTTTGCCGCCCTGACGCCGGAGGTTCCGTGCTGGATTCGCCACGAAAACCAGGTGCTGATTGACGTTTCGAGCCGCGACCTCAGCTTTTTGTCTGAAGGCCACCTGAGTGAGGTGTACCGAATTTTTGCCGAAGAAGGGCTGCTGGTGCGCGCCGCCCAGCACACGGCCCTGTCGACCCGGTTTGCGGTGAACGACGACCGTGTGGCCGTTCCGCGCGCCCTCGAACGCCTCAACGGCCCCTACCGCGCCACCGCGGAGCACGGACTGCGGCTGACCACCGTGCGCCGCCCCGACGCCGATTCGCTGGCGACGCTGCTCGCGGGCGGGCCGCTGCGCATGGTGTTACGAAATCATGAAGTCGCCCAGGTGCTGACGGCACCGAACTAACTTTGCCGCATGACGACCAAGCCGCTGATTTCCATCGACGAAGTACGCGGCTTCTTGGGCTGGGCCCCGGCCGCCCGACCGCTGCTGTGGCTGGTCTTCGCGCTCCTCGGGTGGCACCGCCTCAATCGAGTCTACGCCCGCTACGCCGACCGCAAAGGGCCTGAATTTGCGCAGGCCCTGCTCGCTTCGCGCGGCATCAAACTCCGGTACTTTCCGAGCGACCTGGACCGAATTCCGCGTTCGGGGGGCGTCGTTTTTGCCGCCAACCACCCCCTGGGAGCCATGGATGGCCTCGCCCTGCTCCAAACCATAGCCGCCGTGCGCCCTGACGTGCGGCTGATCGGCAACGCCCTGCTCGAGCGCATTGCGCCGTTGAGGCCCTACCTGATTGGAGTGGTTCCGTTTGAAGGCGCGCACCGCAACCCGGTGGCTTCGGGCCGCGGACTCCTCGAAGCCCAAAAATGGGTCGAAGAGGGCGGAGCGCTCGTCATTTTTCCCGCCGGCGAGGTGTCTTCGTGGTCGCCCGGGCGCTGGGGCGTGCACGACCGCCCGTGGCCCCGCGCCAGCCAGCGCTTTTTGCGCGAGGTGGGGGCTCCCGTTATGCCGGTCGACGTGCGGGCCTCGCTGTCGTGGTACTTCTACGCCCTCGGCCTGCTCGGTCCTTGGGTGCGCACCGTGCTGCTACCGATCGAAGCGGTGCGTCCGCGCTGGTTTTTTAGCGTCGACCTGCGCTGGGGCAAGCCGCTCAAGCCCGAGGCGGACCAGTCCGCCCAAGCTTTTGCCGACCTAATTCGCCAACGCCGGCGCCAGCTGCGCACCGTCAAGCCCAAAAAGGCCCGCCGCTGGAAGTTTAAGCTCTTTGCGTTGCGGCGTCTGGAGCCGATTGCGCCTGAGGGGTCCGCGCCAGAAATCGCTGCCGAACTCGCTGCGCTCCCGGCCGATGCGGTGCTCACGCGGCACCGGGACCTCGCGGTGTACCTCGCCAAGGGCAGCTCGGTTCCGGCGGTGGTTCAGGAACTGGGCCGGCTTCGCGAAATCACGTTTCGCGGCGTAGGCGAGGGCAGCGGTCGTGCCCGCGACCTCGATCCGTTTGACGCCCAGTACCACCACTTGGTACTTTGGAACGAGTCCGAGCAGACTATTTGGGGCGCCTACCGCTTGGGATTGGGCTTTGAACTCTACCCCCAGGGCGGAATTCGCGCATTTTACCTCAGCGGATTTTTCAGGATTCGGCGCGAAGCCCACCGCTTTTTTGCCCAGTCGCTCGAAATGGGCCGCGCCTTTGTGGTCCCCGAAGCCCAGCTCAAGCCCATGCCGCTGTACCTCTTGTGGAAGGGCATCGTGCACGTGCTCCTGCGCCACCCGGGCCAGCTGCGGTATGTAGTGGGTTCGGTGTCGGTCTCCAACACGTATTCGCGCCACAGCCAAGCAGTGATGCTCGGATTCTTAAACCAGCACTTTAGGGACGCCTACTGGGCGCGCTATGTTTTGCCCCGCAAGCGGTTTCGTCTGCGCCTCAGGCCGCGCGACCGCGAGCTCATTGCCCACAGCGAGCCCGCTGATCTTCAGCGATTTGACCGCCTGATTGCCGACATTGAGCCGCACAACCTTCGGTTTCCTGTGCTGATTAAAAAATACGTGGGTCAAAACGCCAAGGTCATCGCGTTTAACCGCGACCCGGAGTTCAATACCGTGGACGCCCTAATGTATATGGATGTGAGCGAGTTGCCCAGCGAAACGCTCAAGCCGGTGCTCGAGGAGCTCGACGCGGCTCAGTCCCAGGTGTAGATTGAGTACAGCATTCCAAGGCGAATCTGCAGCAAGACGTCTCCGCCTTCTTGGTCGGGGCGGGTAAAGCCTTCGAGGCGATCGCCCGTAACGCTTTGAAGGATGCCCTCGGCAAACCACGACCAGTGTTCGCTGACGCGGTGCGTGACGCCGATTCCGCCACCCAGCGCGGGGCTGATGTTGGTGCCCTCGTGAAATTCGGTGTCGCCCGGGTAGGGAACGTTGGTGGCAAACTTCGACTGGCTGAGCACGCTCGAAACCTGAGCAAACCAGTACGGAGCTGACGGGTTGCGCTTCCAGTAGCGGCCGTAGGGCACGGCGAAGTTGGTGATTCGCAGGCTCGGCTGCAGGTAGGTAGAGCGAACGTCGATTCCGGTAAAACCGTTTACGCCTTCGGTTGACTGCGCATACACGCTGCCGTAGGCCAGGCCGGTGCTGAGGTCCCAGCGCGAATTCAGTTGAAAGCCGAGGCTGAGCGCAGCGTGGGCGCGGGCCTCGCTGGCGGCGGCGGCAAAAGATCCGCCGTTAAAATCTCCCGCGTAGGTTGAGCTGCCAAAGCCTCCACGAATGCTGACGGCTTGAAACGAACGTTGGGCAAATGCGGAGGCGCTGAACGTCAGAGCCAAAACGAGGTAGGTAGAGCGCATGGGAGCGAAGATAATCATTGCGGCGGAAGCTTAGCGCCCTTGGCCTTCGGCCGACTAAAGCGCCGCCCACAACCAGACCCTAGCACAAAAAAAAACCGGCCCACGCGGGCCGGCCTCCTATGCTTGATTGGGGATTGGGCCCCTTACTTAACGGCCAAAAACTTGGTCGTAACCTGGCCGTTGGCGCCATACAAGATCATGTACTGCTGGCTTTGGTCGGCGGCGGTGGTCATCCACAAGCCAACTTTTTTGCCGTGCACGTACTGGCCTTGGACTACGGCCACGCCGTCTTCGGTGTACAGCGCATACGAACCGTGGCGTTGGCCGTCGCGGTAGTACCCGCGCTCCTTAATCTGCCCGTTCGAATAATACTTCGTGATCTCCGTGCGGTCGCCAAAATCGGCGACGGTTACGCGTTCATTCGCGGTTGCGGTGGGTTCGGGGCGCAGGTCCTGAGCTTGAGCGATCAAGCCGGATGTCAACAGCGCCACTAAAAGGATGTTCTTGTTCATGGCGTCCGTATGTTAAGTTAACGTTATTCAAAGTTAACAAAAAATTAACATTACGCAACATTCGCGATGCGATTCACTAAAATTTTGGCCATTCGGGCAAAAGCTTGGGTGCTCCAGCCGGCTATGTGTGGCGTAATCAGCACATTAGGCTGATCCAGTAGTTCGCTCCAAAACGACGAAGCCTCGTTCAAACCCTCGAGGTTGGGCTTTTCGAGGTCGACCACGTCGAGTCCGAGTCCGCGAATTAGGCCGCCGTTCAGCGCGCGCCAGGCGTCTTCGAGCGGCAAAATGTTGCCGCGGCTGGTGTTGATGACCCAAGGTTGGCGGGCACACTGCTGCCAAAAGGCGTAGTCAGCGTACCCCTTGGTTTCGGGCGATAGGGGTAGGTGCAGGCTGATCACGTCGCACTCCGCCTGGATTTGGGCGAGGGTGGCCTCGCCCTCGAAGCCGGTGCGGTAGGCGTCGTGGGCCAAAACGCGCAGTCCAAGGCCGCGAAGCAGGGCGGCGAAGGCCGGGCCGGTATGGCCGTACCCGATAATGCCGACGGTGGCTCCGGCAAGTTCCCAACCGGTGTTGCTGGAGCGGTTCCATTGTCCGGCGGCGACTTCGCGGGCCGACCAGGTCACGCGCTTGGTGAGGCTGAGCAGGAGGCCGAGGGCGTGTTCGGCGACGGCGGGGGCGTTGCCCTCGGGCGCAGACAGGCAGGCGATTCCGCGGGCCGCGGCGGCAGCGCAGTCGATGTGCTCCATTCCGCTGCCGAAGCGGGCGATCCACTTGAGCTGGGGGGCGCGGTCCAGCAGGGCGGCGTCGACGGCGAGGCGTCCGCGCAGAACGAGGCCGGTGGCCGACGACATGGGCAAGTCAGGCAACGCCACCGCATAGCAGCGGTCCAGCACGTAGCCCAGCGCCGAAAGGCCGTCTTCGAGAATAGGGTGGGTGGTGTCGACCAGAAGGGCCCTCATCCGAGCAGCGCGTTGGCGATGGCAAAGTAGATGCTCAGCCCCAAGATGTCGTTGGTCGTCGTAATGAACGGGCCGGTGGCCAAGGCGGGGTCAATGCCGTAGTGGTTGAGGGCCCAGGGCACGGCGGTTCCGAAGAGCGACGCAAAAATGATCACGCTGAGCAGCGAAATTCCGACTGCGACCGCAAAGAGCAGCCCGTGGCCCACGGCCCAGGAGTAGGCGAGAATGGCTAGGGCGCAAAGGAGTCCGTTCAAAAGCCCCACGCCCAATTCGCGCGAAAGCCGCGACCACAGGGTGCCGGGCATGTTGGAGTTGGCGAGGCCCTGAACGACAATGGCCGAGGACTGAACGCCGACGTTGCCGCCCATGGCTCCGATTAGGGGTATAAAAAAGGCCAGTTGGGGCAGGAGCGAAAGCTCGCCTTCGTTGCGGCCGACGACCGTGGAGGTCAAGATTCCGCCCACAAGGCCCACCATGAGCCACGGCAATCGCGCCCGAGTCATTTCAAACAGGCCGTCGCCGGCCTCAACTTCGTCGGACAGACCCGACAGCAGCTGGTAGTTGCTGTCAGCCTCCTCCTGAATCACGTCGACCACGTCGTCGATGGTGATGCGGCCCAGCAGGCGACCCATGTCGTCGACCACGGGCACCACAAAGAGGTCATACTTTTTCATGATACGGGCGACTTCGACCTCGTCGGTGGTCGAGGTCACCGAGCGCACGCTGCGGTCGTAGACTTCGGCGATGGGCGTGCGGGCTCCGGTGGTGAGGAGCTTTTTGAGCGAAAGCGAGCCTAGTAAAATGTCGTGGTCGTCGACCACGTAGACGGCGTGCACCACCTCAACTTCTTCCGCCTGGCGGCGCATTTCGCGCACGCATCGGCTGACGGTCCAGTTCTCGTTGACCTGCACGAGCTCGGTGGCCATCAGGGCGCCGGCGGTGCCCTCGGCATGGGTTAAGAGGTCGGCCAGGTCTTTGGCGTACTCGACGTCTTCGATGTTTTGTAGGACCTCGCGCTTTTTTTCCTCTGACAGGTCGGCCATTAGGTCGGCGGCGTCGTCCGAATCGATGTTCTCGAGGACGACCTCAGCGATCTCTTTACCGGTAAAGTTCTCGAGAATCTCCGACTGTACCTCGTCGTCAAAATAGACGAGGATGTCGGTCCAGCGTTCGGCCGGCAGCAACTGCAGCATCGCCAGCACCTCGGTGGTTTCGAGATCTTGGGCGATTTCGGCCACGTCGGCCGAGTGCATGCCTTCGAGCAGGTCTACGACGGCGGAATCCTGCCGGTCAGCTAGCAGGCGGCGTAGTTCAGCGCGGTGGGTCGTAGTCGGTGTCATGGCGCAAGGCGTGGGCCAGCGCGATGAATTGGTCGACGCGGAGCTGTTCGGCCCGCAGCGAGGCCACCGATTCCAGCGCGCTTGGCGCGCTAAAGGTAAGGCTTTTCAGCGCGTTGCGCAGG
>VGFU01000029.1 GCA_016868755.1 Bacteroidota bacterium | reverse complement strand
TTTACGGTTACTGAGTCAAGCAACATGGCTTGGTTGACCGATATCCAGGTGCCGTTGGTGAAGTTACCACCACCACCAGCTGGGTTCGTGGCCGTCATCGTCGGTCCGCCAAGCACTTGAGCTACGCTGTTGTCTTTAACGATCAACTGTGAGTTCTGCGTCGTGGCAGCCGTGATAACTGGCGTCGTGAAGCTTGCGCCTTGACCAACCACGCGCCCAGTTGGGCTCAACCAGATGTGCTGGTGGTTCGCTGTGTTCGCCCACGTTGCGTTCAACGTTACCGCCTGAGGTCCACAAGCAGTTCCAGACGTTACCGTAGGAGTTGCCGTGATCGGGCAGGTTGCGTTGTCCTTCACGCTGAAGTTGTCAACAAAAACGTAGTTGTCTGCATTCGAAACCGTTGACTGTGAGTACCAAGCCAATCGAATCGTCTGACCTTTCCATGACGACGGAACCGGTAGCGTCACCAATGAACCCGTAGGAGTGATGGTGTCCGTTGATCGGTACGTCTTAATGATGTTCGACTTCTCCCACGTTGCTCCGTTGTTGAAGCTAACAATTAATGCGAGCGTGTCGTCCACACCTAGGAACGTCGCATTGGCGCCGGAAAAGGTGGTTAGAGCCAGGTTATACTCAATTTGGTACGTCAGGGCATTGTTGGGAATGGCAATGGCAGGAGTTATTAGCCAATGGAAGTGGTTGATGCTCCAAAGGTTTACGCGAGCAGACAGACCATTTGTTGTGCCCGCCACGTTTCCGTAGTTACCAGAACCCCAGTTAGAAGTAGATGTTGAGGTGAACACCGTCGGACTTCCTAGTTGACCCGTAGCGCGAGACCAGCCGCTTGGGGGGAATCCGCCACCAAATGACTCCGTCCAGTTAGGAACAATCGCGGTGGTAAACACCGTGGAAGGAGACCAAATTGAAGAATCCGTAGCAGAACAGAATTCTTTAACCTGTACCTCATAGGCAGTGAATGAAGTCAACCCAGTGAGGTTGATGGTCGCCGCGGTTTGCGCGACCGTCGTCCAAGCGCCAGTACCATTGGTCCGGTGGCGAACTTTGTAGCTGGTCGGGGTGTTGGTGGTGGTCCAAGAAACGGTGGCCGTCGTTCCGCCAAGGGTGGGAACACTAATTACCGTAGCCGACAAACAGGTCAACGGCGTGTATTCGTCTGCCCCCGCGTCTGGCGTGGTAGCAGAGCGCGTCTGTCCATCCATGTCTGTGGTTACCGAAGCAATCGGGGTGCCCACGTTGTTGGCCACCGCGTTTTGAACGTGCAAATCCGTGGGGCCGTAGAAAATCACATCACCCCAAACTGAAGCTGCGTCCTTGGTGCTGGCTGTTTGCCATGCCGGTAGCGTCGTGTAGTTCACCGAATTCAAGCGGAATGGGTTTACCGTATTGCCGAAGTAGACGTTATTGCTCAACGAGCCAACCATTCCCATTGCTGAGGTGGTAGCAACTTCTACAGCGTACCCAAGTCCTGTGTTTTCAAAAATGTTGTTTTGAATGTTCACACCCGTAGCGGCAAATCCAGTAGACAAGTTGTTTACATACAATGCACGACCTCCCGTGGCGCTTCCGCCCGTCATATTTACCGTGTTGTGGTAGATGTTGACGTTTTTCGATTGGTATGGGTAAATGCCGTAATACGTATTCGACGCAGGAATTTGTGCAGCAACCGTGTTGTTAAACACATTTGCGGCACCCGCAGCGCAGTTGTAGCCGCTGAAGTAAATGCCATACAGGCCTGAAGAGTTCGACTGAATAATTTTGTTGTTCGAAATCGTAAAGCCCTGCGCGGTGGCGCCGGTGTTCGTCGTAGACGTTCCAGCAGCCGACGCAAGAGTGATACCAGAACCCGTCGGGGCCGTAATCGTGTTGCCGCTAATGACAATTCCCGAATTGGTTCCCGAAACAGAAATCACATTAGAAAGGGTATTGTTCGTAATGCTTACACTTGTTGGGGGTGTTGCGGTAGCCCCGACTACACCAATGCCGTGTCCGACTGTAGTAAATGTGGCGGTGTTTTCCGTCGCAGTAAAGGTGTTCGGATAGTAAAAAACTGAACCCGAATAGTTGCTCACCGTGTTGTTGTTAAAGGTTACGGCGGCAGAGCCATAGAGAATAACAGCATTCAACGATGAAGTTCCCGTTGTCGCAAACGTATTATTGCTGACGTTGGCCGTTGTCCCGGGCAACTGCGCCGTACCATAGAAGGTGTAAATACCAAAAGACGTCGTTGCAAATGAACAGTTCGTAACCACAAGGCTATTCAGCGGGTTGGCCGCCGTGCCGTTTAGGTTAATTCCGCGTGCGTTATTGATAAATTGGCAGTTATTGAACGTCCAGTTTCCTGTTTGGAATGAGCCGGTTTCGTAGAAGAACGCCGAAAACGCTGACAAGGTGCTTGTCGCTGCTCCCGTAAACGAACAGTTCAAAAATGAAATGTTCGACGTCGTTCCATTGAGGTTAACGTTTGCCGTGAAGCCCGCGCTGGTATTTGAAAACTTGATGCCATCAAACTCAAGGTTGTTTACACCATTAAGTCGGAGAGTCCAGTTATTCGTAGCAGTTGCGCCAGCAAACGTGACATTCACGGGCAACGTGTTGGTCGTTGCAGCCTTGAAGGTGATTTTGTTCGTGGCGCTTGTTCCGGTAATTGCGTTGATGGTGACCTGTTCCGTATACGTGCCTTGCGTTACGTTGAACGTAACCGGGCCACTTACACCTGAGGTAGTCAATGCCGTAACTGCTGCAGAGAATGATGCGTAGTTGCTCGTGCCCGTTCCTGCGGGGTTGATCGTGTACGTACCGCTTAGCTGCGCAAATGCAGGCATAGTCAACAGCACGAGGGCTGCAGCGACCAGTCTACGCAACGATTGAGTAAGGTGGTTCATGTTTAAGTGATTAATAGTTGGGCGTTAAATCTATGACAAAATTTTGCACGTACGCACAACAAGTTGTTAATAAACCCAAATTTTTGTTGCGGAGTCCGCATTAACGCGGTTAATTACCGCGTTCGGGGGGCGTAGCCTTCGGCGGCGCGCGGGCGGTCCAAACGATCCGTTTCAAGCGGATCGCAGGCTTCAAGCGTTTGGTCGCATTCCCGCGGAAGGCGCTGGTACCACGCGGTTCCTTCGGTCTTCCACGCGAGCTGCTCGTCGCTAACGTCCTTGACGATTCGTGCGGGGTTGCCCACGACAACCGACCGGGGCGGAACCTGCATGCCCTGGGGCACAAAGCTTAAGGCGCCAACAATAGACTCGGCACCAATGACGGCTTGATCCATGAGCACTGCGTTCATACCGATAAGGCAGTTGCGTCCGACGTGGGCGCCGTGCACAATGGCGCCGTGGCCTATGTGGGCGGACTCCTCCAGTACCACATCAAGTCCCGGAAAAACGTGAACGATGCAGTTTTCTTGCACGTTGGCGCCGTCGCCAACCGTGATTCGGCCCCAGTCTCCGCGAAGAACTGCGCCAGGGCCGATGTAGACGTCGCGGCCAATCCACACGTCGCCCGTCACGTTCGCTTGGGGGTGAACGAAGGCGGTTGGGTGAACCACCGGGCGCATGCCATTAAACGCGTAAAACATTTGGTAAACTTAAAGTTCGAGGCCCCAGTGGACAAACTGCTTGCGGTCCACCCAGGTAGAGAGCACTCCGCCCAAGCGCACGAGGTACTTGTCGCGCTTGATCTCGAGAACCTCACCTTGCTGCTTGCCGCCGCCGACAATTTTCACTTTGTCGCCCACCTTGACGGGCATGGCGAGCGCGGACTCGAGGCGTTGGCGCGCTTCTGCTTGCTTGGCGGTCTCTTTGCGCTGCACGAGTTTTTTCTCGGCGCCGTTGCGCTCGGCGAACAACTTGGTGACTCGGTCGACCACGTCGTCTTTGGCTTTTTTGCTTTTGGCTTTTGCCCACGAAGCCGACATCTGTTCTAGTCGCTTGCCCCACATCAGCCGATCGGTTCCTGTTGCGTTAGCTTCGGCGGCTTTGGCCAGCTTGTCTTCGAGCTTGGCGATTCGCTTGGACTGGTCGGACTTCAGGGTTTCGAGGTCGCGCAACCGCTGGTCCAGTTCGTTGCGGGCGCGGTCGAGCGCGCTTCGCTGCTTTTGCAACCCGACCAAAAGCCGGTCAACGTGGTGGGTTTGTTCGTTGAGGGCGGCGCGCGCGTCGTTCATTAACCGCTTCGGAATCCCCACCCGTTGGGCCACTTCAAACGTGTAGGACGACCCGGGCGAACCCAGTTCAAGCGTGTAGCGCGGTTCAAAGCTTTGCACGTCAAACGCCATGTTGGCGTTTTGCGCTCCGTCCAGCTCCTCAGCCAATGCTTTAATTGAGTTGTAGTGGGTGGTGAAAATCCCGGTCGCGCCCGACTGGTGGATTTCGCGCAAAAACACGCCGGCAAGCGCGGCCCCGAGGTCGGGGTCCGAGCCCGACCCAAACTCGTCGACCAGCACCAACGTTTCGGGGTCGCACCACGCGAGAATCTCGCGCATTTTGGTCAGCTTGCCGCTGTAGGTGGACAACTCGTTCTCGACCGATTGGGCATCGCCGATGTCGGCCATGACCCGGGCGAACCAGCGCATGGTCGAGCGCGGATGGGCCGGAACCAAAAATCCGCTCTGAAGCATAAGCTGAAAAAGGCCAACCGTCTTTAGCGCCAGTGACTTTCCGCCCGCGTTGGGGCCCGAAATCAGCAGCAGCCTGTGGTCGGGGTCGAGGCGCACGTTGAGCGGAACAATTCCGCGCCCCTTCTCGCGCTGCACCGCGCGGAGCACCGGGTTGACGCCCTGCTCCACATAGATGATGTCTTCGCTCCACTGCGGAAGCACTCCGCCCTCTGCCCGCGCAAACCGAGCGCGCGCGGCGAGGCTGTCCCATTCGGTGAGCCGCTCGTCGACCCGAGCTATGACGTCGCGGAACGGCCGCAGTGCCTTGGTGAGCGCTTTGAGAATGCGGCGAATCTCTTTGCGCTCATCCTCAATCAGCAGACCCACCTCGGCGTTGACCTCAAGGCATTCCGAGGGTTCGAGGTACACCAGCGAGTTTTTGGCGCTCGACCCGTGAAAGGCACCGCGCGCCTTGTTTTTGTGCGAGGCCGAGAGCGCCAGCACCCGGCGGTCGTTGCTGACCGACTCGCGGATGTCGCCCAGCCAGCCCTCGGTGTCGTAGCGGCGAAGAACTTTGTAAAAAATGCGGTCTGCGGCTACGCGGGCCTTGGCCAGGTCAGCGCGGATGCGGGCCAGTTCGGGTGAGGCGTTGCTCCGCACGAGGCCGTTGCGCTCAAACACGCCTTCGATGAGGCGCGGAACTTCGTCTTCGGGCGGAAAAGGCCGGGCCAGCGCGTCCAAGGTGGGCGCGTACTCGGCGTGGGTCGATATAAATCGAAAAGCGTTGGCGTAGGCCTGAAACTGGGCGTGGATCGCGAGGCACTGTTCCGCGGTCAGCACCGCACCCTCGATGCGGAGCATGGGAAGGGCGTCGTCCACCTCGGCGGCGGCTACAGCCGGAAAAAAGTGGCCGCGTTCCATGAGCCGCAGCAGTTCGTCGACCTGCAGCAGCTCGGGTTCCACCGCGGTACGGTCGGCGCGGGGTTCCGCCTCGCGAAGTCGCATTCGGCCCTTGCGGGTGGCCGCGTGCTCCGCCGCCAAGTCTTTGACGGCCTGAAAGTCAAGCAGGTCAGCAGCCTCGGGCGGGTACAGCATCGGGAATCGCGGAACTTAGTCCGCCTTTTCAGGGCGCATTTGCGGAAAGAACAGCACCTCTTGAATGCTTGACTGGTCGGTCAAAAGCATGGTCAAGCGGTCCATTCCGATGCCCATGCCTGAGGTGGGGGGCATTCCGTACTCGAGGGCCCGCACAAAATCCAGGTCGATGAACATCGCCTCGTCGTCGCCCTTAGCGCTGAGCTTGAGCTGCTCCTCGAAGCGTTCCAATTGGTCGATGGGGTCGTTGAGCTCCGAGTAGGCGTTGGCGATTTCTTTGCCGTTGATGAACAGTTCGAAGCGCTCCGTCAGGCGGTCGTCGTCGCGGTGGCGCTTGCAAAGCGGAGACATTTCAACCGGGTAATCCGTAATAAACGTCGGCTGCACGTAGTGGTGCTCGCAGCGGTCGCCAAAAATGGCGTCGATTAATTTTCCGGAGCCCATTTCGTCCGAAACCTCCACGCCAACGGACTTGGCTGCGGCGCGAATCTCCGCTTCGGTCTTGCCCAAAAGGTCCAAACCGGTATGCGTTTTAATCGCTTCCAAAATGGGCACGCGGGCAAAGGGCGCTTGGAACGAAATCTCGGTTCCGCCCACCGTGAAGGTGTGGCTGCCCTTGACCTCGAGCGCGATCTGCGCTAGGGCTTTCTCGGTGAAGTCCATCATCCATCGGTAGTCCTTGTAGGCCACATAAATTTCCATCACTGTGAACTCCGGGTTGTGGGTGCGGTCCATACCCTCGTTGCGGAAGTCCTTGGCAAACTCGTATACCCCGTCGAATCCGCCCACAATCAAGCGCTTGAGGTAGAGCTCGTTGGCGATGCGCAAATAGAGCGGAATGTCCAAGGCGTTGTGGTGCGTCACAAAGGGCCGCGCGGCGGCTCCGCCTGGAATGGGCTGAAGAATCGGCGTCTCCACCTCGAGGTAGCCGGCTTCGTTGAAAATGCGGCGCATCGCACTAAAAATCTTGGTGCGGGCCACAAACACGTCGCGCACACCCTCGTTGACCACGAGGTCAACGTAGCGCTGGCGGTAGCGCAGCTCCGGGTCGCTGAAGGCGTCGTATACGGTTCCGTCGGCGTCCTTTTTCACGGTCGGAAGCGGGCGCAGCGACTTGCTCAGCACCTCCATTCGCGTGGCGTGCACGCTGATTTCGCCGGTTTGCGTGGTGAACACGTGCCCATAAAACGCCACAAAATCGCCAAGGTCCAAGTGCTTCTTGAACACGTCGTTGTATTGCGCCTTGTCGTCGCCCGGGCAGATCTCGTCTCGGTTGACGTACACCTGAATGCGGCCCGAGCTGTCCTGAACGCTGGCAAAGGAGGCCTTACCCATGATTCGTTTGGCCATCAGGCGGCCGGCCACACAGACTTCGGTGTAGCCTTCGGGGTTGGCGGCAAATCCGCCTAAAATGTCGGCCGCGTGGTGGGTCACGGGCACTTCGGCCGCGGGGTAGGGATCCACGCCCAGGGCGCGGAGTTCTCCCAATGCCTGGCGTCGAAAAAGTTCTTGTTCGCTGAGTTGGCGCTCCATGCGGCAAAGATAAGGGCTTGACCTTGCGCGGGGGCGGGCGATTCCGGGCGCCGTATCTTTGCGGCCCTCAAGGATTTTACTATGTCTGACCGCCGCGTTCGCGTTCGTTTTGCCCCCAGCCCCACCGGCCCGCTCCACATGGGCGGAGTCCGCACTGCTTTGTACAACTACCTCTTTGCCAAAAAGTTGGGAGGAGACTTCTTGCTCCGCATCGAAGACACCGACCAAACCCGCTTTGTTCCGGGCGCCGAGCAGTACATCGTCGACGCCCTGGCTTGGTGCGGAATTTCCCCCGACGAAGGCATCGGGGTGAACGGCCAAATTGCGGACCACGGCCCGCATGCGCCCTACCGGCAGTCCGACCGCAAACCCATGTACCGCGCCTACGCCGACCAGCTTTTGGCTGCTGGCCACGCCTACTACGCGTTTGACACACCTGACGAACTTGAATCGATTCGCGAGCGGGCAAAGTCCGCCGGAAACCCCAACTGGCAGTACAACAGCATCACCCGCACGTCGATGAAGAACAGCTTGACGCTGCCCGAAGACGAGGTCGCGCGCCGCTTGGCCGCTGGCGAAGCCTACGTGATCCGCGTGAAAATGCCCCGCAACGAAGAAGTGAAGTTTGAAGACCGCATTCGCGGCTGGGTGAGCGTCAACACGCTGAACCTTGACGACAAAGTCCTACTCAAGGGCGACGGCATGCCGACCTACCACCTCGCCAACGTCGTTGACGATCATTTGATGGAGATCACCCACGTGATTCGGGGCGAAGAGTGGTTGCCTTCAGCTCCCCTCCACTTGCTGCTGTACCGATTTTTTAGTTGGGACCAGCCTGAATTTGCGCACCTTCCGCTCTTGCTTCGCCCCGACGGAAACGGCAAGCTTTCGAAGCGCGACGGGGACCGGTTGGGTTTTCCCGTATTTCCACTCAACTGGGCCAACGCCGAGACGGGTGAAACCGCGAGCGGGTACCGCGAACGCGGATTTTACCCCGAGGGCTTCGTGAACATGCTGGCGTTTTTGGGCTGGAATCCGGGTACCAACCAAGAAATTTTCTCGCTCGACGAGCTCGTTCAAGCCTTTTCGATCGATAAAGTCCACAAAGCAGGTGCCCGCTTTGACTTCGAAAAAGCGAAGTGGTTCAACCAGCAGCACCTGCGCCAGCGTTCGCCCGAAATGCTTGCGGCCGAGTACCAAGCTGGGGTCGCTGAGTTCTTTGGTGCCTCCATCGATACTGCATTCGCCACCAAGGCCTTAAGCCTCTTTTTGGATCGCGCGGAATTCATGTCGGATGCCGTGCACGCCGCCCCCTACTTGTTTGCCAAGCCGGCCGAATACGACGCGGTCATGGTGGGCAAAAAATGGACGTCGGAATCGGCTGGACGCGTGCGCAGCTTGGTTCCGCGCTGGGCGGCGACCGACTATTCGGAGTCCGCGCTCGAAGAAGCATTTAAGTCGTTTCTTGCCGAAACGGGTCTCGGATTTGGCGCCGTCGGCCCCGTTGTTCGCCTCGCCATCGCCGGAACCACGCAGGGCCCGAGCATTTTTGGGGTCATGGAGCTCTTGGGTCGCGCCGAATGCGAGTCGCGCATCGAGTCTGCCATCGCAACCCTCGGTTAACGCAGCATGAAGCGACGCACCCGAATTGACCTCGTAAACCAGCGGGAGTATGCTTTTCACGGCTGCCTTCCCGAAGAGGCGATTATTGGTAGCGACTACCTCATCAACGTTCGGGCCTGGGCAAACGTGGTCGGCTCCGCCGAAACCGACGCCCTAGAAGACACCGTGGACTACGTGGCCTTGCGCCGAATTGTCAGCGAAGAGATGGCCGTTCGCGCCAACCTCCTCGAAACAGTTCTGGAGCGAATGGCGCGCCGAATTATCGAAGAACATCCTATGGTTGAGCGCGTTAAGATTTCTTTAGCCAAGCTTAATCCGCCGTTAGACGGCGACGTTCGGGCGGTGCGTGTGGTCTGGGATGTGCGCCGTTAACGCAAGTTTGCTTTGGCCGCGCGGGGTTCGCGGTATTTACCTACTTTTGCAGACCTCCATGGTCTCGTGGCCGAGAGGTTAGGCAAGGCTCTGCAAAAGCTTGTACAGCGGTTCGAATCCGCTCGAGACCTCCAAAATCAACCGGTAGCCCCAACGCTGCCGGTTTTTTTATTTCATGGTGCCGGCCCCGTGCGTTCCCTTTCGCACATGACGCTCGGACGGCGACGCTTTGCACGTTTCGGAACTCCGCGTCAGTAAAAGCACGTGGGGCATTGCGTGCGCCGCAGCCAGCCAATTCTTGCTATATTCGTTGGACCAACCAATGAACCAAATCACCCATGATTCTCGTCCTTTCTCCTCAGGAAGGCCTGCGCAAGCGTTTCGAAGAAGCACTTAAGGCCCAGCATATTGAGGTAGCGCACGCGCCTGATTTAGCCTCGTGGACCGAGCAAAACAGCCTGCGGCTGCCGCACCTCGCGATCCTCGATATTTCCCACACCAGCGACGCCGGCGCCGCATTGATGGAAGAGCTCGACCAAACCGAAGACCTGAACATGCTTTGGGTTCTTATGGTGTCGGTGCCCTGCACGATCAACCACCGCATTCAAAGTTTGCGCAACGGTGCCTTGGACTGCCTTGCCGCCGATGTCGATTCCGAAGAGTTGGTACTCAAAGCCCAGCGTTTGCTCGGACTTTGTCCGCGAAGTAAGTATGCGCCGCCCGCCGAAATGACCGAGAGGGAGCGCATTGTCGCAATGATTCAAAAGAGTTTGCGCCAAAACATCAACGTTGAAAGCTTGGCGCTCGCCCTGCACATGAGCCGAAGTTCCCTTCAGCGCGCCTGCATCCGCCACTTTAA
Organism: Bacteroidota bacterium; assembly: GCA_016868755.1. Classification (GTDB taxonomy): domain Bacteria; phylum Bacteroidota; class Bacteroidia; order Flavobacteriales; family Schleiferiaceae; genus TMED14. Next base: position 6,152 of record VGFU01000029.1, on the reverse strand, counting down.
AATTGGCCCCAAAGAGCTAATAACCCAGCACAAAATTCAGCAGGCCATGCGGCTTATTGATCTGGGATCCAACAATGTAGCCTCGCTGGCGTTCACCGTGGGCTACAGCAACGTAAACAACTTCATTTCGGCATTTAAGCGCCAAACGAATCAAACGCCGAAGGAGTATATGAAAACCAAACATTTGCTCGAGGAAGCAAGTTAAGTACCTCTTCGTGGCCGCGTTCAGCGGGCTACCTTTGTGGGGTTAGCCCTTTGAACTATGAACGCATCCCTCTCCTTTCTTCAAGAACTTGGAATTCAAGCCCACAACGCCGGAACCTGGATCGGCGGAACCTCGTTTGACCATAGCGAACGCATCACCAGCAGCTCTCCCGTTGACGGCGGGGTGATTGCCAGTGTTTCCATCAGCACCCCTGAACAGTACGATCGAGCGGTAGCGGCGGCGCACGAAGCCTTTTTAGAATGGCGGACGGTGCCCGCCCCGAAGCGGGGTGAAATCGTTCGGCAGTACGGAAACCTTCTTCGCCAGCACAAAGAGGCCTTGGGCGCCTTGGTTAGCTACGAAATGGGTAAGTCGCTTGCCGAAGGTCAGGGGGAAGTTCAAGAAATGATTGACATCTGCGACTACGCCGTTGGTCTTTCGCGCCAGCTCGCGGGGCTCACACTGAAGTCTGAGCGCCCTGACCACTTCATGATGGAACAGTGGCATCCCATTGGCGTCGTAGGCGTAATTTCTGCCTTCAACTTCCCGGTCGCTGTTTGGGCTTGGAACGCTTGCCTTGCCTGGGTTTGCGGAGACTCCGTCGTTTGGAAGGCTTCAGAAAAAGTTCCGTTGTGTGCCGTGGCTTGCCAAATTCTTTGGAACCGTGTAGCCGCTCAGAACAACGTTCCTGCTGGATTGTCGAGCATCGTAACCGGAGGTGTCGAAATCGGCGTCCGCCTGTCTGAAGATAACCGCATTCCTGTGGTTTCTGCCACGGGTTCCACACGCATGGGCCGTGAAGTTGGCCAAAAAGTTGCCGCCCGCTTTGGCCGCAGTATTCTGGAACTCGGCGGAAACAATGCCATCATTGTTACCCCAACTGCGGACCTCAAAATGACCGTTACGGCCGCGGTGTTTGGCGCCGTAGGCACAGCCGGTCAACGCTGTACCTCAACGCGACGTTTGATTATTCACGAGAGCATTTTTGACAAGGTCATTGAAGCCATTAAAAGCGCCTACGCACAACTTAGAATTGGGTCTCCTTTGTTGGCTGAAAACCACGTTGGTCCCTTAATTGACGAGGCCGCGGTTGCGATGTACTTAAGCGCCCTAGATGCCGTTGATGCCGCAGGTGGCACCTTCCATTTGCGCGGGGGTAAACTCGAGGGCGCGGAATACGCCAGCGGTTGCTACGTAAAACCGTCGATTGCTGAAGTCCAAAACGATTGGAGTATCGTTCAGCACGAAACCTTTGCTCCGCTGCTTTACGTCATGAAGTACCGTGAACTAGACGAGGCGGTTGCCTTTCAAAACAACGTGCCCCAGGGATTGAGTTCAGCAATTATGACCGGATCCATGCAGGAAGCGAACCGCTTTTTGAGTGCTTGCGGCTCGGATTGCGGAATAGCCAACGTCAATATCGGAACCAGTGGAGCTGAAATTGGTGGTGCCTTTGGCGGCGAAAAAGAAACTGGTGGTGGCCGAGAAAGCGGGTCGGACTCTTGGAAAGCCTACATGCGTCGCCAAACCAACACGCTGAACTACGGCAACGCCCTACCGTTGGCTCAAGGGATCGTTTTCAACATTTAATCATTATTAAATTCTTTAGGTAATTCTATTAGTAATGGTCGGTTAATAGGTTTAGTAACTTTTTTGGGGACTGCTTGCAGTAATGAGTTATTCCAAATAATTAACAGGTTATTAACCGATAATGAAAACTTAACTAACTAAATTACAATAATTTAACAAATAACCCTACCCAACGTGAAAACCGTTATCCTTGGTCAAATGTCCATAACTCCTAGCGGGGCGTTGCGGGGAAAACCTACCGAGTTAATCGAAGCAATGGTTAAGAATTATACGGTCTATGGGATTTATGATGAGTTATGAATACTTTTTAATCACTTATTAACGCGTTACGAACATGAACTTATCCATTGGCTCCGATCATGCTGGATATCCGCTTAAAGAAGCTATAAAGGCCCATTTAACCCAACTTGGCCATCATGTTGTGGACCGCGGTGCGTATTCGCTCGATTCGGTAGACTACCCCGACTTCGGACATGCTGTAGCTACGGATGTTGCTGATCACGCGTGCAACTTGGGTATTGTGGTGTGCGGAAGCGGAAATGGCATCAATATGTCGGTGAATAAGCATGAAGGAGTTCGGGGGGCCTTATGTTGGCTTCCTGAATTAGCCTCATTAGCTCGACAGCATAACGATGCGAATGTTTTAGCTCTTCCGGGTCGGTTCATCACAGAAGAAGTGGGACTGGATTGTGTTGATGCGTTTATCCAGGCGTCTTTTGAAGGAGGTAGGCATGCAGCACGTGTAGCAAAAATTCCTTGTGGCGGTAACGTTTGAACTACCTAAAACAGCGGGCTTCGCGAAAAAGCAAACCGCAGATTGGTTGGTGCAGGTAGCATCATCCGAAGGTTCCTCTATTGAGCGTTTGAGCTACAAAGCTTTTTATCGGAAAGAAATGATCGAACTTAACCGGCAGTTTCTTAAGCACGATTACGATACAGACATCATTACGTTTGCGGAATCAGAGGCCCCAAACCCTGTATCTGCGGACTTTGCGCTTGGTTGGGACCAAATAGAACTTCAAAGCCAGGATTTAGGTGAGGTCTTCTTGAAGGAACTACACCGCATTTTGGTTCATGGACTTCTGCATTGCTTGGGGTACAACGATCAGACGGGGGCCCAACGCAAGGAAATTCGCGCAAAAGAAGATTACTACTTAAGTATTCACCCAAGTTGTTCCACGTGGAACTAAGATTATGATGCGGTACGATGTAGTTGTGGTAGGCGCTGGACACGCCGGTAACGAAGCGGCCGCGGCCGCAGCGAAGCTTGGAACCCGTGTTCTGCTTGTGACTATGAACATGCAAACGATTGGCCAAATGAGCTGCAATCCTGCAATGGGCGGAGTGGCTAAGGGTCAAATTGTGCGAGAAATAGACGCCCTTGGAGGGTTGAGCGGTATTATATCTGATAAAACAGCCATTCAATTTCGGATGCTTAACCGAAGCAAGGGAGCCGCGATGTGGAGTCCGCGAACACAAAACGACCGATGGAGGTTTGCTGAGGAGTGGCGCTTAGCACTGGAATCCATACCCAACGTAGATTTTATTCAAAGCACCGTAGATGAAGTCCTTCTTGATGGAGTCAAGGTCCGCGGTGTTGTACTTCAAAGTGGCGAAGAAATCGCGTGTTCTAAAGTTGTGCTTACCAGTGGTACGTTCTTGAACGGAATTATGCACATTGGAACACGGCAAATGAATGGTGGGCGCAGCGCCGAGGGGACCGCTCGGGGAATTACCGCATGCCTTCAGTCCTTTGGCTTTACTTCTGGGCGAATGAAAACAGGCACACCGCCACGTATTGACGGCCGCAGCTTGGACTACAGCAAATTCGAAGTACAAGAAGGCGACGAGCGCCCCGGAACCTTTAGCTATTGGGCGTCAAAACCCCTAACGAAGCAGCGCCACTGCTGGATTGCGCACACTTCTGAAGCGGTGCACGATACGCTGCGCAGCGGATTCGATCGAAGCCCATTGTTTAACGGCGCTATTCAAAGCAGCGGACCTCGCTACTGCCCAAGTATTGAAGACAAAATCAACCGATTTGCAGACAAGACAAGTCATCAGTTGTTTGTGGAGCCAGAAGGCTGGGACACGGTAGAAATGTACATAAACGGCTTTTCTACAAGCCTTCCTGAAGAAGTACAGCGCGAAGCACTTCAGCAGGTGTCCGGGTTTGAGCAGGTACGGTTTTTTAGGCCGGGCTATGCGGTGGAATACGACTATTTTCCGCCCACCCAACTGAAGCACAGCCTTGAGACCAAGCTCGTGGATGGGCTTTATTTTGCAGGACAAATCAACGGCACTACGGGTTATGAAGAGGCTGCCTGTCAAGGACTTATGGCCGGAATAAACGCAGCTCAATCGGTGTTGGGCAAGGAAGAATTCATACTCGACCGAAGCGAGGCATACATCGGAGTACTTATTGACGACTTAATCACGAAGGGCACCGAGGAGCCCTATCGCATGTTTACGAGCCGAGCAGAATTCCGTTTGAGTTTGCGGCAAGACAATGCCGATCGTCGTTTAACTCCGTTGGGCCGAAATTTGGGCCTAGTTGGGGACGCGCAGTGGGCCTCATTCGAACAAAAGGAGCAGCAGCGGTTCCACGTGGAACAGTGGCTAGACGCGCAGAACGCGGAGCCAGAGCACTGGAACGCGTTTCTTGAGGAGCGCGGCACTACGCCCTTACGGCAAAAAGGGCCGTTTCGTTCCCTAATCTCTCGCCCCCAGCTCGAGCTATCTGGCTTGCGCGCCCACCTGGCCTCTATGGAGCCCGCAGCGGACGAGTTGGTTTGGGAGCAGGTTGAAATTGACGAAAAATACCGCGGCTACTTGGAAAAAGAGCAGGAGCAGGTTCAAAAATTAAAGCGATTAGAAAGCGTTCGCATTCCTGCCCAATTTGATTTTGAACGGATCACCGCGTTGAGCATAGAGTCGCGGCAAAAGCTAAATAAACTGAGGCCTGAAACGGTTGGTCAAGCAAGCCGCGTATCGGGTGTATCACCGGCCGACATACAAATTCTACTGGTCCATTTGGGCCGGTAGTTCCACGTGGAACACTATGGAAGTTAACAATTGCCCCTGCTGCGGTTCAGACCAACGCGAACAGCCAATGACTGTGGTTGACCACATGGTAAGCCAAGAGCCGTTCACGGTATCTTTTTGTGTGTCCTGCGGCTGCGGTATTACTAGCCCGCGCCCAGACGAAATAGGACCCTACTACGAGAGCCCCTCCTATACGTCTCACCAAGATCAAAATTCTGGTTTGTTCGGTCGGCTCTATGGTTTGGCCCGCACGTTTGCAGCAGGACAAAAGCTGCGCCTGATCAAGCGTGCGTCGAAAAAATCTAAAGGCTCGTTGCTTGATTACGGTTGTGGGGTTGGTGTTTTCTCGAGCCGAGCTGAGCGGGCCGGATGGCACGTTGATGGCATAGAGCTTTCGGCTGAAGCGCGCAGGCGGGCTCAAGAAAAACTAAAGACCGGACGCGTTGCGACCCACCGAGACGAGCTTGACGCGACGCATACGTACGACGTAGTCACGCTGTTCCACGTCCTTGAGCACCTGGACGATCCCGCCGAAGCGCTTGCGTGGATTCGGGCTCGATTGAACACGGGGGGCGCCCTTATCGTCGCGGTGCCAAACTACGAGTCACCAGATGCGCAGCACTACGGACCGCACTGGGCGGCATACGATGTGCCGATTCACTATTGGCACTTTACCAAGGCGTCGATCAATGCACTTGCTCGGTTGACCGGATGGTTTGTGTCAGAAGTTTGCCCGATGCGGATGGATACTTTTTATGTCTCGCTCTTAAGTGAAGCGTACAAAACGGGTTCAAAAAACTGGTTATCAGCAGTTTATCAAGGAATTAAAAGTAACGTGCTCGGCGGCAACAGCAACGCTTCGAGCCTTATTTACGTGCTGCGAAAAGCTTCATAACCGAAATTCCAAGGTCGCTTAGGACCATTCGGCTGTTAATGTTGCGCTGAAGGTCCGTTAGTGCAGACAGAAAAAGGGCCTGTAGCTCTTCGTGCTGGCCTTCGTGAAGCAGCCGGGCCAACCCCTCGGGCTGAAACGGTACATCAGGAAACCACGAAAATAACGAAGCGTGCAGCGCGCCGTAGCGCATTCGCAGCAGCTGCGACATGAGGTGTGAACTCACGTGGATCCACTGCTTTTGCTGTTCCCGAGGCTCTTTGGCAAGGCTTTCTGTGAACTGAAGGAGCGCAACAAGGTCTTTTTTGTACACCAACCGCATGAATTCGACAAAGCGCTGAAGCGGCTCACGAAGGGCCTCACGGTTTCGGTGCAGCATGAGCGCGCGTCCAGGTTGTCCGCCCGAGAGCTCAGCCAGCA
>VGFU01000028.1 GCA_016868755.1 Bacteroidota bacterium | reverse complement strand
AGTGCTCCTGCTGGAAAACGTGCGCTTTTTTGCGGGCGAAGAGGCGGGCGACGCGGAATTTGCCGCGCAACTCGCCGAGCTTGGTGACGCGTACGTCAACGACGCCTTTGGCACAGCCCACCGCGCCCACGCCTCAACGGCCGTCGTAGCGGCGCACTTTAAGGGGTCGAGCGCTTTTGGAATGGTTATGGCCAGCGAGATTGCCAACGTAGACCGCGTTTTGGCGTCCAACGAGAAGCCTTCGGTGGCTGTGGTGGGTGGATCTAAGGTTTCAAGCAAGATCGTTATTCTGGAGCGCCTTTTGGACCGCGTCGACGTGCTGCTCATCGGGGGAGGAATGGCGTTCACCTTTTTGAAGGCCCAAGGGGCACAGGTGGGCAACAGCCTCGTCGAAGACGAACATCTCGAGACGGCGAACCAGATTATGCGTGCAGCCGAAGCCAAGGGCGTGCGCATTTACCTGCCCACGGACGTCGTGGCGGCCGATCGCTTTGCGGCCGACGCGGCAACCCAAGTGACTTCCAGCGCCCAAATCCCGGACGGCTGGATGGGCCTTGATGTGGGACCCCAAACGCTGGAAACCTATGCTGAAGTGGTTCGCACGGCCAAAACCCTGCTTTGGAATGGCCCGCTGGGCGTGTTTGAGCTTGACGCTTTTGCGGCCGGAACGCGCGGACTGGGCGAAGCCATTGCCGCGGCCACGGAGGCGGGCACCCTGTTCTCGCTCGTCGGAGGGGGCGATAGCGTTGCCGCTGTCGAGCAGTTTGGTTTGTCGCGCCGCGTGAGCTACGTGAGCACCGGAGGCGGAGCGATGCTGGAATATCTAGAAGGCCGCGTCCTCCCCGGAATCCAGGCCGTCTACGACGCGGAATAAGTTGGGGGTCATCCATTCACCCAATGCTAAGGCCTTGAGGTAGTAGGTTGACGAAGCGCGGTAGTCCGCCCCGGGACCAATTGACGGAAAGGCGTCGCCCAACCAGCGGAGCGGAAGCGCCACCAGTGCGGCAATCATGAATCCTTTGGCGAGCCCGCTGACGCCGCCGAGGAGGCGATTGAGCCATCCCAGCAAGATGAGTTTGGATAGCTGCGTGGCGATTTTGCCAAGCAGCACGACGGCGAGGTACAGCACAAAAAGGCTCAGGTAGTAGGCCACGCCGCTGCGGAGTCCGGCGTCGTCAATAAAGGCGTCCAGAAAGGGTTCGACGCGCTTAGCCAACGGCCCCGCGAAGAGGTAGCCCAAGAGCAGTCCGAGGAGTCCCGAAAGGTCGTTGATGAATCCGCGCCAAATTCCGCGCCCCACTAAGGCCAGAACTAAGGCGACAATGAGCAGGTCGAGGCCCGTCATGGTTTAGCAGCCGCTAACGCCTTCGACGTAGGGCTGAACAACGATTTGCACTTTGGCGGTGCTGTCAGCAACCAACTTTAGGTAGCCGCAGCCGAATACGGTCGGGGGCGTTCCGCCCTTTTGCGCGGTGACTTGCAGCACGGCGGGAAGTCCGTACTGAAACACATCGTTGCCTTCGGCGTCGCGTACGATTCCGTCGACTCCAGATCGGCCTTGAAAGTCAGGAACGGCGTTTACAACCGGCGCGGTAGCGCGGACCGTAGCGTTTTGGAGGGGAATCAAGTCGCCGTCTTCGTTGACCGCAACGACTTCGATTTGAAAGCGATAGACGGGGGCCTCTTTGGGGCCGCATGACGTAACGCCAGCCATAAAGAGGGCAGCGGCAAAGGCGAGAATGCGATAGGTTTTCACAAGCAACCGGTGTTGGGATCGCCGTAGGGGCGGAGGATTACGTAGGCCACCGCCGTGTCGCCGGGCACAATGTGCACGAAGGAACACCCGCGGTAGGCGCCTTTGGTAGATTCAATGTCGAGGTAGGCTTCGCGCTCGTACTTCCACGGGCTGTCGGTCCAGCCGCTAACATCTGATTTTTTATAGTAGTAGCCTGCCGTATTTGGATTGCTAAAAAGAGTTCCGGTGCCGGGAACTGAGAGGTGAATCCAGGCATTTTGTATGGCCACACTGTCTTCGTTGATGACCCGAACAGCCACGTATCCGGGGCCGGTGCGGGGTTTTTCGCACGAAGCGACAAGGCCAGCCAGGCCCACGAGAAGGGCGGCAGCAGAAAGGATCCGGTAGTTCACTTGCTTTAGCATAGTTTTGCGCGACAAAGCAAGCAAATATAGCAGTTTCCCCGACGATGCAGGCTAAAATCCAGGAATACCTCCACGAGGTTGCGTCAGCGACCCTTTTGAACGCAGAAGCGGCAGAGGCCCTACGCCTGCGCTTTCTCGGCCGCAAGGGCGTGCTTAACGACCTGTTTGCCGCGTTTAAGACGGTCGCGCCCGAGGAGCGCAAGGAGGTTGGCCAGCTCCTAAATCAGCTTAAAACCGCGGTGGAAGCAAAAGTAGAGGCGCTGGCGTCGGCCAAGCCCAAGGTGCGAATTGCCGCTGAAGACGTCACACGGCCCGGATGGGGCGTGGCTCCCGGCAGCCACCACCCAGTAAGCCAGGTGCGCAACGAACTCGTGGACATTTTTCGCCGAATGGGTTTTGCCGTGGCCGAGGGCCCCGAAATGGAGGACGATTGGCACAACTTCACGGCCTTGAATTTTCCGCCGGAGCACCCTGCGCGCGATATGCAGGACACGTTCTTTTTGGCTCGCAACCCTGATTGGGCGCTGCGCACCCACACCTCCAACGTTCAGGTGCGTACCATGGAGACGCGCAAGCCCCCGATTCGCATTATTGCGCCGGGCCGCGTGTTCCGCAACGAGGCCATTTCGTCGCGCAGCCACTGCATGTTTCACCAAATCGAGGGGCTGTACATCGACCGCAACGTGTCGTTTGCCGACATGAAGCAAACGCTGCTCGAGTTTTCGCAAGCCTTTTTTGGAGAGCGGACAGCAATTCGCCTGCGGCCCAGCTATTTTCCGTTCACGGAGCCCAGTGCCGAAATGGACATTTGGTGGGGCCTTGAAACCGAAACGGATTACCGAATGACCAAGGGAACCGGGTGGCTTGAAATCTTGGGCTGCGGCATGGTTGATCCGGCGGTGCTGGAGTCCTGCGGCATTGATCCGCACGAATTCAGCGGGTTTGCCTTTGGATTGGGCGTGGAGCGCATCGCCATGCAGCGGTTCGCCATTCCCGACATACGCGCGCTGTTTGAAAATGACCTTCGGTTGCTGCGCAACCTTTAGTCGCACCGCTCCGCAGGCGGCAAGGCCTACTGAACGTCCTTAACCCGAATCGTGTTGGTCGTACCCTTTGCCTCGATCGGCATCGACGCCAACTGAAGAATTCGGTCCCCCGCAGACACCAAACCGTCGGCCTTGAGCTGCTTCGTGATGTCTACAAACGTGGCGTCGGTCGACTCCATGCTGTCGTAGTAAAATCCGCGCACGCCCCAGTGGAGCGACAACTTGTTCAAAATCTTGTAGTTGGCGGTAAACGCGTAAATGTGGCTTTGCGGACGAAAGCTGGAGATCAGCTGCGCCGAATGGCCTGAAAACGTAAGGGTGCAGATGGCCCGGGCCTCTACCGTATTGGCCATTTTGGCCGCGTAGTAGCACACGGTGTCTGAAATAAAGCGCGAAGCAACGTCTTCAACGGGCTTGTGCTCCTTGCCGCGAAACGACGAAGTCCGCTCGGCTGCCTCGGCAATACGGGCCATGGTTTGCACCACCTGCACGGGGTATTGACCCACCGAAGTCTCGCCGCTCAGCATTACGGCGTCGGCGCCGTCCATAACGGCGTTGGCCACGTCGTTGACTTCGGCGCGGGTAGGCGTCAAGCTGTCGATCATGGTTTCCATCATTTGGGTGGCAACAATAACCGGCTTCGCCAACTCAATGCACTTGCGCACAATCATTTTTTGAATAAGCGGAACGGACTCCATCGGCACCTCAATCCCGAGGTCGCCGCGGGCAACCATGGCGCCGTCGGTGGCTTCGAGAATGGCGTCAATGTCGGACACCGCCTCGGGCTTTTCGATTTTGGCAATGATGCCGGCGTGGTGCTTGCGGGCATTCAAAATGGCGCGGAGCTCGCGAATGTCTGCGGCGTTGCGCACAAAACTCAGTCCGATCCAGTCTACGTTTTCTTCAAGGGCCACGTCGAGGTCGGCGAGGTCTTTCTCGGTTAAGCAGGGCAGCGAAACCCGCGTGTTCGGAAGGTTTACCCCCTTTTTGGACTTGAGGGGTCCGCCCTGAATGGTTTCGGCCACGACCTCGTCTTTGCCGTTGGTCGAAAGGACCTTGAGCACCAGTTTTCCGTCGTCGAGCAGCACGTTTTCGCCCACCCGCACGTCCCGCGGAAACTGCTCGTAGGTCATGTAGACGCGCTCTTTGGTTCCCTCGCATTTCACGGTAGTGAAGGTCAAGCGGTCCCCTGGGGCAAGTACGGCGCCCTCTTCTACTACGCCTACGCGGAGCTTCGGGCCCTGCAGGTCGGCAAGTACGGCGGCGTGGTGGCCGGTTTCTTTCAAAATGGCGCGAATGCGTCGAATGGTAGCTCGGTGGTCGTCGGCCGCTCCGTGCGAGAAATTCACGCGGAATACGTTCACACCAGCGTCTAAGAGTTGCTTGAGTACTTCTTCAGAAGAAGAGGCAGGACCTAGGGTCGCGACGATTTTAGTCCGTTTCACAGATCGGAATCCTTAAGGGGTTCAAACACAAATTGGGCGTGCTCGTTCGGCGTCAGGCTTGTGCGGGGGTTGCAGCCAAGCAATCCAGGAACGTCGTTGAGGTGGCGCTGCAAACCTACGATTTCTTGATTACCTAATGGGGGGTCAAATACTAAGAATGCGTTAATTCCCCGCGGACGGCGCACGAACAGCTGGGCCGAGGGGTCGGCTTCGAGCTCCCCAAAAAGGCCGGGGGCTTCGGGTTGGGGTGTGGTTAAGCTGGCTTCGTGTGGGGCATTCCACAGTAGGGCATAGCTGCGCGGACCGTCTTCAAAGCGAAACAGGGCGTGCGCAAATCGGCCGCTTGACAAATCGCGCACCCAGTCGTCGCTGCGCCCCAGGGACCACCCCAGGCGGTCGTTCAAGCGAAAAACGAGCGGAACCGGGTCGAGGTCCGTGCTCAAAGCCCAAACTTCGGGAAGCGCGTCGTCACCGACGTCGAGAACGAGTCGCCGTGCCAATTTTCAAGGTTTTGCAGGCCGCACGTGCGGCAGATTCTTCGGCGTTTTTCTTGGATTGGCCAGTACCCGTGGCCACTTCGACGTCGTCGAGCACAAAGGCCACCGTGAAGCGGTTCTTGTCGCCCCCCTGGTCGTCGACAACGTCAAACTGAAAGCGCTGTTTTTTCTTCTGAACGTGCTCGATCAAAAAGCTCTTGTAGCTGATGATTTCGGTCTCGACGTGGTTAAAATTGACGTAGGGATCGAGCATTCTGCGGTGCACCAAGTAGCGCGCAGCGTTCCAACCTCGGTCGAGGTAGACGGCCCCGACAAGGGCTTCAAGGGTATTGCCCGGAACCGAGGAGGCTTGCCCGTTGCGGTTGCGGCCTTGATCCATCCACTTGGGAATTCCCATTTTTTCAGCGATTCGGTTGAGGGCCTTTCGGCTCACTACCTTGGACCGCATAGACGTTAGGTAGCCCTCGTCGCCGTTGGGGTATTTTTCGTACAGGTATTCGGCCATGAGCACCCCCAGCACGGCGTCGCCCAGGTATTCTAGGCGTTCGTAGCGCATGTTGGCGCTCCGCTGGTTGGCGTCAGACTTTACTTTGCGGCGAAAGGCCGCGAGGTACATACCGGGATTATTGGGCCGCAGACCCGTCATTCGAGTGACGGCGGCAAGAACCGCTCGGTGCTCGGAGGGCACCCGGCGGAACAGCCGAAGAAACGCTTGAAGCATTTAGATTTTTTTGAAAATCACCGAGGCGTTGTGCCCGCCAAACCCAAACGTATTGGAAAGGGCAGCACGTACGCTGCGCTTTTGGGGCGAACCGAAGGTGAAATTCAGCTTGTTGTCGAGTTCGGGGTCGTCGGTGAAGTGGTTGATCGTCGGGGGCACCACATCGTGGTACACCGACAGAACAGCTACTGCAGCCTCGGCAGCACCCGCGGCACCCAGCAAGTGGCCGGTCATCGACTTCGTCGAGCTGATGTTTAGGCGGTAGGCGTGGTCTCCAAAAACGTCTTTGATGGCCTTGGTTTCGGCAATGTCGCCAAGCGGAGTTGAGGTTCCGTGAACGTTGACGTAGTCAATGTCTTCGGGGGTCAGTCCCGCGTCTTCGATCGCGTTACGCATCACGTTGCGGGCGCCCAAACCCTCGGGGTGGGGGGCCGTTAGGTGGTGGGCATCTGCAGAAAGTCCTCCGCCGACGAGTTCCGCGTAAATGCGTGCTCCGCGTGCTTTGGCGTGTTCGTACTCCTCGAGGACCAGTGCGGCCGCGCCTTCGCCAAGCACAAATCCGTCGCGGTCTTGGTCAAACGGACGCGAGGCCGTGGCGTAGTCGTCGTTGCGTGTGGAGAGGGCGTGCATCGAATTAAATCCGCCAATTCCGCCCGGAGAAACCGCCGCCTCAGAACCGCCGGTGATGATGGCGTCGGCTTTGCCCAGCCTAATTAGCATCAGTCCGTCGATGACCGCGTTGGTCGACGACGCACAGGCTGAAACGGTGGTGTAGTTGGGTCCGCGGTACCCGTACTTCATCGAAATGTAGCCGCCGCAGATGTCAGCGATCATTTTGGGGATGAAGAAGGGGTTGAATCGCGGGTTTTCGTCGCCCTTAAAGTAGTTGCCGAATTCTTCGGTGAAGGTGTCCAGGCCGCCAATGCCCGAACCCCAAATGACGCCAACGCGGTCTTTGTTGGGGTTCGAAGCCTCTAATCCGGAATCTGCGACAGCCTCCTCGGCGGCAATAAGCCCGAGGTGCGTGCAGCGGTCCATGCGGCGCGATTCCTTGCGGTCGATAAAGTCATCGACGTTGAGGTCCTTGACCTCGCAAGCAAACTGCGTTTTGAATTTGGACGCGTCAAAGCGGGTAATCGGACCCGCCCCGCTGCGGCCCTCGAGGAGGGCCGCCCAAAATGCGGGAGCGTTGTTTCCGATCGGGGTCAGGGCACCAAGGCCCGTGACTACGACACGTTTTAGTTCCATGTGCAGGTATTAGGCCTTAGCGGCAACGATGTAGTCAATCGCTTGACCTACCGTTCCAATGCTTTCAGCTTGATCGTCTGGAATGTTGATGTCGAATTCTTTTTCGAACTCCATGATGAGCTCAACCGTATCCAAAGAGTCTGCGCCCAGGTCCCCCGTGAAGGAGGCCTCGGTGGTTACTTCTGACTCGGGAACTCCCAATTTGTCTACGATGATGCTTTTTACGCGTGCGGCGATATCGGACATAACCTGTTGTTTTGAGTTATTGATGGGTGCAAAGAAAAGCCAATCTTTGGAATTGTGGTGCATTTCGCCCCCTACCTTTAGCCCGTGAATTCCGCAAAGGTGGCAATATTGGTTTCAGGCAGCGGCAGCAACGCCGTGTCGCTGCTGGATTTTTGGTCCAACACCCCAGTAAAGGCCATCGGAATTTGGACCAACCAAATGTCAGCCGGAATCTGGAACCGCAGCCTCAGCGTGCCCGTGGCGCACTTTGTGCCGGGTGCGGACGACGACCGCCTACTCGAGCAGTGGCAAGCGGCGGGCGTGAGTGCGCTCGTGCTGGCGGGCTACCTCAAGCCCGTTCCGGCTTCGTGGATTCGTGCGTTTGGCACGAGTTGCTACAACATCCACCCGGCGCTGCTGCCGGCCTACGGCGGCCACGGCATGTACGGCCACCACATTCACGAGGCGGTGGTGGCGGCGGGCGAACCGGAGTCTGGCCTGAGCATTCACCGGGTTACGGAGCGCTACGACGAGGGCCCAATTCTCTTTCAAATGCGCACGCCGGTGCGCCCAAGCGACACACCCGAGGAACTCGCGGCGCGCATCCTTAAGGGCGAACACTGGGCCTACCCGCGCGTTATCACCGCCGATTTGCTCGGAACCGAACTTCCCACCCAGCTCCCCGACGGATGGTCCACGTAGACCTCTTTACCGACGGCGCAGCCAAGGGCAATCCCGGCCCGGGTGGCTACGGCGCCATTTTGCGCAGCGGCGCCCACGAGAAGGAATTAAGTGGCGGATTTTACCACACCACCAACAACCGCATGGAGCTCATGGCGGTCATTGTTGGCCTCGAGGCCCTCAAGTCGAGCTGCCAGGTGCGCGTGGTGAGCGACAGCAAGTACGTCGTCGACGCGTTCAACGCCCGATGGATCGACGGCTGGAAGCGCCGCGGTTGGGCCAAAGTCAAAAATCCGGACCTGTGGAAGCGCCTGCTCAAAGCCATGGAGCCCCACAAGGTTCAGTTTGAATGGATCAAGGGCCACAACGACCACCCCGAAAACGAGCGCTGCGACCGCTTGGCGGTGGCGGCCTCACTCAAGCCGACAGAGCAGGACTACGGCTTTCAACCGGAATAGCCGCTTGCTTCTGGCTTCTGGCTTTTAGTTACTAGTTTCTTGTTTCTGGCTACTGGTTACTAGTTTCTTGTTTCTGGTTACTAGTTTCTTGTTTCTGGCTTCTAACGACGAGTAACCAGTAACAAGAAACCAACTACAAGAAACGAGAAACAAGTTACTGGCTGCTAGCTACTAGCTTGTCGGCCACGCTGCGGTCGTTCATCAGGCGCGGAACTTTGTTTTGTCCGCCCAGCTTGCCCACCGACTTCATGTAGGTAATGAAGGCGTCGCTTGGCAGGGCGCGCAGCACGCAATGGCGCAAGATTCCGCCCGAAATCAAATCTTGGTAGTAGACATTTTTAGCCTGGAGGGCGCGGTCGACGGTCGCGGTGAAGTCCTCAAGGTCGGCGGGCGCTTCGTCGAAGGCCACAAACCACTCGTGGTAGGGCAGTCCGCCCTCGCGGGGGTTGACCTGCGGGGCCACGGTGAACTCGCGCACCTTGCCTCCGTGGGCGGCGACGGCCTGCTCGAGGGCATGCTCGACTTCAGACCCGATGACGTGTTCGCCAAACGCCGAGATAAAGTGCTTGATGCGGCCGGTCACGCGAATGCGGAACGGGGCGGTCGACACAAACTCGACAGTGTCGCCGATGCTGTAGCCCCAAAGTCCGGCGTTGGTGTGCATAATGAGGGCGTAGTTGACGCCGGTTTGCACCTCGGCGAGGCTTAGGCGGGGCGGATTTTCGTCAAAAAAGCGGTCCGACGGAATGAACTCGTAGTAAATGCCGTTGTTGAGCAGCAGCAGTAAGTCTTGGCTGTCGGGCCGGTCCTGGTAGGCGATGAAGCCCTCAGACGCGGGGTAGGTTTGAACGATGGGCACCTTGCGGCCAAAGAGCTCTTCGAAGCGGGCGCGGTAGGGCTCGAAGGCGACTCCGCCCGTGACAAAGAGGTCGAGCGTGGGAAACACGTCGCCAATGCTCGACTTGCCGCTGACCTCAAGCAGGCGCTCGAAGTACATCTGCACCCAGGGCGGAATGCCCGAGATGATGGACATCGGGGCGTTCACGGTTTCGCGCACGATGGCCTCGACCTTGTCTTCCCAGTCTTCGATGCAGTTGGTGTCCCACGTCGGCTTGCGGTTCTTTTGGAGGTAGGACGGAACGAAGTGGGCGGTGATTCCGCTCAGGCGACCGGTGGGAATGCCGTTTTTGTCTTCGAGCACCGGACTGCCCTGCAGAAAGATCATGTTGCCGTTGACCATGCGGCTTTGGCCGGTGGCGTGCATGTGGGCAAAGAGGGCGTTTCGGGCCGACGAAATGTGGTAGGGAACCGACTCCTTGGTCAAGGGAATGTACTTGGCGCCCGAGGTGGTTCCGCTGGTTTTGGCGAAGTAGGTGGGGCGGCCGGGCCACAAAATGTCGGATTCGCCCGCCACGACGCGGTCAATGTAGGGGCGAAGGGCTTCGTAGTCGCGAACGGGAACAGCCTGAATGAGGTCCTGGTGGCTGCGCACGTCGGCGAAGCGGTGGTCGCGGCCAAAGGCGGTCGCAGAAGCCGTGGTCGTGAGGTGCTCGAGGGTGCGCTGCTGGGTCTCAAAGGGCTTGGTGGCCCACGCGCGGGTTTGGCGGTCAACTATGGCGGCCCACTGGACCGCAGCAAATTCTTTGATCGTTTTCATTGCGTACTATTTGCGGTATCCGAGCTCCTGGGCGGCGTTTATGGGCCGACCGTTAATCCAGATTTCGACTTGAAAGGGAATCGGATTTTCGGGGTCTTGCTCGAGCAGCCGCCCAAGGACCTCGCCTTTGCGCAGTCCCGACCCCACCCGCGTCTTCACGCGGCTAAGGCCGATGTAGCGGCTGATTCGGTCTTCGGCGTGGTGCACGGTAATCGAGTACCCTAAGGAGTTGGTGCCCTCGATGGCAAGGACCGTACCGTCTTCGACCGCCACGACGTCGGAGGGCCGCAGGGCATCAATCACCAGCCCGTAGCGTCCTTGAGCCGGGTTGGCGCTGCGCAGCACTAAGCCAGCGACGGGTTGCAGCATTTCGGTTGGCTTGGGCGCGGCGGCTTCGCGGGCCTCTACTTCTTCGCGCAGCTTGCGTTCGCGCTCGCTGGCCTTGAGGCGCTCGGCGGACCAGCCCGGCGGCGGCGTTGCCGCACTCGTCAACGTGTCGGGCGGAAGGGATCCGCCCACCATAAACTGAATGTGCTGAATGAACTGTTCTTGGTAGGCCACGAGGTCGACCAAGGAATCGGTCACCGCGTTGAGCTTTACGGCCTCGCGCCGCAGCGAGGTGCTCGAGTAGCCCGGAATGTACTCGCGCAGCGGGGTGTAGGCGATCAAAAAGGTAGTGGATACGATTAAAAAGAGCACGGATCCGCCCACGGCGAGAAACACGTTGCGCCGATTGAGCACCATCGAAAAACGCTCTTCAAACGAGGATTCGTCGAGCAAAACCAAGCGGTAGCGGTGCCGCCACTTGGCCAGCCAGTGCTGAAAAACTTCCTTGCGGGTGCGGCGAGCGGACTTCTTCACAACTTCAAAGGTAGCAGAATCGGTCGAGCGTCGCCCGCGCGAAGGCCATAACTTTGGGCCTTCTACGTTAGGTACCGAATGCGTTCACTCCTCCTTTTTCGCTGGGTTGCCCTTGGGGCGCTGTCTGTGGCATTGGTCATGGGCTGCAGTCGCGAAAAGGACCGTTGGCTCAACCGCACCTACCACCAAACGACGGCGCGGTTTAATCCGCTGTACAACGGCCAAGTAGCCTACGACCAAGCGCTGCAGGAACTGAGCGAAGCGCACCGCGACGACTTTACCCAGCTGATCTCGGTCGACGACTGGGACCGCGCCAAGCTCAATGCCCCCGCCTACACCAAGGCAAAGCGTGCGGTAGAAAAAGCCAACAAGGCCATTCGCGAACACAGCATGGTGTTCAAGGGCAAGCAGGCGAATCCGGCTGTATTTGACGCCTATTTGCTAATGGCGCGGGCCCAAATGCTGATGGGCCTCGACGCTCCCGCCAGCGAGGCCTTGAGCACGGTGGCGCGGCTGAGCGACCGCCGCGAACAGCAGATCGAAGCCGAGCTCGAGCGAATAGAGCTTTTGGCGCGCCAAGGCAACGCTTCGTTGGCGGAACCCTTGCTCTTTGAGCTGGACCGCAAAGGAGTTCCCGATAAATGGCGCTACTGGGTGGCGCGCATTCGTTCGCGCATGGCTATAGCTGGCCAAGATTGGGCCAATGCCGCCGAATCGATGGCCCAAGCCGCCCAAGAGGCGCCCAAGGCCGACCTCAAAGCGCGCTATGCCTTCTTGGCTGCCCAGCTCTACGAAAAAGCCTCGGAGCCCGACCGCGCCCGCCGCATGTACGAGGCCTGCCTGAAGGCGCAGCCGCGCGACTACGCGATGCTGCTCGAGGCTCAGCTGCGCCGCAGTTTGAACGGCGGCGGCGTAAACCCCAAAAAGCTTTACCTGGAGCTCAACAACTTGCTTCGCGAGCCCAAGAATGCGGATTTTGCGGACCGCATTTATTTTTCGCTCGGCGAGCTGGCGACGCAGTACGAAGAGATCGATCGCGCCTACGGCTACTACCAGCAGTCGTTTGCCGCCGGACGCGCCGAACGCCCCATGGTGTATGGCCTGGCGTATGCCCGGCACGGAGCCCTCGCCCTCGAGCGGCGCGCCTACGCCCGCGCCCAAATCGATTTTGATTCGGCGGCCTTGGTGCTTCCGGCGACCTACGTCGGCCGCGAGGGCTACCAAAAAAAGGCGCGGAGCCTTTCAGTGCTCGTCGAGGCGCTCGAGCGCGCCGAGCTGGGGGATTCGCTCGTGCGGCTGTCGCGCAAGGGGGAGGCGGACCTGCGCCGGCAGTTTGAGGGGTATGTGGCCGCACTGAAGAAGGCAGATGAGGCCGAGGCCGAGCGGGAGCGGAGGTTGGCGCAGCTCGCCGAGCTTCAAGCCGCGAGTTCGGAGCTGGATGCGGCGGCGCCCACCGCCGGCGGCGCAGCCGGTGGCGGCTGGGCGGTGTACGCCCCGGCGCTGCGCGCCAAGGGCGCCGCCACGTTCCGCCAAAAATTTGGGGAGCGCCCCAACGTGGACAACTGGCGCCTTCGTTCCAAATCGAACGAGTGGGCTCTGGCGGAGTCCAAAGAAAAACCGGCAAAGCCGGGAAGCACGGAAGGCGAAGAATCCGCGGCCGACTCGGCATCCGCTCCGTCTGCGGCGGCGACCGAGCCCGCCGGCCGCTACGACGTCGCGGGATACCTCGCAAAAATTCCGCGCACTTCCGAAGAGCGGGCGCAAGCCCAAACTAAGGCCTGCGAAGCGTGGTCCGAGGTGGCGGCGGCCTACCGAGACGGAATGCAGGATCCGCGCGAAGCCGTTGCCGCGTACCGAAAGGCGCTGCGGGGATGCCCCGACCACCCCGAGGCGGCGCGCTGGCTGTACGCCACCCACCGGCTTCACGTGACCTTGAACGAAGCCGTTCAGGCCGAGGCGGCACTCAAGGAACTCTTGGAGCGCTACCCGCAGAGCGAGGCGGCCCAGATTGTGCGCAAGGGAGCGACGAGCGCCAAAACTCCGGCGGAACCTGCGGCGTCGCCCGCGTTTGTGGCCTTGAACCGCGCCGTGGAGCAGCGCCAGTGGCGCGAAGCGAGTCGCTTGCACCAGGCTACCGTGTGGAGTGCTGCCGAACGCGCCCCCGCCGATTTGCTTCGGGCATTGGCCGTGGGCGGAAGCGAGGGTCGAGCAGCGTATGCAGACGCGTTACGCAAGGTTATCGCCGAGCACCCGGGCACGCCGCAGGCGGCCGCTGCGCAGTCGTATTTGGCGGCGATATCAAGTCTTCCGGCTGCCGAACCCGTGGTGAACGCTGAGAACCTGAAGCTGTTTACGCCCGCGCCGCAGGCTCCGCACCAAGTGGCCATTTTGTTCCCCACGGGCTTTGACGGCAACGCGGTGCGCAACGCGCTGGCGCGAATCCACAGCACGGATTTTCCCGAAAAGCCCTTGGGCGTGCGGGCACTTCCGTGGAACGAAAACTTTGAATTGCTCGTGGTCGACGGGTTTAAAAACGCCGCCGAGGCGCTGTCGTACCGCGACGCGATGCGCCGCAATCCGGACCTTCGCAAAATGCTTCCGGCTGACCGAACTTCGTATTTACCGGTGACTGTGGCGAATTTTTCGCACCTTTACCGTTCCAAAGACGAAGCGGCTTACCGCGCCTTTGTTCAACGCCATTACGGATCGCCATGATGAACCCAGTTAAACGCATTGCCGAGTCAGTGCACGAGCACAACCGCATCGTCGAAGGTGCAGTTATTGAAGGAACCATTCAATCTCCTGTTGACTTTCGGGTCGACGGAACGATAAAGGGTACGCTCCGCACCCAAGGAAAACTCGTGATTGGCCCCCAGGGCTCGGTTGAGGGCCAAATTTTCGCCGGAGAAGCTAGCATTGCCGGCAAGCTCAAGGGTAGCCTTGAGGTGAAGGGCTTGACAACCCTCGCCCAAACGGCGCAGGTGCATGCCGAGCTGTACACGGGACAAATCAGCATCGAAGCCGGCGCGCAGTTTTCGGGCCAATGCCACATGGGGGTCAAAGCCACGGAGACCGCCAAGCCTGAGCCGATCGCGTCTCCAGCTAACTCGACGGCTGCCGCGACGGCCCCCGCGGCTCCGAAGGCGGCTACGGCCACAGTTTAATTTTTGGCGGTGCCTCCGGTAAAGCTTCCGCCTGCGGCCGGCAAAGCCTTGTCGCTGTCGGGGCAAATCATGGGAGCGGTAGCCGCGGGCACCCTCCTTGGATCGCTTTTTGACGCCGACGGCCAGCATTTGGGCGCCGGTCTTGGGGCGCTCGTCGGCGTGATTTTGGCTCTTGCCGCGGTGATTCGTTCGGCGCTACCCCCAAAATCATGAAAAACCTACTCCTTCCCCTTGCCGCGCTGTATGCGGTGCTTGCGGCCTGTTCGGCAGCCGTAGTTACCCCGTTGGGCTACGCATGGTACGGAACGGGGATTCTCTGGATCGCCGTGACTGGCGTTACCCAGTTCTTTTTTGCGTTTGCCCTGGGGCGCCGCACATCGAAGTCGTTTGTGTGGGTGGTTTTGGGCGGCGGATTTCTGCGGATGCTCCTCGCCGCGGCCACCGTCATTCTTCCGATGAGTATCGCCCAATCTGAGGGATTTCGATCTGATTCTCTGCAGTTTGCCGCAGTTTTTATGCTGGCTCAAGCGGGCGAAACTTGGCTGGCCGTTCGGCACATAAAGTCAAGTTAAAAGTCGCCCGTTTGCAACTATCTTTGCCGCGCAATTCAGGACTGATGGTACTACGCCGCTTACTTACTCTTTTCGCCGCATTCACGCTGCCTCTGGCGGGAACTTTTGCGTCTTCTACCGAGGAGCATCACGCTCCTGCTGAAGCGGTTGAAGGGCATGCGGCGACGGCCCAAGAGGCCGAGGCGGAATTCAATCTGAACGAAATGATTATGCACCACATCGCGGATAGCCACGGTTGGCATATCCTCGATTGGAACGGCCACGCAGTGAGCATCCCCCTTCCGGTGATTTTGTGGACGTCGAACGGCCTAGTGGTTTTTTCGTCTGCCGAATTCCATCACGACATCGAAGGCCATCACGTGGTTGCGGCGGGCGGACTTCAGTTCGTTAACAAGCACGAGAAAATTTACTACGCGGGCACTGAAGACAAGCCCATCGACCTATCGATAACCAAGAACGTGCTCGCGCTGCTTGTCGGCGCGGTGGTTCTGCTCCTGATTTTCTTCTCGGCGGCCCGCTACTACGCCAAGAACACTAACGCCGCCCCGCGCGGACTCGCTGGATTTGTCGAGCCCTTGATTTTGTTTGTGCGCGACGACATTGCCCGCGGAGCAATTCCCGAGAAGCACCTCAACCGCTTTGTGCCCTACCTGCTCACGCTGTTTTTCTTCATCTGGGTGAACAACCTGCTTGGCCTCGTGCCCTTCTTCCCCGGAGGCGCCAACCTGACGGGCAACATTGCGGTGACCTTCGTGCTTGCCGTGTTCACGCTCGTAATCACGAACGTCAACGGAACCAAGGACTACTGGATGCACATAGTTTGGATGCCGGGGGTTCCTACCCTGCTGAAGCCCATTTTGGCCCTCATTGAGCTTATCGGCGTCTTCACGAAGCCCTTCTCGCTGATGATTCGTCTTTTTGCCAACATTACCGCCGGCCACATTCTGGTTCTGTCGCTGGTTTCGTTGATCTTCATTTTTGAGTCGGTGTGGATTTCTCCCGGATCCATCATCTTGACGTTGTTCACTTCGACTTTGGAACTCCTGGTTGCTGCGCTGCAGGCCTATGTCTTCACGATGCTCACGGCGATGTCTTTTGGTGCTGCCGTTGAAGAGCATCACCACGACGACCACGCGCACGCCGAAGGACACCACTAACGTTTTCATTTTTTCTATCGTTTCACTTCAAATACCCCCTAAACAATGACTGGTAGTATCGCTGCAATCGGAGCTGGCCTCGCAGTAATCGGTGTAGGCCTTGGCATTGGCCGCATCGGCGGACAAGCTATGGTCGCCATCGCACGTCAGCCGGAAGCTACGGGCAAGATCCAAACCGCCATGCTGATTTCTGCAGCCTTTATCGAGGGTGTGGGTCTCTTTGGCGTCGTGGTTTCGCTCCTTAAGTAATCGTCTACACGGTCGAAGTTCAGCGCCCGTTCGCGGGTTCTGAACTTTCGGCCGTGATACGAACTTCAAATCTTTAAACGCATGGATTTAGTTACTCCGGGCTTAGGCCTAATTGTATGGACGACACTGGTCTTCCTCATTTTGGTGTTCTTGTTAGGCAAGTTCGCTTGGAAACCTATTTTGAATGCGGTCAACTCCCGCGAAGAAGCAATCGATCAAGCGCTCAAGCAGGCCGAGTCCGCGCGCGCCGAAATGGGCAAACTTCAGGCCTCCAACGAGCAGCTGCTCAAGGAAGCCCGCGAGGAGCGCGAGGCCATCGTCAAAGAAGGCCGCGCCATGCGCGATGCCATGATTGCCGAGGCCAAAGATGCTGCCTCGAGCGAAGCGGCTAAAATTCTCGAGTCTGCCCGCACCCAAATTCACCAAGAGAAGATGGCGGCGGTAACGGAACTCAAAAACCAGGTCGCCCAGCTTGCGGTCGACATGGCTGAAAAGATTTTGCGTACCGAGCTTGCGCAGCCCGAAGTGGCCAAGGCAAACATCGATCGCGACATTAAAGACCTCAATCTGAATTAAGATGAGTCTTTCTTCACACCGCTACGCCAAGGCCTTACTCGACCTTTCTGAGGAGAAGTCGGTTTCGGCAGCCGTGGCATCGGACATGTCGGCCCTCCGAGAGGCGCTGGCCTCGAGCCGGGAACTGCAGGTGTTCTTGGCCAGCCCGGTGGTGAAGCCCTTTCAAAAGAAAAACGTGCTGGCCCAGGTGTTCAGCGGG
>VGFU01000027.1 GCA_016868755.1 Bacteroidota bacterium | reverse complement strand
TCGTCGACGGCATGCCAATGTTGCGCATGCAGGCAAAAAAAGCTTGGGACTATTGGCGAGAAGTGCTCGCTATGCCCGACTTTTGAGGCCCAATTCAACTCTTTATGCCATCCGATATGATGGAACATGACCAAAATCCCCACGAAGGGAGTGCGCACGAAGTACCCAGCCAGGATCTCGAGGCCACAACCCTAGAGACCGCAACCGCTGAACCCAGCGAAGTTACCGAGGTGCCCGAAGCACCTGAATCTGCCGATTTGGCCGAATCTGCGCCCGAAGTGGCTGAAGTGCCTGCCCCAGTTGTGACCGACTCCACCGAGGAACCCGCCGAGGAACCTGTAGCCGAAGAGTCAGAAGATCATACCGAAGAAGAACGCGAAGCGCACGAAGACCACTCAGCCGACTACAGCGAACTGAGCGACGATGAACTCATTGCTGAAGCGGCGCGCGTACTCCGCGAAGTGCCGATTGCCGAGGCTCGGGTGCCGATGCTTGCGCTGCGTAACACCCTGCTGCCCCGCTTGGACGAGGTGCGCCAAGCCGCGCTGGAAGCGTTTGTTGCCGAAGGCGGTAACGCCCTCGACTTTCACTTTGAGCAAAAAGCACGGGAGCGCTTTTATGAGACCTACAACGAGTTCAAAAAGCGCCGTGGAGCTTGGAAGGCCGAGCAGGAGCGAGCGCTGGCGGTGAACCTGGACGTTAAAAGGGCCATCGTAGATGAGCTTAAAAAGCTGGCTGAGAGCGAAGAGCTTCCGTCGCGTGCCACCTACAACAACTTCAAGAAGGTTTTTGACCGCTGGAAAGAGGTTGGCCCCGTGCCCGCTGAAGATGCGCGCGACCTGAACGCCACGTTCCGCTTCTTGGTCGACCGGTTCTATGACAACTTGCGGTTGAGCCAGGAGCTTCGCGAACTGGACTACAAAGTCAATAAAGAAGCTAAAGAACTGCTGATTCGCGCGGTTCAGGAGCTTTCGGCTAAGAATTGGTCCGCCAGTGTAGGTGGCGAACTTCAGCGCATTCACACGGCGTGGAAGGAAATCGGTCCCGTTTCGCTCGAAGACAAAGAGCCGCTGTGGGAGCAGTTTAAAGCAGCCTCGTCGATTTTGCACGAGAAGCGCCGCGAGAAATTTGAAGAGCAAAAGGCCCAAAATTCCGTCAGGCTCGAAGCAAAGGCCCTTAAAGTGGCCGAGGCAGAAGCCCTCAAGGAGCGGGCACCAAAAAGCCACCAAGCTTGGCAAAACGCTACCGAAAAGCTCAACGAACTACGCGGGGAACTCGGCAAAATTGGCCGCACGTTTGGCGGTCCGAGCGACGAGCTCTGGAGCCGATTTAAAGCGGTCGAGCGCTGGGCCTACAAAGAGCGCAACGTGTTTTACCGCGAGCGCAAAAAGAACTTGAAGTCGGCCCTCGACGTCAAGTTGGCCATTGTCGAAAAAGCCGAAGCCCTGGCGCAGCGCAACGATTTCGGAGCCGCTGCCAAAGAGATGAAGCAGCTTCAGCAAGAATGGAAAGATTCTGGATTTGCGCCCAAAAAGCAGACCGACGAACTGTGGGCCCGGTTCCGCGCCGCAGGCAATTCGTTTTTTGACGGAATGCGCGGCGCCCAGGGCGAAGAGCGCACCGTGCGTCAGGTTGCCCAGCGCAAGATGCAAGGAATGCAGTCCGCCCGCCAAACGGTTGAGCTCGCGCGCCGCAAGCTTGCTCAGATGGAGAACAACATGGGATTCTTTCAGTTTGCGAAGCCCGACAGCCCCATCGTTCAAGACGCATTGAACAAGGTAGACCAAGCCCGCCGCGAACTAGAGGCCGCCGAAAAGGCGTTCCGCAGCATGCAGCAGGCTGAGCGCGCCAAAACCGCCGACAGCCTGGCACCCGAAGCTCCTGCTTCGAGCGCTGAGGAGTCCGCAAGCGACAACGCTTAAGCGATGGAAGGCCGTCCCCACAACCACGGCGGCAAAATCCTGAGCGAACTTGGCCTGTCAGCCGTCGGTTCGGGCGGAGGTTTTCAGCTCGCTAGCGAGTTTCAACCCACCGGCGACCAGCCTTCGGCTATTGACGCTTTGGCTCGGGGCGTACTCAACGGCGAGCGCGCCCAAACCCTTTTGGGCGTGACCGGGTCGGGCAAAACCTTCAGCGTTGCCAACGTGATTGAGCGGGTACAGCGCCCTACCCTGGTGCTCTCGCACAACAAAACCCTGGCAGCCCAGCTGTACCAGGAGTTCAAGTCGTTTTTCCCGAACAACGCGGTGGAGTACTTCGTCAGCTACTACGACTACTACCAGCCTGAGGCCTACATTCCCGCGAGCGGAACCTACATCGAGAAGGACCTCAGCATCAACGACGAGATCGAAAAGCTCAGGCTGTCCACGACCTCTTCGCTGCTGAGCGGACGGCGCGACGTGCTGGTAGTGGCCTCGGTGAGCTGCCTGTACGGCATGGGTAACCCCGAAGCCTTCAAAAGCCAGCAGGTTCAGGTCTCCGCCGGGCAAAAGTTGAGCCGCCAAAAATTTCTGCACGCACTCGTTCAGGGGCTGTACAGCCGCACTGAAGGCGAGTTTAAGCGCGGAACCTTTCGTGTAAAGGGAGACTCCGTCGATGTTTTTCCGGCCTACGGCGACATTTTTTATAAGGTGCTGTTCTGGGGCGACGAAATCGAGCGCATCGAGCAGTGGGACCCTGTAGCCAGCGAGCGCCAGGCAGCGATGGAGCAGCTGCGAATTTTTCCCGCCAACCTGTTTGTCACCACGCCCGACATGCTCAACGGGGCCATCAAGCAAATTGAGCTCGACCTCGGAGCGCAGGTGGCTCACTTCACGAACATGGGACGTCCGCTCGAAGCCAAGCGCCTCGAGGAACGCACGGTGTTTGACCTCGAAATGATTCGGGAACTGGGATACTGTTCGGGCATCGAGAACTACTCGCGCTACCTGGACGGTCGCCAGCCCGGAACCCGGCCGTTCTGCCTCCTCGACTACTTTCCCGACGACTTTTTAATGGTGGTCGACGAGAGCCACGTCACGCTTCCGCAGGTGCGCGCGATGTACGGCGGCGACCGCAGCCGCAAAGAGAACCTAGTAGAATATGGGTTTCGCTTGCCGGCCGCGATGGACAACCGTCCGCTCATGTTTGGCGAATTCGAGCAGCTGCAAAACCAAACGATTTATGTGTCGGCCACGCCGGCCGACTACGAGCTCGAGAAGTCCGAGGGCGTTGTCGTGGAGCAGCTCATTCGCCCCACCGGCCTGCTGGACCCAATCATTGAGGTGCGGCCCATCGAAAACCAGGTCGACGACCTCATGGAAGAGGTGCGGCTGCGCAGCGAGCGCGACGAACGTGTGCTCGTAACCACCCTTACCAAGCGCATGGCTGAGGAGCTGACCAAGTACTTTACGCGCTACGGGGTGCGCTGCCGCTACATTCACAGCGACGTCGAGACGATGGAGCGCATCGAAATCATGGATGCCTTGCGGGCCGGACTCTTTGACGTGCTCATCGGCGTCAACCTGCTGCGCGAAGGCCTCGATTTTCCTGAGGTTTCGCTGGTAGCCATCATGGACGCCGACAAAGAAGGCTTTTTGCGCAGCGAACGCTCGCTGGTGCAAACCATTGGCCGGGCGGCGCGAAACGTGAACGGGATGGCCATTTTTTATGCCGATAAAATTACCGATTCGATGGCGCGCACCATTCGCGAAACGGAACGGCGACGCGCCAAGCAGCAAGCCTACAACGAGGCCAACGGAATCACGCCCACCGCCTTGGTTAAGAAGGACCGTTCGAGCGTGTTCACGCAGAAGTCGGCCGAGTCTGCCGCCGCCGAAGTGCGCCGTACCACCCTCGCCGAGGCGCTGCCGAAGTACGCGACCGAAGAGCAGCGTAAGTCCAAGGCGGCCGAACTGCGCCGCGAAATGGAGAAGGCAGCTAAAGAGCTCGACTTTTTGCGAGCGGCTGAACTGCGCGACGCAATCACGGCACTCTCGACTAGCAACTAGTACCGATCTGCCAGACGCAAAAAAAAGCCCCGCCAAAGGGCAGGTCTCTCGGTCAGTTGTGCTTTGTTACTGCTTTTGAATGTCTTCGATCCAGACATCAAATACCAGTGTAGCATTGGGCGGAATCACGCCGCCAGCACCCGCCTCCCCGTAGCCAAGGGCCGGGGGAATAATGAGTTTAGCGTGGCTGCCCTTCTTGAGGCCGATAAGGCCTTGCTGCCACCCTTTGATGACGCGACCTTGGTTGCCGCATGTAACGGGGAACGCTTCGTAGGGTTCGCGCTGGGGATTGTACTGCCCCCATGCTTGGGCCACCGCCTTGACGCTTGAGTCAAAGGGCTTGCCGTTGTTCAGGTAGCCTGCATAGTGCACCAATGCCTGGTCGCCGTCGGCAAGGGCCTCGCCTTCGCCCGGGGTTACTACCAGCACTTTAAGTCCTTCGGCGCGGCTTTCAGCCTTGGAAATCCACTCCGCGTACTTCTTCTCGAAGGCTTCGGAATTCACGGTTCCGTCGACAATCCACGAAAACTCGGCGGCGCGAAGGGCTCCCTTGGCGGCTGCCTCTTCGGCGGCTTTGGCGGCTTTGGCTTGCGCTCCCGCTACGCCTTCGGTGAAGACCTTGGGCGCATCAAAATCCTTAGCAGCCTTGCCTTGGCGAATGATTTTTACCTTCATCGTGATGGCCGTCTTGGGCATGTCACGGGGATCGCGCTCCGCGTTGGCGATCTCAGTGACCTTTTCAATGCCGGAGATCACCTTGCCAAAAATGCTGTGGCGATCGTCGAGCCACGGCGTCGCCACTTCGGTAATGAAGAACTGCGAACCGTTGGTGCCGGGGCCGCTGTTGGCCATCGACAGAATGCCGGGGCCGCTGTGGCGCAGCGTCGGATGGAACTCGTCGGGAAACTGGTAGCCCGGGCCGCCGGTACCGCGACCGTCGGGGTCTCCGCCCTGAATCATGAACTGCGGAATCACGCGGTGAAAAATGAGTCCGTCAAAAAACGGCTCCCCTTTCTTGGTTACCGTCTGCGGGTGGGTGCCCTCAGCAAGCGCCACGAAATTGGCCACGGTGAGCGGAGCCTTTTCCATTTCAAGCTGCACGAGGATGTCGCCTTTGCTCGTCTCGAACAGGGCGTAAAGGCCGTCGCCGACCTTGATGTCTTGGTTATTCACGCGAATATCAGGTGTTGCGCCGCAGGCCACTGCAAGCAGCGCCGAAGCGGCAAGAAGCGATGATTTAATCATAGGACGCGAAGGTAGTACACAAGCGGACTCATTGGCGGCACCTCCCCGGCTCCGGCGAGTCCGTGGCCCAAATGCGCGGGCAGCAAAAGCACGAGGCTGTCCCCGTGGCGGGCCCGCATGAGGGCGTACTGAAGGCCCCAAACAGCGTCGGGGTCCCGTAGAACGCGCACTTCTCGGGTGCCTTGGCCGTAGACTTCGCCGTGAACGCCCGTCAATCGGTAGGCCACGCGAACGAGTTCTTTCTCTGCGACCGGGGTCCCCTCGCCCGTTGCGATGCGCCACTCGTAGGCACCAGATCCAGCCGGAGCAAAAGCCCATTTGGTGGAATCCATAAACGCTTTGAGGTACGCGCGTTCCTGCTCAAGGGCCGCGCGATTCTGCTTGATGAGGCGCTCCTGAACTTCTTCAGCGGTGAGCTGCGGAGCTTCCGGCTCTTCGTCGGGGCGGTTGCAGCTGGCGGCTCCAAGGACGGCGGCCAGCAGGCAAAGACGCAGGGCAAACGCCGCTACGCGAGCCACGGTTCCAAAAGGCTAATGAGTTGGGCTTTGGTCTCCGCCAAGGTTTGGGTCGAGGCTCCTCCAGCGGCGTTGCGGTGTCCGCCCCCGGCAAAATGCGCACGCGCAAATTCATTGACGTCGCGGTCGCCTTTGCTGCGGAACGACATTTTGATGAGACCCGCCGCGTCTTCGCGAAGGAGCACGCTGACCTCGACGCCCTCAACCGAAAGGCCCCAATTGACCAGGCCTTCGCTGTCGCCGGCCACGTAGCCTGCCCGCTCCAGGTCCTCAAGCGAAAGACTTAGCACGACGGCCTTTCCCTGTGCAGCGGACTGCGCACTCGATAGTCCGAATCCAAATGTTTTTAAGCGACTCATCGGATTGGCGTCAAACAGACGCTCGTGAATCGCGTTCGGTTGGGCACCTGCTTCGACCAGCCGAGCTGCAGTGGCAAAGGTTTGCGCCGTGGTTGATGGGTAGCGGAACGACCCCGAGTCGGTGATGATGCCCATGAGCAAGTTCTCGGCGCAGGCAGGGTCTACCTGGGCCCAGCCCTCGTCGGCGGTGATCAGGTCGGCAATCATTTCAGAGGTCGACCCTTTGGCGGTGCTGCTGTAGGCTTCCGCAAAGAGTCCGTCGGGTTGTTGGTGGTGGTCAATTAAAACCTGGCGGCCGGCGTACGATGCGATTAGGGGTTCCATGGCGGACCCAGCACGGGAGGGCGTGTTGTAGTCGAGGGCGAAGTGCAGTTCAGCGTGCGCAAAAAGCCCTTCGAGTTCGTCAGGGCGGTCGTCGGCAATCACCACAAAGGCCGAGCTAAACCCAGGGCTTTGCTGAAGGGGCTTTGATGGGGCGTTGGGAAAAAGCACCCGCACTTGGTGGCCCGAGGCGCGCAAATAGTGGGCCCATCCGAGCGCCGAACCCACCGCGTCGCCGTCGGGGTTCCAGTGCGTCGTGATGAGGATTTGGTGGGCCCGTTGCCGGAGCGTCCGCAGTACGTCATGGATCATGCGGTAAATTTCGTACTTTTGCGGCCGATTTTACGACCTCAATTTCAACTTATCATGAGCGCTACGAACCGCACGTTTACGATGATCAAGCCCGACGCGGTGGCCAACGGCCACATCGGAGCCATTCTCAACCACATTAACAAGGCCGGATTCCGCATCGTAGCCTTGAAGTTGACCCGCCTCAGCGTGGCCGAAGCTTCAGAGTTCTACGGAATCCACCGCGAGCGCTCGTTTTTTGGCGAACTGGTCGAGTACATGACCAGCGGTCCCATCGTTGCCGCCATTTTGGAGAAGGACAACGCTGTGGCTGACTTTCGCACGGTAATTGGCGCCACCGACCCCGCAAAAGCTGAAGAGGGCACGATTCGCCGCCTGTACGCCCAGTCGATTGCCGCCAACGCCGTTCACGGCAGCGACAGCGACGAGAACGCCGCGATCGAAGGAGCCTTTTTCTTCGGTGGCCGCGAGCAGTTCTAAACGAGCTAAAAAAGTAAATTCGGTTGCATCCGAATGATGTACGAAATCCCGCTTCGGCGGGATTTTTTATTTAAGGATTAACTCCTTGATTTCGAGCTGATCTTTAAGTTCTTCTTGAAGCCCTTGTAGAAGACGAGTTTGCTGGGCCCGTAGCTCGTGGCGCAGCGAGTCAGAGGTCAGGTAGGCGGTCAAGCGACCGTCGGCAAATGCGAGCTTGCGGGTTTTTTGCTGCGCGGCCTCGCCCAAAAGGGCCCTCCACGCGTTTGCACACAAGGCCAGTTGAAATGCTGGCTTGTGCCGGTGCGGAGCCAGCATGCGGCTCAAGATGCCGTCCAGGCCTTCGAGGTTGGGCCGGGGCATTAGGCTTCGGCCGGAGTTAGGTCGTGAATCATCGACTCTTGGTCCAGCGCTTTGAGCAGCGCAGCGGTGCGCTCGGGGTGCGTGTCGCTGACAAAAATCTGGCCGAAGCGCTGGTCGTTTACCATGCGAATCAGTCCTTCGACCCGCTGGGAGTCGAGTTTGTCGAAGACATCGTCGAGCAGCAAAATGGGCTTGCGCCCAAGGGTTTGGTGGAGCACCGCAAACGCGGCCAGTTTGAGCGCAATCAAGAAGCTCTTTTGCTGCCCCTGCGAGCCGACCCGCTGCAAGGGATGGCCGTGCACGCTGAATTCCAAGTCTTCGCGGTGCGGACCCGCCGAGGTGTACTGAAGCACGCGGTCTTTGGGCAACCGGTCCGCGAGCAGCGACGCCATGCTCTGTTCCGAGAGGGCACTTTGGTAGTGCAGGGCGACCTGTTCGCGTCCGCCCGAAATGCGCTCGTAGGCATCCTGGAGCAGAGGGACAAACTGCGCGGCGAACTGGACCCGCGCTTCGTGCAGCACCGGAGCGAGCTCAATAAGTTTGGCATCGTACAGCTCCAGCGTGTCGGCCTGAAACGTGCGGTTTGCCGCGAAGTACTTGAGCAACGCGTTGCGCTGCTTAAGGGCATGCTGGTAGTTTTTAAGGGCCTCGAGGTAGCCACGGTCTGATTGCGCGATGACCGAATCCATGAAGGCGCGCCGCGCTTCCGATCCGCCGTGAAGCAGATCGTGGTCCCCTGGACTGATCATGACCACGGGAAACCGCCCGAGGTGGTCCGAAATGCGGGGATACTCGGCATCGTCGGCTTTAAAGACTTTTTTTTCGCCGCGCTTGAGTCCGCAATAAACCGGCGTCGTGCCCGATTCAGCGCGGAATTCGCCCTGAACCACCAGAAAG
The DNA here is from genome assembly GCA_016868755.1 of Bacteroidota bacterium. Classification (GTDB taxonomy): domain Bacteria; phylum Bacteroidota; class Bacteroidia; order Flavobacteriales; family Schleiferiaceae; genus TMED14. The sequence goes on along the minus strand of VGFU01000027.1, from coordinate 8,901 downwards.
GGCGCCTCAAACTGGATGCAGTGGGCGTCGCTCGAATGAAAAAAGCTGCGCGTCATGCACAGCACGTGAACGGCGTCGAGCACCGAGGTTTTGCCTGAACCGTTGGCCCCCACGAGGGCGTTGAGCTTCGGCGAAAAGGTGAATTCGCCCTGGGCGTGGTTTTTAAAGTGAACCAGACTGAGGCGATCGAGCACGACATCTTGCATGCTACAAAAGTACCTAGGTATGCGTGCTTTGGCTATCTTTGCCGCCCTATGGCAAAAGAGAAAAAAGAAATCGATTTGGTTGAGCGCCCCATTGAAGCTGTTGAAGAGACGTTTTCAAAGGCCGAAACCCTTTTTCACACCTACCAAAAGCAAATTACCTACGTGGCCGGCGCCCTTGTGGCGGTCGTAGCCTTGACGTGGGGATACCAAGAGTTTATCGTGAAGCCGGCCGAAGAAGAGGCTCAGCTCGCCCTCTACCCCGCTCAAGATGTTTTTGCCCAGGATTCGCTCAATCTGGCGCTGAACGGCAACGCCGAGTTCATGGGCTTTGTGGAGATTGCCGACGAGTACTCCAACACCAAGGCGGGGAATCTTGCCAACTACTATGCGGGGTTGTGCTACCTCGGACTCGGTCAGGCCGAAGAGGCCATCGACTACCTCGAGGAGTTTGACGGCGACGGAACGTTCCTCGACATCGTTGCGACCGGCGCGATCGGCGACGCGTTTGCCGACCTCAAGCAGCCCAAAGAGTCTGAAGAGTACTATGCCAGGGCCGCGTCGTTTGAGGCCAACGATTTTTTGACGCCGTTCTTTTTGTCGAAGGCTGCTTTGGCGGCTGAACTGAACAGCGACCTCGAATCAGCCCTCAAATACATGAAGCGCATTAAGGCGGATTTTCCGAATTCCGCCCAGGGCGCTAACGCCGACGCGCTGATCGCTTTTTACGAAGCAAAGCTCGCCGCGAAGTAATGGCCACCGCCGAGCGCGGACCCCTTGACCTCAGCGCTGCTCCCACAGCTAAAGGGCGGCGCTTTGCGTTGGTAGTTAGTTCGTGGAACCCCGAAATTACCCAAGCCCTCGCCGACGGCGCCGTTCGGGTACTGGAGCGGCTTCGCGCTGACCGTGTGGACCGCTTCGACGTTCCTGGCAGCTTCGAGCTCATTCACGGATGTAAGGTGCATGCAGAGTCCCTCGAGTACGACGCGGTCATCGCCGTTGGATCGGTGGTGCGCGGAGAAACTCCGCACTTCGACTTTGTGTGCCAAGGCGTTACCTACGGCATTGCCCGACTGAATGCGACCGGCAAGACCCCGGTCATTTTTTGCGTACTCACCGACGACACCTACCAACAGTCTCTGGACCGCTGCGGCGGACGCCTCGGCAACAAGGGCGAGGAAGCCGCCGTGGCCGCGGTGCAGATGGCCGCTTTCTAGTTGCTAGCCGCTAGCCGCTCGTTGCTGCAAAGCGCAAATCACCGATTTTTAAGTGTTCCTGCGCGCGGGGTGCGTCAAGCCCGCAGCGTGGGCGAACTTTGTAGTGTATGAATACGATTTTGGATTCCGGCGCCATGGAGCGCGCAAACGTTTGGCTTAACAGCCCGATCGACGAGGCCGACAAGCAGGCAATTCGCCGCATGCGCGACGCCGACCCGGCGGCCTTTAACGAGGCGTTTTATACCGAACTCGAATTTGGCACTGGGGGGTTACGAGGACTCATGCGCTTGGGCAGTAACGGAATGAACCGCTACACGGTTGGCCTTGCCACCCAAGGATTGGCCAACTACGTGAATGCCGCGGCGGCTTCACCTTCGGTGGCCATTGCCTACGATTCCCGCAACCAGTCGCCGGAATTCGCTCGGGTGGCTGCCGACGTACTGGCGGCCAACGGCGTCAACGTGTGGTTGTTTGATGCGCTGCGTCCAACACCCGAACTGAGTTTTGCCGTGCGCCTGCACGGCTGCACGGCGGGAATTGTGATTACGGCATCGCACAACCCGAAGGAATACAACGGATACAAGGTGTACTGGAGTGATGGCGGGCAGATTGTTCCGCCGCAAGACAAGGAACTGCTCGCAGCCGTGCGCGCCGTTAGCGTGAGCGACGTGAAGTGGGCGGGCGGAACCGGCGCCGTGCGCCCCTTAGGCCGCGATACCGACGAGGCCTACTTGGCTGCGCTCGAAACGCTTTCGCTCAACCGCCAAGGCAATGCCGGCCTGGGAATTGTGTTCACCGCACTGCACGGAACTTCGATCACCCTGCTCCCTGAATCCCTCAAGCGATGGGGCTTCTCCAAGGTGGATGTGCTCGAGGCGCAGGCCACGCCCGACGGAAACTTTCCGACGGTGCATTCACCCAACCCCGAAGAGTCGGCGGCGTTGGCCTTGTCGGTGGCTCGCGCTGAAGAATTGGGATACGACTTTGTGGTGGGCTGCGATCCCGACAGCGACCGCGTGGGAATTGCCGTACGCAACGACCACGGCGACCTGGTGCTGCTCAACGGCAACCAGGCGGCGGCGGTGCTGATGGATTACGTGCTAGCGCAGCGTTCCGCCCAAGGAAGCATGCCGGCACGACCTTTTGTAGCAAGCACGGTGGTAACCTCGCCGCTGCTGCTGCGCGTGGCCGAGCACTATGGGGTTGAAGCAACCGAAACGCTTACGGGATTTAAATGGATTGCGGAACAAATCCGCCTGCGCGAAGGCATGCAAACCTTTGTGGTCGGCGGAGAAGAGAGCTACGGCTACCTCGCAGGCGATTTTGTGCGCGACAAAGACGCCATTGGATCCGCCTGCTTACTTGCCGAGGCCGCCGCATTCCACGCGGCGAACGGATCGAGTTTTTACCATGCCCTCCTTGGGCTTTATGCCCGACACGGGGTGCACCAAGACGAACTGCTTAGCGTGACCAAACCAGGGCGAAGCGGACTCGAAGAAATTCAGGCCATCATGGCGCGCTTGCGCACCCAAACTCCGACGGAAGTCGCGGGAATTGCGGTAGCCGAGGTGGTGGACTACCAGGCGCGAACCAAGCGGGTGCTGTCCGATGGGTCGACGAGCGCGTTGACGCTACCCGCGTCGAACGTGATCCAGCTGGTCATGGCCAACGGGGACCGCATTACGGCCCGCCCCAGCGGAACCGAACCCAAAATCAAGTACTACTTCAACGTGCTGGGAAGCCACCTCGACGAGGCCGACCTGGCCGGGCAGTTCCGACGATTGCGCGGGGAACTCGCCGCCCGGGTCGATGCCTACCGCGAAGCGCTCCGCCAGTACTAACTTGGCCGAATGAAAATCATTTTTGTTCTCATTCTGGGCCTCGCGGCCTGGGTCGTCGTTGCCCAGCCCAGCGCGAAGGCGAAGCCCAACGAAACCTGGTACCACGCCGAGATCACGCTAGCGGCCGAAGGGCATCCGTCGTGGACGTTACCCTTTGACGTGTGTGCGGTGCGGTCGGGATCGGGAGCGGCGCAGTGGTACCTGGTTAACGGAGCGGAACGCCTCCCTTTGGCTTATGCGGGATCCAACAGCGAGGGCTACGAACAGTTTGAAATTCCGTTTTACTCGGGTCGGTTAATCTGGCGCAAAGAGGGCAAAGATCTCGTGGGTTTTTGGCTTCGGCCCGACCAAGGTAGCCAATTTTCCCTGCGGCTAAGCTCAGGAGCTAAGGCGCGATTTGCGGGCGTCGACGCGTCGACTGCACTCCCCCGGCAACCGCTTCAGCCCAAGTATCGCCTGAGCTTTCATCATGCCGACCAGCCCGCAGAACAAGGCAGCAAGGGCATCGCGGTACTCACGGAGCACGCGGACGGCCGGGTAACCGGAACCATCATGACTGAGTCGGGCGACTACCGCTACTTGGCGGGCAACCGAATCAGCAACCGCGTGTACCTGAGCACCTTCAACGGAGTATTCGCCTACGTTTTTGCCCTGGAACTAGGCCCCGACGGAAGCATTTTGGGCACCCACTACATCAGCTCCACCCGCCAGCAGCGCATCACGGGGGTGGCCGATCCCGATGCTCGGTTGGCTGACCCCACAAGCCTTTCGAGCATGAAACCCGGAGTGGAGTCCCTCACTTTTTCGCTTCCGCACTACCAAACCGGCGCACTGTTCGGACCCGAATTGGGCAAGCCGGCCGTGATCCAAATCATGGGATCGTGGTGCCCCAACTGCGTCGACGAAAGCAATGCCTTCAAGCAGTTCGATGCGGCCTACCCCGACGTGCAGTTTTTTGGAATCACGTTTGAGCGGCGCGCAGATCGCGAGCAGGCCCTGCCCGCCGTGGACAAATTTGTGCGCGGACTGGACTTGCGCTACCCCATTCTCTTCGGCGGACGGGCCGAGCGCGGGGCGGTGGAGCGCACGTTGGAAGGTTTGGCCAACTTCCACTCCTACCCCACCACGATTTACCTCGATAAGCAGGGCAAGGTCCGCAAGATTTACAGCGGATTTTATGGACCGGGCACCCCGGAATACGCACCCTGGCTCGAGGAAACTCAGGCCTTTATCGAGAAGCTGCGCGCGGAGTGAAGTCCGGTTCGAATGCGTTTTTAAAACGCTTAAAACGGCAGCCTCCGCGCGACCTCGACGAAGTGGTGCACCGGCTTCACGACCAGGTGTTCGCCAAAACCGACTGCTTGAGCTGCGCCAACTGCTGCAAAACTACCGGCCCGCTCTGGACCGAGCGCGACAAAGACCGAGTGGCCAAGCGGCTGCGGTTCAAGACAGCGGACTTTGAGGCAAAATACCTGCGGCTCGACGAAGACGGGGATTGGGTACTGCAGCAGCTACCCTGTCCGTTTTTGGAGGCCGACAACGCCTGCGCGATCTACGAAGACCGCCCGAAAGCCTGCCGCGAGTACCCCCACACCGACCGAGCGAAGCAGGTGCAAATTCTTGAATTGACGGCTAAAAACGCCGCAGTCTGCCCGGCCGTCGGCGAAATCGTCGCGCGAATGGAGCTTATTTACGCCGAAAAGGGATCGCCGGTAGGCCCAGCGCCCCAAGGACCACGAGGACGGCGCCGATGAGGTTGTACCACAAAAAGCCGAGCTCGACGTAGCCGGCAACCGTCGCCCCGTGCAGTGCCAGGACGGCGCCCTCTGCGGCAATTCCTGCAACAAACACGGCCCAGGGCGGACGCTTCGGCAGCAGCCAAGCGCACAAGAAGATGCCCAGCATGGGCCCGTAAAAAAGTGACCCCACCAGGTTGACGAGCTGAATGAGGTTTTCGTACAAACTGGCCAGCAGAGCGATGCCCATGGCGACCATTCCCCACGCAAACGTGACGGCACGCGATGCCTTGAGGGTCTCAGGAAGCCTCAGGATTCGTCCAAAGTCGATCAGCGAAGTGGCGGCCAGCGCATTGATTTCGGCGCTCGAGCTCGACATGGCCCCCGCCATGATAACGGCCAGCAACAGGCCGAGCAAGCCAACCGGCATGTGGTTCAGGGCCCAGCCCAAAAAGACGTAGTCCACATCTTTGGTTTCGAGCCCCGGGGCGCGCTGTGCGACGACGTCGGTAGCGCGGGCCTTGAGCACTTGCTGCTCCTGGCGCAGCTCGGCGAGGGCGTGCTGGCGCTCCGGGGTTTCGGGCTGGGCGGCGAGGGCAGCGCGCGCGGACTGCAGCTGGTCCCACTGGGCGTTGAGGGGTCCCGACTCCGGCATGTCGGACCAGGCCTGGGCCACCGCAGGGTTGTGCCACAGGGGCTCGGTAGAAACGTGCATTCGCACCAGCAGCAAGAGTCCGAGGCTCAGAATAAATAGCTGCATGGGCACCTTGACCAGACCGGTGACGAGGAATCCGCGGCGTATTTCGCCCAAACTTTTGCCCGACAGGTAGCGACCGACCTGGCTCTGATCGGTTCCGAAGTAGGCCATAGCCAAGAAGAACCCGCCGGCCAAGCCCGACCACACGGTGTAGCGGCTGCCGGGGTTCCACGACCAATTGAGGACCTGATCGTGTCCGTAGGCTGACGCGATGGACCAAGCGCCACTAAGGCCCATTTCGGTGGGAATTCCGCGGTAAAGCACCCACCACGCCGCGACCAGCCCGATGAGGATGACCGCCATTTGGGCCGTTTGGGTGACCTCCACCGCCCGGTAGCCACCAAAAGCCGTGTAGGCGATCACCACGAGGCCGGTTGCGACGACCGTAGTGCTCAGGTCCCAATGAAACACGGCCGAAAGCACGATGGCCGGAGCATACAGCGTGATGCCGGCAGCGAGGCTCCGCGACAGCAAAAACAGCACGGCGGCAAGTCCGCGCACCCGCGGCCCATAAATGGCCTCGAGGTACTCGTAGGCCGTTCGGGCGCCGCTTCGCATGTAGCGCGGAACCACCCACGCACCCAACACCCACAGCGCCAGCGGCATACCCAGATAAAATTGCGCAAAGCGAAGTCCGTCGGCAAAACCTTGACCTGGTGTGCTGATGAAGGTAATTGCGGAGGCTTGGGTGGCGATAATACCCATCGCCATGGCCCACCAACTCGATTGGTGCTGCCCGCTTAAAAATTCGCTTGCCGTCGCCTTGGCGCGGGACTTCCACATCCCATAAAGGGTTATTCCGCCAATGCTTAGCACGAGCGCGGCAAGGTCCGCCGAATGCAGGTTAACGCTCATGCGCGACGAGGTTGGCGAGCAAGCGGTAGGCACCCGGAACGCCTTCGCGCCACTGGCGGAACAGCGACAGCGCGCAGTAGGTGACGGTTCCGCTGCCGTAGTTGGCCGTGATCAAGGCCCCCTGGGTCTCGGGCTCACCTGGGTCGGACCACGCGACGAGTGGCGTGAATTCAGCAGGCCAGGTTTGCGCAAAGTACAGACCGCGCTCTTGAACCCATCCTTCAAAATCGCGGCCGTTGATCGCGTTGGGCGAACTTAGGAGCGGATGCTGCGGCACCAAAAACCGCGGCACGGCGTCTTCGCGCGTCACCCGAAGGCGGCCCAATTCAAAAGGAATCGGCCCCATTTGGTCGGCCGTGCGGTCGCTGCTCGCGGTGGTATACTGCATCACCAAACGACCCCCGCGGCGGATCCACGGTTCAAGTACGGCGTTTGCGCGATCCATGTCTGGGGTGGTGTTGTAGGCGCGAATGCCCGTCAGCACGGCTTCAAGCCCTTTGAGGTCCTCGGCGGTCATGCGCGAAGGGTTGAGGTGGCGCACGCGAAATCCCAGCTGCGTCAGGGCCAAGGCGGCGTCGTCGCCAGCTCCCTCGATGACGCCCACGGTCCGCTTGGGCAGGTTCATCGGGACGTAGCGAAGCGGAATTCCTCCGTCGACCCAGACTTCGGCGTGCGGAATGTGGTCGTAGCGCAGCGCAACAACCTGCCGAATCGGCTGACCGTCGAGGGTAAACACGAGTTTTCCGTCCACGGGGTTGCTTCCGGGCTCGATGCGGAGGGTAAAGGATTGAACGGGGTCCCCACCGGGCTGGGCCTCCCATTTCAAGCGCTGCGGACTCAAAAGGTTCCAACCGTCGGGAACGTGTACCTCAACTTCAAACGTTTTGGCGAGCGCCCAGCGCGTAAAACGCAGGGTGACTTCGTAGGGCCGCTTGGAGGTGGCAACCACACTTGGCACGTCCAACGCTACGCTGAGCGGATCGGCCTTAAGGCTTGGGCGCCGAAGCTCGCCCTGCACGCGGTCTGAAGTAACGTACCACGCCGGCTTCACTGGGCTCGCCGCTAGCTCGAGGCGCTGGCCGGGCGCCAGCGGTGCGCCGTCGACATCCACAGAGGCCCTGCCCTCGTTAATGATGACTTCCGTGCGCTTTTGCGGCAGGCTATCTCGCTCAGTGTACCACGGACGATCGGCCCGAACCTCGCGCCACAAGTGCTGCGCAGTACCACCGTTGGCCAACGAGGGCAGGCTTAGGTCAACCGGCGATCCAGCGAGCAGCTGCAGGTACTCGGTGCGAAACCCGTGCTCGTTCTCAGCACCAAAACCTTGCGACTTGTGCATGCTGCGCGCCTCGGTACCTATCTGCAGAACCGACATGCCCAAGGCCTCGTGGTAGCCACCAATCTGTAGGCGAATGAGGCTGTCGCTGGGCGCAGCCCGATCAAGGTCTTTGGCCCACCAGCTTGACGTGTTCCAGTACACGGCCCGTGGAGCCCAACCCCCGTTCCGGTCGCGGTCGTTGGTCAGCTGGGCAAAAAGGTCCAAGGCAAGCATGGCCGAAGCGGTGTGGTGGCCGTGTCCGGCCCGCGAATCGGGCGGAAACCGCGTGACGATGAGGTCGGGACGAAATTCCTGGGCTACGGCGGTGAGTTCCGCCAAAATTTGGGCACGGTCCCAAAGGTCAAACGTTTCCTCTGGGTTCTTGCTGAATCCAAAATCGGGGGCTGAAGTAAAATACTGCTGCGCCCCGTCGATTTGCCGGGCCGCGCGGAGTTCCGCCTCCCGAATCGCGCCGAGTGCTGCGCCCAATTCAGGGCCAATCAGGTTTTGACCTCCCTCCCCGCGCGTCAAGCTCACGTAGGCCACTTCTCGTCCCTCAGCCCGCGACCAGTGCGCAATCAGGCGAGTATTCTCATCATCGGGGTGGGCTGCGACATACAAAATTCGCTGCACGGGTTGCGCCGTTACCGCGCCAAGAGCGAGCGTCCACACAAGGATTAAACTAAACTTCTGCATTCCGGTTCTAAATTGTGCCACTTATATCGCAATCAGCTGATGAAATTACGCCTACTTGCTTTGGCTGCCACGATGGCCGCTTCGCTTTATGCACAAACTGCGCAGCCCGTTGGGGCGCGCGTGATCCTGCAATCAGGAACGTATTCTCTTACCGAGAACCAAACCGCTTCGCTTGCAGCCCGTACCGCTTCGAGCGAGCGCCGCCAGCTGCGGGTTATGGCCTTCAACCGTCCGCTAACCGAACTCGAGTGGGCCACGTGGAGTGCCCTCGGCGCCGT
>VGFU01000026.1 GCA_016868755.1 Bacteroidota bacterium | reverse complement strand
CGTAATGAAGGGTTTCGCGATCAATCGGGTTACGGGAAACGCGCAGCGTGTCGGCCGTCCACTCCGCCGAAAAGGCCGTAGCGGCCCAGAACCAGAAGCCAGCAGCCCACAGGCTGCGAAGCAATCGCTGCATCATCTTCAGGGCGCACTCTTCCCGGCACGCTCGGATTATCGTTCGAGGCAGGTCTTCTGGCTCGTTCCCCGACACGCCCCCTTCCCGGTTGCCCAGTGGGTTGTTGCGGCGTGCGGTGGGTCTGGAACTTACAGCTGCGGGTACAGCTCCGGTATTGCACCGGATTCCCTTTTCAGCACGCGGATTGAGGCGTTCTCAGCGCGTGCACCGCGAACGCATCAAATATAGTTAAAAAACGCGCGTGCCGCATTGTGGGCCGATTCCAGCGCCAGCGGCTTCACGCCAAACGTGGCTCCGCGGGCGGCAGCAAACGTGAGCAGGGCCTCTGAAGGCAAGTTGCCAACCAGGTGGTTTTGGGCAAACGGGCATCCGCCCAGGCCGAGTAAGGCCGAATCAAAGCGGCGAATTCCCGACTCCCAAGCCGCCTCGAGCAGCCCGTTCGTTAGGGCTTCAGCCGCAGGCATGTGCAGGTGCAGGCCCAGGATCGAAGCGCCGGCTGCCGTACGCACCGTGGCGACCACGTCGCGAATGCTTTGGGGCGTCGCGCTTCCGACCGTGTCGCTAATGGAAAGTACCGAAGGCTGCCATCGGATCGCGGCCTTTTGCGCCCATTCGGCCACAAGGTCAAGGGTGTTCGGCTCGCCGTAGGGGTTGCCGAAGGCCATCGACAGGTAGACGACAACCTCTTTGTCTGCAGAATGGGCGCGCTCAATGGCCGGAGTCCATTCGTCCAATACCTGAAGCTGGCTTCGGTTGGTGTTGCGGCGCTGAAACTGTTCGCTGATTGAGAACGGAACCCCGACAACATCTACCGCCGAATGCGCCACCGCGCGGTCAATTCCCTGAGCATTGGCGGCGATGACCAGAAATTTGTTGGCACCCTTCACGGGCGCCAGGGCGTCGAGTACCTCGACCGAATCCGCCATCTGCGGAATCGCCTTGGGCGACACCAAGCTCGCCACGTCGAGGTAGTCAAAGCCCACCGCCAAAAGCCGCTTGAGGTAGGTGATTTTATCCTGCGTCGCAAAAACCGTCGGATAGCCCTGCATCGCGTCGCGCGGGCATTCTACCCAAATTAGGCGTTCCATGCGGCGGCAAGTTGGCGGACCATGGCCGGACCTTCGTAGACCAGACCTGAATAGACTTGAACGAGGTCGGCCCCGGCGCTGAGCTTGTCCTGAACGTCCTGTGCGGTGCGCACGCCTCCGACACCGATTACCGAGGCGGAACTCCCCACCGCTTCACGTACCCATTCCACGACTTCGGTGGAGCGGCGGGTGAGCGGAGCCCCACTAAGTCCACCGGCGCCGATGGCGTCAATGCGTGCTTGCGGCGTGCGGAGGCCGTTGCGTCCGACGGTGGTGTTGGTGGCGATAATTCCTCGCAGGCCGCACTCGACGGCAAGGGCCGCGGTGCGCTGCACGTGCTCTTTGCTCGAGTCCGGATCAATTTTCACGGCTACCGGCTTGCCTCCGAGTCGCTTGGCTTCGTCGGCAACGGCCTGCAGTAGTGCTCGCATGCTCACTTCGGACTGCAGGTCGCGCAACCCCGGTGTGTTGGGCGACGAAACGTTGACCGCGATGTAGTCCACCACGGCATACACCGCGTTGAGTGCCGCGAGGTAGTCGTCTACGGCTTGTTCGTTGGCGGTGTTTTTGTTGCGACCGATGTTGCCGCCCACAATGAGGTTGCGGTGCTTTGAGGCCTTAATGCGTTCAGCGGCAGCTTCGGCGCCGCCGTTGTTGAATCCCATTCGGTTAACTAGGGCCTGGTCTTCGGGCAGGCGGAACATGCGCGGCTTCGGGTTGCCAGGCTGGGGCCTGGGAGTGACGGTGCCTATTTCGAGGTGGCTGAAGCCGAGCGCCTCCCAGGCGCGAAGGGCGACGGCGTTCTTGTCCATTCCGGCAGCCAGCCCAAGGGGGTGGCGAAAAGTCAGTCCCATTGCGTGAACTGGGGCGTCGGGGACCGACCCCACGGCCGCGCGGAGGGCGGCCGTGGTGATTCCGCTCTGGGAAGCGAATTGAAGTCCGCGCAACGCCAAATTGTGGGCGCGCTCAGCGGAAAGCTGAAAAAGCAAGGGACGGATCAGCGAAGAATACATCATGGGCACCTCAAAGGTAGCGTCAGGGTTAGATTTGCAGCATGAATCCGGTCATTCAAAACCGCCGTGCGCGCTACGAATACGTCCTCGAAGAGGAGTTCACGGCCGGCATTATGCTTGCTGGGACCGAAGTCAAGGCCCTGCGGGACGGCAAGGCCAATTTGAGCGACGCCTACGCCTACGTTTCGGAGGCTGGCGAGGTTTGGATTAAAAACCTCCATATTTCGGAATTCAAATTCGGAACCTATGCGAACCACGCACCGTTGCGCGAACGCAAGTTGCTCCTGAAGAAAAACGAACTGAAGAAGATTCGCAAAGAGCTACAAAACAATGGAATAACCCTAATTCCATTAAAGCTTTACTTTAGTTCGCGCGGATGGGCCAAGTTGGACATTGCGCTGGCCAAAGGCAAGAAGTTTTACGACAAACGGGCAAGCATCAAAGAGCGCGACATTGACCGCGACGCGGCACGGGAATAGTCTACCGCTGCGTCGCCACGTCTTTGAGCATCGGAACAAAGCGAAAGCTCCCAAGGTCTTCATGAATCCAGCTTCCGTCGGGGGCCCGGCGCACGCGGAGCATGCGCTGCTCCTCCTCTACGTCGCCAACGGGCACCACCAACACGCCGTCAGGCGCCAGCTGTTCCAGCAAATCTCGGGGGAGCTCCGGAGCAGCAGCGGTAATTAAAATCCCATCAAACGGAGCAAACGCGGGTAAACCTTTGTATCCGTCTCCGAACTTCTGGGTGATGCGGCGCATGCCTAATTCCGCCAGTAATCGCTTACTAAAGTCAAAAAGTGCCTTTTGCCGTTCGATGGTAAAGACTTTGTAGCCCAGTTCTTCGAGCACTGCGGCTTGGTAGCCCGAGCCCGTGCCGATTTCGAGAATTTTAGCGCCTTCGGGCAGACCCAGCGCGCACGATTGGACGGCCACCGTGTAGGGCTGAGAAATCGTTTGGCCCGCGGCAATCGGAAAAGCCACGTCTTGGTAGGCGAATTCTTCGAACGAACTTTCGAGGAACGCATGGCGCGGAATTCGCCCCATGGCCGATAAAACTCGTTCGTTATCAATGCCTTTGCTACGCAAGAGGGCGATGAGTTGCTGGCGTTGGCCTTGGTGGCGGGGCAAGTCGGGAGTCACGGGCCGAAAGTACAACCGTACCTTTGGCGCGTATGCGGAACTTTCGGCTTTTTTTCAACGCCCTGGGTGTAGCGGCAGCACTAGGTACGTGGCCCGTGGTTACGGCCTGCGACCCGAGTGAGGCCAAGCCTGTGGTCTACCTCGAAATCGACAGCTTGACGCTGAAGCCTGACGCTTCACGAGGAACCTCAAGCGCCCACGTGCGCTCGGTTTGGGTAGAGTCCGAGGGGGTATACTTCGGCGTTTTTCCGCTGCCTGCACGAATTCCATTACCGGTAAACGATCCGACAGCCACAGTGCGGCTTTATCCCGGAGTTGAAGTCAACGGAACCAGCAGCTTTCAGGCGCAGTACGAGTTTTATCAGCCCTACGAACGGGCGCTTAACAGCAGTTTTGGTTCCACTGTATCGTGGCCACCTGCGGGCCCTGCGGTTCTTGAATACGAATCGTGGGCCAACGTCGTTATTGTAGAGGATTTTGAGGCGGCAGGCATTCAGTTCGCCCCCAGTCCGCGAAGCGACACCGTGTGGACCCGAACAACTTCTGAACGCTTTCCGGCTCCGCAGGGCGAGTCCAACAGCAGCAGCGGCATGGTCATTATGAAGCCCGGCCAGCAGATTTTTGAAGCGATCACCCAGCAGGCCTATGTGCTTCCGCGCGGCGGCAGCAACGTGTACCTCGAGTTCAACTACAAGTCCACAATGCCTTTTAGCTTAGGGGTCGTGGCCAACGAGCCCGGGCAAACGACCCAGCAGCCTACGGTCACGTTCCGCGACAAAGCCCAATGGTCCAAGGCCTACGTCAATTTGGTGACCGAAGTTTCGGGATTCCCCAATGCCGTGAACTACAACCTCTACCTTGGAGCAGTCCGCACACGCCCCGACCAAGCAGATACGCTGTGGGTAGATAATTTTAAGCTGGTTTACCGGTGAGCCCACGGAGCCCACTCCTTCGCAAAATTCAGCGGCGCTACACTTTGGTATATGTGCTTGCTGACGCGCTGGCTGCCGGGCTCGCCTACACTTGGCTGTACGACTACCGAAAATCGGTCGCCGAACCCGCACGCTTTGGCCTGGAGGAATTGGCTTGGGATTCGTTTTACCCGTTTGGAATGGCCCTTACCGCCCTGCTGTGGATTGCTACGTTGGGCGTGGTGGGGTTGTACCAAAGCGTTTTGCGCAAGTCGCGGCTCACAGAGCTCAGCCGACTCATTCAGGTTGGCAGCCTATTTATCCTCGGATATTTTTTGCTGTTTTTGCTCGACGATTACGTCAAGAGCTACCAAAATTACTGGGGTGAACTTCAGCGATTGGGTGGCGGACTTCTCGCGCTAAGTATTGGTTTTCGCCTGTCGTTAGGAACCCATTTGCGCTGGAAGATTACCCAGAAAAAAATTCACTTCCCTACCCTGCTGATCGGTAAGCGCGACCTCCTCGAGCTGCACCAAGCCAAGCTGCAATCGCACGCGTCGGCCTCAGGTGAGGTACTGGCTGGTTGGATGTCGGCCGCTCCCGCGAGCGATGAGGGCCATTGCTGCGGACTCCCCCACCTCGGGCCGGCGCGGGACGTGGCTCAGTGGGCGAATCGGCTCAACATCGAAGACGTAATCATCGCCCTGCCGCCAAACGAGCACCAGGAACTCACGCCCATTTTGTTGGAACTCGAGCAGCTCAAGCTGCGGATTTTCATGATTCCCGACACCTACGGAATCTTATCGGGCATGGTTGGGCTCGACGAGCACGGCGTTCCGCTAATGGAATGGCACCACGAGCCCATGGACGCGTGGCAGCGAAACAGTAAGCGGGCCGTGGATGTGGCGCTTTCGCTCGGGGCTCTCAGCATACTGCTGCCGGTATTTGTGGTGGTGGCGCTGGCGGTTCGGCGCACGCGCGGACCCATATTCTTCACCCAAGAACGCCTTGGCCGGGGCGGAACGCGTTTTCAAATTGTCAAGTTCCGCACCATGCGCGTCGACGCGGAGGCGCTAGGACCGCAGCTTTCGAGCGAAGACGACCCAAGAATTACTTCGGTGGGTCGCGTGCTGCGCAAGTACCGTCTGGATGAACTTCCGCAGTTTTGGAACGTTTTGCTGGGCGACATGAGCATCGTTGGTCCGCGCCCGGAACGCGCACACTTTGCCGAGCAAATTCTGGCCCGCGCGCCCCAGTACCGCCACGTGTACAAGGTCCGCCCAGGCATAACGAGTTGGGGCATGGTCCGCTACGGGTACGCCAGTACGGTCGACGAAATGATTCGCCGCATGGAATTTGATCTTTTGTACATCGAAAACATGTCGTGGCGCAACGACCTGAAAGTTTTGGTGTACACAGTCTGGACGGTCCTTAAGGGGCGCGGAAAGTAGGCTTCGGGCCGTACTTTTAGGGCATGAAGCACTGTACCGTACTCGGCGCAGGCACGATGGGCAACGGAATCGCCCACGTGTTCGCCACCAGCGGATGGAACGTCTCGCTGTTTGACATCAGCGCGCCCGCCTTGGAGCGCGCCGTATCCACCATTACCAAGAATTTAGAACGCCAAGTTGCCAAGGAATTGCTAACCGCCGAGGCCGCCGCAGCCGCCGTGGCGCGCATCAGCACCTACACCGAATTGGCGCCGGCCGTGGCCGGGTCCGCCCTGGTCGTCGAGGCCGCCACCGAAAACGTTGACATCAAGCTCAAGCTCTTTGCCCAGCTCGACGAACTCTGCGCGCCCGAAACGATTTTGGCCTCAAACACCTCGTCAATTGCCATCGGCCGCATCGCGGCGGTGACCAAGCGACCCGAACTCGTGATTGGAATGCACTTTATGAATCCGGTCCCCGTGATGAAGCTGGTCGAAATCATTCGGGGCTACAAAACGTCGGACGCCACGGCGGCTGCCGTTGTTGGGATTAGCCGCGAACTCGGTAAGATTCCAGTGGAGTGCAACGATTTTCCCGGTTTCGTAGCCAACCGCATCTTAATGCCCATGATCAACGAAGCGATTGAAGCGCTTCAAACGGGGGTTGGCAAGGTAGAAGCCATCGACTCGATCATGAAGCTCGGCATGGCGCACCCCATGGGCCCACTCCAGCTCGCCGACTTTATCGGTCTGGACGTGTGCTTGAGCATTTTGCGGGTGCTTCACGAAGGGCTCGGACAGCCCAAGTACGCCCCAAATCCGCTCTTAGTAGCCATGGTTACGGCGGGCGACCTCGGTGTGAAGTCAGGTCGAGGTTTTTACGACTACGCCAACGGAACCAAAGACGCTCCCGTTGCACCTAATTTTTGCTAACTGTTATATTACATGAAAAACCAACTCATCATTAGCGCGCTTTTGGCCACTACGGGGCTTTTTGCGCAGGTTGATTTGATCAACAAAGTTTCGGGCAACGGCGCTCGCGACGGCAAAACTTTTGAATTCACCACGATTTATGACCTCGAGGCGACTCCGGTCAAGGACCAAGGTCGTTCAGGCACGTGCTGGAGCTATTCAGCTACCGGGTTCCTCGAATCTGAATTGCTGCGCATGGGGAAGCCCGCCATTGACCTGTCAGAGATGTATACGGTTCGCAAAGTGTACCAGGACAAAGCCGAGAAGTACGTTCGCCTGCACGGCGCGCTAAACTTTGCCCAAGGCGGAGCGTGCCCCGACCTGTTTTATGTCATTGAGCGCTACGGTGCCGTGCCGCAATCGGCCTACGCCGGCCTGAACTACGGCACGCCCGGCAACGACCACGACGAGCTTGAGGCCGCCCTGAAGGGCATTGTCGACGCAGTGGTCAACAAAAACTCGGGCACCGTTACAACCGCCTGGAACAAGGGCTTCACGGGGTACCTCGACGCCTACCTCGGGGCCGAACCGACCTCGTTCACCTACGAAGGCAAGCCGTACACGCCGCGCAGTTTTGCTGATAAGTTTTTGGGAATCAATGTCAAAGACTACATTCAGCTCACGAGCTTCACGCACCATCCCTTTGGGTCGTGGTTTGCCGTCGAAGTTCCCGACAACTGGACGTGGGGAACCTCCTACAACGTTCCGCTCGACGAACTGATGGCGACCATTGATCACGCCTTGGCCAACGGGTATACCATTGCTTGGGCCACCGACGTGTCCGAAAAAGGTTTTTCGCTGAACAACGGTGTAGCCGTATGGCCCGCCAAAGCGTGGAGCGACATGAGTGCCGAAGAAAAATCAGCCGTGTTCACCGGTCCGCACGAAGAGGCCGTCGTAACGCAAGCCTCGCGCCAGGCAGCTTTTGACAACTACGAAACCCAAGACGACCACGGTATGCAGATCGTGGGCAAGGTCAAGGACCAGTCGGGGGCATCGTACTACATCGTGAAAAACTCGTGGGGTCCGCGCAAGAACGCGTACCGCGAAGGCTACATCTACGCATCTGAAGCATTTGTTCGCGCCAAAACGATTTCGATCATGCTGCACCAAGACGGGTTACCCAAGGCAACAAAAAAAGCTGCCGGGCGGTAATTCCCACAGGATCTAACCTAGAATCCCGGTTCAGGCTGTGCGCCCGGACCGGGATTTTTTAATTACATGCGCTCGGGTGCCTCGATGCCGAGCAGGTCCAGGGCGCTTCGCAACGCTGAGGCCGTGGTAGCGCACAACTCGAGGCGAAAGCCAACCAAGGCTTCGGTTTCGGCATTCAGAATCGGATTCGCCTGGTAAAACGAATTGAAGGCTTTGGCCAGGTCGTACGCGAACTGCGCCACAACCGCCGGACTGTAGGTCCGCGCGGCCTGCTGCACCGCTTCCGGAAAACGGTCCAAAGTCTGAATCAGCTCTTTGCTGCGTTCGTCGACCGAAACCTCTGCCCACGACCAAGCCGCTGGCCGACCCTCGGCCTTGCGCAAAATGGACTTGATCCGAGCGTGGCTGTACTGAATAAAGGGTCCTGTGTGTCCGTTAAAATCGATCGACTCCTCGGGGTTGAACACCATGCGCTTGCGCGGATCCACCTTGAGAATAAAGTACTTGAGGGCGCCGTGGCCCAAAACCTGGTAGAGCTTCGCCTTCTCAGCCTCGCCGAGTCCTTCGGTCTTGCCCAGCTCTTCGCTAAGGCTGCGGGCCGTGGCCTCCATCTCGTGGAGCAGGTCGTCGGCGTCGACGACGGTGCCTTCGCGGGACTTCATTTTTCCGCTCGGAAGGTCGACCATGCCGTAGCTCAAATGGTACAACTGGTCCGCCCAGGCGTACCCCAGCTTCTTGAGAATTAAAAACAGCACTTTGAAGTGGTAGTCCTGCTCGTTCCCTACCACGTAGGTAAGCCGGTCGATGGAAAAGTCAGCGAATCGCTGAATCGCGGTGCCGATGTCCTGGGTCATGTATACCGAGGTTCCGTCGCGGCGCAGCACGAGCTTTTCGTCGAGGCCTTCTTCGCGTAGGTCAATCCACACGGAGCCGTCGTCGCGTCGGTAAAATACCCCACGCGCCAAGCCTTCTTCAATGTCGTGCTTGCCCAGCACGTAGGTTTCGGATTCGTAGTAGTTTCGGTCAAAGTGCACACCCAAACGGCGGTAGGTCTCATTAAATCCGTCGTAAACCCAGGAATTCATCGTAGCCCACAGGTGGCGCACCTCGGTGTCGCCCGCCTCCCAAGCGCGGAGCATTTCTTGAACCGCACGCATGCATGGTGCCTGAGCCTTAGCTGCTTCTTCGTCAAGGCCTTGGGCCATGAGTTCGCGCACCTGACCGCGGTATTCCTGATCAAAGCGTACATAAAAATCACCTACGAGGTGGTCGCCTTTTTTGCCGGCGGATTCGGGGGTGATTCCGCCCCCGAACTGCTGCCACGCCCACATGCTCTTGCAAATGTGTACGCCTCGATCATTAATAATTTGAACCTGAACCACTTTGCGACCGCTTGCCTCGAGAATTCGGCTCACGCTGTGCCCGAGCAAAATGTTGCGAACATGGCCCAAGTGCAGGGGTTTGTTGGTGTTGGGGCTGCTGAATTCGACCATTGCCGCGGGCGCCGCAGGGTCGACCGAAGCGGTTCCCCAGGCCTCGGCAGTTCGAATCGCATCAAAGCGCGCTTGAATTTGTTCTGAACTGAGAACGAGGTTTAAAAATCCCTGAACCGCATTGTAGCGAACGACCAAGGGCGTGGCCGCGAGCAGCGCTTCACCAACCTCGCGGGCCGTGTCGGCGGGCGACTTGCGGCTCAGCTTAAGGAACGGGAAAACCACCAACGTAGCATCGCCCTCAAAATCCTTGCGGGTTTCTTGGAGTTCGACGGGGCCATCCCATCCGTACAACGTATTTAAGACCGTCGAAACGGCCGATTCTAAGGCGTCAGCCATGTGCATTAAAGATTGGTACGTCGGCTTAACCGCTCTTGAAGGCGGTACACCGTGTTTTGAAGTAAGCGGAACGCGGTGGTTCCCATAGCATTGCCGCCCTTGTCTAAAAGCGGATTGATTTCGGTAAACTCCATGCAGCGCACGAGCGGCGCGTCGGCAAAAAGCTCCAGCAACTGCTTCGCTTCAGCCTCGTCAAAACCACCCGGGACGGGCGTGCCCGTTCCCACCGAAATGCTGGGATCCATGGAATCCACATCAAACGACACATAAACCATGTCGCAGTCCTTCATTTGCGCCATCACCCGCTGCACCACGGTTGAGATTCCCAGTTCGCGAACTTCAGGCACCCGGTACACCGTCATTCCGTACTTTTCAATCAGGTAGTCTTCGGTCTGCTCCGTGCTGCGAAGGCCGATAAAGGCGATGTCTTCGGGGCGGACGCGCTGCGGGTGTCCCTTGAGTTTGGTCCATGAATCGCGGGTAACCGGACTCGGATCGTTGATTTTGCACTCGAGGTTGTCTTCTCCGAGCGCGGTGGCCAACGGCATACCGTGCATGTTGCCCGAAGGAGAGGTGTAGGGCGAATGCATGTCGGCATGGGCATCAATCCAAACTACGCCCAGCCGCGCCAGCGGAAAAGCTTGCTTGATCCCGGCTATCGTGCCGCCCGCATTCGAATGGTCGCCGCTCAGCACCAACGGAAACTGGCCGTCGTCAAGGGTTTCCGCCACGACCGCCGAAATGCGGCGGTACATGCGAACGATTCCTCGAATGCGCTTGCCGTAAGGCGTCTCAGGGTGGCGGTACAGCAGCGCGTTGTTGGTCTGCACTTTGCGCGGCTGAAGCGCCCTAAAAAACTTGGGCTGAATGCTGAACGACGCGCTGCGAATAGCCGCGTAGCCCAGGCTTGAACCTCGGGTACCTGCGCCCAATTCAGACATCGCGGTGATTAACTGCAGCATAGTCCAAAGGTAAGAATTGGCCTACCTTTGGGCGTAGTCCATGGCCCGAACATCTTCAAACTCCCCTTCGTCGTGGTTGGCTGACGTGAAGTCGGCCTGGCAAGACGTTAAACAAAGTCCCTCCCTTCACTCCGTTTTCGGACTTATCGTGCTGCTAATCGGCATTTTGGGATTCATCGCCAGCGCGTCAACCTTGACCACCTGGACCGCTGACTACAGCGCCATGGAGCTCGGTTTTTCGCAAGTAATTAGCCAGCGCGACGTGGTGATTCACAACCTCCTCGGCTCAATCGGAGCCGCAGTGGGCATGGTGGTCACCGTGCGCGGATTCGGTGCCGCTTCCCTCCTACTTTGGTCGGTCGTCATGGCGATTGGCCTGCGCTGGGGCCTCGGTCTCCCCATTCGCACCCTTCGGTTTGCCCGTCGGAGTTTGCTTCGCGCCCTGCTGCTCACGAGCGGACTCGCCCTGGTTCCGTGGAACGCCGGCGACGCGGTTGTTGGCGACTTCGGTCGAGTAATTGCCGCATGGTCAACCCATTGGGTCGGCACCTTGGGTGCGGCCCTTAGTTGGTTCGTTTTGGGTACCGTACACGTTGTTTGGGTGTTTCAACTGCGCCCGCAGCTGCTCGGAGCCCGTTTTGCGGCCCCATCGGCGGCAGATCCGATTCCGCAACCGCCCGACTTGAGCGACGACGAACTTCTGGTAGACGAAGCGCCCGTCGTGGTCGACCTCATGGATCCGTTGTCCACGGTTGAGGTTCCAGGATCCTCGGAACAAACCACCCCTCCATGGGATGACGATGACGAACAAATTGAACCAATACTTCGGGGAAGCGATTCCCACGATGTAGCCTTGGATGTGGTTCCTTTAGCCGACCCAGAGGTATCGTCCTTCTCCACCGCGGCCCCTGAAGTTGCCAGCGCGGGGCCCTACGATCCGCGCCGCGACCTTTCTCGATACCAGTTTCCGACCCTACAGCTACTCAACGACTACGGCCAGACCGTAGCCAAGGTGGACCAAGAAGAGCTCGAGGCCAACAAAGAGCGCATCGTTGACACGCTGCGCAACTACAAAATCGAGATTGCCAAGATTAAGGCCACGGTGGGTCCGACGGTGACCATGTACGAAATCGTGCCCGAAGCGGGAATCCGAATCAGCAAAATCAAGTCGCTTGAAGATGATATTGCTTTGAGCCTTAGCGCCTTGGGTATTCGCATTATCGCGCCGATTCCGGGCAAAGGAACCATCGGCATTGAGGTTCCCAACCGCCACCCGCAAATGGTAAGCATGCGTTCGGTGCTTGCAAGCGAGAAATTCCAAAAAACAGATATGGATCTGCCCCTCGCGCTGGGCAAAACCATTTCGAACGAGGTATTTGTTGTCGACTTGGTTAAAATGCCGCACCTGCTTATGGCGGGTGCAACCGGTCAAGGTAAGTCGGTGGGCCTCAATGCGATTTTGGCGTCGATTCTCTACAAAAAGCACCCTGCCGAAGTCAAGTTTGTTTTGGTTGACCCCAAAAAGGTCGAACTTACCCTATTTAACACCATTGAGCGCCACTTTTTGGCCAAGCTCCCAGGGACTGACGAGGCGATCATCACCGACACGACCAAGGTGATTCACACCCTGAATTCGCTGTGCATTGAAATGGACCAGCGCTACGAGCTGCTCAAGTCCGCCTTTGTGCGCAACTTAAAGGAATACAACACCAAGTTCACCGCGCGCAAGCTCAACCCCGAGGAGGGCCACCGCTACCTACCCTACATCGTGCTGGTCATTGACGAGTTTGCCGACCTCATTATGACGGCGGGCAAAGAAGTGGAAACCCCCATCGCACGCCTCGCGCAGCTCGCCCGAGCCATTGGAATTCACCTCATCGTCGCAACCCAGCGCCCCTCGGTCAACGTAATCACGGGAATCATTAAGGCCAACTTCCCCGCGCGGATTGCGTTTAAGGTGAGTGCTAAAATTGACTCGCGGACCATTTTAGACGCCGGGGGCGCCGAACAGCTCACTGGTAAGGGCGATATGCTGATTTCGAGCGGAAACGATCTGATTCGCCTGCAGTGCGCGTTCCTAGACACGCCCGAAGTCGAGCAAATTTGCGAGTTCATTGGTGGCCAGCAGGGGTATCCCGAGGCCTACCAACTTCCCGAGTACGAGTCTGAAGAAGGCGGACTCGGCGGGGGCGGAAACTACAGCGCCGACGAACGCGACAGCATGTTTGAGGAGGCCGCGCGCATGGTTGTTATTCACCAGCAGGGCTCGGCATCGCTTTTGCAGCGCAAGCTCAAGCTTGGCTACAACCGCGCGGGACGCTTGATTGACCAACTCGAAGACGCCGGAATCATCGGGCCCTTCGAAGGCTCCAAGGCCCGACAGGTCCTGGTTCAAGACGAAGTGCAACTCAACGAACGACTCAAAAACCTATGATTTTTCGATCCTTAGCCGTTGCCGCGCTGTGCGTGGTTGGCAGTGCCGCATGGGCCCAAACCGAAACCGCACTCGCTTTTTTGGAGCGGGTTAAAAAACAAGCCCTCGCCTACTCCGACCAAAAAATTAGCTTCACGTCGGTGCTCGACGCTCCCGGACGCAACGGCCAACGGGTGCAGCGCAAAACCAGCGGCGAGGTTTGGGTAAAAGGCGAGTCCGCCAAATTGGTACTGCAGGGGCAGACGTTTTTCTTCAAGAGCGGCGTGGTAACCACCGTGAGCCCTGAAGACGAAGAAATTGTAGTGCGCAAGCTCGATGGTGACGCCAAGCAGTACACTCCGGCGGTTTTGCTTAGTCAGTACGAAAAAAGTTCGTCGTTTGCCTGGGCGGGCACCCAAACGGTGGCGGGGCGCAGCATCAAAATGGTGAGCATGGTTCCCAAAAACGATCCCGACGTGGCTAAAGTCATTTTGGGCGTCGACGCCAAGACCCTCAAGCTGTACAGCTACACCGAAGAAGGTAAAAACGGCACTAAGTCTAAGATTACGATGGTGGCCTACGAAACCAATAAAGGACTCACCGCCAACGACGTGGAATTCAAGCGTTCGAACTACCCGGCGAACTACGAGTACATCGCTCCCAAAACCAAGTAGCGCTTGGGCAAGCTCGATCGGTACTTCATCGGGAACTTTGTTCAGATTTTTGCCAAGACCTTGGCATTGAGCGTATTCATTCTGCTCATGCAAATGGTCTGGAAGTACATGGACGACCTAGCGGGGCGCGGAATCTCGATGCTTCGCATTCTAGAGCTGATGGGGTACTGGTCGGTGTCCATTTTGCCCATGGCTGCGCCCATCGCCGTGCTCTTTGCCGGAATAATGATCTACGGTCAGTGGGCGGAATCAAAGGAATATGCTGCCGCCAAAGCAGCGGGCTTCTCGTTTCTGCGGATGCTGCAGCCCGTCACCTTGGTTTTGGCCGTGATCGCAGTGCTCATGTTTTTTGTGAGCAACAACTTCATTCCGGTGGCCAACTTCAAAGGCGAAAACCTGCTGCTCAACATCGCACGGCAAAAACCCACGTTTAAGCTCAAACCCGGCGTGTTTGTGGCAGGGCTTGATGGGTTTAGCGTGAAAGTGGGCCGCAAAGAAGACAACCGCATCTACGACGTGATTCTTTACGACCACCGCGAGCGGGGCCGTGGTAACACCGGGGTGCTCACCGCCCCCGAAGGCGAAATCCGCTATCCAGAAGGTAGCCCCACCATGACCCTGGTTTTGCGCAACGGGCGCAGCTACCTCGACGTCAATGAATCGGTTCGCGAAGAGCGCCTGCGCCAAGGCATGCTCGCGGCAACGTTTGACAGCATGGTCGTGCGCATGGACATGTCGTCGTTTTTGCTGGGCGACCTAGGCGGAATTCAGCGCAGCAACGAGTTCAACATGCTCACGCTGTCGCAACTCGACACCTCCATCGACGTGCTCGAGGTGCAAATCGCAGACCGAATGGCCGAAGTAAGCCAAGGAATGCGGCGCAAACTCGGCGGATGGTCCGAAGACAGCATGCTTCAAGCGCATGCCGTCGACACCTCACTAAGGGTGGCCACCCGCCTGCAACCCATTCACCGGTACCGAGCGGTTCAAAATGCGGCATACCTCGCCCAAAGCAACCGCGACTACATGAACCAGATTGCGTCTGAACTCGATTGGCGCAACCAGCACCTTGCCCGCCACTACCTCGAATGGCACAAAAAATTCAGCGTGGCCGTGGCCTGCGTACTGCTTTTCTTCATCGGCGCCCCCTTGGGTAGTGTGATTCAGCGCGGCGGATTTGGCTGGGCCTTCGTCGCGAGCGTGCTGCTTTTTCTGCTGCACTACGTACTCGCCATGGTCTCTGAAAAGCTGGGGCGAACGTGGGTTCTCTCGCCCTTTTGGGCCATGTGGGGTCCCAACCTCGTCTTGGCACCGGTGGCCATGGCCATGACTTGGTGGGCCTCTCGAGACGGCCGCCTCACCCTCAGCCTACCTCGCAAGCTGCGGACAACGACTCCCGCCGCATGAACATCCTGCACCTCTGCAACAAAGTTCCGTTCCCCGGCCGCGACGGGAGCAGTATAGCCATGGAGTCGCTAATTCGAATTGAAGCAGGGCTGGGACACCGCGTGCACGTCGTGGCGTTGAATACCGAAAAACATTGGGTTGCCCACCCCATGAGTCCGTTTCAAGGCGTAACGCTCGAAGCCCTTGCGGCAGAGACGGCCCCCAGCCTAGCTACGGCGCTGCCCAATCTTTTTGCTCGCGACAGCTACTACGCCAGCCGATTCTGGTCCGCTCAAGCCGCTCAGGTCATTCGGCAGCGGGCCCAAAATACCGACGTCGTCGTGCTCGACAGCCTGTTCATGGCGGTCTACCTAAACGAGTTGGGCTCGGTACCCATCGTTCTGCGGACGCACAACGTGGAGCACGCCATTTGGTTGCGCGGACTCGCCGAAGAGCCTTGGTACCGAAGAAGCTACGTTGCCCTGCAGGCCCGGCGGCTTCGCCGATGGGAGGCCGAAATTGCCCGACGGGTGCAGCGCATCTGGGCAATCAGCGCCGAAGACGCTTCGTGGTTTGGCGGCCAAGGCGGGCCCACGTGCACGGTTCCGTGCAGCTTTGATACCCTGAACGGCCCGTGGGTTGATTCGGGGGCTGCATCGCCCCGAGCCTACCATTTGGGCGCGTTGGATTGGACCCCCAACGTGCGCGGTATGAAGTGGTTCCTCGACGAGGTTGCGCCCCGTTTGGCGCAGGCCCAAGTAGACGTTTACAGTGCCCAATGGCCCTATGGTCCCGAGCCCAGCGGAATTCAGTACCGTTCTGACGTTCCCGATTTCGAGCACTATGGGGTATTCATCGCCCCCATTCGGAGCGGAAGCGGCATGCGCATTAAGCTCCTAGAGGCCATGGCCCGTGGAAAAGCCGTGGTTACCACGCCGCTGGGCGCAGAGGGCCTGGGGGCCACCCACGGAACGCACCTAATCTTGGCTGAATCGGCTGCAGAATTTGCCGCGGCCCTTGACGAACTCTGCACGGATCCTGGATTGCGCCAGCGAATCGGGCGTGCCGCCGCCGATCATGCGCGTTTGCACTTTGCAGACCAGTACTTGGCCGAGCGCATTGCCGCCGAACTCGCGACCTTTGCTCCGTGATGGAAGCACTAGCTTGGCTACTTTGGGGATTGGCCCTCGTTCCCTACACGCTTTACCCCGCTATGGTACGTGTGCTGGGGCGTCGACCTGCCGCCCAACCTGAACCGCTTCGCAACGCTCCGCACGTGAGCATCGTGTTCGCCGCCTACAACGAAGAGGCGGTGATCGAAGCCAAACTCCAAAGCCTACTCGCTCAAGATTACCCGGGTAGCTTTGACGTGTGGGTCGGGTCCGACCAAAGCACCGACCGCACCGACGAACTTTTGGCCGATTTTGCGGCGCGCGACGCCCGAATTCACTGGGTGCGCATGTCCGAACGGAGCGGTAAAGCGCAAATTATCAATCGCTTGGTTGCCGAATCGTCGGGAGCATGGGTCGTGGGGACCGACGCCAACATTTGGTTTGCGCCTGACTGCCTCAGCGAACTCATGCGCGAGGCCCAGGCCAACCCCCGCGCCACGGTTGTGGGCGGATCGCTGTTTTACCGCGGATTGACGGGGCCATCCGACCCTGCATCCCCCAGCATTGCCAACGAAGAACGCTGGTACATGAACTGGGAGAACTTTGCCAAACGCGTTGAATACGAGCGCACGGGCTGTGCCATGGGCGTTGAAGGAGGGCTGTACGCCATTCGGCGCGACGCCTTTCGCCCGATTCCCTTCGGAACCTTCATGGAGGACTTCTTTTTGAGCTTCTCGGCCATGCTTCGCGGGGAACACGTAGCGTGGTCGCTTTCGGCCCGCGGAAGCGAGGACGTCAGCCACGATCCGCGCCGCGAATTCCGACGCAAAGTGCGCATTGCTCACGGCAACTGGCAAAACGTCGGGCGATTCGCCGTTTCAATGCTCCGGCTGCGTCCTGCAGTGCTCGTTGTATTTCTTGGCCACAAACTCTTGCGTTGGTTGACTCCGTTGCTCGTTTTGGGCGGAATTTTAGCTGCTGCCGTCCCCGGCGAACCGTGGTCTGATGCGGGCCAGTGGGCCTGGACGCTGTTTGCGAGCCTTTCGGCCTACACCCTGCTGGTGTACAGCGGAACCCTGCGGGTGCTCGACCGCATCCCTGGTCTGCGTACACTGCACCACCTCCTACTCATGAATTTGGCCCTTGGGCTGGGCTTCGTGCGCTACCTTCGCGGCGGAACCAACGGCATTTGGGAACCCACCCCGAGAACCCCATGAACACGACCCTTTTTTCCTCGATCGACGAGGCCCTTGACGACCTCCGCGCCGGAAAAATGATCATTGTGGTCGACGACGAAGACCGCGAAAACGAAGGCGATCTGGTAGCCCTCGCTGAGGGAATTACGCCCGAGACCGTCAACTTTATGGCGACCCACGCCCGCGGACTCATTTGCGTTCCGCTGATTGACCAGCGCTGCGACGAGCTCGAGCTGCACGCTATGGTGAACCGCAATACAGACCCCCACGGTACTGCCTTTACGGTGAGCGTCGACCTCGAAGGCGAAGGCGTAACCACAGGCATTTCGGCCCACGACCGGGCAAAGACCATCAACGCCCTAACCCGGCCTGACACTAAGGCGGAACAATTTCGCCGTCCGGGACACATTTTTCCGCTCCGGGCGCGCCCCGGAGGCGTGCTGCGCCGTGCAGGCCACACGGAAGCAGCGATCGACCTTTCTCGCCTTGCCGGAAGCCGTCCGGCGGGTGTAATCGTCGAAATCATGAACGAAGACGGCAGCATGGCTCGCCTCCCTGATCTCGAAGTGATGGCTAACCGCCACGGGCTGCGCATCATAAGCATCGAGCAGCTCATACGCTACCGAATGGAGCGCGACCGGCTGGTGCACGAACTTCGTTCCTACCGCCTTGAAAGTCCAATGGGGCCCTGGCACGTGCGCGTTTACGGCCAAACCACCTCAGATCAGCGGCACGCAAGCTTTAGCTTCGGCACGTGGCACGAAGACGACGAGGTGCTCGTCCGCATGCAAAGCGGACCCTTTGCCGCAAGTCCGTGGTCGCACTTTGATCAATCGGTCGCTCCCGACAGCGCCCACTTCGCAGCCGCAATGCGCAAAATCGCGGAGCGGGGCGCGGGCTGCATTGTGTGCCTCAACCAACGCGGATCGGCCACCGACTGGGCGGAGTGGGATCCGTCGCTACCACCAAGCCCCACCCGATCCATGGGCCACGACCCGCTTGATTACGGTGTGGG
>VGFU01000025.1 GCA_016868755.1 Bacteroidota bacterium | reverse complement strand
TTCGCGACGGCGATACGCTGCTCGAGGCCCGCTTGACCAACGGCAGCAACGAGATCATCATGGCTGTGCGCAGCGGCAAGGCAATTCGCTTCCCTGAAGCCAAAGTTCGCCCAATGGGACGCGGAGCCTCTGGGGTTCGCGCGATGGCGCTCGACACGGACAACGACGAGGTCGTTGGAATGGTGTGTGCCGCGAGCGAGCAGGTTTCGATCTTGGTGGTGAGCGAAAACGGTTACGGCAAGCGCACGCTGGTCGAGGACTACCGCATCACCAACAGGGGCGGTAAAGGCGTGAAAACGTTGAACGTGACCGACAAGACGGGCGACGTGATTGCCATCAAAGACATTACCGACGAAGACGATTTGATGATCACGACCAAGCGCGGAATCATGATTCGCATGGCTGCCGCAGATTTGCGCGTTATGGGTCGCGCCACGCAAGGGGTGCGCCTTATCAACCTTAAGTCGGGCGAGTTGATTGCGTCGGTGGCCAAAGTTCCGGCTTCAGAAGAGGAGGAAGGAGTGGAGGGTGCCGAAGGAGCGGTTTCTGCTGCTGAAGGGGGAGACGGTGCTGCTGAATAAGGCCCGTTAACTTTTTGATTCTGGTAAAGGCTCCGAGGTTCGGGGCCTTTATCTTTGCGGTAAATACGTAGTTATGAAAAAGGTTCTCTTTGCCGCGATTGCTGGCGCTGCGCTCCTGGCGCAGGCCCAAGACGGCCCCACGATTTCAAGTGCCAAAATTGCCTTGAACGCCGGCGACCTCTCCGAAGCCAAAAAGTACATTGACGACGCAAAGAAGGGGGTCGATGCGATTGCCCCAGAGGCCCGCAATGCGAAGCTCATGCCGAAGTACTACTTGTACCGCGGAGATGTGTACTACGCGCTTTTTAACGACCCCTCGAGCAAAAACCTCGAAACCCTAAACGAAGCCGTAGCGGCATACTCAGCTTTGCTTGACTACGAGACCAAACTGGGCAAAGTGAAGCTGGGTGCGGCTTCGCAAGAAAAACTTCCGCTACTGGCCCAAGCATATGTTCAGTTAGCTGAGGACTTTAACTTTAATCAAAACGACAAGAAGTCGGCAGTTTCTGCATACGAACGTGCGGTGACTACCCGTGCCAAGGTTGGACAGCTCGACACATTAAACATGTCGTATGTCGCTTATTTGTCAGCTGAGTTGGGCGATAAGGCCAAGGCTGAAGCGATGTTTAAAGAGTTGATCGAACTGGAATACAAGGGGATTCAGTGGACCGCTGTGCTTGCTGAGGATGGCAAGCGCTACCCGTTCCCTGACAAGGCTACCTTGGACATGTACCTCAAGATGGAGAAGGCCAGCGACCCGCAGCGCTCCGAGAGCATTCTCGTAGATTTCTACGTTCGCCTTCTGTTCATGTACATTGAAGAAAAGCGCGTAGCGGATTTTGACGCCCTGATTAAGGTGGCCCGCGCGAAGTTTCCGGCCAACGACGACCTGTTAAAACTCGAGCTTCAGGCGTACCTCGACCGCGAGGACTTTGCGGGTGCCATCGCCAAGCTCGACGAGGCCTTGATCAAAGAGCCCAACAATCCGCTTTACTTGTACAATGCGGGGTTTTTGTACCACCAAAAGCTGAAGAATGTCGCCAAAGGCATCGAGTACTACCAGAAGGCGATTGCCGCCGACGAGAAGTACGTTGACGCGATTTACATGCTTGGTTTGGTGTACATCGACGAGAGCAACAAGTTCGTAGAGCTGATCAACGGCTTGCCGCGCAACGCCACGCAGAAGCAGTACGATGACTTGGACAAGAAGAAGAATGCGGAGCTCCAAAAGGCGCTGTCGTACTTCGAGCGTTCGTACGCTGTAAATTCTAAGGACTTGAGCACGCTGGAAGCACTGCGCGAAGTTTACTACAAGCTGAGTAAGTACGAAGATGTGAAGCGCATCGCAGCGGAAATTGCCGAGCTGAAGTAGGTTCTAACGAATCCAGAAGGGAAGCCCGCCATGTGCGGGCTTTTTTTATGTGTTGATGATTAGGGAGGGTATTTGAATTATTTAATTAACATAATATATATTATAGGATACGAATAATCGAAATTTCGAAATTCGGATGTGCCCGAATGGTTCCCGGGGAATCCCGTCGATTTTTCAGCACTGCTTATTCGGACAAAACCGGATTTACTTTTTTTCCAGCGTGCGCTTAGGAACCGCGGAGCAGCGATTTAATCGGATTTCGTCCCACCGTCATGCCGCGACCCGATTTGGTTGCCACTGGCATGAGGTGCGCGGGTGTTTCGTCAAACCGCGGATCCAATTTGGCCGCTGCGCGTTCCAAGTGCTGCACATCAAGACTGGGATAACCGTATTCGACTGAAATTCGTCCGCGCATCAGGTAGATTCCGCGGCGGCGAATGGCGTGACGGGCCACGGCGGGCGGAAAAAGCACGACGTCAAATACGACGCCGCGGCGGTCTTCAAAGGTTCCGATTTGCATCCAGTCGCCGCGCTGCGTTTTGGTGTTTTTAAGGCTCACCAGGTAGCCGAGGATTTCGACGACGGTTCCGTGGTGGTTGGGCCAAGACTCGGGATCTAGGGTGGAATTGATTTCGGGAAGATTAAACAGCGAAAATGGGTCGCAGAGCGGAAAGCCAAAGAGCTCAATTTGCTCGTAGGCGCGCTCTAGTTCACTGGTTTTCAGTAAAGGGACTGCGTTCAGGGTCGACTTGGGCGCTTCTCCATCGCCGAATAAGCTGGGGCCGGGCGCCGGCGGCGGGCGGTGGCCCAGGCGACGGTGGGCCGCCCAGAGGAGCGTGCGGGCGGGGCGGCCCGTGAAGCGGAATGCTTCGGCCCGAATCAGCAGCAGCAACGAGTCGAGGGCGACGGGCGCTCCCGGTTGGTGCAGGCGGTCGATGAAGTTATCGAGGTCGGCAAAGGGCCCTCCCTCCTGCCGGGCGAGGTCGATTCGGCGGCCAAATTCGGTGTCGAAGCTGCGAATTCGATCGGTTCCGAGCACCACTCGGAGGTTGGGTTGCAAAACGGTAAAGGTTCGCCCGTCGTTCACGCAGGGCGGCTCGATGCGCGCGCCATGCCGGCGCGCCTCGTTGAGGTAGTGCTCAGCCCGGTAGTACCCCCCGCCGTTGTTGACGTTGGCAACCATGAAGGGCACAGGAAAGTAGGCTTTCAAGTAAAGGCTTTGGAAGCTTTCTACCGCGTATGAGGCGGAATGGCCCTTGGCGAAGGCGTAGCCGGCGAAGCTTTCGATTTGGCGCCACACTTCGCGGGCGGCGTCGGAGGAATGTCCGCGCTCGGCGCAATTGGCAAAAAACTGCTGCTGTACCTGCTGAAATTCGGCGCGCGATCGAAACTTTCCGGACATTCCGCGGCGAAGCACGTCGGCCTCGGCCAAGCTCAGCCCGGCGTATTCGTGCGCTACGCGGATTACGTCTTCTTGGTAGACCATGACGCCGTAGGTTTCGGGCAGTATGCGCAGCAGGTCGGGATTTGCCTGCGCGCGAAGCTCAGGGCTTCGGTGCCGGTCGATGTAGGCCTTCATCATGCCCGACGACGAGACGCCCGGACGAATTACCGAGCTGGCCGCCACCAGCTCGAGGTAGTTGGAGGTTTGGAGCTTGGTCATGAGCATGCGCATGGCCGGCGATTCGACATAAAAACAGCCCATGGCGCCTCCGTTGCGCAGCAACTCGAGGCAGTGTGGATCTTGCTTGAAGCGTTGGCTGTCGTGAATGTCGGCGGTGGGAATTCCCGCTCGGTGCAGCGTGGCCAGGGTTTCTGAAATTTTGCTCAGTCCGCGCTGGCCCAAAATATCGAATTTGTGCAGCCCGACGTCTTCGGCGGTGTGCATGTCCATGTCGACCGTGGCAAAGCCCTTGGGGGGCATGAAGGTGGTGGACCATGTGGTAAGCGGGGCGTTTGCAACAAGTATTCCGCTGGAATGCAGCGTCATGCGGTTGGGGAGCCCGTGCAGGTATCGGCCGTAGCGCAAAATGGAGCGGGCAGTTTCGTCGCGGTCGCGGAGTTTTCCGTCGGCCAACTCATCAATGTCTGACTTGGGTAGCCCCCAAACTTTGCCAAGTTCGCGAACCACCGCGCGGTGCTGGAATGTGCTCACGGCGCCCAGCAGTGCGGTGTGCGGAAAACGGGTGAAGAGGTACTGCGTCAGCCGCTGGCGATCGCGCCACGAAAAGTCGAGGTCAAAGTCGGGCGGGGCGCTGCGGTAGAGGTTGATGAATCGTTCGAAGTAAAGATCTAATTCGATGGGATCAACATTCGTAATCTTAAGGAGGTAGGCTACCATTGAATTCGCGCCGCTCCCGCGCCCTACGTAGAAAAAATGCTGTTTTTGGGCGTAGCGAACCACGTCCCAGTTGAGCAGAAAGTAGGCGACAAAGTCCTTCTGTTCGATGAGCTTGAGTTCTTTTTCGAGCCGCGCTTTAAGGACGGGGTCGCTGGCGCGCCCAGGATAGCGTTCGGACAGGGCATCTTCGCACAGCATGCGGAGAAGTGCCCGATCCTTTCCGCGCCGTCCGGTGTAGGTGGCTTGGTTTTGGTTCCCGGTTCCGCGCCACTGCGCAAGGTTCCAGTCGGGAAGCTCGGCGAGGAAGCGCTCCGTTTGCCGCCAGATCCAGGACTCGAAGCGCTGCTGCGTGCGCTCCTGCGGCTCCCACCACGGGTTGCGCTCCTCGAGAACTTCGTGCGCGGGAAGGTTGGCCAGCGTCCCGTTTCGGTGGATGGCCCGCAGAACCCGGTGCAGTTCGGGGTCTTCAGGGCGGGCAAACACACAGGTTTTCCACGCCAGCGCCCGCTCGGGTTGCGGGTGCCGCTGCGCCCGAAGTTGCTCGTGATCGTGCACACCCAGCCATTCATGCGGTCCTAGTGGGCGCTGTGGCGCCCGCTGGATTGGAAAAACCACGTCGACCTCAGGATGCAGCGGTCCGCGCAACCAATCAGCGCAGTCCCCTACCCGATTAGCTATGCGCATTTCGCTCACCCACTGCATCAAAAAGCGGTAGGCGTCCATGGATCGGGGCAAAAAAACCGCAGTCCGGAGTCCGCCAGACCTCCAATCGATGGCGGGTTGCAGCGGAATCTGCGCCTGGCGAAGCAGCGGAAGCCATCCGCCCGAGCCGTTAACCTCGGCGGCGATGAGTCGAGTTCCGCAGCCCCACTGCTCGGCAAAGCGCAGTACGTCTTCGGGAGCATACAGCCCGAAGTGCATGCTCATGGCGGTGTGGGTGATGCGCACGCTCGAGCATTTAACGGGGTTTAGCGCCCTGCAGCTCAATATGGCTAGTAAGGCGGAGCTCCTCTTCAGGGGTCACGCGCGGACCAATGGGCTGAAGCAGTTCCAGCCCTTGTGCCGTTGGCCGTTTAATGGCTGGGCTAATTGGGTATGCGTTCATGCCTTCGGACGGCCACGGAGCGAGTAAATCGGTGATGTCGGCAAGAGGCGTGTCGGGCGACAGCCATGCAGCCTCAGCTGATTGAGGCAAAATGACGGGCGAGCGCGGATGCCGAATGTGCTGCAGGACTTCATTGGCCGTTGTGGTGATGATTGCAAACGAATACATCGCGCGCTGCGTGTTGGGGTCGGTCCATGAATCCCAAATTCCCGCCATAGCAAACGGCCGCTCCTTGTCTTTGAGGTAGACGAGGTACGGTTCGCTGAGCTTTCGGTCAAATGGCCCCTCAATAAATGCGTCAGCTAGAACGAGGCAACGCTGGCTTCGAATGGCCTTTCTGAAGCTAGGTTTTTGGATGATCCCCTTGGCGCCTCGGTATCCGGGGTCGTTTTCTGGGTTGTGGTCGCCCTCAGCGCGCGCGTTGAGAAACATCATTTGGGCCGTTCCCCAGCTCGGGCGAAAGCCAAATTGGTACCACTGAATGGACTTCGGGGCATCTGAAGTAACGACGGGCGCACGGGTTCCGGGGGCCACATTGGCATTGGGCTGCCACAATTCGGGCTGCGTTGCTTCTGCCTCGAAGCGCTTTTCGAGCACTTCGAGCTTGGAAACTTGAACGTAGCGTCCGCACATACTTAATTAATTTAATACTTTAAAAATAACAAACTAAAATACTGGAATAAAGCACTTTAAAAAAGGCAATAGAAAAATACTATCGACCCATTTCAGTGCTTTCGGTTGGCTAAAAGCGGCGGCGGATCTCCATTAAATGGGTTCGACCTTCCGATGGTTTGGGCCGCCATTCCAAAGGCGCGGACAACCGACCGATCTCCGTAGCGGGACCGAATGAGGTCCATGGCTTCGCTAAGTCGGTGCCCGCGATCATCGACCTCAAAAAGTCCGAACTGCTCCCCTCCCCCAACGAGTCCACTGTAGCGCACACCAATGAGCCGCACCCGCTGCCTCCGGTCGTGGAGCTGGCGAAACAAGCTTTCTGTGGCCTCAAGCAGCACTTCGTCTGAGGCGGTGTAGGGAATCTGCCGCTGCCTTGAAACCGTCTGAAAGTCGGCGTAGCGAATGCGGACGGCGACGTTACTCGTCAGGCGATGGCCTCGACGCAACTGAAAAGCTAGGTTTTCGGCCATCGCCAGGAGCATTCCACGAAGCTTGAGTTCATCTAAAGTGTCCTGCTCAAACGTCCGTTCGGTTGAAATGGACTTTCGCTCGCTGTAGGGCTTAACCGGGCGATCATCCACTCCCTGGGCCTTGTTCCAAAGCTCAAGCCCCGGCTTTCCGAGTACTTGGTAGAGCATTTCTGCCGGCATCTCTTGCAGGGTAGCGATGCGCTGAACGCCAAGAACCCGAAGGGTCTGGTACGTCTTTTCGCCCACCATGGGTATTTTTCGAACCGAAAGCGGCGCCATGAACGGGCGCTCGACACCCCGAGGCACGTGCCGGTGGTTGTTGGGCTTTGCCTCCCCCGTGGCCACCTTGGCTACGGTCTTGCTGGTAGAGAGCCCAAACGAAATAGGCAGCCCTGACTCCCGGATCACTTGATCGCGCAGCTCCTGGGCAAATTGGTACGTTCCAAAAAAACGATCCATACCGCTCAGGTCTGCATAAAACTCATCGATGGATGCTTTTTCGAGCACAGGCACCGCTTGGCGAACGATGTCCGTGACCACCTTTGAGTGCTTGGTGTATTCCATCGAATTGCCCCGCACAACTACAGCTTCTGGACAAAGATCGCGAGCCATCCGCATGGGCATTCCCGACCGAACGCCCGTTTGCCGGGCTTCATAGCTGCATGCAGCCACTACGCCCCGGTCACTTAAGCCGCCAACCAACACGGGAATTCCATGGAGGCGCCGGTCCATTAGGCGTTCCACCGACACAAAGAAGCTGTCGAGGTCCATGTGGAGCACCACCCGATCCATCACGCATTAGGCAACATGCTGGTTAAGCGAACGGCGAAGCGCGTGCACTTCGCCTTGCAAATGCTCCAGACGAGCGAGAATAACCTGATCCATGCTGGGCTTGGCATTCATGTCTAATTGAATGAATCCCTGAACGCTCCACACCTCAATTAGGTCATCTACGTGCACTGAGTAGGGAGCGTAGATGGGGTTGTCTGAAACCAGGTCTACGTAGCCCGATTCGGCGATTCGGTTGATGGCGCGCTTGAACACCACGCCCTGCTCCTGCGTGAGGAACACGTAGAGTCCGTTGGTTTTGATGCTTCGCCAATCCTGAACATAGCTTGAGATCACGTAGGATCCTGAAACTACGGGAAGCATACTATCTCCTTGAATTTGAAAGACCCTGCGGGTTTCTTCTTGGGCAAACTCGGGAAGCGGAAGGGCAAACTGCGGAAGTGCTTCGATGAAATCAAGATCTCCGTAGCCGCCCAAATAGCCTGCGGCGGCTTTAACGGGAACCACCGTGACGCGCTCGCGCCCCGACTCGGGATCGATAGCCACCGTCAGCACGCGCAGCCGCTGTCCCGAAAGCTCGTGCGCGCTCCGCGCGTCACCTGAAACGAGCGCATCAATGCTGCACCCGAAGAGTTGCGCCATCGCTTTTAGCGAGTCGAGCTTGGGCTCTGCCCGCCCTTCCTCGTACGAGCCCACTTGAGCCCGGCTGAGTCCAAGGCGTTCAGCGAGTTGAGCTTGAGTCCAAGCCTTTGCTTTTCGGTAGTTTTTGATCTGTTCCGCGAGTGCCATGTTGCTAAAATTAGTATGCTAATATAGTTAGCATGGCAGACATGTGCAAATTTTTTTAGATTGGAGCGCCTGCCATGGCATGGCCCGCAATCCACCCCGTGGTCCACGCGGCCTGAAAATTAAATCCGCCCGTCAAGGCGTCGACGTCGAGTACCTCTCCCGCGAAAAAAACTCCCGGCAGAAGGCGGCTTTCCATACTTGAAAACGAAACTTCGTTCAGCGCAACTCCGCCTGCGGTAACAAACTCATCTTTGTGCGTCGACTTGCCGACTACCGAAAAGGCAGATTCGGTAAGCACTTCGGCCCACTTGCGCAACTGGGGCTTACTGAGGTCGGACCAGTTCGCGGTTTCGGGAATCCGCGCGAACACGCCCAAATTGCGCCACAAGCGCAAAGGAATGCCAAACAATGCGTTGGAAAGCACGCGCTTGCGTTGGTGGCCGACGTCCTTGCGCAAGGCGTTCAGCGCATCGAGCAAATCATCGGTTTCGAACTGCGGAATCCAATTTACGTATATCGTGAAACGATGGTCCTGGTCCGCCATCCATCGAGCGCCAAAGGCACTCATTTTCAGCACAGAAGGTCCGCTTAAGCCCCAGTGAGTAATAAGTAGCGGCCCCTCCGTCTCCAAGCCACCCACCGGCAAGGTTACGCGCACGTGGGGCACTGAAACGCCTGCCAACTCGGCGGTGCGCGGGTCACGGATGTTGAACGTGAACAGCGACGGAACCGGCGGCACAATGCGGTGCCCAAGGTCCGCCAAAAGGTCCCACACTTTTTTACTAGCACCTGGGGCAAAAAGTACCCGGTCGGCCTCTAGGGTACTTCCGTTTTCGAGCGTCAACCGCCACGAAGTTCCCGGACCTTGTTCGATCGACTTGAGCCCCGACTGAAGTGCGCGCTGAACTCCAGCGGCGTCCGCCATAGAAACTAAGCAGTCGATGATGGTTTCTGAGTCGTCGCTGACCGGAAA
Organism: Bacteroidota bacterium; assembly: GCA_016868755.1. Lineage (GTDB taxonomy): Bacteria > Bacteroidota > Bacteroidia > Flavobacteriales > Schleiferiaceae > TMED14. Next base: position 9,346 of record VGFU01000025.1, on the reverse strand, counting down.
AACCCGACCGTCCTCCTCGACTTTTAGGGAAATGCCACGGTCTTCAAACCACTCCATCGTGTCGCCGCAGGCAAAACGAGTAAAGGGGCCGAGCAATTCCTGCCCGCCCCTTGGGTAAAACTCGATTAAATCGTGCGGATCAAAGCAAGCATGGGTAACGTTGCACCTTCCGCCGCCCGAAATGCGAACCTTACCCAGAAACTGGGCGGACTTTTCGAACAGCAAAACCTGCGCATCTGGGCTGGCTTCTGCTGCCGCAATGGCTGCAAAAAAGCCGGCAGCTCCTCCCCCGATAACAACCATGCGCTCTGACATCACGCCAAAGGTAGGCTGACCTACCAATACTGCGGCAGATCGGACTTGCGGTACACTTCGATCATCCGGTTGCCTTTTTCAAAAAAATGAATGTCGTAAATGCCGTAAATCATAGTGCCGTCTTCGCGCAATTCCAATTCGGTGACCGATTTGGAGGCGAATCCGTAGACGAGCAACTCGTCTTTGGCGATCTCACATACCCCAGCTTCGACCACGCCCGAGAGAATCTCGTAGTTGCGCCGGAGGTTGCGGTGCGTGGAACGTGTCAATCGAGAATTGGTTACTGCCTTGCTGTTGTGAAAGTCGTTTCGGCAGTGGTCATCGCAATACTTCTTATCAGCTCGGCCAAAAACAGGCAGGCCACAGTTCAAGCAAAATCGAGATGCTTTAGGGTTCATTGTTCGTGTGTTTTAAGATTAATTACAAATGGAACGGCGTCGAAATTATGTATACAATTGTAATCATTGACGCACTAAACGAGTAATGAACAAAAAGTTAATAAATTCCTGATTTTACGTTTATAACCTACTAGTAAAGTCCTTCAACTCGAAGTTTGCCCTGTTCATTAATTATTAACAATTGTAAAATCATGAAAAACAAAATTCAACTTATCGGATACTTGGGTGCGGACCCGGAAATTAAAAACTTCGAAAACGACGTAGTCCGTTTGCGCTGCAGCATCGCAACGCACGACCGCGTGAAAAATGCCGAAGGGAACTACGAAGACCGTACCATCTGGCATCAATTTGTCATGTTTAACAAGTTGGCCGTCCGCGCGAGCAAAATCATGAAAAAAGGCGACTTATGCGTGATTGAGGGCAGCATCGCCTACTCGAGCTATACGAACAGCGAACAGCAGACGGTAAACCGCACTGAGGTGGTCGCCCGGGACTTTACTTACCTGGGAAGTCCGGCTGCAAAAGAGCGCAAGTTCGCCGAAGTGCTGGCGTAAAGCTCCGAAGAGGTCCAGCGATCGCTCGACGCCATCTCGCGGAAGAAATCAGGCTCGCACACGATCCGATGGTACACGGACTCCTCCGCCCCTTCTAGAGGAAGCGTCCTGGATATTCCACACTGGTAGGCGCGGCCAAGGACCTCTTCTTCAAATTTCCAGAAGCTCTGGTGGATGCCGTCCGTTATGAGAAGATCCGTCCCTGTAGGGGAATTGAACGGGAGCGTCCGGTAGATTTCTGCGTGCTTCGCCTCGGCACGGTCGATTTGGTCGAGTTCGATCAGCGCTTCACCTAAACGATCGGCTACGCGTTCTCGACGGTAATCCCCAAGGGATACGCCCGTCTCTACGGTTACTGTGGGAATACCCAATTCTTGGCACCATTCCCCAAATGCTTCGGGATAGTACTGGTCGTCAAACCGAGCATAACCCCAGTTTGGCTCTCGCTTAGCGACCGATTCGCTAAGCCAACCGGCCCATTCTTGAGCTGCTGCGGGCGCGATTTCGCCTTGTGGCACGCGTGCTTTGGGGGCCAAAACGCTCAAGGAGCTCGGAACGGATTCCCCCGTTGGGTGAAAAAGGCTCCGTTGGTCGTGAAGATTGAGGGCTAACCGGTAGGCCTTTGCCTGAAGTACCCGTTTGAGCAGATCCGCTTCGATCGGGCCCATACGGCGGGCGCAGCGATTAAGGTCTATTCCTTCGGCTGTACACCGCGCGAACTGATCAATACCGGTAGGGTTAACCAAGGGCATTAGGGTCCAATCGCTTTGGGGTTCGCCCAAGGCAATAAGCATACAAAGTGCCGCGAATCCTGTGGGCTCGTTGCCGTGCATCATCGACCATGCTACCCGCGGAATGCGTCCCTGGGCCTTGGGGTGACGCACAACCCAAAAGGGAAACGCGCCATGAGGATTGAGGTTTTCCACCATCCACCCCCCTAAGTGCGCGGCGCGCTGGAGATGTTCGCTTCGAGAACTAAAGTTTTGGTAACGCACAACGCCAAAATTAAGCGGTTTACCGGAGTAACTTTCGTTCATGAATTTCCGAACTGCCGTTGTCCTTTCCATCCTAGCTGTTCCACTCGTTTCTGCTGGTCAAACTCTGCGCTTTGCGGCCGGAAGTTGCGCTGAACTCCGTTCTCCGGAACAGGAAGCGATTTTCGCTGAAATCGAAAAGAAAAATCCATCGTTTTTCTTTTGGCTCGGCGACAATACCTACTACACCGCCCGGGAATGGAACGACAGTACGCTAATGGCTGAAAACTGGAAGCGAAGGTTGTCGAGTCCGCCATTGGCTAAGATGATGAAGGCGATTCCCCAGCGGGCCATTTGGGACGACCACGATTTTGGCCCAAACGATGCGGACTCGAGCTACGCCCTCAAAGAAGTTAGCGCGCGAATTTTTTCGTCGGTATTCGCGGAAACCCCTTTTGAATATGCCAAGTATGGCGATCTGCGGTGGTCTGAGCGGCGCGGGACCGCGCACTTTATTGCGCTCGACGACCGCACGCACCGCGGACCGGTGGGAACACAAGTGCTTGGCGTCGGCCAGCTAGAATGGCTTTCGTCGGAACTCGAGGCGAACCGCGACGCGCAGGTGGTGTTTGTCGCCGTGGGCTCGCAGGTGCTGAATTTGGCGGAATCCTTTGAAAACATGGTTCGCTACCCAGCCGAACGAATGGAACTACTAAATCGCTGCGCCCGTTTTCCTGGAACCCTGGTGTTTTTAACCGGCGACCGCCACCACGGTGAAGTTGAGGAGCTCGTTCATGGCGGCAAGCGCTTCATCGAAGTATGTTCGTCACCACTAACCTCTAAAGTATTTCCACCGCGGAGTCCCGAAACCGAGGTAAACACGACAATCGTAGGGAAACCGATCAACCAGGAACACTTCGCCATGTTAACCGTGGCCAACAATAAACTAATTGTTGAATATTTCGACACAAAAGGTCAAACAATTGTAAACGTTGCCTACGGATTGTAACTTTGAGGTATGGATGGCATACCTGCAGAAAATCAGCGATTTAAGGGTTGGATGGAGCGCAGCGGACGATGCGCTGGCGCCGTAGCCCGCGACCTCGGCGTTTCACGAGCGGTTCTATCGCACATTTTAACCGGACGCAACAAACTCAGCCTCAGTGTCGTTCAGCACGCTGCGCGGGTTTATCCCGATTTTGACTTATCCTACGTTGTCTTGGGAACCGTTCTCGGATCGGCGCAGCGCGAGGAGCCTACAGCTCTCGCCAAAGTGGTCGTCGCAAAAAAGTCCACTGTCCCGCGCAAGTCTTCCTCACTCCAAGGGGCGGGATACGATCAGTTGATCCTTGTTCGCGACGGTAAGTTTCAGGTGCTGGAGCCCGCGGAGGCTGAACTTTAGTCCTCCGCCATGGTTAACAGGGCATGTACCGCATCGAACGCACCCAAGTTCTGCCCATTTCGCTCGAAGAGGCCTGGGCATTTTTTTCGTCCCCTCAGAATTTAGCTAAAATCACGCCCAAGGAACTGGGCTTTGTGGTGCACGGCAACGTGCCAGAGGTGATGTATCCGGGGCTGTTCATCGAATACACCGTGTCTCCCCTGCTGGGAATTCCGATGCGTTGGGTTACCGAAATCACGCACGTGCGCGAAGGGTCGTACTTTGTTGATGAGCAGCGTGTTGGCCCGTACTCCATTTGGCACCACGAGCATTTTTTTGAAACGGTACCCGGAGGAGTGAAAATGACCGACATCGTGCACTACCAGGTCCCCCTCGGACTGTTGGGCAGGCTTGTTCATCCCTGGCTGGTCCGCCCGAAGCTCGAGCAGATTTTTTCGTACCGCTGGGCCGCCAACGAGCGCATTTTTGGTACCCTTTAACTTTGCCGCATGAGCGATCGCCCTATTACGGTTAATCCCATCGACGCCGACAAGGTGGCGCAAAACCCCGGTCTGCTCCCCTACGCGCATTCGGTGAGCGGACCACCCATCGTGCCCACCCAAGAAGGGATGATTCGCCATCAGTCGCTCGAAACCATGGCCCAGCAGACCGATCAGCAGATGGACCTGCTGCGGCGCCAAATGGAGCTTCTTGCGGAACAAGCAAAGGCAATCCAGCGCCGTCGAGAGGTCTCCGAATGGGTGTACGGCGCCAAAATGAGCTTTAAGCCGGTAATCAACCACGTGTACCATTTGTACCGACGTGCCGAGGGCGAACACGTATTGTCCATGCTTAGCCCTGAAGAGTGGTCTCTTTCGCGTCGTCCGGCGCTCGATTTTGTGCATTCGATTCGGCTGCTCGCCGACCTAACCTGGGATATCGAACGGTGAACGCACTCAATGCTGCTCAGGTTCGCGAGGCTGAGGGTGTCGCGCGCCGCGAAGTGTGGTTTCTGCACGGGTATGGCAGCCACGAAGGTGATTTGTTTGGATTGGCGCGTCTGCTTCCCCGAGATTGGACCGTGCGCTCGTTACGGGCGCCACGACCGCTCGCGCACGGTGGTTTTGCCTGGTACGATCTTCATTTCGACGCGCAGGGCGTGCGCCACATGGACGCCACTCAAGTGCGCGAAAGCATGGATTCCCTGATAGAGGCCCTCGAGCATTCCGAAGCTAAACCCGTGCTTTTTGGCTTTTCGCAGGGCGGAATTATCGCGAATGCGTTGGCCCTTAGTCGGCCGGAGTTGATTTCAGGATGCGTAGCCGTCGCGAGCTACGCGCCAATGGAATGGTTTCAAGGCGACGTAATTTGGAATCCCGACCCTGGATTGCCCCACCTCGCCGTGGTGGGAGACGAAGACGGGGTTATTCCGCCTGAGCTCTCGGTTCCCAGCTACGAGCGCGCCCAAGAACGCGGAGCCACCTTGTCGGTTCAGCGATTCCGAATGGGCCACGGGATTGCTCCCGACAGTTGGCAGGCGATCACCTCCTGGCTCGCCACGTTTTAGCGGACGCCCCAACGGTACCAGCCCCAAGCGGCAGCAAGCGCCATCATGCCGCTGTAGGCGGCATAAACTTCCAGTCCGAGGTCGGCATATACATAAATCCCCGCGAGGTTGAGGATCAGCCACAGCGTCCAGTTCCAGCGGTCGCCGCACACCTGCCACCACGTCGCAAGTAGTCCGCCAGAAAAGAGTACGGCATCCCAAATGGGGCGCGGATTGTCGGTCAAGCTGCGCATGACCCACGAAACGCCTACGGCCATTCCAAACGCCCAACTGGCGTCGCGCAGTCGGTGAGCGCGTAGGGCGAAGCGTTCCGAAGGAGACCACGCGAACCAACCGAGCAGGGCCAATGCAGCGTAGGCCAGGTTAAGCGCTGATTCCGCATAAAGTTTGGCCTCAAACATGACGGCGATGGCCAACAACGTACCCAAAAAACCCAGAGGCCATGCCCAGCGCTTGCGGTACGCAAGACCCAGAGCATAGCCCCCGTTAAGCAGCGCAGAACACCATTCAAGCGCGTGCATGCGGCACAGCATTAGCTAACGTGCTGGCGAACCAGATCGGCCGCCTCCTGAAGCATAATCGCCGAGTAGACCTTCAGGCCGCTGTCTTCGATGAGCTTTTTGGCCTCAGCAGCATTGGTTCCTTGAAGGCGCACGATGATGGGTACGGGAATTTCGCCGATCGAGCGGTACGCGTCGACGATGCCTTGGGCAACGCGGTCGCAGCGCACAATTCCGCCGAAAATATTGACGAGAATGGCCTTGACGTTGGCGTCTTCAAGAATGATGCGAAACGCCGTTTCCACGCGCTGGGCATCGGCGGTTCCGCCTACATCTAAGAAGTTAGCGGGGTTTCCTCCGGCCATCTTAATGATGTCCATGGTCGCCATGGCAAGACCGGCCCCATTGACCATGCACCCCACGTTGCCGTCGAGTTTCACGAAATTGAGGCCGACTTCTCCGGCGCTGACTTCGGTCGGGTCTTCTTCGCGCGTGTCGCGAAGCGCGGCCAGATCTGGGTGGCGGAACAGGGAATTGTCGTCGAGCACAACCTTGGCGTCAACCGCCATGATCTTGTCGTCGCTCGTCTTCAGGACCGGGTTGATTTCAAAGAGCGAAGCGTCTGCGCCCTGGTAAGCCTTGACAAGGCTCTTGACAAAAGAAATCATCTCCTTCATCGCAGCACCGCTCAAGCCTAAGTTGAACGCGACGCGGCGGGCTTGAAAGTCCTGAAATCCGACCGACGGGTCGATGTGCTCGGTGAAAATGCGCTCGGGGTGGTTCTCGGCAACCTCTTCAATGTCCATTCCGCCGTCGGGGCTGTAAATGATCATGGGGCAGCCAGCTGCGCGGTCGAGAAGCACCGACATGTAGAATTCGGCGGTGGGCGACTCGCCGGGGTAGTACACGTCTTCGGCAATAAGTACCTGGTGAACCTTTTTACCTTCGGCAGAAGTCTGCGGAGTAACCAGCATCATCCCAATAATTTGTTCGGCGCGCGCGCGCACCTCGTCGAGGTTTTTGGCCAGCTTTACGCCGCCACCTTTACCCCGTCCGCCTGCGTGCACCTGAGCTTTAACCACGTGCCAACCAGTACCCGTTTGCTCGGTGAGTTGCTTGGCTGCGGCAACCGCTTCGTCGGGCGTGGTTGCCACGATTCCGCGCTGAATGCGCACGCCGTATCCGGCTAAAATTTCTTTGCCTTGATATTCGTGAAGGTTCATGTAACGGGGTTCATAGGTTGCGAAGAGTCGGCGCAAAAGTACGCCGAAGACCTCTGATTTCAGCCTACTTTTGAGGCATGAAGCCCTTAATTCAAGCCAAACACCTTTGCAAGAGCTACGGCACCCTTAAGGTTTTACAGAACCTTGATTTCGAGCTTTTTGAATCGGAGTTTGTCGCCATCACGGGGGCGAGCGGTTCGGGCAAGTCCACATTAATGCACGTGCTTGCAGGCTTGGATCAAGCGGATTCGGGTCAATTGTTTTTTGACGGAACCGCCTACCCCACCCACGGATCGGCCTTGGACCAGTTTCGAAACCAGCAACTTGGACTGGTGTTTCAGTTCCATCATTTGATGCCGGAACTGACCGCGTTCGAGAACATTCTGCTTCCGGCGCTCATCGCGGGTAGAACGGCAAGCGAAGTGGAGCCGTTTGCGCGCGAATTGGCAGAACGCTTGGATCTCGCTGATCGACTGAAGCACCGGCCCGATGCCTTAAGCGGTGGAGAGCAGCAGCGCGTGGCCATTGCCCGGGCCTTGATCAACCGCCCCAAGGTGGTGCTCGCCGACGAACCGTCGGGAAACCTTGACCGCACGCGGTCCGAAGAACTTTATGCCCTGCTCGCCGACGCCCGAACTACCTGGAATGTTTCGGTAGTCGTGGTTACGCACTCGGATTGGCTAGCGGCCCGTGCCGACCGCCGCTTGCACCTGCAGGACGGGGCATGGACGTAGCCGCGCTCATTTTGGAGTGGGCCGACCGCGTGGAACGGCCTGAATTTGTCGCACTGGACCCGGTTTTGCTGCCGCGGCGATTCGCCGACGACCCGATCAGCGCCGAAATCGTCGGATTCATGGCGGCAACCGTCGCTTGGGGCTCGCGCCGCTCGATTATCGCATCGGCAGAGCGCGCCCTTGCAGGCATGGGGGACCGCCCGGCTCAGTGGCTTCTTGAGGCCGACGAAGACGACCTCGACGCCCTTTCGTGGCGGCACCGAACCTTGCTGGCCGAAGACTCTGGCGTCCTGCTGCGCGGGCTTCAGCGCGCCCTTCGCGCCCACGGAACCTTGGCCGAGCTGTTCGCCCTCCAACCTGGCGAAACCGACTTTTTTAACGCCATTGACCGGGCTCGGACGGAACTCCTCGGAGGCGCCATCGCCTCGCGCACCGCCAAGCACATCGCAAGCCCCGCCGCCGGATCGGCCGCAAAGCGACTCCACCTGTACCTGCGTTGGATGGTCAGGCCCTCCGCACGCGGCGTGGACCTCGGCATCTGGTCGCACCTGCCCAAATCCGCCCTAAGTTGCCCGCTGGACGTACACAGCGGGCGTGTGGCACGAAGCCTTGGCCTACTCAAGCGTTCCGCCAACGACGCGGCGGCGGTTCGCGAACTTGACGCCGTCCTGCGGACCATTGACGCTGAAGACCCCGCGCGCCTCGATTTTGCGCTTTTTGGATTGGGCCTCGAAGCCCCCGAACTTTGGCAGCATGGCTAGCCTCGCCGAACGCATGCGCCCCAAGTCCCTGACAGAATACGTCGGGCAGGAACACATTGTAGGTCCCAAAGGAGCGCTGCGGCCCGCGCTGGAGGCCGGACGCCTGCCCTCGCTCCTCTTTTGGGGTCCGCCAGGAGTAGGCAAAACCAGCTTGGCCCGGCTGCTGGCGAAGCACGTTGACCTCCCCTTTTCGACGCTGAGCGCCGTTTCGGCTGGGGTTAAGGACGTGCGCGACGAAATCGCCCGGGCCGAAAACGACCGCATGTTTGCGCCGAACGGTCGGCTGCTGTTCATCGACGAAATCCACCGATTCAACAAGGGGCAGCAAGATGCCTTGCTGGGTGCCGTGGAGCGCGGAACCCTCACGTTGGTGGGCGCCACAACCGAAAATCCGAGTTTTGAGGTCAACGCGGCCCTGCTGTCGCGCTGCCAACTTTTTGTCCTCAAATCGCTCGAAGACCACGACTTGATTGCCTTGGGTCAACGGGCTCTGGCGCAAGATGCTGAGCTTCGGGCCAGCAAGCTCACTGAGGTCGACTGGAACGCCTTGGCTCCGCTCGGCGGCGGAGATGCCCGGCGCTTTTTGAACTTGCTGGAATCGCTCGCGTGGGCGGCGAAGCACGACGGAATTCAGGTCCTGTCGGCCGAATGGATCGCCGAAAACGCCCCTCGGGCCGCGGTGCGCTACGATCGCGCAGGCGACATACACTACGACGTTGCCAGTGCGCTCATCAAATCGATTCGCGGAAGTGATCCGCAGGCCGCAGTGTACTGGCTGGCCCGCATGATTTCGGGGGGCGAGCCGCCCGAATTTATCGCGCGACGGCTAGTCATTTCTGCTGCAGAAGATGTCGGTCTCGCCCATCCCAACGCTTTGGTGGTGGCCAACGCGTGCGCTCAGGCGGTGGAACGGCTGGGTTTTCCGGAGGCGCGTATCCC
>VGFU01000024.1 GCA_016868755.1 Bacteroidota bacterium | reverse complement strand
GCGGTACGCATGATGCGAAGGGCAATTTCACCGCGGTTGGCAACCAAGAGCTTCTTCATAGACTACACAAGGGCTTTAGCCTGCAAAGTACGCACAGGCTTCGTACTTTGGCCCCATGGAATTGTACCTCGATTCGGCCAACCCAAGCGAAATTTCGTCGGCCTTTAAACTCGGAATCTTTTATGGGCTCACCACAACCCCGACCTTCCTGCAGCGCCAAGGAGTCGCCGACGTCGACGCTTGGCTGCTCGAAACGGCTAAAACGGTTCCGGTCATTCAGGTTGAGGCACTCGGAACGTCCGCCGACGAAATCGTAGCCGAGGCCCACCGCCTACTCGCCCTGGGAATGTCCCGCGAAACCACCGTGTTTAAAATTCCGGTTTCGCTGCACGGCGTCGACGCCTGCGCTCGATTGAGCAAGGAAGGCATCATGACCAATCTGCACCTGATTTACACCCCCCAGCAGGCCTACATGGCAATGAATTCAGGCGCGACCTATGTATGTCCGCTCGTCGGCCGGCTGCAGGACCAGGGCACCGACGCCCTGGCGCTCATCGACTCCATCGTAGCCTTCAAGGAACGCCACGGATACGCGTCCAAAGTCATGTTTTCGTCGGTGCGCCACAGCGAACACGTGCGGAACGCCATGGACCTCGGTGTCGACGCGGTGACGGTTCCGTGGTCGGTTTGCCAGCAGCTCCCCAACAACCACTTGACCACCCTAGGCACGGCACAGTTTGACGAGGACCACCGCCGCATGACGGTTCGAGTGGAATCCCTGCTGCGCTCAAATCAGGCAATTCTTTCGCCCGACACCCCGCTGCGCGAGGCCCTTGTGGCTATGACGGTAAGCGGACTCGGCGCCGTGGTACTCGCGGAGCAAGGGCGTGCTGTAGGCCTCTTCACCGACGGCGATTTGCGCCGCCTCATCGAGCAGCATGGAACCCTCGACGTGCACGCGACGCTGCGCAGCATGCATTCGTTCAAGGTTCCGCATGCCCTTCCCGCGTCGGCCCTGCTCAACGAAGCCTTCCGAGCGTTTGCCGAGACCAAAGTAGACCAGCTGCTGGTCGAAGATGCCTCAGGTAAGGCGCTGGGCTTGATCGACATACAAGACCTGAGCGCATGAGTATGATTCACGGCCTCGTGTTCGATTGGGACGGCGTCTGGACCGACGGCACCAAAACGGCCGAGGGTCATTCGGTCTTCAGCGAGCACGATACCATGGGCATAAACCTGCTGCGGTTCGCGCATTATTTGCACACCGATTCGTGGCTGCACGTGGCCATTGTAACTGGCGAGCGCAACCCCACCGCCGAACACGTGGTGCGTCGCGAGCATTTTGATCAGTTTTTGTTCTTCGCCCGCGACAAAACCAAAGCCATTCCGTTATTGGAAACGCGGTGGGGTGTTGAGGCCGCCCAATGGGGATTTCTTTTTGACGACGTGCTGGACTTTGGTTTAGCGCGCTCGGTGGGACGTCGGGCGATGGTGTCGTGGCCGGCAACCGCCGAAGTTCAGCGCCTGGCCCAAGACCAAGGGATTGTTGACGATTTGGTGGAGACCCCCTCCCCGATTCGCCGCTGGTGCGAACGCTACCTCCACGAACAGGGGTGGCTCGAGCGGGCCGTGGCCGAGCGCCAATCGTGGTCGGAACGCTACCAGTCCTACTGGGCATTGCGCAACGAGCGCGAACCGGAAGTCTTGGATTTAAGCCGCTAAAGGGCGGTGCGTCGCGTACCTAGCACGGCATCAAGTTGGGCTTGGATTTGCTTCAGGCGCTCATCTTCAGGAGCGACATCGGCGCTACTCACCACTGGATTCGACTGTAAACTCGCAACCTGATTGGCCAACTGTAGGGCACACATAGCGAGGGCATCTTGCTTGTCACCCACCGCATACCGCTCCTCAAACCGCGTTACCGTTTGCTGGATCATTGCCACGGCTTTGCGCACCTGCTCTTCTTCACTGCGCGGAATCGTCAGCGGGTACGTGCGACCACCCAATGCAACTTTAATGCGAATGTTCTCGTCGCTCATGGCTGAATTTTGGAAATGGCCTGATTGATTTCGCGCGACCACGCCTGTAGACGTTTGGCCAAGTCAGCCCGCGCCGCCGCATCGCCAGTGAAGGACTGTAGGAGCCTAAGTTCCTCGTTTTCGCTGCGAAGGTTCTTCACCTGCTGCTGGAGGTCGCGCATGCTACGGTCTTGCTGTGCAAGCGTTTGGGATTGCTGTTCGAGTTCGCTTACCGCAAGTCGGTATTTCGCGATCAGGTCGTGCACCTGCGCTTGAATAATGCCAATGCGGTCTGCAGAATCAGCCATGCCCCAAAGGTAGGAGTTTGGCACGGGAATTTCTATCTTGGGGCCATGCCCCGCCTAAGTTTTTGGATGCTGGCGCTTTGGCCCCTGGTGGCTACAGGCCAGATTACCGTGATGCCGCTCGATGAGCCTCTGGCGGTGTCGGGCGAACTGGCGGAGCTCCGCAACCACCACTTTCACAGCGGGATCGACCTGAGAACCGGAGGGGTAACGGGTAAAAACGTTTATGCGGTGGCGGACGGTTGGGTGCGGCGAATCGTGGTACGGCCCGACGGTTACGGTTGGGCTCTGTACATCGACCACCCCACCGGGTTTACGTCGGTGTATGCCCACCTCGAGTCGTTTCATGGCGAAATCGGACGTTACGTGCGCCGTGAGGCCGAACGCCTGGATCAGTACCGCCTCGATCTTTATCCGCCCCGCGAAGGGCTGCGCGTACGTGCCGGCCAGGTTATTGGCGCCTCGGGCAACAGCGGGGCTTCGGGCGGGCCGCACCTTCACTTTGAGCTCCGCGACCAAGCGACCGAGGCCATTTTAGATCCCGTGGCCTACGGTTTGCGCATTCCGGCGCACCCCCATTCTCCGGTTCTTTGGACCAAGCAGTCCGGACGTTGGCGCCGTGCGGGCGATTCCATCGCCGTCGATTCATGGCAAGATTTGGCGGTCACCTACCCCGAGCAAGGATTTTATGCCTCCGTCAACGACAGCGTGCGCAGCGCATGGTCCTTAAAGCGCTGGACGTTTGACGTGCAGCGGGGCGCTGACGGAGGACTGGCCCTCGACCTACACCGCCAGCAGGGCGTGCGCGGCTTTTTGGTTCACCCTACCCCAACGCAGCCTGCGCCAGGCTGGTTGGTCAACGAGACCTGGCCGCGAAATCCGGGCCGATACCCTCTAGAACTAACCTCGCGCGATCGCCCGGTCTGGAGTGGAAACGTTATGGTGGCAAACCCTCGCACCGAGCGTGAACAGCCCGAGAAAACCTGGACCGACGGAGCATGGAGCCTTCAGGTGCCCGCGCGGGCCTTTTCGTCGGAACAGCCGATCCGGCTCCGCGACCAGGGTCGAAGCCTCGACCTGCAGCCCGACGTAGCAGCCATTAAGCCCGTTCACTTTTACTGGACGCCCGACGGACTAGCCGACAGCCTCCGACACCGCACCTACTTGGCGGTACGCGACGGACGGGGTTCCGCCAAAATTCCCGGCGTGCCCACCACCGATGGACGCATACGCTACACCGCTAAAACCTGCGGCCCAGCCCACGTTCGCGTCGACACCAACGGGCCCAAATGCCGGTTCATGCGCCGCGATTCCGACGGCAGTGTGTGGATTCACGTCGACGACGAGCTCGATCCCGAAATTCAATCGGCCCGCATCAACGGTGCCTGGACCTGGGCCTACCTCGACCTCAAAGCCGGACTCGTGCGCGTCGAAGCAGTGGGAGCTGCGGGTCAACTCGTGCTGATCCTTCGCGACGAGGTCGGTAACCGCACTACCTTTACCCATACCCTATGAAGCCTTGGATTTTCCTTGTATTTAGCCTTTGGTGCGGCGGACTTTGGGCCCAATCGGTGGTCCAAGTTAGCGGCGTCATTCTCACGCGCGACACCTCGCTTCAAACGATTCCCAACGCCCGCCTATGGATTCAGGGGCGATCAACTACCACCACGTCGGGCGACGACGGTTTTTTCTCGATCACGGCGGTTCCGGGCGACACCCTGCGCTTTCGCCGGTTCGGCTTTGAAGACGAGCGCCTTTGGGTACCCGACACCCTCGACGGCAAGAGCTACTTAGCCTCGGTTTTCATGCGGTGGAACACGGTTGAACTCGACGAAGTCACGCTGTACCCCTGGCCACGGCCCGAGGACCTCAACCGCGAACTGCTCCGCATGCGAATTGAAACCACCGAGCGCGACGTAGCCCTTCAGAATCTGGCCATTCAGGCCCTCAAAGAAAAAGCGGCGTTGATGGGCATGAGCTCAAACGAAATGCAGCGCTACATCATCCAGGCCCAGGAGCAGCAGCTCTACAATTCGGGCCGGTACTACGGCAGCGACGGGGCTTCGGCCATACTTGGCCGTCTGAGCAACCCGTTCGCCTGGGCGCAGTTCTTCCAGTCCCTCAAAAAACGCTAATCCTTGAGCCTGCTGGCCTCTGCGCTGCTACTCGCGGCACTCAACGACACGACTCCGCGCGGAACCCAGCTGCGCGAAGCCACCGTCACCGGGCAGCGAATTCGGTCTTCCGCAAGCGAAGTACGGCTCAAATCGGGAACCTTATCGGGGCTTGGCACGCCCACGGGATCGGTAGAATCGCTGCTCCGCACCTTGCCGGGCGTCGTGGCGAGCGACGAGCTGAGCAGCCAGTACAGCGTTCGCGGCGGCACCTACGACGAAAACCTCGTGTACGTCAACGGATTTGAACTCTACCGTCCGCAGCTGGCGCGCTCGGGGCAGCAAGAAGGTTTGAGTGCGCTCAACCCCGACTTGGTTTCGTCGCTGAGCTTTACCGCGGGCGGATTCCATGCCGAGCTGGGCGACAAGCTCTCGTCGGCACTCGAAGTGCAGTACGGGCGCACCGACTCGCTTCGGGGGCGGGTTCGGCTCGGCGGATTTTCGGGCGGAGCGACCGCTTGGGCGGGAAACCTCGGCGTCAGTTTGCGCTACCGCAGCAACGTACTCTTCGCCCGCACCGGCGATATTTCGGGAGACTTTAGGGCGGACTCGCGCGACGCACAAGTCGTGTGGAACCGCCGCCACGGAGCATGGCGCCACGAATTCCTAGGTATCGCCCAACAAAACGGATTTCGCTTGGCGCCCACGAGCCGTACCACCGAATTTGGTACGGTTACCCAAGTACTCCGCCTTCAGGTGGCCATGGCGGGAACCGAATACTACGGGTTTCAAAATGCTTTTGCCGGATGGCGGACCCGCCGTGCATTGGGCCTTCGCCATGTGCTTGATGCCGAGGCCAGTTGGTCGCAAGCACGTGAAGTGGAGCATTCCGACGTGGAATCGGCCTACCGACTCGGCGACGTCAACACCAACATGGGCTCGGACCAATTCGGCGAAATCAGCTACCTGCGCGGCAGCGGCGGATTTCAGCGCTACGCCCGCAACGATTTGTGGATCAGAGATCTGCATACTGCACTTCGCGGTAGCCACCTGGTGAGCGAAACGGGCCAATTCAACTGGACCCTAGGGCAACGCCTCCAGCTGGCCCAAGACCGGGTTTCGGAGTGGATTAATTTGGATTCCGCCGGGTACAGCTTGATGCACCAGCCTACGTTGGTGGTTCTCGGCCCAACCGACACGAGCTATGTACCCGATTCCACCCTTGAACTGTATTCGGTGCTTCAGAGCCAGGGCCAACTGAGCAACACAAAACATTGGTTTTCAACGACTTACAGCGACAGTTGGCAGCTGGGCGAGCGCAGCCTTCACCTGAGGGCGGGGCAGCGATTGATACGCGACAGCCGGTCGGGTGAATGGCGGTGGAGTCCGCGCGCGTCCTTCTCGATAAGCCCCTCAAGGCAGGCGAATTGGTCCGCCTACCTCAACGCAGGTAGCTATGCTCAGACCGCCACGGTTCGCGAACTGCGCAACTGGACCGCCAACGGCCTCGAAACCCAAGCCCCAATGCAGCACGCCTGGCACGGAATCGTGGGATACAAGCGCTACGGAACGCGAAAGGGCCGACCCTGGATGTATCAGGGCGAGGCCTACATCAAGTACCAGGACCGTGCCTTCGCGTTTGAGCAAGACGGTATGCGCCTTCGCTACCTGGGCACGCAGCCCGGCACCGCGGTCGCTTTTGGCCTTGATCACCAGCTTCACAGCACGTGGGTGGGCGACGCGGAATCCTGGATTTCGCTTTCGACGTTTCGCGTTCGCGAAAAATTTGACGGCGATTGGCAGCGGCGCGGAACCGACTACCGCTACGCCTTCAGTATGCGGGTTGAAGACCATTTGCCCGGGCAGCCCCAAAATCGCGTGTACCTGGTGACGAGCGTGACCGGTGGCTTTCCCTTCGGTCTTCCGTTAGAAAACGCCAAACCGTTTAAGGCACCACCCTACCGCCGCATGGATTTGGGGTTTGAGCGCGTACTTCCTGAATGGCGCGGAATTTCGCCCCGGCTTGCGCTCGAGGCCTACAACCTGCTCGAAATTCGGAACACCGCGAGCTACTTCTGGGTCATGGACATCAGTACCGCGAGCTACTACGCCGTACCAAATTATTTGACCAATCGTTTAATTAATATTAGCTTGAGAGCTGATTTTTAGAACCATAAAGTGCGCGTTGTAGATCAACTACCCCATCCGAGTTTTCGCATCCAACTGTTTCATTTTGGGTCCAACTACCTTGTTGAAATCGAGGCGGGCCCGATGAAGCAGACGTACCGCTACCCCACGGATCGCTTTGCAAGCCCCACCGCGGTTTGGGCCACCGTGACCCCCGAGTTTCTCGAGCAGGTGCGGCAGCACTTCAACGCCATGTACCGAGATTGGATGGCCACGTGGCCTGCATCGGAATCCTAAAAAAAAAAGGAAGCCCGCGGGAGAAAACTACCCTATACACCTGACGAACCGAAGTCCGTCAACCTCCCGCGGGCTTTATGATAACCGCGCAGGTTTCGAAAGGTTTAGGCAGCGCTAAAGTTTTTCACCGCACCGACAATTCGCGCCAAGGCCTCATCGAGTTCGGCGTCGGTCAAAACCAACGGCGGCGCAAACCGAATGATGTTTCCGTGGGTGGGTTTGGCCAAAACCCCGGCCTTGGCCATGGCAAGGCAAAGATCCCAGGCAACATGGGAATCTTCAGGCGTGTTGATGACCACCGCGTTCAGCAGTCCCCGACCCCGAACCTGAGCAACGAGCGGGTGCGACCCCAATTCCTGGTTGAGCGTAGCGCGAAAGTGAACCCCTTGGCGCCGAGCTCGCTGCATGAGTTCCTCGTCCTCAACAACGTGAAGTGCGACCTGCGCAACTCGAGCCGCAATGGGGTTTCCGCCAAACGTGGAGCCGTGCTGCCCGGGTTTGATGGTGAGCATGATTTCGTCGTCGGCCAACACTGCAGAAATGGGGTATACGCCACCCGAAAGCGCCTTGCCCAGAATGAGCACGTCGGCCCGCACGTAGGTTTTGGGGTCGCGCTCGCAGCGACCCGCAGCGCAGCTGCAGGCTCCGCACGTAGCCAACCACGAACCGGTGCGCCCGATGCCCGTTTGAATTTCGTCAGCCATAAACAGCACCTTAGCCGCACGGCAACGGGCCGCCACTCCCTCGATGTAGCCCTCAGAAGGAACGAACACACCCGCCTCGCCCTGAATGGGTTCGACCAAAAACGCCGCCACGTTCGGATTGGCCAAAGCGCGATCCAGCGCCTCGAGGTCGTCGTACGGAATGATCTGAAAACCAGGCATTGCAGGGCCAAATCCGCCGTAGGAGTCTGGGTCGCTCGAAAACGACACGATGGTCGAGGTGCGGCCGTGAAAATTCTGGCTCGCAACGAGAATCACCGCTTGATCATGAGCCACGCCCTTGACGTCGTAGGCCCAGCGGCGTGCGAGTTTGATGGCCGTTTCGACGGCTTCAGCGCCCGAATTCATCGCCAGCACCTTATCGTAATCAAATCGCGTAGCCATGGCTTGCTCCATACTACCCAGCTGGTCGTTGTAAAAAGCACGCGACGTCAGCGCCAAGGTCCGCGCTTGGTCCACGAGAGCCCCCACGATGCGCGGATGGCTGTGCCCCTGGTTTACCGCACTGTACGCACTGAGGAAGTCAAAATACCGGTTGCCTTCGACGTCCCACACGTAGGGTCCTTCGCCCCGCTGAAGCACCACCGGCAGCGGATGGTAGTTGTGGGCTCCGTACTGGTCTTCGAGGGCGATGTAGTCGTGCGGCTTCATGGGGCTGAGGATTTACCCAAAGATAGCACCCTACCTTTGCGCGGTGATTCTCGAAAACATTCAGATTGACCGTGCCGGTGGGCGCGGCGTGGCCGTAGGCAAGACCGAAGACGGCAAAACAGTTTTGGTGCGCGGAGCCGCTCCCGGTGACGTCGTAGACGTGCGCGTCATCAAGCGCCATAAAAACTACTTCGAGGGCCGGGTAGATCGTGTGGCTAAGCCGTCCCCGCTCCGCGTGGCCCCCACGTGCGCCCACACGGAATCCTGCGGCGGTTGTCCTTGGCAGCACCTCGGCTACCCAAGTCAGGCGGAATTTAAGTCGAACGAAGTCGAAGAGCAGCTGGTGCGCGTCGGCGGAGTTTCCCGCGAAGGCGTGACCTGGCACCCGTTCATCGCCGCACCTACCCCTTTTCGCTACCGCAACAAAACCGAATTTAGCTTCACCTTCAACCGCTGGAGGACCCGCGGCGAAATGGATGCCAGCCCTGAATCGGAGCATGAACCGGGACTCGGATTTCACGTGCCTGGATTCTGGGACAAAATCCTAAATGTTCAGGACTGCCATTTGA
Source organism: Bacteroidota bacterium (assembly GCA_016868755.1). GTDB lineage: Bacteria > Bacteroidota > Bacteroidia > Flavobacteriales > Schleiferiaceae > TMED14. The sequence goes on along the minus strand of VGFU01000024.1, from coordinate 9,903 downwards.
TTCCGGAGTACGGCAACGAAATCCGCAATGCCCTTCGCGATGAAGCCATCGCCCTCGGCTTGAGCTTTTGGCAGCCTCGCGCCAAAGTGGGCGCCCTCCGCACGGCCATGCTGCGAAGCAACCAGGCGGGCGACTGGATGCTCATCATTCAGTGGGGCGAGCACCCCGGCCCCGACGGATTCACGCTGATGCACCGCATGACCGAGCGATTTGATCGCCTGGTTAGTCTTTATTGGGGCTTAAATGAAAAGGTCAACGATTCCATGTACGACGTTGATTTGCACCTGTTTCACGGAATTGAGGCGCTCGAGGAGCGCATGGACTCAGCCATAGAAGGCGGGCGGGCGCTTACGTTTTTGATCAGCCCCCAGTCTTTTTACCAAACGAATCCGAAGCAAGCCCACCGGCTTTATTCGGAAGCACTTCGCGCTGCGGGACTGAAGGGCGGCGAAACGGTATATGACTTATACACGGGCACCGGAACCATAGCCCTGTTCATGGCCCAGGTGGCCGCAAAAGTTGTGGGCGTCGAAAGCGTTCGGGAGGCCGTTGACGCAGCATTCCGGAACGCGGAACGCAACGAACTATCCAACGCGACGTTTGAAGTGGGCGACATGCGCCGCATTTTCACTCCTGAGTTTGTGGCCCGCCACGGCGCTCCTGACGTGGTGGTGGTCGATCCGCCCCGCGAGGGCATGCACCCGGCCGTCGTGGCCGAATTGGCTCGGATTCAAGCACCGAAGCTGGTCTACGTTTCGTGCAATCCATCGACCCAGGCGCGCGACATCCAAATGCTGCGCGACGCCTACGACGTCGTGCAGGTGCAAGGCGTGGACATGTTTCCCCAAACGTTTCACGTCGAATCCATCGTGCTTCTGCGCGCAAAGTCCGCACGAAACGCCTAATTTTAAGTCATGGGAGAACGCACGCTGATCTTGGACGACGCGCGAATGGCGCGCACGCTTGAGCGCATGGCTTGGCAAATTTTGGAACGGCATGCGGGCTCTAAACGCCTGGTGCTGGCGGGCATTCGGAACTCCGGTTATGCGCTCGCCGAGCGAATTCATGGCCACCTGACCGCCCACACGGCGGTGGAACTGATGGAACTCGAGGTCAACAAGCGCGAGCCCTCGCTGCTCAACACGCGCTCTTCGGTAGACCCCGGCCAACTCGAAGGCGCCCATATCGTGGTCGTTGACGACGTTTTGAATTCAGGCGCTACGCTGCTCTACGGGGTCGCGCACTTTCTCACGGCGCGCGTAGGCCGCATTACGACCGCCGTTTTGGTTGACCGCAACCACAAGCGCTACCCTGTGAAGGCTGACATCAAAGGGCTCTCGCTGAGCACCGGACTTCACGAGCGCGTTGAAGTCGACTGGTCGACGCCGTGCGCGACTTATTTAGTTTGAATATAGGCCGTTAGCTGACTGACCGCGTGTTCGTTGCTCAGCTTATCAACCGCAATTTGGTAGCGTGCAGTCGCATAAAAGTCACGTCGTTCAAACAGGTGCTTTGCGATGAACTCCGCTAAGTTTTCGTCAGCTACATTGGCCAAAAGCGGACGTTTAGTTCCGCGAGCTCGGCTCGCCACCAACCGTTGATGCAGCCACGAAACTGAGGCCGACAAGTACACGGTTTCGCCGTGCTCGCGCATCCACTGAGCGTTATCGTAGTAGCAGGGTGTCCCCCCTCCACATGACAGAATTCCTTCAAAATTGTGCTGCTCCAGCAGAAGCTGTCGCTCGAGCTTACGAAAGGCAAGCTCGCCACGGGTCGCCATAAAATCAGAAATGTTCATACCCGACTCTCCCGCAATCAGGTGATCTAAATCCCTAAATTCCAACCCTAAAGATTTGGCTGCCGCGCGTCCCACGGTGGATTTTCCTGAGCCCATGTAGCCCCACAAATACCATGTTTTCATTCTACTCGACAAAACTAAGGGATGGCCTTTAGTTTTTGTCAGTTTTAGCTATATTTGCAGCCTCGTTTCTGAGACGACTCGATAGCTCAGCTGGTAGAGCAATACACTTTTAATGTATGGGTCCTGGGTTCGAATCCCAGTCGAGTCACGAAACGTTCTTCTTTTCAAAGTGTCGCCCTGGTGGTGAAATTGGTAGACACGCCATCTTGAGGGGGTGGTGAGCTATGCTCGTGCTGGTTCGAGTCCAGTCCAGGGCACTTTTTTTGGTCCGCTATTTGCGGACTTCAACAACGTGAAGATTTTTGGGTTTCTACTTTTGGCAATCGGAATGGGTCCGCTTGCCTCATGCCAATCAACGGTCAAGCCCATGAACGACAAATCTTTTCCGCTAACGCGCTCCGAAGCGGAGTGGCGTGCAGCCCTAACTCCTGACCAGTTTCGAATCCTGCGCCAAAAAGGCACTGAATACCCCGGCACCGGCAAATACGACAAGCACTTCGAGCCCGGGACCTATGTGTGTGCGGGATGCGGCGCGCCCTTGTTTGGCAGCAGCAGCAAGTTTGATGCGCACTGCGGGTGGCCAAGTTTTGACGCCCAGCTCCCCGAGGCCAATGTGCTCGAAAAACCAGACTACAGCCATGGGATGGTACGAACCGAGATTTTGTGCAAAAACTGCGGCGGGCACCTCGGGCACGTTTTTGACGACGGCCCTACGGCCACCGGCCTTAGGTACTGCGTGAACAGTGCATCAATGGACTTCAAAAAAGAACAGAAATGAAGCAGGTAGCTCTAGCGGGACTGTGTGCCGTGGCGCTTGCGGGCTGCGAAACACGCACCTACTGCACCGAAGAGTTTCGGAGCGTCGGCTTCACGTGGACCACGCCCCCACTACCGGCTTCGGTGGTTACGGTCAATGCCCGCACCGGCGACACCCTTTCGGTGCTTGATCAAGGTTACGAGAACTATTTCGCCATAGCAGATGACGGTAACATGAAGGACCTCAGTTATGAAGGAGATAGCTTGAACGTCATCGTTTTAGATTCGCTGGGCAGCGTGCGCAGCACGGCCTGGTTTGTTGTTGGACGCGACCAATGCCACATCATCTACCGTTCTGGGCCTCAATTTCTGCCCTGAGTCTTTGGTGGATTAAGAATCCTTTATATATTTGCACTCCCCAATGGGGCGCATAGCTCAGCTGGTTCAGAGCATCTGCCTTACAAGCAGAGGGTCCGCGGTTCGAATCCGTGTGCGCCCACCCCGAAAAAACCGCCTCGAAAGGGCGGTTTTTTTATTCCAAGAATAGTACGTTATGTTTTCAGAAGACATAAAAAAGGAGCCCAAAGGCTCCTTTATTGGTTTGGGAACTCAGTTGAGCTGACCGTAATCTAATTATTTAGAGACGGTGTAACCCTGAGCCTCGAGCCACTGGATACGGGCATCGATTTCAGCTTGAGCACGCTTAGCGATTTCTTTTTCGCATGAGATAATCAAACCCTCGAGTTCTTCAACGTCAAATTTGCCCAAAAACTGGTTGCGGAATACCGTTTTTAGCGTCTTATTACCGTTTTGATTCTCGCGGAAGTGCTGAACGAGTTGAGAAGGAGTCATATTTTGGAATTTATTTGGTTAATTGAACCGTCTCAAAGATAGCATAAATCGGACCAAAAAATTAAAAAAAAATTTTCTAAAAATTTAACACCTCATTTAGCACTTGTTTCAGGCGATCATGCGGCAAGAAACCTTGCTCTAATTCTGCAGCGAACGGAATGGGTAGGTCGGCACTAGAAACCACTTTGATTGGCGCATCTAGCGACATAAAGCAGCGCATTTGAAGTTCCGAGGCAATCGAACTACCAATGCTCCCCAAAAAAGTATCTTCTTGAACGACAATACAGCGACCCGTTTTGTGGACTGATGCCTCCAACGAAGGCCAATCAATAGGCCTTAGGGAAACAACATCAATAAGCTCTATAGAAACTTCCGGATGTTCAAGCATCCAAGCTTTTACCCAGTGCACTGCCCATCCGTAGGCAATGACCGTCAGTTCTTCGCCCGGGTGGACCACGACGGCCTTATCTAAGGGAATACTGTAGTATTCAGGGGCAACCTCTGATTCCAAGGAACGATACAAGTTCTTGTGTTCAAAAAAGAGGACGGGGTTAGGATCCTCAAATGCCCTTAATAATAGTCCTTTTGCTTGCGCAGGATTCGATGGGTAAACCACCTTTAAACCAGGCACTCGAGCAAACCAAGCTTCAGTGGATTGGCTGTGGAAGGGGCCTGCCACAACGCCTGCGCCCGTCGGCATACGAATGACTAAATCAGCCTTTTGTCCCCATCGGTAATGCAGTTTAGCAGCCTGATTGCAGATTTGCGTCATGGCCTCCGTAACAAAATCGCTGAACTGCATTTCGACCATAGCCTTAAATCCCTCTACTGATAAGCCAACCCCGGCACCTACAATGGCTGACTCGCACAAGGGCGTGTTCCGCACCCGATCCGCCCCATAACGTTCAACAAAACCTTCTGTGGCTTTAAAAACACCGCCGTATTCAGCGATGTCTTGACCCATAAGTACCAAATTTTCATGGCGTTCCATGGCTTGATCCAAACCCTCCTTAATGGCATCGATAAGTCGAATTTTTCGATCCGAAGCCGGCGGTGAGATGTGGCTCGCTTCGGTCGACACTGGTGCATACACGTCAGCTAACTCTAACTCTTCGTTGTATGTGGGTTTGGGTTCTTCTAGGGCCGCATTTAATGATTCAAGCACGTTGGCGGCCAAATCTTCCTCCAATGCCTTAATCTCAGACTCACTAGCCAAACCCGATTGCAGCAAATCTGCACGGTAACGCACCACTGGGTCTTTTGATTGCCATGATTCAATTAAACCCTCTGGGTAGTATTTAGTGCCAGAAGCTTCTTCGTGGCCGCGCATGCGAAAAGTGACGCATTCTAGTAAAATTGGTCGAGGGGTTTTGCGAATAGAGTCGGTCAATTTTTTTGTTGTCTCGAGAACCAATCCCAAATCATTTCCATCAATTGAATGTGCCTCCATTCCATATGCGGGTCCTTTTACCGCAAAAGAATCAAAGACAAACTGTTCGCGCGACGGCGTAGACAGTCCCCATTGGTTGTTTTCTACGACGATGAGCACCGGTAAATTCCAGACCGCCGCCACATTAAGCGCTTCGTGAAAATCGCCCTCTGAAGCGCCGCCGTCCCCCGTGTACACCAAGACGCACTTTCCTTCGCCGCGAAGGCTCCGCGCGAGGGCCAATCCGTCCGCCACGCCAAGCTGGGCGCCGAGGTGCGAAATCATGCCAAAAATTTTGTGTTCCGCGGTGCCAAAATGGAACGATCGGTCGCGGCCCTTCGTGTAGCCCGTTGCACGGCCTTGAAACTGAGCGAACAGCTTAACTAACGGAAGGTTCCGCGCCGTGAACACCCCCAGGTTGCGGTGCATGGTACAAATCCACTCATCTTCGTGCATAGCCAGTGCGGTACCTACACTGACCGCCTCTTGTCCGTAGCTCGAAAACCACTTCGAAATCCGCCCTTGGCGCAGGGCAATGAGCATGCGTTCTTCAACGGCGCGGGGCAAATAGAGCGATCGGTAAAGCTCGAGGCTGGGGTTGTGCTTCATGGTGCAAAGGAACGGCGCGACTTATCTTTGATGGATGCAACTCCCCACCCTTTCCCTTCAAAAATGGACGCACGGCAGTCCCGAAGAGCAGATTGAATTTTCTGAGGAACTTGGCCGCGCATTTCGCAGCCTTGGTTTTGCCGCGATCGAGCACCACGGTTTTGGCTCGACCGACCGCGAGCAACTGTATGCTTCAGTACAGCAGTTTTTCAACCTCGACGATGCCTCGAAGCGCGCATTTATTTTAGCGGGAGCCAAGGGCCAGCGCGGATTTACCCCGTTCGGGGTTGAACACGCCAAGGGCGAAACGTCAGCCGACCTCAAGGAGTTTTTTCAGTGGGGCCCGATGAATGCCGAAGAGCGCGGACTCATGGCTAACGTTGCCGTGAATGCGGCGGTCGACGGAATGGACGAAGTGGTTCGCTCCGCCTACCTCAAGCTCGAGGCGATCGGCAACGAGCTTATGAAAGCGGTAGCGCTGCACATCGGCGTAAATCGAGAGTTCTTTACCGAGCCCTTGGCGGGCGGACACTCGATTTTTCGCGCCATTCACTACCCTGCACAGCCCGAGCTTCCCGAAGACGGAATTCGCGCTGCCGCCCACGAAGACATCAACCTCATCACGCTGCTGATGGGCGCTTCGGCGGAAGGACTGGAAGTGGTTTCTGAAGGCAAATGGGTTCCGATCCACGTAACCAACGACGTACTGGTGATTAACGTGGGCGACATGCTGCAGCGCTTGACGAACGGGGTGCTGGCGAGCACGACCCACCGCGTCGTCAACCCCACCGCCGAAAAGCGCCACCTCCCCCGCTTTTCGATGCCGTTTTTTGTGCACCCCAAAGAGGACATGCCCCTTAACTGCTTGCCGCACTGCGTTTCAGCCGATCGTCCCAAGGCCTTTGAGGACATTACCGCGGGTGCCTACCTGCACGAGCGCCTTGTCGAAATAGGCCTCGCCTAAGCCGTGCGCATCGACATTGTTACTCTGCTCCCCGAGCTGATTCGCAGCCCGTTTGAGGCCTCGATACTGAAGCGGGCCCAAACCAAAGGCCTAGCTGAAGTTCACCTGCACGACCTGCGCGAATTTGGCCTCGGCAAGCACAAGCAAGTCGACGACTACGCCTTTGGTGGCGGAGCCGGAATGGTCATGAAGCCCGAACCGCTTTTCGCGTGCATTGAGGGGTTGATGGCCCAACGCACCTACGACGCCGTGATTTACACGTCGCCCGACGGCGAAACCTTGGACCAGCCCATGGCCAACCGGATGTCTGCCTTTCGCAACGTGCTGATCGTTTGTGGCCACTACAAAGGCATCGACCAGCGGGTGCGCGACACCTTAATTACCCACGAAATCTCGATCGGCGACTACGTGCTGAGCGGAGGTGAACTCGCAGCAGCCGTGATTGCCGACGCGCTAATTCGCCTAATTCCTGGGGTTTTGAACGACGAGACTTCGGCGCTGACCGATTCGTTTCAAGACAACTTGTTGGCACCACCGGTCTACACGCGTCCAGCTGAATTTCGAGGACTTAAGGTGCCCGAAATCCTCACGTCGGGCAACACACCGGCCATTGAGCAGTGGCGCGCCGAGCAGGCTTTAACGCGCACGCGCGAACGCCGACCCGATTTGCTGGGCGAATAGGTCGCGGGGGCGCAGTACCTTTCGGGTATGACCCGAATTCTTCTCATGATTGGCGGTCTGACGCTGGTCTGTGCGGCCTCGGCGCAGATTCGCGTGAGCGACATTGACCCGTTCATTGGAACCGGTGGCCACGGCCACACCCACCCCGCGGCGACCGCTCCGTTTGGCATGGTACAGATCGGCCCCGACACCCGCCGCGAGGGCTGGGATGGCTGCAGCGGCTACCACTATACCGACACCACGGTCTGGGGCTTTAGCCATACCCACTTGAGCGGGACCGGCGTCGGCGACTACGGCGACTTTTTGTTTAAGCCCTGGGGCGGACCGTTTGAGGATCAACCTGTTGGATTTAGCAAATCCAGCGAGCGCGCGTCTGCCGGTTACTATGGCGTTACGTTGGCCAACGGCACACGGGCGGAATTTACCGCTGCCGAACGTGGTGGATTTCACCACTATACGTTTGCTTCGGGTTCCGCCCCCGAGTTATGGATCGACCTGAACTACCGCGATCGGGTCCTTCGGTCCAAGGTCGTGCAGTTTGGCTCTACCCTAGTCTTGCAACGCGTCAGCCAAGCGTGGGCGCGCGAGCAGCACGCCTACCTGGCAATACAGCTGCCGGAGGGCACCGTGGTCGACGTTCAGGATTCACTTCACGTTCGGCTGCGGTTCACCAAGGCCAAGGTGTCGTTTGGGGTCGGATTTTCGGGCACCGGGCCCGCGGGGGCCGAGCGCAACCTCGAATCCACCCTCAAAACCACGGCTGATTTTGGTTCGTGCGTGCGCGCCACCCAACGCGCTTGGCAAGCGGAATTGGACCGAGCCAATGTTCGCGGAGGGTCCGCCGCCCAAAAGCGGATTTATGCGACGGCGCTTTACCATGCGTTTAGCGTTCCCAACCTTTGGAGCGATGCCGATGGGCGCTACCGCGGTATGGACGGCCAAATTCACACCGACACGGAACACGCCCACTACACGGTGTTTTCGCTGTGGGACACGTACCGCACGGCGCACCCGCTGTATGCCTTGGTGCAGCCCGAACGCACCCGAGACTTCATTGCCACGATGCTCGACATGTACGAGCAGTCGGGCCGTTTGCCTGTCTGGGAACTGGCCGGCAACGAAACCAACTGCATGATTGCGTACCACAGCGTGAGCGTGCTCGCCGACGCCCACGCCAAGGGCTACGAAATCGACTCCGAGCGCCTGCTCCAAGCGATGGTGGCCACCGCACAGTCGCCCGTATTCGGAATCCCCACGTACCGTTACAACGGCTACCTAAGCATTCAAGATGAATCTGAAAGCGTGTCAAAAACCCTGGAGTACAGCTACGACGACGCGACGATTGCCTGGACTGCGGCGCGCTTAGGGCGAGGCGATGTGGCCGAGCAGTTTTGGCGCCGAAGCCAAGGCTGGGTAAGCCTTCTGGACCCAGAAACGGGTTTAATGCGTCCGCGCGACAACGGCGATTTTATGCAGCGCTACGAGCCGCGTGAGGTCAACAACCACTTCACTGAAGCAAACGCATGGCAGTACAGCTTTGCCCCGGTGCACGACGTGGCACGCTGGTCGTCATTGCTCGCCGCCCAAGGCCGAACGCTGGAGGGCCAGCTCGACGCACTGTTTGCGGCTCCGTCCGCCACGGTGGGGCGCGAACAGGCCGACATTACGGGCTTAATCGGGCAGTACGCCCACGGAAACGAACCTTCGCACCACATTGCCTGGCTGTATGCGGCGACCAATCGTCCCGACAAAGGGCACGCCCGGATTCGCGAAATTCTCGAAACGATGTACAGCGATCAGCCCGACGGCTACCAAGGGAACGAGGACTGCGGTCAGATGTCGGCGTGGTACGTGATGAGTTCGTGGGGCCTCTACCCTCTGGTGCCTGGCGAGGCGCGCTATGCTGTAGGTCCGATGCTTTGGGACCGGGTATCGCTGCGGGCTGAGGGCCTAACGTCCGACTTAGTCCGCCTCGGAACAGGTCCCTACCTGCATTCCTTGGAACTTCCCAACGCCCAAGGCGGGTACGCTCCGCGGAGCTTTTTGGACCACGGTGAGCTCCGGGCTTCACGCTTAATTGGCTGGCGCCAAGGCACCGAGCCCGCCATGTTGGTCCCGTACACCAATGTTGTGCATGGGATCGCGGGCGAAGTGCTTCCGGCTCCGCGAATCAAGGTTCCGCGCCGATTTGAAGGCGAAACGAACGCATGGATCGACGGCCAATCGATGCGCATTGACCGTAGCCAGCAACTCGTGTACGGCGACGGGCTGACGCAGCACCGTTCGGTGGCCGTTACGACCCAAAAGCCCAATGCATGGCAGGCGCAGATGGCGGCGGGCAAGCCCAACTCGCAGTACGATCCAGGTTCCGCCAGCCTGGTCGACGGCGTGCGCGGTGACGTCGACTGGCGCAAAGGCGAATGGACCGGGATTCAGGGACAAGACGTCGAGCTGCGGCTAAGCCACCCCAATCCTCAGGTTGCCACAGAAATTAATGTAGAAGTGGGCCTTTTGAAGGACATTAAATCGTGGATTGCGCTGCCCGAGCAAGTGACCGTAACGTGTACGTTTGCCAACGGACAGCGCCAAAGCGAGTCGTTAGACTTTAAAACACGGGCACGCAGCGAAACGGAGCCCTATGTGGTTCGGGAAGTCGTTACGGTTCAGGCCCCAGCCGGCTCCAAGCTTGCT
>VGFU01000023.1 GCA_016868755.1 Bacteroidota bacterium | reverse complement strand
AGAACTGAGGCGTGAGTGAGTTCTGGCCCGGCTGCCTGAAGGCGTTGCCCGGCTGGGTGAAGTCAAACTGCCAGTTGAAGTTCCAGGTCTGCATCATTTGCACCTGGGCCTGAACGATGAATCCATAGAAGCGCTGCTGGTAGCTCAGGAACCCGCTGAAGTCGATCCAGCGCTTGGAGATGTCGCGAAAGGTTCCGCCCACCGGGTACTGGATGTAGGGCAAGCGGTAGTAGTACGTCTCGCGGTTGTGCTCGTAGCGCTCAACGCGCAGGGTCAGCTTTTTGTCTTTGGGGCCAAACCAGCTGAGGGCTCCGGTTTGGATGGCGCCGCCGGGGCCGATGCCGGCTCCGAGGACCTGACCGACATGGGAGTAGTGCGTTTTGTCGCCGTGGACGTACCAGCTGTAGTTGTAGGCGCGCGCGGTGCTCGAAAGGCCCTGAGCAATCTCAGTCATTTCGTACTCGAGCATGAGCCAATTGCCGGGCTTTTTCATGGGCTGCATCTTGCGGAATCCGAGCATGTAGGCCCGCGTGTGGTTGATGTCGCTGATGAGGTCTTCAAAGTCCCAGGCGGCGTCCTCGCGGCCAAACTCGACATAAAACTCGGCGTGCGACTCGGGCATCACGTAGCGCAAGTAGACCGATACCAGCTGGTTGCGGTCGCCGCCGTCTTCCCCAGATACATTTTTAAGAACTGGCCTGAAGATTTCAGCCAGCGAGCCAATGGTCAGGGAATCCGCTTGGGTCAGTATGGAACGGTTGGCGCCAACATACAGGCCGGGAAACATTCTGGGCTGAAAATTGACCGCGACGCCGGTAAAGCCCTTGCGCTGGTTGTCGTAGTCTGTATTGCGCTCAATCGGAGCCGTCACCCACGGCCATGGCTGAATGGTATTAAGTCCGTAGGGGTAAAAACCCGAGTAGCGCAAGAGGCCCGACACGGCCTGAAACTCAATCGCACCGGCAAAAGTCTTAATCGGTTTGTTGCTGTGGGCCGTCAGGTGAAAAAAACCGGGGGCGTTGTTGGTCATCAGCAGCGAGTTGTAGTGACCGGGGCCCCACCAGAGGTTCTCGGTGCTCACACCTACCCCCACCTGCTTTGTGTTGAACTTCAGGTAGCTCTGGCCCCAGCCCTCGTAGCTGTATGGCTCTTGGCCGAATTGGTCGGGCATGTCGATGCCCCATTGCCTGATGGGCGGCTGGTCAAAGGGCTTGTTCTGGGCCGAGACGCGCTCGGGGCGGAACTGGCCCTCGAAGGGGCCGAGCTTGGCGTAGGCTCCGACCGAATAAAACGTTTGAAGGCCCACGTTGGGCACCATCGGCCCGTCTTGCCAGCCATAGGGATGGTGGGTGTTGTAGCGCACCCGCACCTCGGCCGGAAGCACCACCGCCTGCACCGCCCCCTTGAGGTAGCGCGCCTGCAGCGGAATGTTGGGGAGTAGCGCCGCGTCCTCAGGGTTGGTTGCGTTGATGCGGCCCTTGGTGGTGTCGCGCAGCAGGCCATATTTGGTGAACGACTGGCTGAGGTCGGCAAAGGGGTTGTCGTGCGCAAACGGCATCTTGGCCTTGACCGCATAGGGGTGGTGCACCGGACGGATGCAGTAGCTGACGGTCAACGGCTGTTCGCCGGTGAGCTGGGACAGGCGCACGCGGTCTTCGTAAAAGGTCATTCCGACCGGGATGCTCTGGGCCGAAGCCTTAAGCGCGAGCAGGGTCAGAATCAGGTAGTTGAATCGGCGCATGGCTTGGTGGTGGGTTGATTCGGCGGTAGGCCAAAGCTAAAAATAAGAACGGCAGCGGGTCGCCAATGGTGCCCAATATGACCATATTGAAGATAAATAGCACAACCACGGCCCTTGTGTTAGGGTTTTGCCACATGCCCTTAGGGCTGATGTAGGGCCACATGGCGACGGCAAAGAGGATGAATCCGACCACTCCCGTCTCGAGAAAAAGGTCCGCGCTAAAGGCTGTGGGCCGGAACCCGTCGTAGGGCGAGTAGTACATTTCAAAGAAGGCGACTTCGATTTCGCTGATTCCGAGGTCGAGCAGCGAGGTGATGCTGGCCTGGGGCCAAGATCCAAGGCCCCAGCCAAAGGGGTGCATAAGGCCAAAGGGATAGCTGCCCATGAGGCTGACGGTGCGGATTCCGCCCTCCCACATGACGTAGTCAAAGAGGTCTTTGTAGCGTTCGCTGTAGAAGACGTGGTAGACGAATTCGAGCGAGCGCGGAAGGTCGTTGGTCTTGCCGTACCACCCCAAGGCAAGGATGAAGGCGACGGTGAGGGCCAGTACGGGCTTCCAGGCCTTGCGCCAGTTTTGGTGCGAGACGACGTAGATGGTCATGATGATAAGTCCGGTGAGGGAGCGCACGATGACGATGTCGTAGATGGCCATGGCGGCCGTGAGAATGAGGCCCTTGGGCGATTTCTGGTCAACGTTGAGCAGCAGGATGGCGTAGGCGAAGTAGTGGTGGACTCCGAAGGCGTGGTACGAGGGCTCAGCGTAGAGGCCGCTGCAGCCGCGGCCGTAGTCCCACGAGGTGGGCACCCATCGATCGATAAAGAAGTTCATGGGGCGCACCAAGAAGCCCGGAAAGATGGCGAAGTATTGCATCAGGCTGACCGCGACGTTGAGGCCAAACATGAGCCAAAAGGCGCGGTTGAGGTACTTGAGTTCGTCGTCGCCGACGGTAAGTACGGTGAAGAAAACGATGGAGGCGTTGAGCAGGGCCATGAGCGAGCGCAGGCCGATCATGAAGATTCCGCCGGTAGCTATGTAGTAGCCAAAGCTCAGGACGAGGTAGGTAGCAAAGATGATGTAGGCCAAGCTGGGCCGAAGGTCCTTGCGCAGGGCGTAGGCCGAGGTCCACGGAAAGATTTCAGGCCGCCCCAAAAAGGGAGTGTTCGTGCCCAAAGTGATGTTGGGAACGAAGATGAGGTGGGCGAGAATTTTACGGTACCACGGCATTGGGATGGCGGAGAAATTTTGAAATTCGGTTATATCCGAATGAACTAAGTGTTTAGGTAAAAAAGTTTTAAACGCCTTAAGAGTTTATCCAAGGTCCGCAACGCGCGATAGCCTGGACCCACAAAGGGATGAAGCTGGCCGGCGGCTTGAAGTTCGCGGCTCAAAGAGTGCTCCCACACGATGGTCTGGCGCTTGCGCGCGAGGTCCTCGGGGCTCCGCGGGCCTTGGTAGCCCACCCCCGGCAAGGGATGGTTGAGCCAACGGTCCAAGAAGGCGGTGTACGCTGAGCTTAGCGGTGGCGTAGGGGCTTCAAGAACGCGCTGCACCGCGGCGCTGAAGTTTTCTAGGCTGCTGCGTGTGGGTGCATAGAAGATCCAGCTCGAGGCATAGGGGTCGGGAATCTCTACAGGACGCTCCTTAGGGGCCGGATATACGTCACAGAATACGCCAGAGGCGTGCATCGAGCTTCTGGCCGCTAGCAACCAGTTGGCCCACAGGCCCGATGCGTGCGACCGAAAGAGCGTGTCGTTGACGACGACGTAGGGCCCGTTGGGGGCGGCGTGCCGGGCGGCGGCGGCGTATGCGCCAAATTCAAAATGGTCGTTGCCCACGTAGGTGGGCAAGCCGGCGCGGTCGGGGTGCGTGTGCAGCAGAGTGTGCTGGGCACCAAGGCGGTCGGCCCAGCGCTGCCATTGGGCCTGGCGGGCCGGCGTCCAGTGGTAGGCGACCCCGAGAACGTGCATGCTTAGGACTTGCGGAAGATGGCTTGATACAGGCCAAGGGCGCCTCCGGCGAGTCCGCCAAGGAGCATCCATTGCCACCAGTCGTATCCCGACTTCTCGAGGGGAAAATTTGGGCGCTCCACCACCTGGATGAGCGGGGTTTGCTTGCGCAGTCCGATTTCGGCAAGGGTCAGGTTCTTTGAAATCTCGACGTACAGGGCGTTGGCAACTTGAAGGTTGACGAAGCTCTCGTACTGGTCGATTTGTCCGCTTTGAAAGAGGGGGTTGACAACGTTGTCGTAGGCGTTGGCGTTGGCGATCAAGGCGCGGGTCATTTCAGCCTTAGCGCTGTCGCGCTGGGCGCGCAAGACATTGAGGTTTCCGCGGGCTTTTTCAGTGATGGACTCCAAGAAGAACTGCAGGGTGTTGGTTACAATCGACTCGGTGAAGGCCTTGGCGAAGTGCTTGTCTTGGTGGACCACGCTGACGTTGATGAGGCTGAGTTTCTTGTCGGGCTTGTAGACGTCGAGGACCTCACCCGCCACGTAGTTTTTGATTTCGAGCATCAACGAATCGTGGAGCGGGGTGAATTCTGCACGCGATTCAGGGAAGACGACGTCTGAAAATTCGGCCTCCTGACCCCACTTGGTGTAGGGATACAGGTAGTTGACCAGCAGCACCGAGTCACCGCCCAGGTAGGCGCGGTCCATCAGCGTGCGCTCGACCATGTAGCGGGTGCTGAAGAGCTTCACGAGGGATTCGCCTTCGAAAATTCCACCCGGATTGAGTCCGCCTACGTCCAGGCCGAACTGGGCCAGGAGGTTTTGCCAGCCCGAGCTCTCGCCCTCCTCGACCGCAATCATCATGGTCGCCTTGAATTGGGCGGGTTTGAGGACGAGTCCGCCCAGGCCGAGGCCTGCGCCCAAAAGGGTAAAGAGGGCGATGCGCTTCCAGTGGAGCACCACGCGACTCATGAGCCACTGGGCGAGCTCGCGAAGGTCGTCGAGGGTGATTCCGCGCTGAAGCAAATCGTTTAAACGGCTCATGGTCTAGCGGAGTAAGAAGAATAAGGTCATCGCGAGGCTCGAAGTGGAGCCGATGATACTGCTGATGGCGGCCATTTGGGCCGGATCGTTGCGGCGAGCATCGGGATCGCGCTCATCCACATAAATGGTTGAATTCGAGTATACTCGTGGGTAAACGGGTACTACGCCCATGAAGTAGCGCATGTTTGCGGATCGTCCGTTGGCGTATTCTACGACCAACGAACGGCGAATTCCAGTGGGCGCTACGCCGCCCGCGGCAAGCAGGTAGTATTTGGCCCGACGGCCCGGTTGTACCGAGAGGCCGGCTTGGTTTTGAACGGCACCTTTCACGAATACGGTGTTGATGCGGCGCGGAACTATCAGGGTGTCGCCGTCTTGAACCCTAAAGTTGTTCAGGGCCCAGCGGCTCGTGAGGTCTACAGCAACCGTGTCGGCCTGGCGAATTTTCTTTTTACCCGCCTGCATGACGTAGGTATTGTCGTCGAGCAGTCGGGGTTCCATGTTTTTTTGGTCGAGTTCCTCGATGAACCCGCGGTTGCGCACAACCATGGCAAATTGGGGAAGGCCGTCTTCATCAAACTCGCCGAGGCGCTTCACCATGCCGCCAATGGCTTCGCCGTTGGACTTGAGCGAGTAACCACCTGGCGTGGAAACTGCACCCATGACAAAGACGACTTTAGACGTGTTCATGTTGGCGCGCTGCCGCACACTAATCGTAGCCCCTGGGGGGATGGTCGTGCCGGTTCCGTTCCAGTTGAGTTCTACGCGCTTGATCTGCGACACCCCGGTAAACGCACCGTCGGGACCTCGCTCGGGGAACGAGACCTCTACGTTGGTCAAGTCGCCGGTGCTCCGCACGCCACCGGCCATCAAAATGGACTGCTCAACCGTTATGCCCTCAAAGTGCACAAAGTTCTTGGGGTGATTCACAAATCCGCGCACGTGTACCGAGTCATAAGTCATCAAGTCGGTATTCAGCGGAATGTATATCGAGTCGTTGCGCTGCAAAACGAGCTTTTGAAGATCGCTGGAAGGATTAAATTCCTCGTAGTTCCCGGCCGAACCGTCGGGGCGACGCACCAGCAAGGCTTTAGTGGTCAACGCGTTGCGGTCGAGCCCCTGAGCCCGCGCAATGAGGTCCTGAGCCGTTTGGCCTTCGTTCCACGCATAGTAGCCAGGGCGTACTACGCCACCGGTGATCGATACCCGGTTGGCGTACCGGTTGCGAATGGGGTTGGCAATGATTACGTCGCCTTGTTCCGGGCGGAAGCTGCCGTACTGCTCCGCCGCCACGTCAGCCACACGCAACTCCTGCTCCCCTACCCGGAAGATGAGGACCTGACCTCGGTAGCCGCCTTCGGTAAATCCGCCGGCATAGGTCAAAGCGTCGTTCATGGTTTCGCCTTCGCGAAGTTCAAAAAGCCCCGGGCGCTTGAACTCGCCCATCATGTTGACGCGGCGCTCATAAACCGGAATGCGGATGACGTCGCCGTCGCGCAAGGCAACGCTGCTCTCGGTAGATCCGGTGACGATGAAGTCGTAAATGTCGAGCGTCGAAACCACCTTGCCGTCGCGAATGACCTGAATGGCGCGGTACGAGCCGAGTTCGCCGGGTCCGCCCGCCTCATGCAGCACGTGCAACGCCGTGGCCACGGAGGGCACGTTATAGGTTCCGGGCTCTTTGGCCCCCACCACGTGCACTTGAATGCTGCGCACTTTGCTGAGTACCAGGTTGAGTTCGGTTTGTCCGTTTTGTAGCGGGCGGTAGCCGCGTTCAATAAGCTTTTGACGAATCTTAGTCTCGAGGGCCGCGATGCGGGTTCCGCTCGCTTGAATCAAGCCCGCGTAGGGAATTTCCACGTTGCCGTCGGCCCGCACCTTAAGGGCGTAGTTGGCCGACTGCAGTCCGAAAATGGTGAGCTCGAGCTCGTCTCCGGGCCCAAGAACGTAGTTGGGCGAGTAGGCAATTTGCAGGTTGGGGGCAAAATCTAGTTTGGTTTCGTCGCGAAAGAGTTCCGAACCAAAGATCAAGGTGTCGCGAAAAATGCTGCGCTTAACGTAGGACATCACATTCATCGAATCCATGAGGACCGAAGACGGTAAGCGGCTGCGTAGTTTTTTGAAGTCGTCGTCGCTAACGGCCTCTTTTTTAATGATTTCAGCGGCACGCGCATCGTTCACGCTCTTGGTGGCCAAGCGAGAACGCATCACCTGAATGTCGTTCTGCGTAATGGTCTCAATATCAAGGTTTCCCAGGGTTCTGCGTCCGAGGACCCCCTGAGCTGAGGCCGCAATGCTCGTGACCAATAGGCCTAGTAAGACGAAAAATCGTGCGTTCATAGTGAAGTTTGAAGCAGTAAAGGTACTACGCCTGCAAAAACCCGTTGGCTTCGTCGTTGAAGCGCTCCCAGCTGTAGCCGTCGACGAGGTGCTGAATGCGTTTTTGGTGCCAAACGTATTTGCCCGACTGGATGTCGTCAAATGCTTGCAACCATGCCTCTGCCTTGTCGCAGACCAGGGCATGCACCCCATTTTGGATGTTCTTGAATCCGGTTGAGGCACGCGGACTGAGAATGACAATCCGGCCCGAGTGAAACGCCTCTAAGCACTTGTTGAGAAGTCCGCCTCCGCTGATCATTGGCGCGATGCAAATTCCAAAGTCCTTAAGTTCGTAGTTGAGGTCATCGGCATACTCGAGGTAGGTGATGCCCGCGGCTTTGAGTCGGGACTTTAGCGATTCCGGGGCATTAACCCCAATGACTTTGCCTTCAAAGCGCCGTGCAATGAAGGGCTGCACGTTGTCAAGGAACCATTTCAGGCCGTCGTAGTTTGGCTTGTAGCTGAGCGGTCCCAAAAAGTACCACCCGTACCGTCCGTGGTGCGAAGACGGATCTAAATCCACATTGATGCCGTTTTCTAGCGGCTGAATTTTACGGGCGTCTCCGTTAAGGCGTCGAGCGAGCATTCGCGCGAAGTACTCGGTAACTAAAAAGGTGCGGTCTGACTTTTTGGCCAACTTAATGTCCCAACGGCGCAGGAGCGGCCATTCAAGCAAGTAATAAAGCTTGTAGGGCGACCAATTCATGCGGGCGGCTCCCGTTTTGTAGTTGTCGTCTACCAGGTCGCAAAGGTCGATCCAAATCTGCCGGGTACGAACGTTGCGCATGTAGTCCCCCACTCTGCGTTCACTAAAAAAGCTGAGGTCAGAAACCGGAAGCGAAGACAAATAATTGCGCGCCCTTCGGTCAGCGTAGTAGCCTGCCTGGAGCGGCATGGCACGCGTGAAGAAGTACCAAATTGCGTTAAAGGCACCACGAAATTTATTTACCTCAAAATGCTTCCACGAGGTGACGCCCAAGTTGCGCAAATACTCTTCGGTTCCCGGATTTATTGGACGGGCATTGATGAAGACCACCTGAACCTTGGCCTTGCCCGCAAAGGCTTCCAGCCAACGCGACGCGCGCAGCGGGTATCCGCTTGATTTGGGGAAAATATTTCGCTGGAAAACGAACGTAATTGTTTTCAAGACGATCGGGTGAGTTTGGCTTTGGAGTAGCGAAAATAAGGTCGAAGCCGCCCAAAATGCCCTAAAGCGCAGTTCTGGGTATTCCTAGCGCAAAAAAACAAGAAACTAGGTGAGCGCTTAAGCTTGCTTTTTCGCCGCCCTCTTGGCCTTCTTCGCCGCCCGTCGCGCTTTGGCCTGGTCGCGGTACGATTCTCGTAAAGCATCCAGTGCAGGCCCACGTTAAGGTTGAGGCGGTCCAAGTTGGCTGAGAGTCCGACGCTGAGGTTGCCGTTGGCGGTCGTGACAGGCTGCGGAAGCATGTTGGCCGAGCTCGTTCCGAGGTTCAGGGCCAGGGCGGCGGCGAGTAGGGCTATTCCCTTGTGCATGATGGGTCGAAAAAAGTAAATCCGGAAAAATCCGAACGGTGGGTATGGAGCAAAGGTCGCCCTATTTCTTGACCCGTTCAAGCATCCATGCGCGGATTTGCTCGGCTAGCTGAGCACCGTCGGGATTCCGCACCGGTTCACCAATGTAGAGGTCGACGTGCCAGGGCGGACGGGTAAGCATTTTAAGCAAGTGCGTCACAAACGTGTCGTCGTCGACCCAGGCCATTTTGGGGTCGGAATACTCCATAACGAACGGAATCACCGGCACGCCGAGTTCGGCGGCGGTGTAGAACATTCCGGGGTTGAACTCGAGGAGGCCGCGGTCGACGGTGGTGCCCTCCGGAAAAACCACGGGGCTCAGGCCGTTCCGCACGCGCTCGGCGAGTTCCGCCCTAGACGCACTGCGCGATTCTTTACTACTGCGGTCAACGAACACCACGTCGAGGGCTTTAGCGCCCCAACCGATTAGGGGCCAACTCTTTACCTCGGATTTGCTCAGGTAAATCTGGGGCGTGGCGGACCGAAAAAACATCACGTCGACGTAGCTGCGGTGGTTGGCCATGAGGATTCCAGCTTCGCGCTGCGGAACCCCTTCGCGGACCCGAATCTGAATGCCCATCATGGTCAGCCACAGTTTTTTACCCACTGCGAGGTAGCCGTGCCGCAGCTTGATGGACGCGCCGAGGGCCTTGAGCAGCACGAGTCCGAACACGATGCTGAACATGATCAACAGAAGCAGCGGGAGGCGGTAAAGGATTCTCATGGCGCGGTAGCGGGTTAAAGGTACGCACGCGTTTGCGGACGGCTAAAGCAAGACTTATTGCTTCAAATTCACCCCATAAAAAACCCGGCACCTCTCGGCGCCGGGTTTCTCTGTGGGCAATACAGGATTCGAACCTGTGACCCCCGCCCTGTCAAGGCGATGCTCTAAACCAACTGAGCTAATTGCCCTTGCGGACTGCAAAAATACACGCTGTGAACCAAAATCGAGGGACGGGTGTTAAATTTCCGTATGCTGGAACGCCTGCTCGATACCGAATCCATTTCGTGGAAGGACCCCTCGTTCTTCAGCGAGGAGGCGCTGCTGCAGCAGGCCCTCCCCTATTTGGATTTGCTGGTCAACGACTTGTGGGCCGCGCGCACGCTCACGCCGAGCACCCCAATTTTGCGCAGCCTTCGCACGCTGGGCGACCTTCGGGCCCTCCCGGGCTGGTCGATGCCGCAGTGGGAACGCGGGTTCCGCGCCGTGAAGACCCTGCACCTTTTTTGGGAGCGCAACGCGGCCGACGGAGCCTTTGACGAGAACCCCGACATGTGGACCTCCTGGCTTTTTGCGTTCACGTTTTTTGAGATCGTCGAGGCCAAGCGCGTCGACGTCGAGCGGGCCTACCGCGAAAACCTCAAGTTTCTCTCCAACTAACGCCTACTCGGTCGCCGTGGGCACGTAGCCCTTGGCGCTGGGACTCGGCGCGGCCGCGGGTTTGCCCGTGCTTAGCCGTTCGTGCAGGTTTTGGCGCACGTTGAACCACACGAGGTTGTAGTCGGCGATGTGGTAGTTCTTCCAGTTGTAAAACACTTTGAGGAGCGGACGGAGGCGCTCCACGCGCAGGGTTCCCTGGTCGGTCCGCACAACGAATGAGCCGGCAAAACCCCGTCGTCCGCTGGGCAGTAGGGCCCCCAGGTGGTCGCGGCGGCGCGAGGCTACGCCGTCGGTACGCCACGTGATAGGGTTGAGCACCGCGTAGCGGTCGCCAAATTTTTCGGGATAAAAATCTTGGCCGTAGGTGCGCCAGTTGAGGTAGCAATGGGTCTGGTCGGGCTGCGTGCAGAGCGGCAATCCGTCGAGCTCCTTAAGTTCGACCACGTTGCCCACGAGGTAGGCGAGCTTCAGGCGCTCGCGCAGCTCGGGGTTGGGCAAAATCACTTCTCGGAGCAGGCGCTTGGCGTGGTCCGTGCCCTGGCTGTGCGAAGCGAGTACAAACGTTTGGCTGGCGGGCTGCAGCTCGATGAAGCGCAAAAACGCGCGGCGCACGTCGTGGTAGGCTGAGTCAAAAGCCACATAAGCCAGGGCGAGCTGCGCCGAATCGTGGGTGTAGTAGCCGTCGAGCTTCATTTGGCGGTAGTGCGGAGCCCAGACGTGGCCGATTCCGTTGAAGACCGCGGCCTGGTTGGCCAGCGTACCCTCATCAACCTGCTGGCGGTAGGTGGCGTCGTAGATGTCAGCGTTCCACTTCGGGCCCACCTCGTAGTGGGTGGGGTAGACAAAAAAGGTGGGAATTCCAGCGCCCGCGTAAGTTCCCGCCACCCGGTCGGCGGCGGCGATGCGCCGGTCGCTCCCGTCGACCACCTCAGGATGGGCCGCCCACGCGTCAATCCGAGTGTAGTCCGGCCGCGCCGGCAAGGGATACAGCTGGCCCCGGGGGTCTGAGGCAACGGGCTTATCGGCCCAATCCTGCGCCGCTAAGCCAGAAACCAGAAACCAGAAACCAAACAGGGCGCGGCTACGCACGATTGCGGGCGTGCATCCATCCGCCCAACGCCCCGATGAGGGACCAGGGAACGACGGTATCAACCAAGTGCACGACGTGGTCGGGAATGTCGTACCAAACGTGGTCGCTGTAGATAAAGTAGGTGTAGCCGATGTAGGCGAGCACCAGGGTGACCAGGGCTCCGCGCCCCGCGTTCACGCTGCGTAGCTGGCCCAGCAGCCAAAAGAGGAGGCCGGCGATGGCGACGTTGCTGCTGAATCCCCGCAGGAGGGGCTTGAGCATGTCGGTGTCTTGGGCGGGGTGCCACACCACGTGGGCCCAGGGCTTGCCCTCACGGGTGCCCATGTAGGCCTCGCGCTGCTCGGGTGAGACGTCGGGGCCGGGCTGACCGAGCATGTAGCCGGCGTCGTCCAGGCCGTAGGCGGCTAAGTCAGCGAGAATGCTGTCTTGCATCGGATGGTAGCGCTGGTCCGCCTCGTGAAGGTTGACGGCGGCAAACGAAAGGAACTGCCACATAAAGAGGACCGTTCCGGCCACAAAGGCAAAAATCAGGGTGTTTTTCATAGTCCAGGGAGTTGAATGTGCGCTAAATGGTGGTCGCCGTGCCAGGCATACATCTGCACGACTTCGCGAATCGGAACCGTGCGGAGCAACTCAGGGTGGTCGTAGCGTCGGTCGAATTCCACTTCCGTCAATGACTTGAGGAGCGGCACGATCCGCCCATGTACCGCTTCGATAAGCTGAAGCGAGAGCTCAACCGGGCCGTCGGGCAGCGTTGCCCAAGTGTTTTCGTCGTAAGGCTTGACGGTGGGCTCGTCTTCAGTCAGGGCGAGCTTGATGCGCACGTACATGTTGAGGTGGCTGTCGGCCATGTGGTGTACCACGGTTCGGCGGGTCCATCCTCCGTCGCGGTAGGGAGCGTCACGCAACGCTTGCGGACATTCAGACCATGCGTCCGCTAAACGCTTCGGTAGCGATTCTAAACGTTTGATAAACGGATTGAGTTCCGTCTCCGAAGCGCGGTACCCAAACCGTCCGATGGGAAATTGGCGTTCCATTAGTAGAAGAGGTGTTTTTTAGCGGCGGTACGCCAACCCGCTTGGGATTCGTACTTCACAAAAAAGATCTTGAGGTCCGCTTGTGAGGCGTAGTCCACAAAAAAAAGTTTTTTTTGGGCTTGCGACGCATACGGAACCCAAAACCACTTGCCCTCATTGCCCTTAGCCTGAGACACATATGGGACTTTGTACACCTTGAGGTCTGCCTGGGATTCGTAGTCGACAACAAAAACCTTGACGTCAGCCTGCGAAGCGTAGTCCACGGTGTGCACCGCTTGTCCAGCAGCATGTAAACTAGTAGCAGCGAGCAAAAAACTGAGCATCTTGTTCATGCGTACCAAGTTAAACACCCAAGCTGTGTCTTCTGCGTACCTTGCTCAGATGAAAATTCGCCTTTTTGCCCTCGGACTCCTCGCGGCCTTGCAGCTCGCGGCCCAGACCCTGCCTGAAGATCTTCTCAAAAACCTCAAGTTTCGCAGCATTGGCCCCGCCGGCATGAGCGGACGGGTCACGGCCATCGACGTGGATCCGCGCGACGAACGCGTGATTTATGCGGGCTCAGCCTCGGGCGGACTCTGGAAAAGCCAAAACGCCGGGCAATCTTGGGCTCCGATCTGGGACGAGCAGCCCAACCCCTCGATCGGCGCCGTGCGCGTCGACCCCAGCAACCCCGACGTGATTTGGGTGGGCACGGGCGAAGGAAATCCGCGCAACTCCCAATCCATCGGCGGCGGGCTGTTTCGCAGCCTTGACGGCGGAAAGACCTGGCAAGCCATGGGACTCACCGCAACCAAGGGAATTCACCGCATCGTGGTGCATCCGCGCGACCCCAACACGGTTTGGGTGGCCGCCATCGGCCTGGCCTACGGAGACACCGAAGACCGCGGCGTCTACAAGACGAGCGACGGAGGCAAAACCTGGCGCAAGGTGCTGTACCGCAACAACCGCACGGGCGCAGCCGACCTCGTGATCGACCCGGTCAACCCCAACAAGCTCTTTGCGGCCATGTGGGAATACCGCCGCTGGCCCTGGTTCTTTAAGAGCGGCGGCCCCGGATCAGGCTTGTTTGTCAGCCACGACGGCGGCGAAACCTGGACCCAGCGCACGTCAAAAGATGGACTGCCCGAAGGCGACCTCGGACGCATGGGGTTGGCGGTGGCCCCCAGCCACCCCAACGTGGTGTATGCCCTGGTGGAAAACAAAGACAAAAACGCCCTCTACCGCAGCGCCGACGGCGGCGTGAATTGGACCCGCATCAGTGACGCCGAAGACATCGGCAACCGTCCGTTCTACTACAGCGAACTTTATGTGGACCCGTTCCGCGAAAACACGATTTATTCGCTTTGGACGCTGGTGACCAAGTCCGAAGACGGCGGCCGCAGCTGGAAGACGATCGCCCGCTACAGCGACATTCACCCCGACCACCACGCCTTTTGGCTTTCGCCCAAGACGCCCGGCTACCTGATCGAGGGCAACGACGGCGGACTCAACATCAGCCGCGACGGCGGAGAAACCTGGCGTTTTGTTGAAAACTTGCCGTTGGCGCAGTTTTACCACATTAGCGTCGACAACCAGCTCCCCTACAACGTGTACGGCGGAATGCAGGACAACGGGTCCTGGAAGGGTCCGGCCTACCACCTCAAGGGCGGAATCGGCAACAGCGACTGGACCGAGCTCTACTTCGGCGACGGTTTTGACGTGCTCCCGCACGCCACCGACCCGTCGACCGTGTATGCCATGGCCCAGGAGGGCTACTTGGCCCGGGTAAACGTCTCAAACGGTTTAAAGACGTTTATCAAGCCGGTGCACCCCGACGGAAAATCCCTGCGCTGGCACTGGAACAGTCCGATTGCGGCCGACCCCTTTAATCCCGACGCGCTGTACTACGGTTCGCAGCACGTGCACTACTCCACGGACCGCGGCGCCTCGTGGGCCGTCATTTCTCCCGACCTCACGACCAACAACCCGGAGAAGCAGAAGTACCTCGAGTCGGGCGGACTCACCTTTGACGTGACCGGCGCCGAAATGCACACGTGCTTGCTGGCCATCGCTCCGTCGGCCCTGCAAAAAGGCCTGATTTGGACGGGCAGCGACGACGGAACGGTGTCGGTGACCCGCGACGGCGGCAGCACCTGGACCCGCTGCACGATCAAGGGCCTGCCCGAGGGTACCTGGGTGCCGCAGGTGCGCGCCAGCAGCGTGAATGCGGGCGAGGCTTGGGTGGTCGCCAACAACTACCGCCAAGGAGACTTCAATCCCTACCTGTTTCATACCAAGGACTTTGGAAAAACATGGACCAACCTTATTCCGGCGATTCCGCCCAAGGGGATGGGCCACTGCCTCAGCGTGCTTCAGGACCCCGTTCAGCCCTCGCTGATCTACCTCGGAACCGAAACGGGGCTCTTCGTGAGCGCCAACGGCGGCAAGGCCTGGCAGCGCTGGACCGGCCTGCCGGTAATGCCGGTTCAGGACCTCGCGATTCAAGAGCGCGAGGGCGACCTTGTGCTCGGAACCTTCGGCCGCGCGGCGTGGATTCTGGACGACCTGCGCCCCCTGCGCGAGGCTGCTTCGGCCAAGGGACGCGTGCTCACCGCCTACGACGCGCCCGACGCCTACCACTGGATTTATGCGGAGTCTGACGGGATTCGCTTTCAAGGCCACGCGATGTTTCAGGGCGAAAACCGCTCGGGCGGAGCGCGCCTGAGCTACTACCTGCAGCGCGACACGGCCGACAAGGAACTCAAAAAAGTCAAGTGGCTGCGCGTCGACGTGTACGACCCGAGCGGAGTCCGCATTCGCCGCATCGAAACCAAGGTTCCGACAGAAAACGGGCTTCAGCGCTGGAACTGGAACCTGCGAAGCGCCGGTGTGGACCGGCCGTCGATGAGCCGCAGCGAGCGCGAGAACGCCAACGACCCAGGGTACGGGCCCGAGGTGAAGCCTGGACGCTATTTGTTGGTGTACGAACTCGGAACGCACCGCGACAGTGCCTACGTCACCGTGAACGACGATCCGCGCGCGCCGCAGCGCGACTGGGCGGCGCAGCACGCGTTTGAGGCCGAGGTCAACGGACTGATGAGCCGCCTCGACAGCGCCGTTAGCACCCTGCGCGAGGCCAAAAAGAAGCTGGAACTGCTTGACAAGCTCGTGGCCGCCAACTCCGACACGGCTGCGACCAAGCAGCTCCGCGCCGACCTCAAGGCCCAGCTCAAGTCCATTGAAGACCGCCGCATGGCCCTATTCGGAAAAGAAGACGTGAAGGGCTACTTCGAACAACCCGAAACATGGGAATGGAAGTACGGCCAGTTTTCAGGTCACTACTGGAGCCTTCGCGGAGCACCTTCACCCAACATGCTCAACGCGTGGAAGGCCGCCAAAGTTGCAAGCGAGGCCGAGCTCAAGGCGCTGGCCACCTGGGAGGCTGAAGTGTGGAGGCCGTTTACCGCGAAAAACGCTCAGATTCCGGGAGGACTTTAACGAAAAAGCCCCAGGCGCGAGCCCGGGGCTTTTCTTTTTAGCGACGGCGTCCCTGGGGGCGCGAGGGGCGGCGCGGTCCGCCTCCGCCCGAGGCAGCCTTTGAAACCAGCGAAAACGAATCGGGCGTCGACAGGACTGACGGGAACGGGTGCTCGCGTTCGGCAGGAACCTCGACGTTGATGAGCTTGAGGACGGCCTGCCAGTTGCCGTACTCCTCGCGGTCGATGAACGAGTAGGCTACACCTGAGGCTCCGGCGCGACCCGTGCGGCCGATGCGGTGCACGTAGGTCTCGGCCACGTCAGGAATGTCCATGTTAATTACGTGCGTGAGCTCGTCGATGTCGATTCCGCGCGCGGCGATGTCGGTGGCGACCAGCACGCGGGTTTTGCCCTTTTTGAAGCTGGTGAGCGCCGCCTGGCGGGCATTTTGCGACTTGTTGCCGTGAATGGCGAGGGCGGGGATTCCGCGTCGCTCCAAATCTTTAGAAATGCGGTCGGCGCCGTGCTTAGTGCGGGCAAAAACGAGCACCGACTTGATGCCTTCGTCGGACTTCAGCACGTGGGCGAGCAGATCGCGCTTGGCGTTGGTGTCGACGAAGTAGGCGCGCTGCTCAATTTTTTCGGCCGTACTCGACACTGGAGCCACCGATACGCGCACCGGGTCCACGAGCAAGTCGTCGCTGAGCTTAAGCACTTCAAACGGCATGGTGGCGCTAAAAAACATCGTTTGGCGGTCGCGCGGAAGCTTGGCAATCACCTTGCGCACGTCGTTGATGAAGCCCATGTCGAGCATGCGGTCGGCCTCGTCGAGCACAAACCACGTCAGGTCGCGCAGATCAACGTGGCCCTGCTGCATCAAATCAAGCAGTCGGCCTGGCGTGGCCACAACCAACTCGGAGCCGCGGCGCAGCGCGTCCACCTGGGGCTGCTGGCCGACTCCGCCAAAAATGAGGGCGCGCTTTACGTCGACGTACTTGCCGTAATCGCGAATGCTCTCGTCGATTTGGATCGCAAGCTCGCGCGTCGGAGTCAAAATCAGGGCGCGGATGGGCCGCTGTTCGTCGATAGGCTCACGGCTCAAAAGCTCAATAATGGGCAGTACAAACGCGGCGGTCTTGCCGGTTCCGGTCTGGGCGGTACCCAGCACGTCGCGGCCTTCGAGGGCCGGCGGAATGGCTTGCTGCTGAATGGGGGTGGGCACTTCGTAGCCCAAGTCGTCGAGCGCATCCAAAATGTCTGCGTTCAGATCTAGATCGGTAAATTTCATATTCCCTAAGGGAGGCGGAGCGCCGCACCGGAAGCGGCTGAACCAAGGTTAACATACTCCCTCCGGTGTGAAGGCAGCTGCCCTAGCAACTGCGGCGCAAAGGTACCGAAGATTATCCGAAATCGGGCGTGTGACGGAATTTGCTATAAGTCATGCTGCCACCCGCATTTTTTTAGTGGTCCCTCATGCGAAATTTAAAGTGCCCAAACCAATCGATAATGTCCCTAACAGCCCTGTTCTTCATAAGCACACTTTCTGTGGCGGATTCCCTGCCTGAAAGCGTCACTATTAACGGACCCGACACGGCCATAGGATCTTCGTGGCCGGCTGTGAATTTATACTACTGCGCCAGCGGCCTTATGCCCAACAGTGTGAGCCAGTGGGACATCACGAACTACTCTGGACTTGGGCCCTACCCACCCTACAATAACCCCGGCTCTTGCCAGTACTTCAATTTGATGAAAAATCCGAGCTGGATACCGTCGCACCACGTCGTTTCGTGCACAAACTACGGGAGTATTGGGTACTTCAATACGTACATCATTCCCCAGAACAGCAGCCAGTCGTTTGATAGCATCGTGCGCATCGACGACGCCTGCGCAACCCAGCGCATCACAACCCATCTCAACGCAAACCTCTACCGCGCTCAGCCCGTCATCATTTTTCCCCACCGTTGGCAGTACCGGCATCCCGGTTCCGGAATTTGGATCGATTTTCTTGACCATCCAGGTAACCTCTCTGGAGTTGATGTGAACGTCTTTTACGCAAATCCAACCTCAGAGCGCTACTTCTGGACCACGGACAGCCTGTTTGGCCACCCCGTGTACGACACCACTTTTTATGAGGGCGGAAGCGTATCCTTAAACCTCAACAACCCACCGGCCGCACTTGACGGATTGTGGATTCGCAAAGTCCTAGACCGTTACGCCGGAAGCAGCGTGACCTCTGATTCCATTCAAATCTGGTCGGAGGCTCAACCCGTGGAGCTGTCAGCCCCAGGCGCAGATACCGTGGCGGCTGGCTACTTTGCGCTGTATTACGTGTCCAACCCTCAGTTATTCAGTCAGTTTCTATGGAGTGTCGACGGAGGCCACCCAATCGGCTCGCTCCATAACGACAGCATTTGGGTTCGTTGGGACTCCGTCGGAACCGGTTTCGTAAACGTTCAGGCCTGGTCCACCTCGTCCTGCGCCAACAAGGCCAGAACCTCAACCACAGTGCGCGGACTGTCGCTTGGCGAATACCATCCTGCTTCGCTTAGAGTGGTACCCAATCCCCACTCGGGAAGGTTTCGCATCGAACTACCCCA
Source organism: Bacteroidota bacterium (assembly GCA_016868755.1). Taxonomy (GTDB): domain Bacteria; phylum Bacteroidota; class Bacteroidia; order Flavobacteriales; family Schleiferiaceae; genus TMED14. Next base: position 767 of record VGFU01000023.1, on the reverse strand, counting down.
AGGCGCACCCCGAAGCCCGTACGAAGTGCATGATTTAAGCGGGCAACGCATTTGCAGCGGTTGGCTCGATTCGCGACCCATCAGCTGCCCACTACCCGTCGGAACCTATGTGTTGGTCGTGCCCGGATACGCTCCGCACCGGTTCCTTGTCCTACCATGATTCGCATGTCTGCTTGGGTTTTCATGCAATTAGCGTATCTTTTGAACACCAATCTTTACTACAATGAAGCGCTTTTTTCAATTTCTTATCATGGCTGTAGTGGCCGGTGCAAGCCTCGTAAGCTGCGAAAAAGACCCCAGTATTCCTCGCGAAGTGTATGCCGTACTCGAAACGAAAGACACACACGGAGCCAACTCGTACTTTTTCTTGTCGATTTATGACCAAAACCTCGCCCCGTTGGGCGGTGTGGGTGCGACCGGAGACGAAAGCCCTATCAAGAAAACCGGTCAAACTTTTACGGCCATGGCCGGGCAAGAACTCAAAATCAACGGTCAGTTGTTCAACAGCACCGGGACAGCTAACGTGGTCTGGAGCGACATGGTCGCGAAGGTCTACGTGGACGGAAGCGTTAAGTGGACCAAGAAGCTCAAGGCTGGAGACACGTATACTCCGGCATTTGAGACCTTAGTGATCAAGTAAGCCTATCCGTCTTTACCGACAAAGGCACCCCTGATAGGTGCCTTTTTTTATGGCTTCGGGCCTCGGGGCCTACAAAAAAATACCCGCCACCCTTTCGGGTGACGGGTTTAGTGCGCCCAGCAGGATT
>VGFU01000022.1 GCA_016868755.1 Bacteroidota bacterium | reverse complement strand
TGTTCCATCATATCGGATGGCATAAAGAGTTGAATTGGGCCTCAAAAGTCGGGCATAGCGAGCACTTCTCGCCAATAGTCCCAAGCTTTTTTTGCCTGCATGCGCAACATTGGCATGCCGTCGACGACCCAGGCACCTGCTTGGGCGGCGTGGAGCTGAAAGGGCGTAGGCGCGGAACCGTACACGGCATCAATGGCCCAGACGCCCTGAAGATTGCGCCAAACCACGGGTGGCACTAGGTCGCGCTGGTCGCCGTGCCCCATCGACGTCGCGTTCACAATGACGTCTGGCAGCTCGGCCTGGGCGGTTTCGGCGAACGCTCGCTGTTCGAGTCCAAAAAAATCGGGTCGCGGAGCGCGGGCAAAAACATCTACCGCAAAACCACGAGAAATCAGCGCGTGGGCTATGGCGCGCGCCGCTCCGCCGTTGCCCAAGATCCAGGCGCGTTGGCGAACCGGTCGGTAGCCGTCCCACATGCCTTCCCACGAACTCCAGAATCCATCGGCGTCGGTATTGTGGCAGATCCACCCCTCGGGTGTCCGCGCGATGCAGTTGGTGGCGCCAATCGCCTCGGCCTCGGGGCTGCGCCGTTCGCAGCTGCGCCAAAGGTCAATTTTGTGCGGAATCGTCGCGTTAAAACCGCTCCAGCCTTCGCGGTGAGCCGATGCTAGCCAATCACCCCAATCGAGTCGCGGGGCCACTTCGAGCACGTCGTACTGCAGCTTCCCCTCGAGGGAATATCCGGCCCACAGAGCCTTGTAGAGTTCCGGTGACCGCGAAGGCGGGCCGGCCACGCGAAGGAGTCCGAACCGAATCACGGCTTAAGCCGAAGTTTGGCGGGCTTGCGCCCAGCGGTCTAGGCCCAAAACGAGGGCCGCGCCGACCGCCGCTGCGATGCCAAGGGCGAGCCAATCGATGGAAAGACCGGTTTCGGCCTGCCATGCGGCGGGGCTCACGGGAACCTCCCAACCCTTCCACGTACTGCGGAACGGCCAAACCTTCACTAAAGACCCCACGATGAATCCCGTCATGAGCGAGACTGTGGCTTGCTCAAAGCGGTGAAACAGCCACCGGAGCAACCGTCCAAACGTGAGCAGTCCGAGTGCGCAGCCCACGGCAAAAAGCACCACCGTACCCATTTCGCGGTTGTGGAGGGCGTTCAAAATGGGTTCGTACGCACCCAAGAGTACTAAGATGAATGAGCCTGAAATGCCGGGCAGAATCATGGCGCAAATCGCCAGAAATCCGGCTACAAAGGTGAAGCCCGGGGTGAGTTCAACGCGGCCGGCGGGCATCGATGAAAGCACAAATCCAAGGACGATACCGAGGGCAAACACGAGCCAAGCTCCGCGCACGTCGCGAAAAAGCATTTTTAGGCTCGCCACAATCAGGCCAAAAAAGAAGCTCCAAACCACGGTCGGGTGGTGGTCCAGTCCCCAAAGCACCAATTTTGAAAGCGTGATGATGGAGAACCCAATTCCGCTCAACAGCGCCACCAAGAACCAGCCGTCGACCGCCTTCCAGGCTGCGGCAATTCCTTCGCGCTTGAGGGCCACCCACATGCTTCCGCCCGCGGCGTGAATGGCGTCGAGGAGCCGCTGGTAAATTCCGGTCAAGTAGGCGATGGTGCCGCCCGACACGCCGGGAACGACATCGGCCGCGCCCATGGCGATGCCTTTAAGTACCGTAAGTAGGGGATTCATGGACGCGAAATTAGGCGTTGGGCTGGTTCCAAATCAGCGCAACCACCGGGTCGTCATTGACTTCTGGGTAGAGCTCGACCAGCGCATCGTGAAACGGAGCGCCAAAGCGCACCCACGACTGCTGAATGCCGGTGTGCGCGGCGGGCAGGTCTCCGGCCAGCTTCCACAAAAAGCCGAAGTAGACGGCCCACATGACGGGGTCGTCGGCGTAGCGCTGCACGCCTGCTTCCAAGATGGTCACGGCCGAATCGAGGTGGCTCATTTCGACCAAAATACCGGCATATTCCAGCAGGCCGCGCGGATTTTCGACCCGCAAGGCGTGCAAAATCAGCTGCAGGCTCTTGGCGGCCTCGCGCTGAAGGCCGAGCTGCAAAAACAGGTCGTGGGCCACCATGTGGTAGTCGGGGTTGTCGGGGTCGAGCGCAATGGCCTTTTGCGCGTGCTGCACCCCCTTGAGAATATTCCCGGCTTCGCCATGCAGAACCGCAAGCTCAATCCAGGCTTCGTCCAGCTCTTCGTCGAGCTCCACGGACTCTTGAAAAGCGCGAAGGGCCTCAGGATTTCGGTCAAGGGACTGCAGGCAGACCCCAATGCGGTACAGTGTGTAGCCGTTGCGTTCGCTCGCAGCCATTGATTGCTGGTAGCATTCCAATCCTTCGCTGAATTCCTCAAGGTCTTCGTGGAGGCGTCCGAGGTCAAATAGGGCGGCGCTGAACGATTCGTCGATGGTCACCGCGAATCCGAGGCTGCGTTTCGCCGCGTCGTGCTGGCCTTGGCGGAACTGGGCCACCCCCAAGTGGTACCAGGCCGTTTCGGAGTAGGGATAGTCGTTGAGGTAGGTCTCAAAAAACGATACGGCCTTGTCGTCGCGGTTGGCCATGTCGAAATTGATGGCGAGCAGGTAGAGCAGGTGCGCGTCTTCGGGCTCCTCTTGGAGCATCGCTTTTAGGATGCGCACCGCGTGGGTAAACATTCCAGCCCCGGAGTAAATTGAGGCCAACGTGCCCTGAATGGGGAAGGGGTCGTCGGAGTTTTGAATTGCCTTGCGCAGCGACTGAATCGCGTCGTTGGTCCGCCCTTGGCGAATAAAGAGCATTCCGCGCGCCCACTCAATGTCGGGGTGGTTCGGACTCAGTCCTTCGGCGTGCTGAATGGCGTCTTCGGCCTCGTCGAGCTGCGACGCTTGTACGAGGTAGCGCGCCATTTTAGCGGCAAACACGGTAGCATAAGGGTGCTGGGCGCCGCCCATATCGATGGCCTTGCGGGCCCGCTGAAGTTGCCCGGTCTCGAGGTAGTAGTCGGCGATTTCTTCGAATTCCTCGACGTCAAAAAACAGCGGGGCATCTTCGCGGAGCGCCTGCTCAAATCGTTCAATAAGGGGATCGGGTTCGCTTTCGTACATCGGTTAGTATAAACCTAGGCAAATTTCGTTCGGAATTCGACGCAATGCACACGCGTTATTCACCACGTTATTCACTACCACGCATTCCGGGCGGTGCCCGTTCTACCTTTGCAGCACACCAAAAACCTCGCCATGGCCTTAATCGCATCGGTATCAGGAATACGCGGAACCGTCGGTGGTTCCGTCGGAAGTAATTTAACCCCCGTCGACGCCGTGGCCTTTGCTAGCGCCTACGGCCAGTGGCTCCGCGCCCAGTCGGGCAGCGACCGCCGTTTGCGCGTTGCCTTAGGTCGCGATGCCCGCGTTTCGGGCGAAGCCTTGAGCGACCTTGTGGTGTCGACCCTGCGTTTTCAGGGCATCGATGTGCTTGACCTCGGACTTTCGACCACGCCGACCGTTGAAATGATGGTTCCCTGGGAGGGCTGCGATGGCGGCATCATCCTCACGGCCTCGCACAACCCTGGCGAGTGGAACGCGCTGAAGCTGCTGAACGCCCGCGGAGAATTTTTAAGTGCCGAAGACGGGGCCAAAATCCTCGCGGCGCGTGCCGCCGGTCAGTTTGACTTTGCTCCAGTGAGCCAGCTCGGGCGCCGAATTGCGGTCACCGACGGAATCGAGCGCCACATTCAGGCCATTCTCAACCTTAACCTAGTTGACGTCGAGGCCATTAGGGCTCGGGGCTTCGCGGTAGCCCTTGATGCCGTTGCGTCTACGGGCGGAATAGCCATCCCCATGCTGCTCGAAGCTCTTGGCGTGCAGCGCATCGAGGGGCTTTACTGCGAGCCTACCGGGAATTTTCCGCACAACCCAGAGCCCCTGCGCAAGCACCTCGACGAAATCTGCGCCCTGGTCCCCGAGACCCAGTGCGACTTGGGCATCGTCGTCGACCCCGATGTCGACCGCCTCGTATTTGTGAGCGAGAACGGTGAACTGTTTGGCGAAGAATACACGTTGGTGGCGGTGGCCGACTACCTGCTGCAGCACCGTCCTGGTCACGTCGTGAGCAACCTGAGTTCGAGCCGCGCCCTGCGCGACATCGCCGAACGCCATCGCTCAACGTATTCCGCATCAGCGGTGGGCGAAGTTCACGTAGTCACCGAAATGAAGGCGCGCGAAGCCGTGCTGGGCGGCGAAGGAAATGGCGGAATTATTTTACCCGAACTGCACTACGGCCGCGACGCCCTGGTCGGGGTGGCTCTGTTCTTGACGTACCTGGCCAAAAAGGGCGGAACTTGTTCCGCACTCCGCGCGACCTACCCGAACTACGCGATGGCCAAAGAGAAAATTGACCTGCAGCCCGGCGTCGATACCGACGCCTTGCTCGTCCGCGTCGCTGAAGCGCACGAGCATTTGAATCCATCAACTATTGACGGCGTCAAGATCGATTTTGCCGATCGATGGGTGCACCTGCGCAAGAGCAATACAGAGCCCATCGTGCGCATTTACACCGAAGCCCCGACTGAAGCCGACGCCGAAGCGCTGGCCGCCGAATTCGTGGCTAAATTGGCCCGCCTTTAACCCCTTCCCTTGATGAGTATTTACCTCGACAACGCCGCCACCACGCCCTTGTGTGCCGAAGCCAAGGACGCCATGATTGCCGCCCTGGAGCTGTTTGGAAACCCAAGCTCAACCCACGCCGAAGGACGCAAGGCCAAAGCCCTCGTGGAGCGCGTGCGCAAAGAGATTGCCGAGGCCCTGAATTGCTTGCCGGCCGAGATTATTTTCACTTCGGGTGGAACCGAAGCCGATAACTGGGCCCTTCAATCAAGTGTAGAGGTTTTAGGAGTCAATAAGCTCTATCATAGCGAGTTAGAGCACCATGCAATTACCCACATGGTTGAGGCGCTTGCCGATCGGGTAGAGGCCATCGCGATTCCGTTTAATGAACACGGCGACCACGACCTCGACTGGCTCGAAGCCCAGCTTGCCGCCGACCACCAAGCCGGTCGTACCGTGCTCGTGAGCCTCATGCACGCCAACAACGAAATAGGCAACCTCGTGGACCTAGGTCGACTGTCGCAGATTACCCGCGCCCACGGCGCGCTGCTTCACAGCGACACCGTGCAGACTATGGCCCACCTCAAACTGGACTTCGCGGCGACTCCGCTGGAGTTTGCGGCCTGCAGCGCCCACAAGTTTCACGGTCCCAAAGGAATCGGCTTTGCCTACCTCAAGCAGGGCACAGGGGTTCAGCCCTTCATTCGCGGCGGAGCGCAGGAGCGCGGCCACCGAGCAGGCACCGAAAACGTCGTGGGGATTGCCGGACTCGGAGCCGCTTTTGCGACAGCCGTAGCCAAGCTCGACGAAGACGCGGCCCATATGACTCGGGTTAAAAACTATGCGATTGTTGCGCTGCGCGCGGCGTTTCCCAACGTGAAGTTTAACGGCCGTTCGGGCGATCCCGACCGCAGCTTGTTCACGGTGCTGAATTTTTATGTACCCGAACTGCACGAGGGCGGAATGCTCAATTTTCAGCTCGACCTGCAGGGATTTTGTGTTTCGGGCGGAAGCGCCTGCAGCAGCGGCGCCGTGGGCGGTTCCCACGTTTTGGGTGGGCTCAAGGCTCCGGGCGGAACCCGCATTAGTTTTTCGCGCATGACGACCCTCGACGAAATCGACGCGTTCGTTCACGCCCTGAAGAACCTGCCTAAGCTAGACTAGCGGATCAGGTTAACGGTTCCGTACAGCGGACCGTCTTCGGTGTCGAAGCGGTACACGTAGGTGTCCTGCTGCGCGGACTTGCCGTTGATGGTGCCGTCCCAAAACTCTGCAAAAGGTTGATCGGTTTCAAAAACGACGTTGCCAAAGCTGTTGAGGATTGTGAAGCGATCGCCGTCAAAGCAATTGTTTCCGGCCAGAACCAGCTCCTCGTTGCGCCCGTCGCCGTTGGGGGTGAAGGTGTTGGGAATCCACACGCGCTGGTCGTAGCGCAAAATCGCCGACGTGAACTCGTAGGGGTAGACCGCATGACACACCGTGTCAATTAGCTCGAGCTTTACGGTGTAGCTGCCTGAAGTCGGTACACGGTAGGTCGTGACGCGCCCTGTGTCGACCACACCGTTAGGGAAGGTCCAGCGAAACTGGTAGTCGATGCTGTCCAGCGTGTAGGTCACGTTGACGCGAATCCTTCCGTCTTTGCAGCTGTCGGGGGCCACCTTGACGTCGGGCGCAGGGAGGTCCGGGTCAAAAAATACACTGGCGAAGGCGGTATCGGTGGTTCCGCACACGGTGTCCCGCACCACCAAGCGAATCACGTGGTTGCCGGGGGAATTAAATCGGTGGACCACCGTATCTCCGCTTTGCGGCGAGCCGCCGTCAAAGGTCCAGTTAGACTGCTGGGCGTCAATGCTGGTACTCCAAGCGCGGACTTCAAACCTCCGGTCGCAGGCGACGTAGTCCTGTTCAAAGCTCGCCTCCGGAAAAATTCCCTGGTCGTGGGTGATGACCAGCGAGGTTGTGTCTTGGATGTCGCAAATGGTATCGATGGCGGTGAGGCGAATGCGGTAGGTGCCTTTGGTGAAGCGGACCGTAGGCTGGAAGTCCGAAGAGGTTTGGCCGTTTCCGAAATCCCAAATGAATTTGTTGGCGTTGGCGGAACCGTTGGTAAACTTCACGATGAGGTCTTCGCACAGGGTGTCGACGTCGGCGTCGAAGTTGATGCTCGCGTCGGCCGTTACGCTGGTTTCAAAGTCGATTTTGATTACGCCGAGGTTGCAGTTGCTCGAGTTTCGGGTCGGACCGACGACCCCCGGGGTCGTCGGAAAACTCTGGCCGCCGCAGGCGGCACACACCCCTTGAAAAATATTGCCTCGGGGCGAAAAGCGCGACGTACCGCCGTCCACGTGTTCGCTGGAGGTTCCGCCAAAAAATGTAGCGTAGCTCAGCGCTTGAGCGTTGCGCGAAAGCACCATGAAGTAGAAATCGCTCCCGTCGGTTGTGGGACGCAGCGCGTTGGCCGTCACGGGGAGGCCTGAAGTGGTTCCGCCGAGATAACCGCCGTTCACCCCGCCGCCCCAGCCCGAAAGCAGAATGTTCAGGCAATCGTCGACGTTGAACGCGCTGGGCACGAGGTTCACGATACTGTTGGAGGTTCCGAAGCGCGACGAGAACAGTGTTTGGTCGAGGTCGGCGTTGAGTTTGTGGATGAATTGACCGCCGCTGGCCGTTCCCCACGTGCCCGACGTCTGGGGGTAAATGCCCAAACTCTGCCCAAACACGTACACGGCACCGTACTTATCGAGGTCGATAAAGAAGGATTGGTCGTTGCCGGAGGTACCCAGGTAGGTTGCTTTTTCGAGGGCGCCCGCCGCGCTGAGGCGGGCGATCCAGCCGTCCACGCCACCGCGGGCGGTGGCGTGAAGTCCGCCCGTCGTTCCCGGAAAATTGGTCGACCGAGTGCTCCCGGTCACGAAGACTTTGCCGTTTTGATCGACTTTGATTCCGTACCCTGCCTCGTAGTTGCTTCCGCCGAGCAGCGTGGACCAGCGCATCGCCGACAGCGACGGGTTCAGCGAAAAAGCCACGGCATCAATCGATGCATTGGTGCCTGAGGCCCCCGGGAAGGCCGAGCTTTCGGTAGACGTCACGACAAAAATCTGGTCTTGGCTGTCGACGACAACCTCGCCCCGCATCGGGTCGCCGTAGTTTAGGGCAATTCCGAGGTTCAGACCTTCGTTGCCCGCCGTGCCGACAAACGTTGACGCCGAGAGGGCGGTGCCGGTAGGGTTGACCTTTAAGACAAACAGGTCCACACCGTCTTCAAAGTCGAAGGACAGCGGTGAGCCGGTAGATCCATTTGCGGGCGGTCCGCCATTAAAACTCACGTCGTAGGCGCCAACCGTCGTCGGAAAATTGCTCGACCCCGTGGTGCCCATAATGACGAGCTCTCCCAGGGAATTCACCATCATGGAATGGGGTTGGTCGGGGCCGTCGCCACCGATGTAGGTGGAGTAAAGTCGCTGGGAACCGTTGGCGCTGAACTTGGTCAAGCCAATGTCCATGGTCGAAAAGCCTGAACTCGGATCGTTGTAGCTCGCATCAAAGGCGCCGGGCGTGGTGGGATAGCCCACGTCAAACACGATTCCGCCGCCGTACAGATTTTCTTGGTTGTCGTAGGTCGCGGTGTAGCCCCAGTTGTCGGCGGTGGAGCCCGAAAAGCTCGAAAAAACCAAGTTCGGATCGATGATCAAGGTGTCGCGCCGGCGGTAGGACCCAAGTTCAAAGGTCACCAGGCCGTCGGGGTGCACCCGGTAGGCGACTGCAACGGGTTTTTTGCCGGCTCGCCCGAGGGTGTAGGCTACGGGGCGGTCTTCGATCCAGGTTCCCAAGGCGGTTTCGAGGCGGAGTTCGCCCTCGGCACCCAACTGCGGCTGGCAGCCGCTAATGCGCAGGGCGATGCGCGAGGGGTCGGCGCCGGGCTTCACCTGCCATTCCGACTTGAGGCTGCCGTGGGCGTGCACGACAAAGTCGATGCCTGGGTACACTCCGCTGATTCGCCAGTCCTCAAATTCGGGTACGTTGGTCACCCAGCGGGCGGGGTCGCTTCCTTTGAGGTAGTGGCGCGGACTTGGGGTCGGCTGGCTTCCCGCGGATTTTGCTTGGGGTTGAGCGCCTTGAAATTCGACAAACAGGGCGTGGGCGTCGGGCCAGGTTTCGGGCCACAGGTGGGTGGGGTAGTGCGGATTCGGCTTGGCCCCTCCTCGGTGCTTGGGGTGTACAACCTGAATTCGGTAGCCCTGATCGTGCCAAAATACCGCACCGTCGCTCAGGGCCGTTTTGGCCCGAAAATCACCTTGCCACTGGCCCTGATTGGGCACTACGAGGGGCTGCGCGCCAGCGCTGAGGGCGAGTATAACGAAGAAAAACAGGGCAGTACGGCGCACAGGACAAGGTAGGAATAAAGCTCAGGCGATGCGGGTAGCTTCGAGGTATCGGTAGCCGGCGGCGCGTGATAGTTGCGTAGCCACCAAAAAACGTTCCGAAGATTCCCCCAACTTCAAGCGTTTGCGGAGCACGTCGGCCCGTTCGGGGAACGCTCGGCAAACCACACTGGCCTCAGTGAGGTGGGTCGGCAGGCTAGTGTGCACCGCATCGACCCGAAAGACACGGCAGCCAGGAACGGCGTGAAGTTCGTCGGCCGTGTATAACCGGCTGTCGGGATGCAATCCTTTGAGGCCGTGGTGGGCCGCCCACGACGCGGCGCCGCGCGCCGCAACCAGCACCGAGTCAGGGTCGTACAAATACGTACCGACCGCGGTTGCTCGTTCTGCGGTACGCTGGGGGTCGCTGGTCCACCGAACGAGTTCCGTCCCCTCGTCGTCCACAGCCACTGCGAACACCCGAAGGGGCGAAGTCCGCGTTCGCGGCAGGTGCACCACCAATTCCTTTACCTCACGGTGGGTGCTTAAGTAGGTTAGGGACTCGGCCCCCGGAAACCAGCGCGCGACCTGCTCGACGTCGAGCATCGGCGAGAGTTTGAGGACCACGTGGGGCGCCCACTGCTGCCACGTTTGCAAATGCTTCAAAGGATCGGGGCTGCCCAGGTCGTTGAGCGGCAGGCGTCCTCGCTCCGATCGCCGTGAGGGGTCGGCATAAACCACATCATATTGGTCGGGGGCAAACGACTGTTCTTCGGCAGGCGCCTGTACCACGATCCGGTTGGGTTCCGCGCCGTTCCAACGCAGCAGCTCGGCCAGGTAGGCATCAGGTTCTACTGCCGTGACACGGGCGCCCGCGGATTCCATGCCCCAGGTGTCGATGCCGCTCCCGGCGCTCAGGTCGAGCGCGGACCAGGTTTGCGCAAGAGTTAGCCCGCGGAGCCATCGTCCTCGCCACAAGGCCGTTGCTTGGGAACTTGCTTGTTCCGCATTGGCCGCAGGCGGAGGCGCAAAGCGCGGCGAAGACATAAGTTGGGGCCACTTCGCACGGTAGGCATCTTCGTTAATTAACCAGTCTTTTTCGGCGGGCAGCAAAGCGTATTCCCCCCACCGCAACGGCCATTTGGCAACGGTCCCCTTTTGCCGGAGCGCATCGCGAACTTTGAGGAGCTGTTCGTGCCGAAGCATACGGCAAAAGTCGTAAACTTTTACCCAAGTAAGTGGGTGATTTGCGGTATCTTTCGCGAATGAATTCGAGGATTTCAAAAACGATTTTGGGTGGCGTTTTAGGCTTGTTGTGCATCTCAAATGCCGCATCAGGTCAAGTCATTTTAGCGCCCTGGTCTGAGACCTTTAGCGGTGTTACCAAGGGAACGCCCTTCTACAATGTCGGTTCGACGATTCCCACCGGCTGGACGCGAGACCCGCAAACGACCGGAAATACGCAAGCAACCGCGGTTTACTGGTGGGGCGGCAGCGTCGGACAAACCCATACTCGCGCCGGCGGCGGCGCAACAGGTCCCGCGGCTGACCATACGTCGGGCACGGGCGGCTACCTCTACGTCGAGTCCAGCGGCGGCCTGGGCAACTCGGTCGCTGACGTGGTAACTCCGCCCATCAGTACTGTGGGAATTACCTCGCCAGAGTTGATTTTTTGGAAGCACCAGTACGGCACTACCATGGGCCTGCTCAAAGTGTACATTCGCCCCTACGGAGCTACGGCCTGGGATGCAACCCCTATTTACACGGGTACCAATACCAATCTGGGTGACGTTTGGCTTCGCGTTGCGGTAACGCTGCCTACGAGCTACGTGAACGACACGCTGGAGCTGCGCTTCGAAATGACCAAGCCCGCAGGCGGCGGTGGACCCGGCGGAGGCGCCAATCAATTTGGCGACCTGGCGATTGATGACGTGTCCATTGCCCAACTCGTGACGTGCCCGGCTCCGTCGGGTTTAGTTGCCACACGGCTTACGGCGAACTCCATTCAGCTCAGTTGGACGACGGGCGGAGCCACTTCGTGGCGCGTGAGCTACGGTGCCCAAGGCTTTAATCCTGCAACTGGTACTAAGTTTACCGCTACAAGTAATCCCTTCATTGTTACCGGGCTTTCGCCGACGACGACCTACGAATTCCGCGTGAAGGACAGCTGTTCAGCTACAGACGTTTCGGCCTGGTCGCCGAGCGCCAAGGCGATGACCGACTGCGGACCCGTTCCTGCTCCGTGGATGGAGGACTTTGAAGACGCAAATTGGGTGGTTCCGGCAGCGCATTGGGCCTACGGAGCCATAGATACGTGCTGGTCACGTCCTTCGGGGGCCAATTACTGGTGGCGCCCGAACAGCGGGCCTACACCGACGGCCCTAACCAATATTGGTACGGGACCGAGTTCCGACCATACGACTGGTTCGGGCCGCTATATGCATGGCGAGGCCCAAAACGGAACTGGAATTGCCGTACTCCGCAGTCCTAACGTCCTGCTGGCCGGTCTGTTGAATCCCGAGCTCCGCTTTTACTACCACCAGTTTGGGGCGCAAATCGACAGTTTGGTCGTTAAAATATTTCGCAACAATGCCGAAACGCGCGTTTGGGGCAACACGCAGCAAACGGCTTCGTCGACCGCCCCGTGGACTGAAGCGGTGATTTCGCTCTCCAGCTTCTTACCTGATACCGTTCAAGTTCGATGGTACGCCTACCGTTCGCCGAGCAACCAAAACCAAGTTGACGTGGCTATTGACGACGTCTCAATTGCTAATCCACCAGCCTGTCCGAAACCCACGGGCCTCACGGTGACGTCAACGACCCAATCTTCGGGTACCATGATCTGGAATCCAACAGGGGCAGGTACCTACGAGGTGCGCTACGGGCCACTTGGCCAAGTTCCGTTCAGCGGGACCACCGTGATGGCAACCACCAATCCGTTTACCTTAATGGGCCTAAGTGCCGGAACGGTGTACGCTGTTTCGGTTCGTAAGGTGTGCAGTACTAGCCTTCAAAGCGCGTGGAGCACCATTGATACGCTGATCACGCTCTGCGGCGTGGTGGCTGCGCCTTATGTGGAGAATTTTGATTTAGGTTTTAACCCTGGCCCGGCTAGTGGACAGTTTTGGAATCAGAATTCCACGATAGGCACCTGCTGGACTCGGACTCCAACGAGCACGGGAACCACACCCGCCTACCACTGGGGCGGAGGACAAGGTGCGACGCCCACCCCCAACACAGGGCCCGGCAACGACCACACTACGGGGTTGGGTAAGTACGTGTACACCGAAGGCGGATTTGGCAACCCAGCCGGTTCGGTTCGCGTGGCCACCCTGACGTCGCCGCAAATTATTCTGACGGCGTTAACCGCTCCCGAACTCCGTTTTTGGTACCACATGCAGGGAGCGACCGTGGGGTCGCTATCGGTAGAGGTTCAAACGGGGTCTTCGACGTCGCCATTTGTGGTCATCGATTCGATCGTTGGCGCCCAAGGCGCCGCATGGATGGAGCGCGTGGTGTCCCTAGCGGCCTACGGCAACCAAACGGTGCGAATTAGATTCCGCTCTCGGACCAAAGGCACGACGCCGGCCACGCAAACTGACGTCGCGATCGATGATTTTTCGGTGAAAAACGCGCCTCCATGCCCGCCGCCGACCGCCCTGGCGGTTACGCCATTGACCGCAACGACAGCTTCGGTCGCGTTCACCAATTCTGGAAACGGAACGGCTACCATTGAATATGGTCCTGTGGGCTTTACTCCGGGAAGTGGAACGCTGGTTAAAACCACCAGCAATCCGTTTGTATTGACGGGTCTCACCCAAGGTCAGAGCTACCACGCCTACGTCTACGACAGCTGCGCTGGAGGTCTGACCTCGACCAAGTTTGGTCCGGCCCAGTTCTCGACGTTTAACTGCCCGAATGGCTGCGTGTACAACCTCAAGCTGCGTGATTCGTTTGGCGACGGTTGGAGAACCAATCCACAAGGCACCTTATTCCATGCGCTTGAAGTTTTAATCAACGGAACGGCTACGTCCTTCACGCTGCCAGGGGCTACCGACACGGCGGCCTCGTTTGTGATTCCGGTTTGCGACAACGATGTAGTTCAATTGCGTTTTGTGAACCGCGGCAACTGGAGCAACGAATGCGGCTGGATTTTTAGGGACGCCACCGGTGCCATCGTGCACAGCGAGGCTACGGGTGGACCTGCGATAACTACAGGTGTCAAGTTTACTGATACGGCAGATTGCAGCAATCCTTGTCCGCCACCCTCAGCTGCATTCACGACAACCGCTACAGGCCTTACCGTTAATTTTAATGCATCTTCTTCTGTTGGAAGTATTTCAACCTACGATTGGAATTTCGGAGGAGGCGCTACAGCAACAGGGGTTACCACTAGCTACACCTTTAGCACCTTCGGAGCATATCCAATTCAATTAATAGTTGCTGATGGCTGCGGTCAAATCGACACCATAGTGGATACCATAAATGTATGTACCGGAGGACTCGGAACGCTTACGCACAGTGCTAACGGACTTGTGGTAAACTTCTCAGGTCCGACGGATCCCGGACAGTTCACTTCGATAACTTGGAACTTTGGGGACGGCGGCACCGGTAGCGGCGCGAACCCGAACCATACTTACACGAACGGAGGTACTTATTCCGTCATCGTTTCGGCCACGGACAATTGTGGAAATACCTATTCGCAAACGCTTACCGTTGTGGTCTGTGCGAAGCCCGTGGGGTACTTCACCTTCAGGGTACTGCTGTCCAATGGCAGCGGCATGCAAATGGAGTTTGATGCCAGCGCTACGACTGGCGCCACCCAGTACAATTGGTTGTGGGGTGACGGAACAGCCAGTACGGGCGGACCGATCATTAACCACACCTACCCGGTGGCGCAGCTTGGCTACACGGTTCGCCTGATTGTTTCGGCGTCGTGCGGAATTACCGACACCGTCTACCACAGCTTGCGCGAGTTAGGTTCCATTGAAGGCGAGGCCCCGACGGGATACTGGGCGCCGAACCCGATTCGTTCGGGAGCGCCCATGTACTGGATGGGCGGCGGTGCTGCAGTGAGCCCCGAGTCGGTGTCGCTGTTTACTGCGGACGGGCGGAATTTGGGAATTCAGACCACGAATGAAGGCGTACTCGTCATGCCGGTGGTTCCTGCCGGCCTGTACTGGATGCAGTGGACCGAAGCAGATCGTCCGCGCCGTGTGCAGATAGCCGTCATCTACTGATACCTTTGTTTGGTGGAACTCGTACTTGCCTTTTTAACCTTGGCCTTTTTGGAGGTCGTACTCGGAATCGATAACATCATCTTCATCAGCATCTTGACCAACAAGTTGCCCGAGGAGATTCGCAAAAAGGCCCGTACCCTGGGGATTGCTCTGGCGCTGGTTTTCCGTGTGCTAATGCTACTGTCGATTACGTGGATCATGGGTTTTCAAGAAGAGCTCTTTAGGCTGGGCGAGCACCCGGTGAGTGGACGCGACCTAGTGCTTTTATCGGGCGGAATTTTTCTTCTTTGGAAGTCTACCAAAGAAATTTATGAGATTACCGAGGCGGGCGGCGCCCAGCACGGCCAGGATTCAAACGTAGCTAAGAGTTTTGCCGGGATTATTGTGCAAATCGCGCTTCTGGACATCGTATTCAGCTTTGATTCCATTTTGACGGCCATCGGCATGACCAACGACTTGCGCATCATGATCGCAGCGATCGTCGTAGCCATGTTTGTGATGCTTCAGTTCAGCGGTCCGGTGTCCAAAGTGATTGAACGCCACCCGTCGCTTCAAATTTTGGCGTTGGCCTTTTTGATTCTGATTGGATTCATGCTGGTCGCCGAAGCTGCAGGTTACCACGTCCCCAAGGCCTACATCTACATGGCCGTCAGCTTTTCGCTTGGGGTGGAACTGCTCAACATCCGCGGAAAAGTTCGCGGAGGCGGAGCGGACCCCAAAGACCACTAGACTTCGTGCACGAAGAGCGCTCTGTCAAAGCGCACTCGGGGGCCGTAAACCCCTTCGGGGGCGCGCTTTCCGGCGGAGATCACCATACAGATCTGGGCGCCGCGGGGCAATTCGAGCAGGCGTTTGATGCGCACGCCGTCCATTCCTTCCATGGGGCAGCTGTCGAAGCCGTGGGCGCGCAAGGCGAGCATGAAGTTCTCACAGGCAAGGGCCGTTGACTTGTGCGCCCACGTTGCCATGCCGCTGAGCGAAAAGGGTCCGCGTGGAATGGGTTTAATTAGCCCAACGAGCGCCACCCAAAGGGTTTTGAACGGCCCATAAATTCCAAACGGGCCCATGTCGTAGGCCAACGGAACAATCCTGCGGTAGTACTGGTAGGCGGCCTTGAGGCGAACCTTGCGGCTTTCGTCGAATTTATCCAGCATCAGGGCGTTGGTTTCGCGCCACCGATCGGGCCGCGCCACCGCGACCACCAGCTCTTGGGCGGTCCGCGCCGCCGGTTGGTTGAGGCAGTACGCAACTAAGTCCGCCTTTTTTTCGGGGGTGCGCACCCAATAAAAATCCCACGTTTGAAGGTTGCTTGAGTTGGGGGCGAGCAGGGCGAGTCGAAGGCATTCGCGCATCACGTCTTCGGGCACGGGATCGTCGGTGAACACGCGCACGCTCCGGCGGCTTTCGACCACGTCGGTGAACGCTTGAGCGTCCACAGCGGCGGCGGTTTCTTCGTACCCGTGCTTGGGTGCGTTGTTAAAAATGTCTACGCTGCTTTTAGCTCCAGAATTGCTCATGATCTAGGTGTTTCAGTGCTTTCAAAATCAAGAAGGTCCTTTGCTGAACTTCCTAGACTCAAGGTACGTTTTAACTTCGTCTGATATGCAGCGCGTCGAGTCTGAAATCCTAGAGTTTAAGTTGCGGATTGATCGCCAGCGCAAAATCGCTCGCACCTTGGTAGCCTTTGCCAACGGGTCGGGCGGAACCTTGCTCGTGGGCGTTCGCGACAACGGCGCGGTGGCCGGGTGCCGGGCCGAAGAAGAGGCCTTTATGGTTGAAGGGGCCGCGCAGCGTTTTTCGCGCCCCGAGGTGTCCTTTACGGCCCGAATAGACCGCTTCGAAGGCAAGGAGGTGTTGGTGGTTGAGGTTCCGTCCTCGGACCGCGCACCCCATGCCGCCTGCGAAGAGGCGTCTGAGGAGTGGACCGTGTACGTGCGACGGGGTGCCGCCAACTACCGGGCGAACCGAGTTCTCCTCGAAGAAATTAAGTTGCGAACCGCGCAAATTGCTAATGCGAACGTGGAGCATCTAGCGCTACTTCCGCTGCTCAGCTCGAAGGGGGGGCGTACGGCTTCGAGTTTAGCTCGGGCGACCGGAACACCGATTCGCGCGGTAGAAGACGGATTGGCGGTGCTGCTGCATTGGGGTCAAATTCTTGCGGAGCCTCGTGAAAAAGGATGGGTGTATAAACTACCTGAATAAAATGTACCCAATTCGTACCCGCTTAGGTACATTAGATGTACCACCTTTGGCTCGGTCAATGAGGCCTCACACCAAACCTTTAGCCCCGAAAGGGGCTTTTTTTATAGGTTAAGCGCGCGCTGTAGCCCAGAAAAGTACCGGTGGCTCGGTTCAAGATCCGCACGGGGCTCGCCCGACAGCACTGAGCACGCGTAGTGCAGCGCCTCGAGGTATTTGCGGTAAGCCTTGTACCAAAAGTCGGGCTTGAGTTTGGCCTGGTGCGCTTTAAACGACGCAAGGTCTCCATTCCGCGCCAATGCGAGCATAAAGGCCAACCGATTGAGGTCGGCATCTACCGCGGCGGACCACGTGCTACGAACCTCGATGTGCAGCGATTGGGTTTCCATAATCCGCACCATGGGGGCAGTAAAACCCATGGCGGCGATGACCGGTAAAAACTCCATGCCGAGTAAATGGTGGTAAAGGGGATGTGTGGCTTCAAGCACCCGCGTGTATTCGGCGGTTAAGTGCGGGTCCCAACATCCGTGTTCAAGGTAGTAGACCCAAAATCGCGCTTGAAAGTACCGGCTGATTAAAATGGGGTAGGTTTCTGAATGAAATCCTTCGGCCACCGCGGCCCGGGCGTGCGGCGCAATGGCTTCCCAACTTCCCGAAAGGTAGAGCTGCATCATGCGCATTCCATGGTAGTACAGCGGAACTTCGATACGCTGCGCCATAGTGTTGAGGGCGTGGGCCATGTACCCGTGCTGAATGGTTTCGTAGTCCGCAAAAAAGTGCGTAACCCAACGAAACGATGCGGGGTTTTGGTGAAGTTCACGGCAGGATGCTTCGGTGGAAAGCCGTTGCCGAAACTCGTCGGCTAGGGTGTTTGAAAAGAACACGAGTTGCGCTTTACGCAAAAAGCCTTCGGTCCAAATTGGGTGGTCCAGCCAAAACGACCACGTTGAGATTGGGTCGTGGGTCGTCACTTTATTGAGGATCCATAGAAAAATCGACTGCGCGTTGAAGTCCTCGTTGCGAATCCGCTCAAAAAGGGCGTCGCGTTCGTGCTCGGACCAGTCCACTTTGTCGACAGTTTGCGTCCAATCAAAATAGTACGCAAATCGGCCCACGTCAGTTTTGAACGTCGAAAAGTCGGCGAAACCGCAGTAGGCGCTTAAAATGTCTAAAATGCCGGCACGCGGATCTCCCCCAGGAACCAGCCCAAAAAACCGCCGCATCGTGTTGTAGGAGACCAGCTGTCCGGTGGCCTCGTACACCCGGTCTTCGAGCTGCTGGCAGTCGGTTTTGGTGCGAACCGCGCGCCCAAAACGGCGTTGAATTTCGGTGCGCAGCGCATCCAAATAGGGGGTAGTACCTTTGTGCGTCATGCCGCAAACCTACATCAGGTACACGTTATGTACCTCGAACTGACTCCGAGTGCGCTCGTGGCCTTGGCGGTGGCGGCCGAAACCCTAAGCCTTCTGCTTTTTGGTCGGGCCAACACGCTTTGGCGGAGTCCTGGAATGCTCGAGTACCCGCAGCGGTTTTTGGTCCTTCGGTCTGCCCTCGTAATGATTTGGGTGCACGCGGGCGTCGCGCTTCTCGCGCCGGGTGGCCTTTCTGCGAGTTATCCCACGCTTGAACCCAACGTTTTGCTGCTCCTCGCATTGGGAATGATGGGTGGTCTGGGGCTCCTCTTGTTCAGTTTAAGCATTCGATCGATGCCGGCGCAGCTGGTATTCTTTGGCGGAAGCCTTCACCTCGTGGTGGCCGTCGCGGTGGGTTGGTTGCTCGGCGAGCTTGTTTCGCCGTTGCGCCTAACCGCAATCGCCGTCTTGCTGATCGCCCAAGCGAGCATTTTGTGGCGGGATCGCGGACTATGGACTTCGCAGGGTCTTAGGACCCAAATACTGCCTTTTGCGATTGGGCTGATATGGGGAACCTATTTTCCGCTCTACGGACTTGCTATCGCACAATGGGGATTTTGGCCTACGGTGATCGTCACGGAGTGGGGGGTACTGGTCTTGATGCTGATGTGGTTCGTGTGGAATCCCCGTGGAACATGGCGCGATTCCTTGCTTTGGCGGAGGATGCTCGAGCAATCTGCGCTAAGTTCTGTAGCCCAAGCCCTGTCGGGCGCGGCCCTTTGGTGGGGTGGAGTCATTTTGCACAGCATCTTGACCAACTTCAACGTGCTGATCAACCTTTCAGCGTTCAAAATTCGTTTTGGTGAAGCCTTGAGTCTGAAGTACCTGGCCTATTTTGTGCTGTACGTTGCCCTTGCCGTAGCCTTAGTATTTGGTTCTTAAAAAATTAACTTACCTTTAAGTATCCTATACCCTAAGCCATGACTTTGGACATTGCCGTCCAGCGTATGGCCGATGAGCTGCTGCGCGTACCTCCGTTTGACCTATTGTCGCTGGACCACCGTGTAGCGCTCGCCGCGCACATCCGCCTGGGCGTTTACGAAGCCCTCGACGTCTTGCCGCACGAAGAAGTGCGCGAGGTGGTGTACGTGCTCACGCGCGGTGGAGTACTCATGCGCTCCGAGCCCAAGCAAGAAGAAGTGCTGCAGGCGCCGCTGGTGCTTTCGCTCCGCGGGCTTCGCATGAACGAAACCCAGCATTGGGAGGTGATCTTCACCGAAGATTCCATGGTACTTGAACTTCCCGTGGCCGAGCTCACCTACCTCAGCAGCCACCTTCCTGAATTTTCGGAGGCCTTGAGCGGCGTTATCGGTCTTTAACCCATTTCCAGAGAAGCGGGTAGCATTGGTCCCAGTGCTGAGCCCAAAATCCAGCGTGTTCGGACCAAACCGCCACGCGGAGTTCGACGCGGTCAGTAAACGCCCGCTCAACCCAGCGAATTCGTTCGTCTTGGGCGTCGGCTTCCATGCGGCCCAGCAGTTCGTAGGGAAGCTCGAGAAGGGCCACCCGTTCGGGGTGTACCTGGTGACGTTCCGCCTGATCGAGGGCGTCTTCGGCAGCTCCTCGGTAGGCCGCAATTAGTCCGCTGACGCCGAGCTTGGTTCCGCCGAAGTAGCGGCTCACCACGGCGCCGCACTGCTGAAGTTCACGGGACTGTAGGGCGTGGAGGATTGGCGTTCCCGCGGAATGGCTAGGTTCCCCGGCGTCGTGGCTGCGCTCTTCGAGTTCAAAATCTCCGAGAAGTCGGTACGCCCATGCATGGTGGCGGGCGCCGCGGTGTAGGGCGGTCCACTCGGCCAGCTGCGCCTGAACCTCTTCGGGACGCGCCGCAGGAAACACCCAAGCGTGAAAGCTCGACCCACGATACTTCAACAGCCCTTGGCAGGCGTTTTTAAGGGTGAAGTAGGCGCGTTCCATGATGCTACAAACCTACGGCGGTCGCTACCTTGCGCCTCGTGAAGCGCGTAACCCTTTTGATTCCGGCGCAAAATGCCGCCGACGTACTTGGGCGGTGCATTGCCTCGTGCTCGGGCTTGTACGACGAACTGCTGCTCGTGGACTCCGGCTCGACGGACGCGACCCTCGAGGTTGCCGCGAGCTTTGGGGCCCGGATTCTGCAGCGCGAGTACGAAAATTCCGCCTCCCAAAAGAACTGGGCCATACCGCAGGCCGGCCACGAGTGGATTTTGCTGCTCGACACCGACGAGTGGCTTACGCCGGAACTGCACGCGGAACTTTCAGCGTGGCGGAGCCAGCCGAACGGGGCCGAAGAGGCTTTTTGGCTCTACCGCGCCAACCATTTTTTAGGCCGCCGCGTTCGGTTTTCGGGATGGCAAGGCGATAAGGTACTTCGCGTGTTCCGCCGTGACACCTGCCGCTACGAAGCCAAGCACGTGCACGCCGAAATTATCGCTGCTCGCCCGGTGGGCCGGTTTCGCAACCGACTGAACCACAACACGTTTATAGATCTTCCAACGTGGGAAGCTAAGCTGCGGCGCTACGCGGAATGGCAGGCCACCGACTACGACGCCCGCACCCCGTCGGTAACGCCCTTCCATACGGTGCTTAAGCCGGCGTGGCGTTTTTTCAAGCACTTCGTGCTTCGCGGCGGAATCTTGGACGGCTACGTCGGGTACAAGGTTTCAGCCTATGCGGCGTGGGC
>VGFU01000021.1 GCA_016868755.1 Bacteroidota bacterium | reverse complement strand
AAGCTTTCGGCGGACCAATTCAACCGCGAATTCATCTACTGGAGCTATGCCGAGAACGGCGTGGCGTCTGTTGGATTTAACCGCGGCTCGTTTCGCGCCAACGAAGTGTTCAGCATTCGCCGCTACCTCGACCAGGTTCAGTTTGAAATACAAAACACCGCCTACTACTTTGATACAGCGACTGCGCTGAGCAAATCGGCCGAGGCCAACATTAGCCCGGCGGTGCTCCTGAGTGAAAAAGTACTCGCCGAAGACCGCGCCAAAGGCGAGGTACTGATCGAAGCCACCGGCCTCTTCTTGGGCGAAGCCCTGGATCGCGTGAAGGCTCCGTCTACCCCGGGCAGCCGCGAGTTTGGCTTGGGCACCCTGAGCAAGACCAAGTCGCGCCTGACCAAGGTGCGCTCCTACCCTGAAAACACCGACGTGGTTGTGGACCTCGTGTACGACAACCCCAACGGAGTGGGGGGCGGTCCCGACGTAACCGATTCGCGCTACGTAACCGTTCGCCTGCAGCACAGCATTTTGGCGATGCCGGCCTCGGATTATGCTCCGCGCCGCGACGATCCGCGCGTCGGCTACTTCGGCCAGCAAATCAACGACATGACGAGCCCGGCCGCGGCCAACTACCGCGACGTCATCAACCGCTGGAAGCTCGTCAAGAAAAACCCCGACGAGCCCATTAGCGAGCCCGTAGAGCCCATTACGTGGTGGATCGAGAACACGACGCCGCTGGAGTTCCGCGACGTCATTCAGCGCGCCGGCGAGGCGTGGAACGAGGCCTTTGAAAAAGCCGGATTCAAAAACGCCATCGCGGTCAAGGTGCAGCCCGACGACGCCGACTGGGATGCCGGCGACATTCGCTACAACGTGCTGCGCTGGACGTCGAGCCCATTCCCCCCCTTCGGCGGATACGGACCCAGCTTTACCAACCCGCGCACCGGTCAGATTCTCGGCGCCGACATCATGTTTGAGTACGTGTTTGTGGCCAACCGCCTCAAGCAGGCCGCGCTTTACAACAACTTAGGGTTGGTGGACGCCCTGGCCGAGGAACCCGAGCACGACGGCGACCACGCCGCGTGCCGTGCGGGCCACTACCTGCAGCAGTCCGCGCTCTTTGGCATGCAAGCCCTGGCCGCTTCGGGCGCCAGCGAAGCGCAGAAAAAGCGCTACCTCGAGGAGTCGCTGTACTACCTGGTGCTGCACGAAATGGGCCACACGTTTGGCCTCAACCACAACATGAAGGCGTCGCAGCTGCACCTTCCGAAGGACATTCACAACCGCGCGCTGACCGAGCAAGTGGGCCTGGTGGGGTCGGTCATGGACTACCCCGCGGTGAACGTGAGCCTCGACCCGAGCAAGCAGGGGCAGTACTTCACCACCAAGCCCGGTCCCTACGACCTCTGGGCGATTGAGTACGGCTACAGCACCGGCCACGCCGACGCCGATGCCGAAGAGGCGCGCTTGAACGAAATCTTGGCGCGCAGCACCGAGCCCGCACTCACGTTTGGTAACGACGCCGACGACATGCGCTCGCCGGGCAAGGCCATTGATCCGCGCGTGAACGTCAACGACATGTCGAGCGACGCCATTGCCTACGGGGTGGAGCGCATGCAGCTCGTCAATAAGCTCTACGGAGCCTTGCTGAGCAACTACCGCAAAGACGGCCAGAGCTACCAGGAGCTGGTGCAGGCCTACGCCATTTTGGGCGGAGAAGTGAACAACGCGGCGGCGGCCATCAGCCGCTACATCGGCGGGGTGTACGTTGAGCGCGGATTCCCCGGCCAGCCGGGCGCCAAAGATCCGTTTACGCCGGTTTCGCTTGCGGACCAAAAGCGCGCGATGAACGCCCTAAAAACCTATGTTTTTGCGCCTACGGCCTTTGATGCTGCCGCCCCCGTGTGGAAGTACCTGCAGCAGCAGCGCCGCGGCTTTGGGTTCTTTAGCCAAACCGAAGATCCGAAGGTGCACGACCGCAGCCTGGCGATTCAGCGCAACGTGCTGGCACACGTGCTGCACCCGGCGGTGATGAAGCGCCTTACCGACAGCAAGCTCTACGGCAACCAGTACAGCGTGGCCGCGATGACCGCGGACCTTACCGACGCGCTGTTTGCGGCCGATTGGACCACAACGGTAAACGGATTCCGCCAAAATGCGCAGCTGGAGTACGTAGATCGCCTCCTGGACATTGCGGGCCTGTCCGAAAAGCCGTCCTCGGGCTACGACCGGCCGTCGCAATCGGCGTCACTGGCGCAAATTCAGCGAATCCGCCAGCAGGTCCGCCTCAATCCAGGCACCGATGCCGAAACGAAGGCGCACCGCGCGCATTTGGCCCTAAAATTGGATAAGGCGCTGGACTAAAGCCTAGCACCTCATGAGACTGACCCTCCGCGCCCGAATCTTCATCGCCATGTTTATGCTGGTGGTGCTCGGATTTGGGGCCACCGGCGTGGTCAGTTTTTTGCATTTTAAGGCCGAAGAAGTGGAGTACCGCCGCGAGCGGTTGAAGCGCAAGGAGCAAGCAGTCGAGGCCCACGTGGCCCACGAGCTGCAGCGCGCGATTGGCAAAGACATCGACGAGGGAGACCTAATGCGGGTGCTCAACGAAGAACTCTGCTCCATCAGCCAAATTCACCAGATTGATGTGGCACTGTACACCATGGGCGGAGAGCTTCTTCTTTCTTCGAACATGGCGCTTTTGGACCAAGGGGTGCTTCCGCCGCGCTTGCCCGAGCTTGTACACAGCCGTCGCAACCAAGTTTTGAGCATTTCGGATCCAAATAATTTGGAGTCAGAAATGCTTTTGTACACTGCGGAGATCGATGACGAAATGGGGTTACCTATTGCGTTGATGGTGGTTCCCTACAACGGCAAGTTGGACCGGCCATTTGAGGACATGGCGTTTTATCGGGCGCTGGCGTGGCTGCACTTGGTGCTGTTTGTCGCGGCGACGTACTTCGCCTACTTGCTGTCGCGGAGCATTACGCAAGGGCTTGAGGTGGTCGGCAACGCGATGAAGGGAAACCCCGAGGACGGCAGCAGCAATCCACGGCCGGTGGCCTGGCGCTCCAAAGACGAGATTGGCCAGTTGGTCGAGTCCTACAACCGCATGGTGCACCAGACCGAAGAAAACGCCAAGATGCTGGCCAATGCCGAAAAAGAGCAGGCTTGGCGCGAGATGGCGCAGCAGGTGGCGCACGAGATCAAGAATCCGCTTACGCCGATGCGGCTGATGACCCAGCTGCACGCGAGCCGGGCCGGGCAGCTGACCGCCGAAGAGGTCAAGGGCTTTGCGGAGGCGATGCTGGCGCAAATCGACGCGATGGCGGCGGTGGCCGGCGACTTTAGCGAATTGGCGAAGATTTCATCGGGGGTTCTGCGGCCGGTGGACCTTGGCCAGGTGCTGCGAAGGATTCAGTTGGCGTATCCCGGTCTGGATTTGGCGCTGCCCGCGGGCGAATGGATGGTCAAAGGCACCGAAGATTCGCTCCTTAGGGTATTTAACAACTTGCTTAACAACGCGTTGGACGCGGTGGAACCGGGTATGCCGCCCGCGCTGTCCGTTTCGGTGCGCGACGACGAAGGCTCAGTACTGGTTTCGGTGCGCGACAACGGTACGGGGATCGAACCTTCGCGGTGGGAGGCGATTTTTGAGCCGCACTTCACCACGAAATCAACGGGGAGCGGCCTTGGGCTCGCCATGGTCAAGTCGATTGTGGAAGGAATGGGCGGACGCATCTGGATCGAGGCGTCGTCAGCCCAGGGAACCGAGATTATCCTATGGGTTCCGCGCGCCTAATCACGAGGATTTGCTGGGTTCCGCCGAAGCGCTCGGTCTGCCGTATGCAGGTGTAGCCGTGGGGGATTTGCTGGTTCCAGTCCGCTTCAGAAAAGTGTACGCTAACGTATTCAGACGCGCTTATCTGTTCCTCGAGCTCGGGTAGGGCCGATTCCTCGGTGAGGGCGTGGACCGACGTCTGGGGCGCGAAATCGTGTAGGGTTACGACCAAGGTTCCGCCGGGCCGCAAGGCCTGGGTCAGCAGCTGCAGTTCTGAAGCAGCGCGTTCGGGCCGAAGGTGGGTGAACACCGATCCTGCGACGATGAGGTCGACCGGCTGGCCGTTCCAGGGCTGGGCGCCCCAATGGGCCTGCTGAAAGGCAACGGCCCCGCCCTTGGGGTCGTAGGCCCATCGCTGCGATTCCGGGAAGGCTTGGGGCAAAAAGCGCCCAACTCGGCCGTATCCGCAGCCGAAATCGAGGAGGGCTTTGGGGGCCGGGTTAACGCGCTTCAGTGTTTCGGCCAGCTCGCGCCCAGTGTCGAAGTACTCTTGGGCGACGCGGTGCCAGCTTCCGCCCGAAACACTCAAGGGGTAGCGAAACATGGCGTCGGCCCGATGGATGGCCGTTGAAATTCCGTGAAGCCCGTCGGGAATCCAGGGCAGCGCGAGCTCCTCGGGCAGGTGCTGCTGCTGCACCGCGGCCAGCGCGTCGACCCGGCGCCGCATGATGTCAAGGGCATCGCGGTTTTCACCGATGCCCGACTTGTTTTGAATCCAACGTTGAAGGCGCTTGAGCACAGAAGGTATCTTTGGAACGGCCAAAGTACGCCAACTCTCCAACCCAACCCACCGCCGCATGACTACCGTCCGCCTTGAAGTCCGCGACCGCATCGCCTTTTTGACGATTGAACGCCCCGAAGCCTTAAACGCGCTAAACGCTCCGACGATCCAAGCGCTCCACGAGCAGGTCGTGGCCCTCGACTCGCGCGACGACGTGCGGGTCGTGGTGCTCACGGGCGCGGGGCTCAAAAGTTTTGTGGCGGGCGCCGACATCGCTGAGTTTGCTGGCTACACCGCCGAGGAGGGCAAGGCCTTAGCGCAGCGCGGACACGATCTGCTGTTCAACCGCATCGCGCAGGCCCGCAAGCCCTACATCGCGGCGATTAATGGGTTTGCGCTGGGGGGCGGTCTTGAATTGGCCATGGCCTGCCACGTGCGCCTCGCGT
This sequence comes from Bacteroidota bacterium, assembly GCA_016868755.1. Taxonomy (GTDB): domain Bacteria; phylum Bacteroidota; class Bacteroidia; order Flavobacteriales; family Schleiferiaceae; genus TMED14. The sequence goes on along the minus strand of VGFU01000021.1, from coordinate 15,935 downwards.
CCACGACCGCGCGCCTGGGACTGCCCGAGGCGTCGTTGGGCGTGATTCCGGGCTACGGCGGCACCCAACGCCTCGCGCAGCTCGTCGGCAAGGGCCGAGCGCTCGAAATGATGTTCAGCGCCAGCATGATTGACGCCGCTAAGGCCGAAGCCTGGGGCCTCGTGAATGCGGTTCACGAGCCCGACCAGCTTCACGAGGCCGCCGAAGCCATGGCTCGGCAGTTTATCAAAGCCTCTGGCGACGCCCAGGAGGCCATTATTCGCTGCGTCAATGCTGCGACCGAAGGCGGGCCGGGATTTTCCGCCGAAATCGCCGAGTTTGGTGCCCGGTTTGGCACCGCAGAATTTGCCGAGGGAACCGCGGCCTTTCTCGAAAAGCGCAAGCCAAGTTTTTGAATGTGCGAAGACAGGCGGCTTTGTGCTAAATTGATGGCACCTAAACGCAACGCACATGTCATTTTTGGTAATCGAACACGCCGTTTATTCCCTCGGCTCAGCTGGCTGGTGGGGTGGTATCGGCATCTTTGCCGCCTACTCCGCAGTGGTTTTAGCGGCCGCCCGCACTTGGAAGGGCGAGGAACTCCGGATCTTCGAGCGCTGGTGGGGCTATGCCCTTGCGCTACTGTTGCTCGTTAAGCACCTATATCTCTACCAAGCCGGCCTTTGGAACGTCCACGACAACCTCGAAATGCACCTTTGCGGGTTTAGCCGCATTTTGAGCATCTTGCTTCTCGCTTTTGGGGCGCGCTGGGCCTTTTACCCCTTGTTCTTTTGGGGAATTGTCGGCGGGTTTCACAGCCTGCTCACTCCCGAACTCACGAGCGGCGACACCCCCTTCATGTATGCGGAATACTACATCGTTCACGGCGGAATCATCATTATTCCGCTCTACTTCGTGTTTGCCCGCGGCTGGATGATCGGCAAGTGGACCTGGGCCAAGGTATTGGGGATCAATTTACTCCTCATGGCTCCGGTGGGCTTGGTCAACTACCTCGTCGACGCCAACTACATGTTCTTGTGCCAACGACCCATGGTTGAGAATCCCTTCATTATGGGTGATTGGCCCTGGTACATACTCGGCTTTGTGGTTGCAGGAGCCTTGCACTATGGGGTTCTCACGCTGCTTTTTTGGAAGCGCATTAACCGGGCCGCATAATGGGAAAATGGGACATGGTGGTCGTCGAAGTCGGCGGCCCAATTTGGTGGGCTGGCTATGGCATCCTTGCCTTATTTTTTCTGGTCTTTTTCACGGTGGCGCCCCGCGCAGGCCACCCAAAATTCGCCCAGTGGGAGAAGATTTTAGGCTGGACCATCCTTGCGAACCAATCGTGGTACTGGTGGATGGCGTTGGCCGACGGAACCTTTAACGTGCGCGAGTCGCTGCCCTTGCACATGTGCAGCTTCAGCCAGTTTCTCCTCTTTGCGCACCTAGTGCTCAAGCAAAAATGGGCCCTGCCGCTTGTGGCGTTTTGGGGTCCCTTGGGCGGAATCCAGGCCTTTCTCACCCCCGCGCTCGAGTCTTCGACCACGGTTGGGTACGTCACGCAGTTTTACACGGCGCACTCGTCGGTGGTGGTTATTCCGCTCTACCTCATTGTGCGGGGCGGAGCGCGCCTGCCGCGCGCCCTTTTTTGGCGGGGGATCGGCGTGACCAACCTGGTCGGCTTCTCGATGATGGCGGTCAACGCGGCCCTTGGTTCAAACTATTGGTACGTCAACCAGCCGCCCCCTGTGGACCATCCGTTGGTCCAAGGCGCATGGCCCTACTACCTCATCGGTATCGAAGGCGCCGTAATTGCGTTGTTTGCGGGCCTCTTTATGCTCCTTCGCGGCTACCGAGAAGGCGCAGCACCTCACGCCGGCTGAGTCCGCTAAGTTCCGGGTGGGCGTCAACCCACTGCTGAACCCAGCGCGGGTTGGTTTTGGCGTAGTCGCGCAGGGCCCAGCCGATGGTCTTTCGGTGAAAAAACTCCTTGGAATGGATGTGCGCGCTCAGCGCCTCGTCGAGCCAGTTGGTCCGGGTTTCTGCGCGGAACCCCAATTGGCTAATCATCGCGGTACGGTTTAACCACATGTTTTCGGAATAAATCCATCTCTGAACCGTGGGCCAAACGGCGTCGGGGTGGCGCTTCAGGAGCGTACCCACGCCATGCACTGCCAGCGTGTCCACGCTGTCCCACCAACTTTGGGTAGTGATCCAGGCTTCGAGCGCCAACAGACCCTCCTCGGGGGCCCAGTGCTTGGATTCGGATTTGACGAGGTCGCAGGCTACGTACTGGGCCTCCCGAACGGGGATTGCCCAAAGCGCGTGAATGGCTTCGATCGCCGCCACCCCTCGCGGGCGCCCGGCCCAGGTGCGGCGCTGAAGTTCGGCGCGCACGGGCTTAGGAATCCCCAAAAATGCAAAACGGTCTTTCGTGTAGGCGGACATGTTTCGCGCGTTGGTGGGGTTTTGGTGCTGCGCGAGCTGCGAATAAGTATCCGAAACCCAGAGGGTTGCAGTTGAGACTGCAGAATTAGTCATTTAATAACGATTATGGCGCGAATTGTGCGTAATTTTGGAGGATGCGCAACCTTCTGCTGCCCTTGATTGCGCTTTGGTCGGTTGCGATGTCGGCCCAAAGCTACTTCAGCGCGAATTCCGCAGCGCAAAAACTGCAGGCCCACCAGACGAAGTTGAGTGAGCTGCACCTAACGTTGCTTTCGCGCGAAACCCTCAAAGGCGGCTTCGAAGCCCCGTGGAAGAAAATTTACCTCGAGGCCCTTCAGCTCGAGGGAATCATAGCGTGTGCCCGTTCAGAGTGGTACTACACGCAGTTTGAACCGCAAGTGTACCGCACGCAAGGAGCGGCGGTTTCAGACCCCGAACAGTTTTACCAAGAGCTTACTCGGCTGGTGGCGCTGACCTCATACATGTATGAAGAAGTTGCGGCGGCGTATGAGCGGAATGGGTGTGCTATGGACGGAGTTCGCCAAGCAGTTCATGCGGGCAGATTTGCCCACGAACGCCTCCGCCCGGCCCTTAAGGGCATCGCAGAGGGCAATCGTTAGTCAAGCCACGTATCGGCAAGGGCGAGACGGTTCTCGGCGGTGAGGCCAAGTTGTGTTACACTCTCACCAAACGACAGGCCTACTTCACGGCAGTACGAAAGCATTCGTTCCTGAACGAAGCGATCGAGGTTTTCCACAGTGTTCATGTTTAGGCTTTTTTAGTTCGCATTCAAAGCACGAGGACCCGTGTGAACCTGTCAATAGGTTTGTGTTAACACATCGTAAATGAGCATTTTAGACTAAAAAGTTACGAACAGCATGTTGATATCCGCACTTAGGCTGTTGTGGCAAATTATTGCCGAACTTTAGGCATGCGGTTTTTGATTGCAGCAGCCCTCGTGGTGGGAGCGTGGACCCTGCGCGCTCAGTGCACGGTCAACGTAGTTAACGACAGCCTTTACGCCTGTCCAGGAGACAGCGTGACCCTTCAGGCCGTGGGGAGTGGCCCGTTTCAGTGGTCGCCTGCGGCGCGGGTTTCGTGCGACACTTGCACTACGACCCGGGCCCAGGTTACCTCGCCGGCGAGCTCGGTAACGCTGACCAAGCTGTCGAGCGGAAGCCAGTCCGCCGTGAACGGAAACTTTAGCGCGGGAAACTCCGGCTTCACCACGCAGTACACCCACAACCCTACGAGCATTTGGAACGAAGGAACCTACGCCGTCGGGCCCAATCCCAATGCGGTCCATCCCAATTTTGGGACCTGGGGCGATCATACTACCGGCACCGGGAACTACATGATCGTCAACGGGAGCATTTTGCCCAACCAAACGATCTGGCAGCAGACCATTACGTTTCCGGCGGGATCGACCGTGACGATGTCGTATTGGGTGCTCAGCTTGGCGCTTCCCGCCGGAAGCCTGCGTGTGATGATGAACGGCGTGCAGGCGGGCGTGGCGCAGGCAGCTCCCGGCGCGGTTGGCCAGTGGAGCCTGAGGACGCAAACGTTTACGGCGCCGGCCAACGGGGTATGCACCGTAGCGCTGCAGGGTGTAATCACCACGGGATCAGGCAACGATTTTGGAATTGACGATATTTCGTTCACGTACTCCTGCACGGCCACCAAAACAGCCTGGCTGATTCCCAATCCAACGCCCATGCCGCTGGCCTGGGTAAACCGCACCAGCGGATGCGATCCGTTTTGTGCGACGTGGCACGACGTAAGCAGCGTGTCCAGTGGCCAATTGGTGGCGCGGCTGTGGGATTTTGGCGACGGCACCACCGACACGGCTAAGGACCCCACTCACTGCTACGCCAACCCGGGAACGTATTCGGCGACGCTCACGGTGTGGTCCGACTCGGGCTGTACTGCGCAGACGGTGTCGCTTCCGAGCGTTACAGTGCACCCGCAGCCGGTGGTCGACGCGTTTTGGTCAGCTCCGGGCGGAATTTGGGGCCGGGATACGAGCCTCCTTTTGCCGTACAACAATCCGGCGCTGGCGCTGACGGTGGGCTTGGACTCGGCCGTGATGCCGTGGACCTTGGCTCCGGGCTCGTCGATGTGGGTCGATTGGGGTGACGGCCAGCGCGACGTGCGGGGTTTTGGCGGAAGCGGTCCGCCCCAGCTCAGTTTTAGCCACACCTACGGCGCCGCGCAGATTCGCTACCGTATTTGCGTCGGACTGCAAACCAATCAGGGATGCGCTGACACGCTGTGCAACACGGTGCTGGGCAGTCCCGGCATGGAGCTGCCGAACGTTTTTACGCCTAACGCCGACGGGCAAAACGACCAGTGGGCCCCGAAGTACCAGGCTGTCGATTGGGCCGAATGGGAGGTGCGCAACCGAAATGGGGCCGTCGTGGCCACGGGCACGCGACCTGAGGATTTTTGGGACGGCAGCGTGAACGGCCGAAACGCGCCTGCGGGGGTGTACTTCGTGGTGGCTAAGGCCAAAAACGTCAATGTGGTCGACCCAGTCATCTTGACGGGGGCGCTGCATCTGGTGCGCTAAACGCCGAGCAACGCGGCGACTTCGTGAAGGTTTTTGTAGGTGCGGCTGGCCGCGCTCATGCTGCCCAGGCTTTGGCGCAGTTCCTGCTGCTGGCGCGCAGCGAGGTCGGTCCACGGGGTCATTTCAACGCGCACACTAAAGCCGGTCCACCCGTGGCCAAGGGCTTTGAGAACTTGAAATTCGGTGCGGAAGAAGAGCTCATCGGCCGAGCGCGCCTGCGGCCGAACGTAGTGCGGATGCTGGCTCAACGATCCAAGGGAACTTAGGGTCCAGACGCCGCGCTCAAAGTGGCCGCGCTTCATGGCGGCCGTGATGCCTGCACTCGCGGCGCGCAGCGCTTCGCCGTCGGCAACCGGCGCGTGGACGGCAGCAAAATCGAGGCCGAGGTTGGCGGCGGGCCGAAATCCGCTCGGAAAAGCAAACGCAATGCCCCGGAGCACCCCGTCGTGAAGCAGGGCAAGGTCTTCGCGGCATTGCAGCGCAAGCGCTTCGAGGCCATCCGGCGCCAGACCCAATTCAGCGGCAAGCAGGGCAAGCCCCTCGTCGATGCCTGATTCGCAAGCAATCAGGTCGGGGCCCAGGGGCCCGGAGAATTCCGCGCGCTTTTGGCGGAGGAGCAGCGCGTCGGGTGCGCCAGCGCGAAGCGGAGCCTCCGACCGAACGAGGTCGGGCTTGACCTCAAAAGGAACGGAGACGAACCGCATGCTTCGTCTTATGGAACGAGGATAACCCGCTGCGAAACCGGTCCCCAAACCGTGGTGGCCTGAAGCACGTAGGTGCCCGCGGGCAATCCTTCGGTGTCCAGGGTTGCGGTTCCCGTGCGCAGAATACGGCCCTGCAGGTCGCTCAGTTCTACGCGGTCCACGGCGACGTTGCTCGCCCAGGTTAGGCGCGTTCCGCGCACCGCGGGGTTGGGCAGCACGTGAAGGGCGAGTTGCGGGTATTCAATGCTCGTTAGCTGGCTGGCGTCGATGACCTGAAGGGTCCAGCCCGCTTGGTTTTTGAAGACGAGGAATCCGGTGCTGTCGATGGTGATCGAGTCGCAGTAGGTGTCGGTGCAGGTAAACCCGTTGGATGTGGTCGAGGCCATGGTCACGCAGACTCCGTAGGTGCCAGGAGCTGTGTAAAAGTGGCTGGGGTACGCGCCGGTCGCGGTTCCGCCGTCGCCAAAGCTCCAGGCGTAGGCCGTTGTGGTGGTGGCCGCTGGGCCCGAGTAGGTGGTGGTGCAGGCGTTGACCAGGTGCACGAGGCCAGGGTTGACTTGGTTGGAGTCCGGCACAAAAAGCGCGGCGCACGTCAAGGGCGTACCCCCGCCTCCGCCTCCACCGCCCCCGGCGGAACAGAGCACGAAGTTGCTGGTCCAGGTCATAATAAAACCGGTGTTGGGGCTGTAGTTGAAGGTGTTGCTGATCGGCAACCCCGTGCAGTTAAGCGTCGAAACGACCACGGTGCCCATCACGCTGGGGAGCTGCAGGGAATCCCCAAAAAACCCCGACGACGAAGTCGTGTAAACATAGGTTACGGCGCTGCCGGCGGTTCCGGGCGTTGGAGTCGCCGTAACGGTGACCAGCTGGTTGGCCACGGGGGCGCCCGAAGAATCGGTTACGGTGCCCATTAGTACGGCAATCGGAGTTTGAGCGTGGACCAAAAGTCCGCACGCGACGAGGAACAGGGTGTACAGGTGCTTCATAGGGGCTAAGGTAAATCCTACGGCGCGCTGCACCTGAAAATCTGCTACATTCAGGCCTGTGTACCGCGTGACTGCGACTTTTGGATTAGCCATCATGCTGTGGGCCCTGCTCGGCGCGGAATTTAGCCTCTTTTGGAACAGCACGACGGCCAAGCGGAGCCTTGCCCAGCGGGTGGCCTCCGGAGAAGCGCTGGAACGCTGGGTGCTGACTTCTGATGAGTACGCTGCACTGGAGATCCAATCCGGGGAGTTTTGGTTTGACGGTCGGATGTACGACGTCATGCACACGGAGTCGCTAGGTAGTGGCCATGTACTTCTTCAGGTTTTTGACGACAGCTTTGAAACGGCCTTGAGTAAGCTGGGCCGCAAGATGTTCAAGCGGCGCGTCGACGATTCGCAGTCGCCTCCGGCCGCGCTGGGCGAATGGGCGAGTTGGCATGCGGTACTGCCACTAAACCGTAGCACGAAAATTGCATGGTGGGCGTGCACCCCCTCGTGGAAAGTGCCTCAAAATGAAGGTAAAGAAGCTAAATGGAGCGCCACGCTTCCGCAGCCGCCGAACGGGCCTGTGGTTGCTTGACTTCTATTAGTTTCTTTAACACATTGAAAATGAAAAAATTATCTATTTGGGCCGGATGGGCCCTTCCTGCAGTATTGGCCGCACAAACGGCGGCGCCTTCGCAAACCCCCGATACCCTTGATCTAAGGGAAGTTGTTATTTCGGCGTCGCGCTGGAAGCAAACGGCAGAACACATTCCGGCGCAGGTCGCGGTGGTGGTTCCGCGCCAAATTGCGCAATTTCAGCCGCAAACGGCAGCCGACCTCCTTGGACTGTCGGGCAAAGTGTTCATTCAAAAAAGCCAGCAAGGCGGCGGAAGCCCCATGATTCGCGGCTTCGCCACCAACCGCCTGATTTATACGGTCGACGGGGTGCGCATGAACACGGCCATTTTTCGCGCCGGAAACATTCAAAACGTCATCAACCTCGACCCATTTGCAATGGAGCGGACTGAGGTCGTGTTTGGTCCCGCCAGCGTGATGTACGGCAGTGACGCCATTGGTGGCGTTATGAGCTTTACCACCCTGCAGCCCGAAATGGGCGCACGCGGGGTGCACGGCCACGCCAACCTGCGCTATTCTTCAGCGAACCGTGAGCAAACGGGCCACATTGACCTGCGCTATGGCGGACCGAAGTGGGCCGGTATCACCAGCGTCAGCCGCTGGGACTTCGACCACCTTCGCCAGGGAAGCCGGGGACCACAGGACTACATCAAGGCGCGCTACGTGGAGGTTACCCCCGATGGCGACGTCGTGCGCATTCAGGCGGATTCGCTGCTCCAAATTCCGTCGGGCTACCAGCAAGTGAACGCGATGCAAAAGCTCGTTTTTGCGCTAGCTCCTGGCTTGGAGCTTCAGTACGGCGGGCATTTTTCGTCGACCTCGAAGTACGGCCGATACGATCGCCACAACCGGGTGCGCAATGGTCTTCCGCGCTACGCCGAGTGGGACTACGGTCCCCAACGCTGGCAAATGCACAACCTCGCGCTGAGCCGAGAGGCCAATCGACGGCTGTCGGATGCTTGGACGCTGCGCGTGGCCGCCCAGCGTTTTGATGAGTCGCGCATCGACCGGTCGCTCAATAACCCCCAGCGCACGACGCAGACCGAGCACGTCGACGCGTACTCGCTTAACGCCGACGTCAGTAAAAAACTGAGCGCAAAACACCAGCTGTTTTATGGTGCTGAAGCTGTTTGGAACGCGGTGGCCTCCACGGGAAGCGTAACCGACATTACCACAGGGGCGGACGTGCCGGGGGCCTCGCGGTACCCGCAGGCTACTTGGTTCTCGACCGGGGTGTATGCGACCGAAGTTTGGGAGGCCACGCCCAAGGCAACGTGGACCACGGGAGTACGTGCCAACACGGTGGGTTTGGACGCGGACTTTTCATCGAACAGCGCCTACTACCCGCTTCCGGCAGCCGAGGCCCGGGTTCGCGACGCGGCATTGACAGGGAGCTTTGGGGTCACCTACCGTCCGCTCGAAGACTGGGTGGTTAAAGCCAACCTGGGTAGCGCGTTTCGCGCGCCCAACATCGACGACATGGGCAAGTTTTTTGACTCCTCACCGGGTATGGTGGTGGTTCCCAATGCCGACCTGAAGTCGGAGTACGCCTACAATGCCGACGTCGATGTAGCCAAGCTGTTTGGCACGTGGTTGAAGCTCGATGTGGCCGCATATGCTACACTGCTTAATAACGCTTTGGTGCGCCGCCCCTGGCAGCTCAACGGGCTCGACAGCATGATGTACGAAGGCGAAATGAGCCGCATCGAGGCCCTTCAGAATGCGGCGGTGGCCCGAGTGGTCGGCGCTTCGCTAGGTATGGAGGCCAAACTAAGTCAGCATTGGTCAACCCGAGTTGCCTACAACCTGCAGCGCGGGGTTGAGGAGCTCGAAACCGGAGCGGTCAGCCCCTCCCGCCACGCCGCTCCGGCCTTTGGGCTGGGCCGCTTGACCTACCGCCGAGGACGGCTTTGGGCCGACGTGTACACCGAGTTTCAGGGCGCCCGCCGCAACGATCAGCTGGCTTGGGAGGAGCGCGCCAAGACCGAGATGTATGCGCTCAACGCCGACGGATTGGCCTACTGCCCGGCCTGGTACACGCTAAACGCCCGAGCCAGTATGGAGTTCAAGCACGGCCTGAACCTAAACGTGGGGCTTGAAAACCTCACTGATCAGCGCTACCGGCCCTACAGTTCGGGGATTTCGGGAGCTGGCCGCAACGTTGTCGTGGCATTGGCTGCGCGATTCTAGGTTGGTATTCTGATGCGCGGGCCTCAGAGCTTCGGCTTTGGGGCCCGCTGCTCACTAGGTTGAGTGTAGCGAACTGCTCAAAAACCCTAGCGGGGTCGGCGGCGCTGAGCACGGTGACGGCGCTAGTAAGCTTGATGCGCTTGGTCCGCGCGGTGGCGCACGAGCTTGGCTACGTTCGCGTAGTGGGAATAAAGGCGCGGACACCATTAATCCACTTAGATAAACGTTAACCACTCATCATTTACTGTAATAGAAGCTCTTAAAATTGAGTATGCGCAGGGTATTTCCCTACTTTTGAAACGATGCTTCGATCCTTTACTATCGTGTTCGTTTTAATGTTCATTGGCACAGCGTCAATGTGGGCGCAATCTTGGATTACACTGAAGCCATCTGTGGCCCAGTCCGAGTGGGAGCAACTGCTTTGGTCGCAGCCTTGGACGGCGGTTGACGCGGCCTCTGTGGCGCAGGTTCAGCAGGCCTACGAACAGTTTCAAAAGAAGAATCCAAATGCGGCAACGACTTATGCAGACCGGTATTTGAGGGCATGGGTGCGGCACAATCGAGTGTGGGCCTCTCTGTCAGAATCCGCGGGCCAATTAGGCGAGCCCGAAGGCCTCGGGTCCTGGACGCCTATCGGCCCAACCTATGTGCGCGATGGGCTCAATGCCCCTTCGGGCGAACACGCCAACATCTATTCCCTTGCTCTCGCTGGGGGAAGTGTTCTTTACGCCGGCACTGAGCCTGGTCAAGTGTACCGCTCCGTCGACCAAGGCTTGAGCTGGACGCTGACCGCGTTGAATGTTCCTTTTTCGGGCGGAATTCAAGCGTTGGCCGGCAATCCACTTGACGGTCAAGGGGTATATGCGGCGACCTACGAGGGCATCTATCGTTCGGTGGACGGCGGGGCGACATGGACGGTAGTTCGTCAGGCGTCAGGCCTGAATCCCAACGAGTTGATCGTGGCCGCCCACGACACCAACCTCATCTATGCCGCCACGCAAACGGGGTTGCTTCGAAGCGCGAATCGCGGGGCGACCTGGACGACGGTGCTCGCGCAACCAACCTATGACGTGAAATTCATGCCGGGCGGAACCCCGGGCCGCACTGTCTATGCGCTCGCGGGTTCAGGCCAAGAGCGTGCGGTATTTTACACCTCGCGCAACCATGGCAACGGGTTCATAGCGGCTACCAATGGTTGGTACCAAAGCACCCACCCCAGTCGTGCGGACCTTGGTGGGCGCATCGCGGTCACTCCTGCGGACACCAACCGCGTTTATGCCTACCTCATCGGGGACTCCAAGCCAGGGGACAACGGATTCATCGGAATCTACCGTTCCATTGACCGGGGCACCACGTGGACCCTCCCTCGGGGCATAACGGGGGCACCGTACGGCGCTGCTACACCCAATACCGCCATTGGCGCTCCAGGATGGACGTACCACCAGGGGTTTTACAATTGCGCGTTAGCAGTTCACCCGACCAATCCTGACGAGCTTCTTATTGGGGGGCTAAGCCTGTGGAAGTCCACTGACGGAGGCGCCACAGCCGTAGCCATGGCGGGGTATGCAGCGGACAGCGTCCGAATGCACGTTGACATGCAAGATTTTCGTGTTTTTCCCAACCCGTTTGGAGGGGTAACCACTTGGATTTCAACCGACGGCGGTATCTACGAAAGCACAGATTTTGTGCAGTCACAGCCTGCGGTGCGCATGTTTGGAATCCAGGCCACTGAATTTTGGGCCTTGGGTCAGGCGTGGAACGAAGACGTGCTGGTCGCCGGGGCCTACCACAACGGCGTGCTAGCCCGTCGTGAGGCTTATCCACAAGGTATGTTTATGCAACTCGGCGGAGGCGAGCCGCCATCGGGCTACGCCGACCCGATGATGGACGGCCGTGTATACAGTGCTGAAATTGGAGGCGCGCAGCTCCCGACTGCGCCCAGTTCGAGTACGCCTCCGCAGTACTTCAGCTTTACGTTGTTTCCCAACGAGTCGTACTGGCCGTCAGAGGCGAGTACCATGGTCTTTGACCCGAGGTCGCCGAGTGAGATATTGATAGGAATCGACCACAAACTCATGCGGTCCACCGATGGGGGCCAAAGCTATCAAGTGCTTAAATCGTTTGGAATGGATGCTACGCGTAAGCTAGGCATGGTAGTTCAGGGCTTTCAACAGCCCGAGGTGCTTTATGTAGTTCAGCGGAAATCCTGGTCCCCGGTAGTGCTTCACCGAAGTCTTGACAGCGGCGCCACATGGACGCAAATTGCCCTTCCGTCCGGGGTAGGAAGCCGTATGGTGCTCGCACTAGACCCTATTCAGGCGATGCACGTGGTCGCCGCATTCCCCGACGCCCCCAACGGCCAAAAGGTGTACCGGTCCATCAATGGGGGCCAGCAGTGGGTGCCCTGGAATTCCCCCGAACTCAATAACCATGAACTCCGATCCGTGGTACGGCTGCATGGAGCTCAATCCGCATGGGTGGTGGGCACGAACTATGATGTGTTCGTGCGATTCGACACGAGTTCTGCGTGGATTGCGGCGGGTCAAGGCTTGCCGCACCCCATTCAAACCCGGGATATGGCAGTGCACTACGGATTGGGCAAACTTCGCATTGCGACCTATGGACGCGGAATGTGGGAGTGCGACCTCCCAAGCCCCATCGTACAGCCATTGGCTCAGCCCATGGTTTCGAAGCGGGCCCAATGGCGAATCGGGTGCACGCCCGACTCGGTGCGCTTTGCCAGTAGAAGCTTCGCGTTGAGGGCGGGAACCTCGTTAGCATGGCGCTTCCCTGGCGGGCTTCCTGCGACATCTACGGCGCTACAGCCCGCGGTATTTTATGCCCAGCCAGGGGCCTACACGGCCTGGCTTCGAGTCACCCAACAAGGAGCGGTGGATTCCGCCGCGGTTTCGTTCACCATTTCGGCGCCAACGGGATCTCTGAGCCTTGCGGACTTCGAGGGCAGCATCTTTCCCGACCCCTACCTGTGGACTCAGAGTGAACCAGGCGGAACCGAGTGGAGCCGTGCCGAATGGACAGCGGGCAACCATGCTGCGCGGGCCGACAACTATACCCACGACGCTCAGGGCGCGGTGAGCGACCTCGTCTTCAGCGTGGATCGGGCATCGTCACCCGAACTACTCCGCTACCACTTCGCCTATGCGCCTTATGGGTTTCCGTATTCCGATACGCTGGTGGTTCTAGTCAGTCCAAACTGCGACCTGTCTGCCCCATTATGGGCCGATACGTTGGGCGGAACCCGACTTCAATCCGCAGCATCCATGACCAACGGAATGTTTGTGCCCTCCAATTCGTCAGACTGGCGCCAGGATTCGGTTTCATTCACGAGCCCACTCCTTCAGGCGGCGCTCCAAACGCATCCCCGACTTTATGTCGGATTCCGAAACATCGGTCGCTGGGGCCAAGCTCTTTATTTAGACAGTTTGGAATTGGTTCGGAACCTATCGATGCCGGAGTCGCGAGCGGCTTCCGCAGTGGAATGGGTGCCGAACCCCGTTTCTGCGGGAAGCTTAGTGCGTAGCCGACCTCCGCTGCCCCAAGCTGTCTTGGTAGAATGGTTTACGCCCTCTGGCAAGCGAATGGGTAGCTCAGAGGTGGACCAGAATGGCGATGTGCGCATTCCTTCGGCGGCACGCGGGTTGCTTCTCTGGCGCGCCGTGGCCGACGATCGCGCTTGGGCTGGGTCGTTGGTGGTACTTTAAAACTTAGTGGTCTCGCCCCTTTTGAAGTAGTGTTTCAAAAGCTTCATTCCACGACGGCACGGATAATGACGGGAGTGACGCCCGCTTTTACCAAACGTGGACTCTCAGGACCTCGCTGTGGTCGCTTAACTGTACGGATGCGAGGTATACACCGGGGGCGCGCCCGTCGGCGCGGAGCACCACTTGACCAATGCCGCGGGCCTCGTCAACCAATTGTCCCGTCAGAGTGTACAGGCGGACCTGCACCGACTGCTGGGGCGCTGCCTCGAACGTCCAGTAGTCCAGCGTCGGATTGGGATAGGCCCGAACTCCAGTAGGTGCAGCGTCCTCGTCGATTGAAAGGGGGACCCCAGAGTACTTCACTTCGTCGAAGAAAAACGTGGAGTTGGCAGAGCCGTTGCCCACGTTGGTGCTGCCTGCTGCGAAGTCAAATAAGAACACGAGCGAGGGCATATCGCTGGGTACGCCGGCAAAGTCAAAGGTGAGGGTTTCCCAATCTCCCGACTTTGTTGTTTGCACGCTGCGCTCAACACCCCAAAACGGTTTTTCGGTCTTGAGGGTGACGTAGGTGCCCACCGGAGCTGAGGTCCAGACCTTCATGCTCAGCACGGTGTGCGTGGCGAAGCTCAGGTTGTTCGAAAAAGTGATCTTCGTTCCGCCAAACGGGGCACCGCGGTAGCGAACGAGTTTAGCCACGGTTGCACTCGGATTATCGACATTTTGGTGAGGGTTGGTCACCACGGTTGCAAAGGCACTTTCAAAGTCAAAAAAGTGATCGGTTGTGGCGTCGGACTCAAAGGTGAGGGGTAGGCCACCGAGCATGGGCGCTACGGGATCGGCGACCTGCTTAATGTTGTCGACATAAAAGGTAGCTCCGCCACCCGGAGTGAAAGGCTGCGGCATAATTACGAGGTGGGTGCTACCGCTCGGCGCCGGAATGCCAAAGTCAAAGAGCAAGGTTTCCCACGTGCCCGAAACGCTGGTTACGGCGTCGACTTCAGAGGTGTAGGGCCCCTCGAGTTTGATTTTAATGACCGTTCCGGGGGGTTGGGTGGTAAATACGTCCATGGACAGCACGCTGCTCGCAGCCGTGTTGAAGCTGAGCGAAGACATCCCCACAATTTTACCCCCGGCCCACTGGTCTGCGGTGTTTTTTACAATTTTACCCACGTTGGCGCTGCTGTTGCCCTCTCCGCTTGGGTTGGCCACTCGGGTAAAGGTGGCATTGTCGTACCCAATCATGCCCGAGACGGGCGTTTCAAAATCAATAGGGAGCGACTGTGCGGTGACGCAAAACGCAGCGGTGACGCCTAGAGTTAGAGCAAGAATGCGCATTAAGCGGGGTTTTGTGCGCAACGATTTCAACAAAGGCTAACGCGGGTGAATATGAGGCGCGGACGCCTTGAAGGCCTAAGATACTTAATTTTCAGCTGGTTTTTGTTCACGAGCCTGCACCGGGGGACGGGAATGACGCCTTAAGCGGCCTCAATGATCGCGTCCGTCGCGAACGAGCCGGTCAAAGGCTTCGTTCCACGGGGGCACCGAGGCGGCTTCGTAGCCCAAGGATTTGCCCGTTGCAATGTGGCGAAATGCCTTCATGGCCTTGAGGTGCGTGCCGCTGCGCAGGTAGTCGAGCATGGCTTCGCGGCTCGACCAAGCTGTCAAGGTGCATTGGTAGTTTTGGACGCGACGCACTTCGCAAAAAAGATTGCCCTCCGCTTTTTGGGCTTGGCGAAACGACGGAACCGCAAGCAGCCAAAATCGCAGGGCGCCCAAGAAGCCTTTAGGAGTGAGGCCGGTGATGGAAATGTACATAATAGGGATTCCGGTTTAGAAAAGGTCCCGGAGCAGCAGCGCAAGAAACACGAGGCCGCCCACGATGAGTTCGGCTCGGTAGCGCGCGATAAACGATTTCATTGGGTGAAGTTCGGGAATTCCCGGAATCTGGGAGCAACAAAAAACCCCGCCAGTTATGGCGGGGTTTGCGGGGCTCCCCTTATTGACGAAAGTTGCAGCTATATCCCGATGATTGAGTATTTAGTTATCAGGAGGTTGAGGGACTAAACCTTCTTTAAAATTGAAGGACTTTAATGGAGGTTAAATACTGTTTTCTGTCTTGATACAAGGAGGCTTAACGTTTTGTGGCTTGGCGAAGGTGGCGATTTTTACCACAAATGTTGATGCGGAGAACCAAACTTTGATTAACCACAAAAGTGTCTGCGGAGCACTGAACCGCAACTTTTGGGTAGGTGCTGTTATCGGTTCGTGCTTCTTGTTTTGTCCGAGTCATTAAATTATTGTTTAATGATTTTGTACGTATCAACCCCCTTTTCCTTTTTTGCTCTTATCAAATATGTTCCGTTAGAGTATTTTGAAAGGTCAACCTGACTTTCTGTTGTTTGTTGTATCATCTTTCCTTGTAAGTCATAAACCATAATAAGCTCAATGGTCTGATTTGGTATTTCAATCTGTACAAGCCCATTTGTTGGATTAGGATAAAGTGTAATTGTATTATCAGGAATTGAATTTTCATTAAGTCCAACAGGGTTATTAATCAGGGTAGAAAGTAACTGAGTAGAAACTTGGTAAGCTTGGGCAGGGAATTGATTAATAAGTACACAAATGATTATTCCTGTTGCTGGGTCATACATCATGGAAGAATTATAACCACCCCAAATAACGCCACCGTGTGTCCAGACAGTTCTGCCTGCTG
>VGFU01000020.1 GCA_016868755.1 Bacteroidota bacterium | reverse complement strand
GTAAACGGAACCTTCACGTCGCGGCCGGCATCCTTGGCGGCTTTTTCGATGGCGGCGCAGCCTCCGAGCACGATAAGGTCAGCCATCGACACCTTGGTGGCGCCGGCGGCGTTGAATTGCTTTTGAATGCCCTCAAGAACGTCGAGCACCTTGTGCAGCTGGGTGGGATGGTTCACCGCCCAGTACTTCTGGGGCGCGAGGCGCAAGCGTCCTCCGTTGGCACCGCCGCGCATGTCGCTTCCGCGGAAGGTCGAAGCCGAAGCCCAGGCCGTCGTCACAAGCTCCGCTACGCTCAAGCCGGACGCCAGCAGCTTGCCCTTGAGGGCGGCCACGTCGGCATCGCTCACCGTGGGGTAGTCGACGGCGGGGATGGGGTCTTGCCAGATCAGCACCTCGGCAGGAACCTCGGGCCCTAAGTAGCGGTGGCGCGGACCCATGTCGCGGTGGGTCAGCTTGAACCACGCACGGGCGAAGGCGTCGGCGAACTCGTCGGGATTCTCGTAGAAGCGGCGCGAGATTTTCTCGTAGGCCGGATCAAAACGCAGCGCCAAGTCAGCGGTCGTCATGACCGGCTGGTGGGTCTTGCCGGCCACGTGGGCGTCGGGCACTGTTCCGGCACCGGCGTCGCCCTTGGGCTTCCACTGCCACGCACCGGCGGGGCTCTTGGTCAATTCCCATTCGTAGCCAAAGAGGTTCTCGAAGTAGTTATGGCTCCACTGCGTTGGGGTGGTCGTCCATGCGCCCTCGAGTCCGCTCGTGATGGCGTCTTCGGAATGGCCTTTGCCGTGGGCGTTCTTCCAGCCCAGGCCCATTTCTTCCATGGGCGCTCCGGCGGGCTCGCGGCCTACCAGGTTGGCGTCGCCTGCCCCGTGCATCTTACCGAAGGTGTGTCCGCCGGCCACAAGGGCCACGGTCTCTTCGTCGTTCATGGCCATGCGTCCGAAGGTTTCGCGGACGTCGCGCGCCGAGGCGAGCGGGTCGGGGTTGCCGTTGGGGCCCTGAGGATTGACGTAGATCAGACCCATTTGAACGGCGGCTAACGGATTTTCAAGATCGCGGTCGCCCTCGTAGCGCTTATCGCCCAGCCACTCGGTCTCTTGGCCCCAGTAGATGTCTTCTTCGGGCTGCCAGAGGTCTGCGCGTCCGCCACCAAAACCAAAGGTTTTAAAGCCCATGGTCTCGAGGGCCACATTGCCCACCAGCACAAAGAGGTCGGCCCACGAAAGCTTGCGGCCGTACTTCTGCTTGATGGGCCAAAGGAGCAAGCGCGCCTTGTCAAGATTGCCGTTGTCGGGCCAGCTGTTCAGCGGCGCGAAGCGGTGGGTTCCCGTTCCGGCACCCCCGCGGCCGTCGGCAATGCGGTAGGTTCCGGCGGCGTGCCATGCGAGGCGAATGAAGAAGGGCCCATAGTGGCCGTAGTCCGCGGGCCACCACTCTTGCGAGTCGGTCATAAGGGCCGCCAGGTCTTTTTTGACCGCCGCCAGGTCGAGGGTCATGAATTCTTTAGCGTAATCGAAGTCGGCACCCATAGGGTTAACTTTCTCGCTGTGCTGGCGTAAAATGTTAAGCTTGATGCTGTTGGGCCACCAGTCTTTGTTGGTGGTTCCGCCACCTGCGGCTGCCTTGGTGCGCTCGCTGGTAAAAGGGCACTTGCCCGTGCTTTGCGTATGGTCCATAATAGGGTTGGTCGTGACGTTGTACGTTGTAATTGGAACCCCAAACCTAGCACTTTGTTTGATTGCGCGCGCCTTTTGTTGATAGTTTTTAACTATCATTTAACGAGCGGAATTTTGGGCGCACCCACGGCTCGTTGCACCTTCGTTTCGGCAACCCGAGTTACCTTTAGACCAATGAATCCCGAGGTTGACGTGCTGCTGGCCGAGGCCACTCGCTGGAGTCCTGAACTGCAGTTCCTTCGGGCGCTGGTGCTGCAAGCTCCGCTCGTCGAAGAGGTCAAGTGGGGCCAGCCTTGCTACACCCACGAGGGCCGAAACATCGCCATTTTGGGCGGATTTAAAAACTACTTTGTGCTTTCGCTGATGAAGGGCGCGTTAATTCCCGACCCGCAGGCCCTGCTCTGCAAGCCGGGCGCTAACACGGTCGAAGGCCGATGGATGAAGTTCAGCTCGATGGCTGAGGCCGAGGCGGCGGCACCCTTCGTGCACGAATACCTGCTGGCGGCTATCGAGGCGGAGCAGCGCGGACTGCGCGTCGAAAAGCCGGCAAACGAATTTGCGGTCCCGGCCGAGCTCGAAGCAGCGTACGAAGTGATCCCAGGGCTGCGCGAAGCGTTTGAAGCGCTTACCGTTGGGCGCCAACGGGCCTACCTCATGTTTTTTACGGCCGCCAAGCAGTCTGCGACGGTGTCGGCGCGCATCGAGAAATTCACCGTCCGCATTTTGCGCGGAAAAGGCATGAACGACTGCGTCTGCGGGTACAGCCAAAAAATGCCGGGCTGCGACGGGAGCCATAAGATGTACCCAGGCTCGGTTACGTGCTGAACGAGTTCGGAGAAATGAGGGTTTTGTTTAGCGGGGTTGTGCCGGGCGCGGAGCAAGCGGAATTGCGCCAGGCGCGGAGCGCCGGCGCGTTCCCGTGGGAGGGATGGCTTCAGAAAAAGAAACCCGCAGCATGTGCTGCGGGTTTCTTAGTTTCTTGCGGAGAGAGCGGGATTCGAACCCGCGATACAGTTTCCCATATACGCACTTTCCAGGCGCGCTCCTTCAACCACTCGGACACCTCTCCAGGTTGCGGCCAAAGCCTAAAACAGGCTATGGTTTGCAGGGCGGCAAAGATACGCTCAACCACAGGACTTCGCCGAGCAACCTGACAATATGACGGCCAGCCCAGACGCCGAGAACGAAGGAACATATATTGCGTTAAAGGAAGCATGACATGGAATGCTGAAGACTTCGCGCAGGCCTGGAGCCGCGCTCTTCCCATTGACCAATACCTCGAGGATTTGCTGAAAGAGATTCCGAACGAAGAAGATCCGTACGCCAAATACTTAGTTATCAACCAGCAGCGCGTGAAACGTTTGACGCAGCGCCTGCGTCTGGAGCCCGAAACCGAGGTCGCCGCACTGAACGCCCAACCAGGAACCAAGTGGCTGATTTTGAACGAACATTGGTGTGGAGATGGCGCACAAATCGTTCCAATTCAGGCGGCGATTGCTCGAGCCAGCAACGGCCGCATTGAGGCACGCGTACTGCTGCGCGACCAAAACCTCGAGCTGATGGACCAGTTTCTGACCAATGGTGGGCGCAGCATTCCAAAAACGATTCAACTGAATGAAGCGTTTGACGTGACTGCTAGCTGGGGTCCACGGCCCGCTGAGGCCCAAGAGCTGGTTCAGCGGGTCAAGGCCGACCCCGAGCGGGCCCATCGGTACAGCGAAGATTTGCATAAATGGTACGCCCTAGATCGGCAGCAGGCTGTCCAAAAAGAACTTCGAGAGACTTTAGAGATATCGTAGTCTTGATAACATCGGGCTAACATACCCGTAAACTTGAGGTTAAGCGCTTGCGCGTGCTTTGCACCCTGAACGCATCACGCAACGCACCCTAGGCTATGAACCGCATCCTCCTCATTTTCTCGGCTTTACTTATTGCAACCTCCACCGCTTGGGCCCAATCCGCCAAGCTCACGGGAACCGTGGTCGACGGCTCAACCGGCGAAACCATGCCGGGAGCGCAGGTGCTGGTCGAAGGAACGTCGCTGACCACCATTACCAATTTTGACGGAGAATACAGCCTGAGCCTCGCCCCAGGTACCTACACCATTGTCATTAAGTCGTTTGGGTTCGCCAACAAGGCCATCACGGGCGTGACGGTGCGTGCCGCAAGCGAAACGACGCTAAACATCACCATGGAGCTGTCGAAGGGCGAGTCCCTCGAGGAAGTGACCATCACCGCGTCGGCCGTGCGCGAAAACGTGAACGCCCTGCTGATCCAGCAAAAGAGCTTGTCGTCGGTGTCTGACGGTATTTCGTCCGAAACCATTCGCCGCACTCCAGACCGCAACACGGGCGACGTGCTCAAGCGCGTTTCGGGTGCTTCGATTCAAGACAACAAATTCGCCATTGTGCGCGGACTCAACGACCGCTACAACGCGGCGTACCTGAACGGTGCCCCGCTGCCGTCGACCGAATCGGACCGCAAGGCGTTTGCGTTTGACGTGTTTCCGGCGGCCCTGCTCGACAACCTCGTGATCGTTAAAACGGCTTCGGCGGAACTTCCGGGCGAATTTGCCGGCGGCGTGATTCAGGTTAATACCAAGAGTTTTCCCGGTAAGGCCTTTCAGGAGGTGAGTTTTTCGAGCAGCTACAATACTATTTCCACGTTTAAGGACCGCCTTGACTACCAAGGCAGTTCCACCGACTGGCTAGGCCTCGACAACGGCGCGCGGGCGCTGCCGCAAGGGGTTCCGACGTCAAACCAAATGTTTTTGCTGAGTTCCGCCGAGCGCGTCGGCGTTGCTCAGAAGTTCCAAAACGATTGGGGACTACAAAACAAAATGTTTATGCCCGCCCTGTCGCTTCAGTACAGCGGCGGAGGCAGCAAGGAGCTTGGCGCGAACCGCTTGGGCGTCATTTATGCGCTGACCTACAGCCAGAGCAACCAGTACAACACGACCCGTCGCCAATCGTGGCAAAACGCAGTAGGCTCGAGCGAGCCCTCGCTCATGGAAAGCGACCTGCTCGACGACAACTACGTAGTCAACACCTTGGCGGGGGCGCTGGCCAACGTGTCCTACAGCGTGGGTCCCAACACGACCATTGGCTGGAAGAATCTGTACTCGATTACGTCGCAAGACCGCGTGCTGATGCGCAACGGTACCCGCCAGCCGATCGACGCCCCGAATCAAGTGCTCCGCCAAAGTGCGCGCTGGTTCACCAACAACCAGATTGTGAGCAGCCAGCTAAACGGTTCGCACTACTTCGAGTCGTTTAAGGGCAAGTTTCAGTGGCTGGGTTCGTACAGCGGCATTTCGCGCAGCGTACCCAACTTGCGCAACACGCTGTACTACGGCGACACCGACGTAGCTGACACGGCGTGGCGTGCGGGCATTACTTCGACGTCGGTGGGCCCCGACTACTCGGGCAGCCGTTTTTATGGACTGAACCTCGAGGGCATCACCAGCGGCCAGGCAACGTTTGAGCTGCCGTTGGATATGGTCAAGGTGGGCCTTCGCAACAACGTTAAAATTGGCGCCGGAGCTCAGTACCGCGACCGCTCCTACACGGCGCGCCAGTTTGGGTACGTGCTGGCCAACTTCATGTCGTTTGATCAGTCGCTGCTGAACCAATCCACTGACGGAATTTTTGCCAGCGGCAACATGAATGCCACTACCGGATTCTCGATGCGCGAGGGTACGAAGTCGTCAGACTCCTACCTCGCCAACGCGACCTTGGGGTACGGATTTTTGCAGTTCGACACGCGCATCATGGAAAAAACGCGCATCAACTGGGGCGTCCGCGCCGAGAATTTCGAGCAAAACCTGTACTCGAAAACCGACAACAACGACACGGTGCAGGTTGAGAGCAGCAAGCTCGACTTTTTGCCGTCGGTCAACTTCATCTACAGCGTGAACGACGCGCAAAACCTGCGCGTCTCGTACTCGCGCACGCTGAACCGCCCAGAATTCCGCGAGCTGGCGCCGTTTGCGTTTTATGACTTTCAAACGCGCTACGTGGTTACGGGCAACCCGAGTTTAGTGCGCTCAACCATCGACAATTATGACGCTCGCTACGAGTGGTATCCCGGCAAAGGCCAGGTACTGTCGGTGACCGGTTTTTACAAAAACTTCACCAACCCGATTGAGCAAGCTACGCGCGAAGACGTGGTAACCGAATACACGTTTGTAAACGTTCCGAAGGCGGTTGACTACGGATTGGAGCTAGAAGGCCGACTCCTAGTGGGCACGCTGCTCGGAACCCCTGATCACGCGCTGTGGAGCAAGGTTACCGTGTTTGCCAACTACGCCCTAATTCGCTCGCGGGTGACGCTGAATGCCACCACGGCCAGCGATTCGATTCGTCCGCTACAAGGTCAGTCACCCTACGTAATCAATGCTGGAATTCAGTACCAAAACGAGGAGTCTGGAACCACCGTAAGCGCCGCGTTTAACCAAGTGGGCGACCGCATTTTCATCGTGGGCTCGAGCCAAGAACCCAGTGTGTGGGAAAAGGGGCGCGCCGTGCTCGATCTTTCGATCAATCAAGAGGTGAATAAAAAGCTCAGTTTGAAGTTTACTGCCCGCGACCTGCTGGCGCCGGACTTGATTTTCTTCAACGACATCAACAACGACCAGCGTTGGTCAGCGGGCGACGACCAAATGTGGCGGACCAATTTCGGACCCACCGTTTCGCTGGGCCTGACCTACCAGCTTTAAGCACTTAACATTGGCGTTGCATTGGAGTTACGGAACTATAACGATGCGGTAAAACTGAGGTAGTATTACCCGGGTAGGTTTGCACCACATAGTAAACCTACGCATGAAAAAAATCGCACTCCTTCTATTTTCGGCCCTGACGACTTCGTCGTTTGCCCAAGTGAACTGGAAGTTTGAGCCCACGGACTACCGCGGGGCCTTCGCTCCAGCTCCCACCCCCATGTGGACCAACGGTTGGACCAACTGGGATCCCCAGACCACCGTGTACGGCGCCCCTACGGTAACCGTAGCCGCCAACATCACGTCGAACACGACGTGGACGGCCAACAACGTGTACTTGATTTCGGGTCCGATTTATGTGACCAACAATGCGGTACTGACGATTCAGCCCGGAACCGTGGTTCGCGGCAACGTCGCCACGGCCGGTTCTGCGCTTATCGTGACCAAAGGAGCGAAACTGATCGCGGCCGGCACAGCTTCGCAACCCATTGTCTTCACCTCGAGCGCCGCTCCCGGCAGCCGCCAAATTGGCGACTGGGGGGGTATTGTGCTTTTGGGTAAAGCCGCCAACAACCTCCCGGCCAACGCTGCTGCAGGCACGCCCGCCGGCATCGGAAACATCGAGGGTTTGCCCGTTTCAACCAACTCAGAGTTCGGCGGCGGAGCTACCCCCGACGACAACGACAACAGCGGGGTACTTAAGTACGTACGCCTGGAGTTTGGAGGATACGCCTACCAGATTGACAAGGAGATCAATGGTTTTACGTTTGGCTCGGTAGGTGCCGCCACGGAAATTGACTACCTGCAAGCTTCGTTTGTCAACGACGACGCCTTTGAGTGGTTCGGTGGAACCGTGAACGCCAAGCACCTGGTGGCCTACCGCTGCCTGGACGACGACATGGACTGCGACTTCGGATTTCGCGGTAAAGTGCAGTTCGGTTTGATCGTGCGCGACCCGAACATCGCCGACCAGTCTTCGGGCTCAACTTCAGAAGGTTTCGAGTGCGACAACGACGGAAGTGGCTCGAATAATACGCCAAAAACGGCGGCAATGTTCTCGAACTTCACCGCTATTGGCCCGCTTCGCGGCAACCCTAGCGCCACGATCAACAGCAAGTTTGAGCGCGCCCTTCGCCTGCGCCGCAACAGCGAGATGAAAATTTTGAACTCAATCTTTATGGATTGGAAGCGCGGAATTCACATCGATGGTACGGCCTCGGAACTACGTGCAGGTGAGGACCTGCTGCGCTTCCGCAACAACATCATTGCAGGCTGCCAGCCTTCAAATAAAATCGTAACCACGTCGGCCACGTTTAACTCGAAGAAGTGGATCGCCGACAACATGAACGATACGCTGGTGAGCGCCGCCAACCTTTTGGTGAGCCCCTACAGCTACACGGCTCCGGACTACCGCCCTGCGGCGGGTTCGCTGGCGCTGAGGAACGTCGACTTCAACGACCAAGGCTTCCCGCAGTTCACGACGACGTCGTTCCGCGGCGCGTTTGCCCCGGCACCAGAGCCCATGTGGACCGACTCTTGGACCAACTGGGACCCCGCCAACACGATTTACCCGGCTCCGACGGTTACCGTAGCGGCCAACATTACGGTCGACACGCGCTGGACGGCCAACAACACCTACCTCATCAGCGGACCGATCTACGTGAATAACGGTGCCACCCTGACTATTGAACCCGGAACCGTGGTTCGTGGCAACAAGGCCGTAGCAGGTTCTGCCCTGATCATCACTAAGGGTTCTAAAATTGTTGCCAACGGCACCAAGTCGGCACCCATCGTGTTCACCTCGAGCGGCGGTGTGGGTAACCGCGCCATTGGCGACTGGGGTGGCATTATCATTCTTGGTAAGGCAGCCAACAACCTTCCGGCGAACGCCGCTGCGGGCACGCCCGCCGGTATCGGCAACATCGAAGGTCTTCCCGTGTCAGCTGACTCGGAGTTCGGCGGTGGCGCCACCCCCAACGACAACGACAACAGCGGCGTGCTGAAGTACGTACGCATCGAGTTCGGTGGCTACGCCTACCAAATCGACAAGGAAATCAACGGACTCACTATGGGATCCGTAGGCCGCAACACGGTGATCGACTACGTGCAGACTTCGTACACCAACGACGACTCGTTTGAGTGGTTCGGCGGTACCGTAAATGCGAAGCACCTCGTGGCCTACCGCGGCCTCGACGACGACATGGACTGCGACTTCGGCTACCGCGGACAAATCCAGTACGTGCTGATCGTTCGCGACCCGGCCATCGCCGACCAGTCTTCGGGCTCAACCTCTGAAGGCTTTGAGTGCGACAACGACGGCAGCGGTTCAAGCAACATTCCCAAAACGGCCGCAGTCTTCTCGAACGTGACTGCGGTAGGTCCGCTTCGTGGAAACGTCAACGCGACGATTGACCCCAAGCACGAGCGCGCACTTCGCCTGCGCCGAAACAGCGAAATGAAAATCCACAACTCGATTTTCATGGACTTCAAAAAGGGACTGTTTATCGACGGCGCCTCGACTGAAGGTCAAGCCACAAGCGGCAACTTGTTGTTCAAAAACAACATCTTGGCGGGCTACCGTCCGGCCCAAGGCTTCTACAAGACGAGCGCTTCGTTCGACATCAAAGCCTTCTTTGGCGCCAACGCCAACGACTCGCTGCTGAGCTCCGCCAACATCTTGACGACTCCGTACAACTACACGTCACCTGATTATCGTCCGGGCGCAAGTTCCGTGGCCCTCACGGGCGCCTCGTTCACGGCAGCTCCGTTTGCGAACAACATCGCGTGCGGCCTAGCGGCACCGACCGTTACCGGATCCCTCACGGTGTGCCAGGGCTCGAGCACGACCCTCGCTGCCCCAGCGGGCTACAGCTACCTCTGGAGCACGGGCGCAACGACGCAAAGCATCACGGTGTCCACCTCCGGAAGCTACACGGTTACCATCACCGACGGTTCAGGCTGTTCCAACAGCAGCACCGCAACCGTTGCAGTTGAGGCGCGTCCGACCGTTACCGTAACAGGTACCGCAACCGTGTGCGCTGGTCAGAGCGTGACCTTGACCGCCGCCGGTGGCGCGACCTACCTGTGGAACAACGGCACGACGACCAACACCCTGATGGTGAGCCCCACGGCCAACACCACCTACACGGTGATCGGCACCAACGTCGCCGGTTGCTCCGACACGGCCACCTTCAGCATCACGGTAGACGCTGCGCCCAGCCTTAGCGGCACGCCTACGGTTACCAATGCAGGTTGCGGACTTTCAAACGGTTCAATCACGGGCGTGACCGTAACCGGTACCGGCTTGACCTACAACTGGACCAACAGCGCCAACGTTTCGGTCGGCACTTCGGCCAACCTTACCAACGTTGCAGCTGGCGTCTACAACCTGACCGCCACCAACGCTACCGGATGTGCTTCGACGTTCGGCCCCTACTCGATCGCGAACCCAACTGCTCCGGCGGCGGCAAGCGTGACCGTGGTAGACTCGGTGCTTTGCGCAGGTGAAACCATTCAGCTGACGGCGAGCTCAAGTGCACCGGGTGCTACGTTTACCTGGAGCGGACCCAACTACAGTGGCACCAGTGCCAGCGTGACCATCGCCAACGCTACGGCTGCCAACGCCGGAGTGTACTCGGTAACGGTAACCGCCAATGGCTGCACCAGCACGGCGACCAGCAAGACCATCGTGGTCAACAACCTGCCCGCCGTTACGGTACTCGCCTTCAGCGACACCACGTGCGTGAACTACGGCCCGGTCGTACTGGCTGGCGCTCCGTCAGGCGGAACATTCAGCGGAACCGGTGTTACCGGAGCCAGCTTTGACCCTGCCACCGCAGGTGTTGGATCGCACACGATTACCTACAGCTACACCGATGCCAACGGTTGCGCCAACAGCGCTACGACCACCGTGGTAGTTGAGGCTTGTGTGGGACTCGGCGAGTCGTCGATGAACAGCATCCGCGTATTCCCGAACCCAACCAACTCGGTAATCAACATCGCCACGACGCGCGAAGACCTCGCCGCCGTGATCTTGACCAACAGCGTAGGCGAAGTGGTGGCCCGTGTACACGGCACGCAGCTTGACGCTACGCAGTTCGCCAACGGACTCTACTTCGTGACTGCCTTCTTCGCCGACGGCAGCAGCGCTGTAGCCCGCGTGACGGTTATGAACTAATCGAGACCTCCTTCGGGAGTGAACGAGCCGCCTCCTTCGGGGGGCGGCTTTTTTATTGCCTGTCGGCTGTGGTAGGATTAAGGAGGACGGCGGCCTTAGTCGCGTTCGCCGGCCCAGCTTGCGGACCAGGCTTGCGCTTGATGCTCGGGCGCTAAAGCCAAGACAAGCATCATCTTGACCACGGCGGCCTCGAGGGTCATTCCACCGGACTCCCATACGCCGGCCGCTTGAATCACTTTGCCCGACGCGTAGTTTGAAGGCGCAGGTGACGCGGCGCGGCATTGGGAAACGTGGGCCACGCGCACGCCGGCCGCATGGGCTTCAGCCAGCACGTCGGCCAGCCAGGGCCATGCCGGAGCGTTGCCGCTGCCAAGGGTTTGCAGCACTACCCCTTCGGCGCGGCTTCCCAGCAGCATAGCGCGCAGGGCGGACTCGGTCATTCCCGGGGTCAAGGTGGCCACGGCGACGTTGGGGTTCAAGCCGGTGCGGCGCTCCTCACCCAAGTTGGGCTGCCAGAGCCGTTTGCGGTGCAGCACGAGCTCAACTCCGCTTCGACCCAATTCAGGGTAGTTGGGGCTGTGGAATGCGTCAAATTGGCGTGCGGAATGCTTGTAGACGCGGTTTCCGCGAAAGAGGCGGTTCTCAAAAAACACGGTCACCTCGCGCACCCGCGGGGCGCCCTGGGCATCGCGCAGCATCGCGATTTCAAGGCTCGTGAGCAGGTTGTCGCGGCCGTCGCTTCGCAGCACGCCGAGCGGAACCTGGCTGCCCGTGAGCACCACCGGCTTGCCAAACGAACCGCCCAACATAAAGCTCAAGGCGCTGGCGCTGTAGGCCATGGTATCGGTCCCGTGGAGCACGACAAAGCCGTCGAATTCGTCGCGGGCCGCCCAGAGGGCGTCGGCCATGGCGCGCCAATCGTCGGGGCCTACGTCAGAAGAATCCTTGGGCTGGCCCAAGCTGCGGCAATCGACCTCGGCGGCCAGTCGGGCCAAATCGGGCACGTTGGCGCGCAGGGCGTCGGCGTGGAACGGAACCAAACTTCCGTCGCGCTGGGCCACCATGCCAATAGTTCCTCCAGTGTATAGGATCAGCAGTTTCACGGCCCGAAGATATGCTGCGCGTTCCGGCTCGTGACCTCTGCGACTTCGGCAACCGTGCGGTCGAGCGCTACCGCGAGGTATTCGGCGACTCGGCGCACATAGGCGCTTTCGTTTCGTTTGCCGCGGAACGGAACCGGAGCCAGGTACGGCGAATCCGTTTCAAGGACCAAGCGATCCAGGCCTACTGCCCGAAGCACGTCGGTCACACCCGCCTTCGGAAACGTCGCAACGCCCCCAATTCCGAGGTAAAAGCCCATGCCGATCAGCTCTTCAGCAATTTCGCGGGAACCCGTGAAGCAGTGAAGGACGCCGCGAAGGCCCCGACCCTTCCAGGTCCGCAGCACGTCCATCGTCGGGCCCCAGGCCTCGCGCACGTGCATGCTGAAGGGCTTGTTCCAGCGCACGCACCACTCCAGCTGGCGCTCCAAGGCCGCCACCTGGCGGTCCAGCGTAGTCTGGTCCCAGTAGAGGTCGAGTCCGAGTTCGCCCACGGCGACAAATGCCTCAGGGGTCGCGGACCACCGAGCTTCGTAGCGATCCAAAACCTCGACCCAGTCCTCGCCCACATGGCAGGGATGCAGTCCGAGCATCAGCCGCACAACCTCAGGGTACTCCGCTTGAAGGGCCTGCATGCGCGGCCAGCTTTCGTCGTCAACGTTGGGAATTAGCGCTCGCCCAACCCCCGCCTGCTTCATGCGCGCAAACACTTCGGCCCGATCCGGCTCGAGTTGCGGATTATCCAAGTGGGTATGGGTATCAATCAGCAGCATGCCGCAAAGTTAGAATTTAGAAGAAGCCCGAGGGGCTAACAAGCTCGTTGCTAGCTGCTCGTTGCTAGCCGCTAGTTGCTAGCTGCTCGTTGCTAGTTGCCCAACCCAAGTCCCGCCTTCACGTCGCCGCCCATCAACAGCTCCACGGGATTCTCGAGGGCTTCTTTTATGGCGACGAGGGTGCCGACTGACTCGCGGCCGTCGATGATGCGGTGGTCGTAGCTCATGGCCACATACATGATGGGGCGCACCACGATTTGGCCGTCGCGCACCACGGGGCGCTCGACGATGTTGTGCATTCCGAGGATCGCGCTCTGCGGCGGATTGATGATGGGGGTCGAAAGCATGGAACCGAACACGCCGCCGTTGGTGATGGTGAAGCATCCGCCCGTCATCTCGTCAACGCTGATTTTGCCGTCGCGCACCTTGGTGGCGAGGTCCTTGATGCCCGCTTCGACGTCGGCAAAGCTCATTTGGTCTGCGTTGCGGAGCACGGGAACCATCAGGCCCTTGGGTCCGCTCACCGCGACCGAAATGTCGGTGGTGTCAAACGACACCATGTCGTCGCCGTCAATCATGCTGGCCACGGCCGGAAACATTTTCAAGGCGCGCACGGTGGCGAGGGTGAAGAAACTCATGAACCCGAGCCCGACGCCGTGCTGCGCGGCAAACGCGTCTTTGTATTCTTTGCGCAGGTCCATAATGGGCTTCATGTCGACCTCGTTGAAGGTGGTCAGCATGGCCGTTTCGTTTTTCACGCTCACGAGGCGGGTCGCCAGCTTGCGGCGAAGGGCACTCATGCGGGTGCGGGTCTCGCCGCGGCCAGCCGAAGAGGCGGAGCCCATGGCTACCTTGGCGTTGACGGCGTCTTCTTTGGTGATGCGGCCGTCCTTACCGGTTCCGGCGACTTGGCTGGGGTCCATGCCCTTCTCGGCCAGGATTTTTTTGGCGGCGGGCGAAGCGGTTCCGGTCGCGTAGGTCGCGGTTGCAGCGGCAGGTGCCGGGGCAGCAGCCACCGGCATTGGGTTGGGCACGTCGCTAGAGGACGGCTTGGCTCCGCCCTCAGGCGCCGCGGCCGACGTGTCAATGCGGCACACCACTTGGCCCACGGCCACGGTGGTTCCGGGCTCCACCAAAATTTCGATCACCCCTGCGGCCTCAGCTGGAAGCTCCAGCGTCGCCTTATCAGAGTCCACCTCGGCAATGGCCTGGTCCTTCTCGACATAGTCGCCCG
This sequence comes from Bacteroidota bacterium, assembly GCA_016868755.1. Taxonomy (GTDB): domain Bacteria; phylum Bacteroidota; class Bacteroidia; order Flavobacteriales; family Schleiferiaceae; genus TMED14. The sequence continues at coordinate 8,348 of VGFU01000020.1, read as the reverse complement.
AGCTAACGAGCCAGGTGGCGATTTCAACTTCGCTAATCGATTCGCCCGGAGAGGGCACCTTCATATCAAGGATCATGGTTCGAGGGGGATTTTAGCAATCAAATGTTTGGGCAATCAGGCGGTGCTGAATGTGGTGGGCGGCCTTGTGGGAACCGGTTGCGGGAGCGGCCGATGCCGGCGGCGATACGCGCTGCAGCTTTAGGTCGCAGTTGGCCAGCAGGTAGGTCCAGGCGCCCATATTTGCGGGCTCTTCTTGGGCCCAAACCAGCTTGACCGCTGACGGGTACTTGGCGAGCTCCGCCTGCATTTGGGCGGCGGGCAAAGGGTACAGCTGCTCGAGGCGGACGATGGCCGTGTCCACGGCTCCGCGCGTACTGCGCTCCTCGTCGAGCTCGTAGTACAGCTTGCCTGAACAGAACACCACCTTCGTGACCTTGGCGGCATCCGCGGTCGCATCGCCGATCAGCGGCTGAAACGTGCCGGCGGCCAGCTCCTCAACGGTCGAAACCGCCTTGGGGTGGCGCAGCAAACTCTTGGGACTCATCACCACCAGCGGCTTGCGGAAGCTCCAGTGCATGCTCCGGCGAAGCAAATGAAAGTGGTTGGCCGGCGTCGTCGGGTTACACACGGCCATGTTGTCTTCGGCGCAGAGCTGCAAAAAGCGCTCGAGGCGGGCCGACGAGTGCTCAGCGCCCTGGCCTTCGTAGCCGTGCGGGAGCAGCATTACCAAGCCGTTTTGGGTGTTCCACTTGTCTTCGGCGGCGCTGATGAACTGGTCGATGATGATTTGGGCGCCGTTGGCGAAATCGCCGAACTGGGCTTCCCAGATCACCAGGGTCTCGGGGCTCGCCATGGCATATCCGTAGTCAAATCCGAGCACCGCATATTCTGAAAGGTGCGAATTGTAGATCGCAAAGCGGCCGGTCTTGCCCGGAACGGCGTTCATCGGGATGTATTCCTCTTCGGAATCCTCCATTTTCAGCACGGCATGGCGGTGGCTGAAGGTTCCGCGCTCGACGTCTTCGCCCGAAATCCGCACGTTAAAGCCCTCCTGAAGCAGGGTCGCATAGGCCAAATTCTCGGCCATACCCCAGTCGATGGCGTTGCGGTCAAAGACCATGGCGCGGCGGTCCTCAAGCAGACGGCTGGCCTTGTTCAAGAACTTTTTGCCCTCGGGCAGCGTGGTGAGGGCCGTGGCGGCCGACTCGATGCGGGTGCGCTCGACTCCGGTTACCGGAAGCTGGTGCACGGCATCGCCCGACGCCGGCGGGTAGGGCGCCCATTCGTCTTCCATGAACGGCACGATGACGTTCTTGGCGATCTGCTTGGCTTCATCAAAATGGCCTTCGAGGAGCTGCTTGAATTCCGCCTCCATTTCTTTGACCAAGTTGGCGTGCGTAGCGCCCTGGGCGAGCAGCTTGGCGTGGTAGATTTCGCGCGGATTGGGGTGGCGTGCAATGGCCTTGTACAGCAGGGGCTGAGTAAAGCGCGGTTCGTCGCCCTCGTTGTGGCCGTACTTGCGGTAGCAAAGCAGGTCGATGAATACGTCGCGACCAAAGTGCTGCCGGTACTCCATGGCGAAGCGCATGGCGTGCACCACGGCCTCGACGTCGTCGCCGTTGACGTGGAGCACCGGGGCCAAAACGACTTTGGCCACGTCGGTGGCGTAGGTCGACGAGCGGGCGTCGAGGTAGTTCGTCGTGAATCCAACCTGGTTGTTGATGACCAGGTGAATGGTTCCGCCCGTGCCATAGCCGTCGAGGCGCTCCATCTGCACGACTTCGTACACGATGCCCTGGCCGGCTACCGCCGCGTCGCCGTGGATTTGAATCGGAAGCACCTTGGCGCGGTCCATTCCGTAGTCGGTGTTGCCTTTAGCGCGCGCGATGCCCTCCACTACCGCGTCTACAGCCTCGAGGTGCGAGGGGTTCGGCGAAATGTTGAGCTTAAGGCTGCGCCCGTTGCGGAGCGTTTTCGTCGTCGTGTAACCCAGGTGGTACTTGACGTCACCATCAAATCCTTCTTTGTCATCAAATTCTTTGCCTTCGAATTCGCTAAAAATCTGGCGCGCAGGCTTGCCAAAAATGTTGGTCAGCACATTCAGGCGTCCGCGGTGGGCCATGCCCAGTACGACTTCTTCGACGCCGAGGTCCGCAGCGCGCTGCATGAGAAAGTCCAAGCCCGGAATCAGCGCTTCGGCGCCCTCGATCGAGAAGCGTTTTTGGCCGACAAACTTGGTGTTGAGAAAGTTCTCGAAGGCCACCGCTTCGTTGAGCTTGTGGAGCACGTGCTTTTTCTCGTCGGCGCTCAGCGTCGGGTAGTTGTCGTTGACGTGCACGTAGTTCTGAATCCACTTGACCACCTGCGGGTCGCGGATGTACATGTACTCAACCCCAATGGAACGGCAGTAAATGGCCTTGAGTTGCTCGACGATTTCGCGCAGCGGAGCCGGCCCCGGCAAGCCCACTTCAACGGCCGCCTGAAAGCTGCTGTCGAGGTCGGCGGCGCTCAAGCCAAAGTTCTCGAGGTCAAGCGTGGGCTTGTAGGTGCGGCGTTCGCGAACCGGGTTGGTCTGGGTAAACAGGTGGCCGCGGGTGCGGTAGCCGTTGATGAGGTTGAGCACCATGAACTCTTTGCGGAGCTCTTCGGGCACCTCGGGCCCCACCGGTGCGACGAGCGACTCTAGGTCGTCGCCGTAAGGGCTGCGCGCAAAGTCGTAGCCTTGAAAAAAAGCGCGCCACGAGGGCTCTACGGAGTCCGGATTCTCGACGTACTGCTGGTAGAGTTCGTCTAAGTAGGCGACGTGGGCACTGCCGAGAAAAGAAAAGCGATCCATAGTGGGCAAACTCTCGGCAAAATTACGGCCAAAAAGCCTAGGATTCGCGGGAAAAAAGCCACTCGGCGAGTTCCCTCAGGTCGGGGGTTGCAGCGCCCAAGTCTCCGGCGCGGCCGAGGGCCACAAGGGCCCGATCAAAGTGCTCTTTGCGGCGCGACTCGACGTAGGCGCGGACTCCGGTGGTCTCGAGGGCTTCGGTAAGCACGTCTACCCGCTCTGAACCGCTCAGGGCCATGGCTTCGTTGAGGTGCTCGGGGCTGCGGCGACCCAATTCAATCCACAGCATGGTTTTTTTGCCCTGAATGAGGTCCCCGCCCGCCTGCTTTCCGGTTTTAGCCGGGTCGCCAAAGGCGTCAAGCAGGTCGTCGTGGATCTGAAATGAGGTTCCCAATTCCAAGCCAAACGAGTAAAGCGCTTGAGCGACTTCGGCCGATCCGCCGCCGCTCAAGACCCCCATCTGCAGCGCGCAGCCCAAGAGAACACTGGTTTTGTACTGAATCATGCGCAGGTAGGCGCCTTCTTCGACGCGGTCCTCGTGCTCAAAATCCATGTCCCATTGCTGGCCTTCGCAGACCTCCATGGCCGTTTGGGTAAATACGCGGTAAAGCTCCGGCAAGGCCGACTTGGGGGCCGCCTCCAATGCCTTGAAAGCTAAGGCAAACAACGCATCGCCGCTCAAAATGGCCGTGTTGACGCCCCAGCGCTCGTGCACCGTGGCGTGTCCGCGCCGAAGGGGCGCCGCATCCATAATGTCGTCGTGGATCAGCGAAAAGTTGTGAAAGCGCTCGACCGCATGGGCCGCCGGCAGGGCCACCTCGGCTTTAGCGCCCACGGCCTCCGCGCCCATCAGTGCTAAAACCGGGCGCAATCTTTTGCCGCCCATGGCCAAAATGTAGCGCTGCGGGGCATACAAGCGGTCGGGCTGGCGGCTCCATTCGGGCTCGCCCATGCTCGCTTCGAGCGACTGAATAAAGGTGCGTTGAAGGCGTTCGACCGACTGCATGACTTAGGGGATGTTTAAGGGCAACGCCCACGAATGGGGTTTGGTTTAGCGGAGCAAGGTGCGCAGGTAGGCTCCATACCCGCTTTTCACGAGCGGAGCCGCAAGGGCCTCGAGCTGCGCGGCGTCAATGAAGCCCTGGCGGTAGGCGACCTCTTCAATACAACCCACCTTAAGGCCCTGACGGCGCTCGATGATTTGCACGAATTGGGCGGCTTCCATGAGGCTCTCGAAGGTGCCAGTGTCGAGCCAGGCCGTGCCGCGGTCCATGATTTGGACGCTGAGCTCGCCGCGCCGCAGGTACTCGCGGTTGACGTCGGTGATTTCGTACTCGCCGCGCGCCGAGGGCTTGAGGTTGGCGGCGATGTCGACGACTTGGTTGTCGTAGAAGTACAGGCCGGGGACCGCGTAGTTGCTCTTGGGCTGCGCGGGTTTTTCTTCGATCGAAAGGGCCTTGCCCTGCGCGTCAAACTCGACCACGCCGTAGCGCTCGGCGTCGCTCACGGGGTAGGCAAACACGACGCCGCCCTGGGGGTTGGCCGAGGCCTGGAGGATGCTGGGCATCTGGGTTCCGTAAAAGATGTTGTCGCCCAAAACCAGCGCCACCGCGTCGTCGCCAATGAAGTCGCGGCCGAGCACGAAGGCCTGCGCCAAGCCGTTGGGCTCGTGCTGCACCGTGTAATCGAAGCGGCAGCCGAGCTGCGATCCGTCGCCCAGAAGCTTGTGAAACAGGGGCGCGTCGTGCGGCGTCGTGATGAGCAGGATTTCGCGAATACCGGCCTCCATCAAGGTCGAAAGCGGGTAGTAAATCATCGGCTTGTCGTACACCGGCATGAGCTGCTTGCTGATGCTGTGCGTGAGCGGATGGAGTCGGGTGCCGGAACCGCCGGCCAAGATGATGCCTTTCATTATTCGCCTTCTGAGAGTTCCGCAAGAGAGTGTTCCTGCTCCTTAGCCGACATCACGCGGTCAAGCGACATGAGGAGCGAGGGTAAGAGAAGCAGGTTTGTAAACATCGCGAAGCCTAAAGTAATCGAGACGAGCAAGCCTAGGGCCTGAGTTCCTCCAAAGTTTGAGGCTAAAAAGATCATAAATCCCGCAAACAAAACCACCGAGGTGTAAAACATACTCACCCCTGACTCGCGAATGGCGATCAAGGCCGCCCTGCCGATGTTGCCGCCGTTCACCAGCAGCTCTTGGCGGTAGCGCGACAAAAGGTGCAGGGTGTCGTCGACCGATATACCAAAGGCAATAGAGAAAATCAGCACGGTTGATGGCTTGACGGGAATCCCAAACCAGCCCATAATGCCCGCCGTCATGATCAGCGGCAGCAGGTTGGGCAGGATGGCCACAACCATCATTCGCCACGAGCGGAACAGTCCCGCCATGAGCAGCGAAATCACGACAACCGCAAAAATTAGGCTCATGATGAGGTTGTCGATGAGGTACTCGGTGGAGCGCAAAAAGATCAAACCCGCACCTGAAAAGCTGACATCGACCTGTACCCGGTCAAAAATGGCGTCGGCGTTAGCTTGAATGGCCTTGACCACGTTGACCATTTCGGGGCGAGGAAGGTCGCGCACCTGAACGGTGATGCGCATGCGCTGTCCGTCTGCACTCACAAGCCCTGAGGTCAGGGCCGCGTTGGCATCGGCCGCTCCCGACGGCAGCAATGCTGCGATTTGCCGGCGTTCGGCAGCGGTGGGCAGCTCATAAAACTCAGGCATTCCGCCATAAAAAGCTTGGCGGCCAAACTTCATAAAGTCGACGACACTCAGACTTCGGGACATGTTGGGCAGTGTGTCCAGCGAGCGCTGAAACTCCTCCACCTGCCGAAGTACCGACGACGAGTTAACTCCGCCCGGCTCGCGCGTGTTGATGACCACCTCGAGGGGAATTACGCCACCCAGCTCTTGCTCAAAAAAGCGCATCTGCTGCACGAGCGGGTCGGCAGGATCGATGTCGGTCGTAATGTTACCGGTGGTCTGCATGCGCAGCATTCCCACCCCGCCAGCGGCGGCCAAGGTCAATGCCCCGATGTACACCCACTTGCGGTGGTGCTGAGCTACGCGCTCAAGCCAAGCAACGCCGTCGCTGAGCCACTTTTGATCCAGGTGCTTGTAGTGCTGCGGGCGCGGAGCCGGCAACCAGCTGTAGAGCACCGGCAAGATGGTGATGGACAGCACGTAGACTACGATAATGTTGATCGTTGCTGCGATGCCAAAATGGACCAACGCGTCGCTCGAGGTCAGCGTAAACGTAGAAAAACCAAGGGCGGTGGTGAGGTTGGTAAGCAGCGCAACCCCTCCGATTTTTTTAACCGTGTGCTGCACCGCCGCGTCCACATCTTGGTCTCGAGCGTATTCCTGGTGGTATTTATTGATGAAGAAAATGCAGTTGGGCACTACAATGACGATGAGCAAGGGCGGAATCAGGGCGCTGAATAGGGTGAGCTTGTACCCTAAAGCACCCAAGACCCCAAACGAACCAACGACGCCAACGCCCACGACCGCCAGGGCTATGAGGGCGGCCCGGGTGCTCCGCATCATGGCAAACATGATGATGAGCGTAACAATGGCGGTCAACCCTAAAAAGAGGTTGATTTCTGACTTGATGCTCCGGGCGTTGACCATGCGCAAGTAGGGCACTCCCGAGATTTGCACGTCGATGCCCGTGCGGCGCTCAAACTTTTTTGCTTCGGCCGTAATGTGGTCGATCATCGGGAAGAACAGCTTGCTGTAGTTCGCCGTGTCGCTGATGCGCACCGCCATGAGCTGGGTGTTGCCGTCGTGGCTGTTCATCAATCCGTGGTATACCGGAAGCTCATTTAGCTCAGCCCTTAGGGTTTCGGCCTCGGCCCGCGTGTCAATGCGGCCGTCACAGATGTTAAGTGCCTCGAAGCGATCGGTGGAGTCAGGACCTAAATACAGCGTAACGGCGTTGTGCCAGGAGAGGACGTTTTCGACTTCGGGGGTGTTCTCGATGCTTTTGGCCATCTCGATCCACGAATTCAAAATGTAGGGAGTGAACATCGCCCGGTCGTGCGCGGCAAGAAAGACGACGCCACCGCTGCCTTGGTCGAAGTGCTTATTAAGGTCAACAAATTCAGTGTAGACGCTATCGTCGGCAGGCAGCATTTTGGCGAAGTGGTAGCTTACTTCCACATTCCGACCCAAAAAAGCCATTACCAACACATAAACGACCCAAAAGGCTAGGACCGCACGACGATTACGGCGTAAAAAACGACCAAGTTTTTCCCACATAATGGGCAAAGGTAGGCGTTTAAGTACTCTCGGCGGGGAACAAAATGGGGCGGCTGGGCACCGCGTCGCCGTGCATCGGAGCAAGGCTCAAATTCAGCATATAGTTGCCCTCGGCGCAGTCCGCGGGAACCTGAATGAGTTCGGTAATGCTCGCCCCGGCGTGGCGGGCGTCGGCAAGGGCCGTAGATCCCAAAGGCAGTCCCCAAAAGGCGCGGTGCGCCGCCAAGGCTCCACCATCTTCTTCGGGGTCCACGCTGGGCAGATCGATGAGCAGATGGCGAACGCCGTGCTCCGCGAGCCAGGCCAAGGCCGCGGGTTCCACGGCGGGCGGATCGCTGCGGCGCCAGTCGCGCTGGCTTAGGTCGCCTTCGTGCGTGGCAAGGACTAGGGCATCGTAGTCAAACCGCGACGCCGAACTCGCCTGAAGCACCTCAAGACGCAGCAGGCGCGGACTTGGAATGCGCACCACCCGCGCCCGCATCCAGGGCGGCAGCGGCAAGCTCACCGCATGCACCGATTCGCTCACCACATGGCCCACCGATTCGGTATGGGTGCCGTGGGCGTGGGGATTAAAGTGTACGTCAAAAAAATTCACGCTTCCGCCTTGGTTCACATCGCCAACCCACTCGCCGAGTCGCACAGCCTCGCGGCGTGGACCGTCGAGGTACCAGGCCCTCGGGCGGCCAAACTCCACCGGAATACTTAAATCGAACATAGCACGAAGCTAAACGAATCAGTCCTCAAGGCCAAATGCATCAGACGCAATCGCGTCGGCCCACAGCCAGCCTTCGCCGTCGAGGCACCAGCCCTGTTCGTCGGTCCGAAGCATACCTTGGCTAATCCAGGAGGCCCAGGCCCGGTCCAAATCGCGGCCTTGCGCAGCGGCCCGGCTCAGACCCTCGGCGCGGCGCAGCTGGGTGAGCACCTGCTCGTGGAACCACTCTTGGTCGCTCAGCACCTCGAGCTCAAACCAGCCCGTCGGAACGGGCGCTAAAAGGGCCTTTTGGTAGCCGGGGTTGCTGCGCACATTGGCCTGCCGGGTTCGGTTTCCGTCAAAGGAATGGGCGCCGGGGCCGATTCCGACGTAGGGGCTGCCCTTCCAGTAGGCGCTGTTGTGCTGGGCGCGGAATCCCGGTTGGGCGTAGTTGCTCACCTCGTAGGCGTCCCAACCCACACGCTGAATCTCGGCGCGGAGCCACCTAAAATCCTCGGCCGCACGCTCGTCGGACGGCGCCGCTGCCTTGCCCTT
>VGFU01000019.1 GCA_016868755.1 Bacteroidota bacterium | reverse complement strand
TTGAATTCCAGGACTTTGATGGTCGTGTTTCCGGCGTCTACAGCAATCATTTGAAGAAATCAAAGTTAGTTCAGGTTTTTTGCTTAAATTTGCACTCCCGATTTTGGTTCGGTAGCTCAGTTGGTAGAGCAATGGACTGAAAATCCATGTGTCGACGGTTCGATTCCGCCCCGAACCACCAAAATCGCCAAGCCCCTCAGTTCGCTGTGGGGCTTTTTTTATGCAGAGCCGTTACGCGAGATTACCTTTGCCGCATGGCTACCCAGCTAAAATGCACCGAATGCGGCCAGTGGGGCGAGGATCCCGACCGCTGCCCGTCCTGCGCAGCCGAGCGCCAGGTCCACAGCACCTTTGCCAACCACGAAAATCCGAACCGGCACAAAGCGTTTGAAATGCCCACTATGGAATGGAACAACGACCCCCAGAATCCCCACTGGAAGCGCAGTCTGATCAATGCCGGCAAGGCCATGCACTGGGCGGTGCTCGCCGTGGGCGGAGCCATTGCCTGGATGGCCTACTGGGTTGCCGTTTGAACCTCGTCACGGCCCTGGCCTTGTTGGCCTTTGGGCTCCACCAGATCGGAATTGCTTTTGGCGCTTCCATCGACTGGGCTGATTCGTTTTTGGATCCGTGGTGCACGATTCCGGTAGCGTTGGGCGTACCGAGCTGGTTGGCGCGCCGCGTTCGTCCCGACTTTGTTTTACCGTGGTCCCTTGTGGGCGCCTTCACCTTGCTTCTAGCTGTGGCTTTTGAGCTGTGGATTCCGCGGGTTGATACGCGCTTTACCGCGGACCCCCTTGATGCCCTTGCCTACGTTGCAGGGGCAGTAATGTGGCGCTTTGTTGAACCTCTGGGGCGATAAGCGGTTACTTTTGTACTAAACCTTAAACATGAAGCGCAGCAACCTCCAAATTCGCGGTTTTTCTAAGATGAGCAAAGCCGCCAAAATCACGTGGCTCACCGAACAGCACTTGAGCGATCCGGCCCGTGGTCAGGAACTTATGGCTTCGTACAACCACGCCGACGAGGGCGTGCAAAAGCGGCACGACGAGTTCATCGAGAACACGGTAGCTAACTACTTTCTACCCCTAGGTGTAGCGCCCAATTTTGTCATTAACAATCAGGTATACACGGTGCCAATGGCCATTGAAGAAAGTTCAGTGGTGGCGGCTGCGGCCAAGTCTGCGCAGTTTTGGATGGACCGCGGAGGCTTTCATTCGTCGGTGATTTCGTCGACCAAAATTGGCCACATCCACTTCACTTTTACGGGGGATGCCGGGGCCCTGAATCGCTTGGTTGAACAGATTCAGCCTGAATTGTTGGCCGCCACCGATTCGATCACGGCGAACATGCGGGCTCGCGGGGGCGGAATCCTGAGCATCGACGTAAAGGACCGCCGCGAGGCCATGGACGATTACTTTCAGCTCGAGGTTCGCTTTGAAACCCGGGACTCGATGGGGGCGAACTTCATCAATTCCTGCCTGGAGGAGATGGCCAAGGTGCTGCGGCTTGAAGCGGCGACCGACTCCGGAACGGCCAGTGGCGACCTCGAAGTAGTCATGTGCATTTTGAGTAACTACACTCCAGAGTGCATTGTGCGGTCCGAGGTGCGCTGCGCGTTAAGCGATTTAGATGACGGATCGGGTCTGGACGTGCAGGAGTTTGCCCGCAAGTTTCAACGCGCGGTGCGCATCGCAGAGGTCGAACCCTACCGCGCCACCACGCACAACAAAGGCATCATGAACGGCATCGACGCGGTGGTTCTCGCAACGGGCAACGACTTTAGGGCCGTAGAGGCCGCCTGCCACACCTATGCTTCGCGCGACGGACAGTACCGGTCGCTGACGCACTGCTCGGTAGAAGACGGTGAGTTTCGGTTTTGGATCGAGATTCCGCTTTCGCTCGGCACCGTGGGCGGACTTACCAAGCTCCATCCGATGGTCCAACTGGCCCTCGAAATGCTGGGAAATCCGGGAGCCCACGAATTGATGGGCATTGTGGCCGCATCGGGACTCGCGCAGAATTTTGCCGCCCTTCGCGCCTTGACCACGACGGGCATTCAAAAAGGCCATATGAAGATGCACCTGCTGAACATTTTGAACCAGCTGGAGGCCACCGACGCCGAAAAAGCCCACTTGACGAGCTTCTTTGCCGATAAAGTGCCGCACCACGCCGATGTGGTCCACGCTTTTTGTGCACTTCGGGGCATTCCCACTCCCGCCGCCGAAGGGGTGCGCTCATGAGTGCCTTTTGGAGTTCCGGTAAGCTGCTGCTGTGCGGCGAATACTGGGTGCTCCATGGCGCATCGGCCCTAGCCGTACCTACACGGCTAGGCCAACGGCTGACCTACCGAGCCACCGACCAGCCCCTGCATTGGACCGCGGTGGACCGCCACGGACATGCCTGGCTGGACGCATCAGCCATGACTGACCCGCACGTGGAATCGCTCCTGCAGGCCGCACGCTCTTTAGGGGGCCAAGTGCCTGACATGGGACTCGTGCGAACTGAACTTGAATTCGACCGCAGCTGGGGCTGGGGGTCGAGCTCGTCGCTGACCGATTTGGTGGCGCAGTGGACGGGAGTCCCGGTACTCGACCTGCATTTTGCCACCTCGCGCGGATCGGGGTTTGATGTAGCTTGTGCGCGCGCCACCTCAGCCCTGATCTACCGCAAAATAGGACCGGCCCAAGGGGAATGGTCCGCCGCCGCGGCCGCCCACTGGCCCACCGAGCATTTTGCCCTGGTCTACATCGGGCAAAAGCAAGACAGCCAAAAAGAAGTGCAGCGCGGCCGCAGGGAACCGCTTCAGGCAGAGTTGGACGCGATCAGCGACCTGTCGCGCGCCATGGCCGAGGCCCAAAAAGTGACGGAGTGGATGCAGCTCATCGAAGAAGCCGAGGCGCGCACCGCCGCATGGACCGGCCTCCCCAGGATTCAAGAGCGCTTTACGGTCGTTCGCGCAACGCTCAAGAGCCTTGGCGCATGGGGCGGAGACTTTGTGCTGGCCGTGGCCGAAGACCCGAGTGCATTCGCGTACTTTGCGGAGCACGGATACCTGTGCATGAAATGGTCCGACTGCGTTCCACCCTTGCCCTGATTGCCCTGCTCCTGGCGAGCTTGAGCAGCCGCGCTGCCCACCTGGTGGGCGGAGAGCTCACGTACACCTGCCTCGGCAACAACCTCTACCAGATCAAGTTGGTGGTGTACCGGGATTGCAATTCGACCGGAGCCCAGTTAGATCCGCAGTCGTCGATCGGTATTTACGACGGAATTCAGCCCACGTTGCTGCACAACCTCAGCGTGAACAAGGGGCCGACGATTCCGGTTCCAGCGAACACTGGAAACCCCTGCTTGCAGGCTCCGCCCAACATATGCACCGAGTATGCGGTGTACACTACAACCATCACGCTGCCGCCGAGAGCCAATGGATACGTGATAACCTACCAGCGGTGCTGCCGTAACGCAACCATCAGCAACATTCCGACGCCGGACGACTGGGGATCAACGTTAACAACGCGCATTCCGGCAAACGACGCCTGCAACAGCAGTCCGCAGTGGAATAGCTTGCCGCCCATCGTGCTGTGCAACCAAGAAAACCTCAACATTCCGACGTCGGCAACCGACCCCGACGGCGATTCGCTGCACTACACCCTGTGCAACCCACTGCACGGCGGGGGCAAAGACAACGGGTCGGGATTTAATTCCCCATCGCCCAATCCGCCGGCGCCACCGCCCTACGCCCCCATTAGTTTTTTGAATCCGTCGACCCCGAGCAACCCGATTCCGGGCAGTCCGTCGCTGAGCATCAACGGCGCCACCGGTGTACTGAGCGGAAAGCTCACGGTGACTGGACAGTTCGTCGTGGCGATTTGCGTCGAAGAATGGCGGAATGGCGTGCTGCTGAACAGCATTCGGCGCGACTACCAGTTCAACGTGACGTCGTGCCAAGCCAATATTGTAGCGAAAATCGTATCTGAAGTCGACGACCCCACGCAACTCTGCATTGGTACGACCGTACCCTTTAAGCACCAGAGCATTAACGCATCTACCTTTTTTTGGGATTTTGGCGACTTAGGACGCGCAGATGACACGTCGCGCACGGCTTTTCCGACGTGGACCTTTAACGATACGGGTGTTTATTGGGTGACCTTGGTTGCTAATCCGGGTTGGCCCTGCGCAGACACCGATCGGGTCAAGTTTCATATCTATCCACCTATTAATCCGCGCTTCACCCACAACGGCGGTCCCTGCTTCGACCAGCAGCCGATTACGTTTGTGGCGCAGGGCACTTGGTACGACGGCGCCCTTTTTGACTGGACCTTTGGGACCGCGAGCGACGCGAACATCGCGAGCTTCTCGGGGCTAAATCCGCCCCTGATTCAGTTTGCGCAGCCCGGCACCTACCCGGTGACCTTGCGCATTCGCTCGAAGTCCTGCGACGAAACCTACGTGGACTCTGTTGTGGTGGACCCACGCCCGCGACTGGACAGCCTTATTGGCCCCTGGGTTGGCTGCGAGCCCTACACGGTAACGTTTGATGCCGGCGCTTTTTCGCGGCGGACGCGCTACTTCGCGTGGGACTTTGGCGACGGGTTCTCCGACACGCTCGAGCAACCGACCCACGTGTACCGGGTACCGGGCCTGTACGACGTCAGGGTACGCATGTGGACGCAGACGGGCTGCCGCGACACCGTTGAAAAAGTGTTTCCTGGGGCGATTCGGGTGAATCCGCGTCCCAAAGTTGCCATGCGAATTGCCCCCAAACGCGTGACTATTTACCAACCGCTGGTACAGCTTCGGGCGGATTCGGTTGATGCCGATGAGCAGTTTTGGTTTGACCTGGGCGACAGCACGACGTATACCCAGCAAGCGTTTGTGGTCCACACCTACCGCGATACGGGCTGGTATTTGGTCAAAATGCTCGCTCTGAACCAGTACGGTTGCTGGGACACGCTGACCGATTCGGTGCGCGTAGACCCGATTTACAACGTCTGGTCGCCGACTGCATTCACCCCCAACGGCGATGGGGGAAACGAAGGCTTTCGACCCGTAGCCACGGGAATTAAAGCCTACCGACTGCGCATATTGGACCGCTGGGGCAACGTGGTGTTTCAGAGCGCGGACCCGCAGGAGGAATGGAACGGCCGCGTGGGAAATACCGGTTCGGACTGCCCGCAAGGTGCCTACCTCTGGTCGCTATTCACCCTGGACTACGGCGATTCGCCGGTCGAGCAGCAGGGAGTTGTGCTACTTGTGCGCTAAGGCGTACGCTGCCGCAGCAGCCCCCAAGCTCAGGGCCAAACTTGCCGTCACGTACCCAAGGGCCAATAGCCACGAGCCCGTTTTAACCCACTGAAGTGCTTCCCAGCTGAAGGTGCTCATGGTACTGAATCCGCCGCAAACGCCGGTCACCAAAGCCAACTGAAGTCGGCTGTCTGGGAACGGACGCGCCATAAGCACACCGATGAGCGCTGCCGCGGCCACGTTGGCCAGCAAGGTCGCCGCCGAGGCGGTCAGCAAGGGAGCGTCCGCACGCCGCAACATCAGCGAAAGGGACCAGCGAAGGAGGCTGCCAAAGGCTCCGCCCAAGGCTACGGCGAGTAGGTTCATCGGTGTGAAATTAGCGGACGAATTCGCACGATCAGCAGGGAAATGCTCGCGCCCACCGCGGCGCCCGCGAGCACGTCGCCCGGGTAATGCACGCCGAGGTAAACCCGCGAGACCGACACGGCAAGGGCCCACATCAAGGCCAAGGCAACCGCCCAACGTGGGGGACGGCTGCGAACATAAACGGTAAAAATGGCCCACGTGGTCGCGGCGTGGCCCGAAACAAGGCCAAAGGCGCCCTTGCACGCGGCGACTGGGCGAAACTGACCCTCAAGGGACCAGCACGGCCGGGGCCTACCCAGGGCATCTTTCAGGCCGCTTGCGACCACGTCGGCGGCGCCAAAAGCTGCGAGCATGGTTACGACCAACCAGATCCACGGAATTAAGGCTCCCTGGCGGCGCTGAATTAGGGCGAGCCCAAGCCACACCAATGCAGCTAACCAGCCACTAGACGTCAGCGTAAAAAGGGCGTCGGCCGCAGGACCTCCTTGGCCGGCAAAGGCCAAAAATCCAGCGCGGTCTAGTCGATCGAGCGATTCAAGGAGTCCCATAGCATATCCTTGAGGCGGTCAAGTCCTTGCCCGGTGACGCTGCTGAACGTGGTCAAAGGCAGGTCTTTGGGCAATTTGGGCTGCACGTCGGCAAGCAACTGGCCGAGCAGCTCCTCGTCGAGCATGTCGGTTTTGGAGATGGCCAGCACCCGGCGCTTGGTCAGCAGTTCGGGGTTGAAGCGCTCCAGCTCGCCCAGCAGCACGTGGTACTGTTCCACGACGTCGGGGGCGTCGCACGGAACCAAAAAGAGCAGCAGGGCGTTGCGCTCGATGTGCTTGAGAAAGCGGTGTCCGAGTCCGCGGCCTTCGGCAGCCCCTTCGATTAGGCCCGGAATGTCGGCCATGACGAACGAGGTGTAGTCGCGGTGGGCCACCACACCCAGGTTGGGCACCAGGGTAGTAAAGGGGTAGTCTGCGATTTCGGGCTTGGCCGCACTCACGGCGCTGAGCAGCGTGGATTTGCCCGCGTTGGGAAAGCCCACGAGGCCCACGTCAGCCAGTACCTTGAGCTCGAGCAGGAACCAGCCTTCGCGTCCCTCCTCGCCGGGTTGCGCGAATTCGGGGGCTTGGTTTACCGAATTTTTAAAAAAGGCATTGCCGCGTCCGCCGCGCCCCCCCGGCAAAAAGACCTTGCGCTCGCCGGGCTGAGTGAGTTCGCATAGGAGCTCGCCGGTTTCGGCGTCTTTGACGACGGTTCCGAGCGGAACCTGAAGCACGATGTCTTCGCCGCTGGCGCCGATGCGCAGGTTGCGGTTGCCGTTTTCGCCCGGATCGGCCTTGATGTGCTTGCGGTACTTGAGGTGGATCAGCGTCCACATTTGCGGATTGGCCTCGAGAATTATGTGGCCGCCGCGACCGCCGTCACCGCCGTCGGGTCCGCCTTTGGGAAGGCCCTTGGCGCGAAAGAAGTGCCGGCTCCCGCCGCCGCCGTGGCCCGACTGCAGGAAGACCTTGACGTAGTCAATGAAGTTAGAATCGGCCACAGCGTCGGGTTTTAAAGAGATTGAATCAGGCTGCGAAGCTGGGCCGTAATGGACTCAATGCTTCCCACGCCGTTGAGCGCCCGGTACTTGCCTTGAGCCTCATAGTAGGACTGAACCGGCGCGGTCTCGCGGTTGTAAACTTCGAGGCGCTGGCGAATGACTTCTTCGTTGGCGTCGTCGGCACGGCCCGAGGTTGCACCCCGCTCCAAGAGGCGCTTGACCAGTTCTTCGTCGTCGACCTCGAGGCCAATCATCGCGGTAACGCTCGAACCCGCGTTCTGCAGCATTTCGTCAAGGGCCGCCGCCTGGGCCGAGGTGCGCGGAAAGCCGTCAAAGATGAAGCCCGCCGCCCCTGGATGCTTGGACCACTCGTCCTGCAGCATGGCAATCGTAACGTCGTCGGGCACCAACTGTCCTTGGTCCATGAAGGACTTGGCCCAACGGCCTAACTCCGTGGCCTCACGGATGTTGCGGCGAAAAATATCGCCGGTTGACAGGTGAACCAAGGCAAATTCGTCGACGAGCAGCGCGCTTTGCGTGCCTTTGCCCGCTCCCGGAGGACCAAAAAGTACAATGTTTTTCATCGAATGCTGCGTAAATGACCGAAAACAGCCAAGGCGGCAAAGGTACGACCTTGAGGACTTCCCTACCTTTGCGCCCTAACCCCTCGGGCTATGGAACACAACTATGCCGTAATCATGGCGGGTGGAGTCGGTTCGCGCTTTTGGCCAACCTCAACTTCGCGCAAACCCAAGCAGTTTCTGGACATTTTAGGAACCGGCGAAACGCTTCTTCAGCAAACGTTTCGGCGTATGAAAACGGTAGTTCCTGCGGACCACATTTATGTGGTAACGCACGCGGACTATGCCGAGGCCTGCTTGGAACAGCTACCCGAACTCGATCGGCCGCGAATTCTTGCCGAGCCGGCGCGGCGCAACACGGCTCCGTGCGTAGCCTATGCGGGATTTGTGCTGAAAAAGAGAGATCCGCTGGCCAATTTTGTAGTGACGCCCGCCGACCATTTGGTCACCCACGAGGCGGAATTCACGGCGCGGCTGCGCTCCGCGCTCGAAACCACGTCGGCCCACAACGTGCTGATGACGCTGGGCATGAACCCTACCCGGCCCGAAACGGGGTACGGCTACATCCAGTTCCGCCCCAAAACCTCGGAGTACGCCAGCGACGTGCACCCGGTTAAAACGTTTACTGAAAAGCCCAACCGCGAAATGGCCGAGCAGTTTATAGCCACCGGCGAATTTTTGTGGAACGCGGGCATTTTTGTGTGGAACGCCAATGCGATTCTCAGCGCGTTCGAAAAGCACATGCCTGAAATGTATGCGAGCTTCAACGGGGGATGGTCGCACTACGGGACGCCAAGCGAAGCCCAATTTATCGGCTCGATGTACGGCGAATGCCCGAACGAATCAATTGACTACGGCATTTTAGAGAAGGCCAAGCAAGTCCTGGTAATGCCTGCGGAA
Source organism: Bacteroidota bacterium (assembly GCA_016868755.1). GTDB lineage: Bacteria > Bacteroidota > Bacteroidia > Flavobacteriales > Schleiferiaceae > TMED14. The sequence continues at coordinate 14,881 of VGFU01000019.1, read as the reverse complement.
TTCGGTTGGTCTGACCTCGGAAGCTGGGGCGCCGTGCACGAACAACGTTCCGCAGACGCCCACGGTAACACCGGAGTCGGCCCGCAGGTGATGTCTTACGATGCAAGCGGAAACACCTACCTGATTCCCGATGACATGGTGGCGGTGGTCGACGGACTACACGACTACATCGTGATTGTCAGCGATAACCGGTTGCTTGTGTGCCCGCGAAGCAAGGAGCAAGAAATCAAGCAGTTTGTCAACGACGTGAAAATGCGCCGCGGCGAAGACTACGTGTAAGCAATCGCTTGGGTTTACGACAAAAAAAGGCGCCCCGGGGCGCCTTTTTTGTAGGTGGTGGGTGATCGTCTAGCGCTTGGCGCCCTCGAGCCACTTGTAGATTCGCTCAGGCATTACGCGCTCCAGACCCAGGAGGGTAAGCCAATAGCCCACGAACAGGGCAAGAAACACCAGCATACTGAATCCCGTGAGGATGATCATGATGGCGAGGAGGAATCCGAGAAATTTCATGGTGCGCTTCGTTGAAGGGTGCAAATAATTCGTACTGGGGCAAAGATAGGCAACGGCATGGAAATCTATGCGCCTCAAGTCGGGCGTAATTTTGTGCCATGAGCACACAAACCCGCATTGAACGCGACACGATGGGCGAAGTCCACGTGCCCGCATCAGCCTACTGGGGCGCCCAAACGGAGCGCTCGCGCACCAACTTCAAAATTGGCCCTGAAGGCAGCATGCCCCACGAGATCATTCGAGCCTTCGCCTACCTGAAAAAGGCGGCGGCACTCACCAACCGCGATCTGGGCGTGCTGTCTGCCGAAAAGGCTGCGCTGATTGGCACGGTCTGCGACGAAATCCTGACGGGTCAGCTCGACGGGGAGTTTCCGCTCGTGATTTGGCAAACCGGTTCGGGCACGCAAAGCAACATGAACGTCAACGAAGTCATCGCCTACCGCGGCCATGTTTTAAGTGGCGGGTCGCTGCTCGACGAACGCAAGGTGCTCCACCCCAACGACGACGTCAACAAATCGCAGTCGTCCAACGACACGTTTCCGACCGCGATGCACATTGCGGCCTACCAGCGCACAGTGGAAACGACGCTTCCGGGCTTGCGCCACTTGCGCAACGCGCTCGATGCCAAGGCTCAAGCGTTTAAAAACGTAGTCAAAACGGGGCGCACGCACTTTATGGACGCGACACCGCTCACCTTAGGCCAGGAGTTCAGCGGGTACGTGCAGCAGCTCGACAACGGCATTCGGGCCATCGAAAACGCCCTTGTCATGGTGTCGGAACTGGCGTTGGGCGGAACGGCCGTCGGCACCGGCCTCAACACCCCCAAAGGGTACGACGTGGCCGTTGCTGCGCGCATTGCCGAGTTAACCGGATTGCCGTTCAAAACGGCGCCCAACAAATTCGAGGCCCTCGCCGCCCACGACGCTATGGTGGAACTGAGCGGAGCCCTTAAGCGCGTCGCAGTGTCGCTGATGAAAATCGGCAACGACATTCGCATGCTTTCTTCCGGTCCGCGCTCGGGAATTGGCGAAATTGTGATTCCCGACAACGAACCCGGTTCCAGCATCATGCCCGGCAAGGTCAACCCCACGCAACCCGAAGCCCTGACCATGGTCGCGGCTCAGGTGATCGGCAACGACGTGGCTGTTTCAATCGGCGGAGCCACGGGGCACTTTGAACTCAACGTGTTCAAGCCGCTCATTGCGGCCAACGTGCTCCAAAGCGCCCGCCTGATTGGCGACGCCTGCGTTTCGTTCACCGATAAGTGCGCCGCGGGCATCGAACCCAACTACGCGGTGATCCAGCGCCACCTAGAGAATTCGTTGATGCTGGTGACCTCCCTCAATACCCACATTGGGTACGACAAGGCCGCCAAAATTGCCAAAACGGCCCACGCCGAAGGAAGCACCCTCAAGGAAGCCGCCCTCAAATTGGGGTACGTGACCGCCGAAGAGTTTGACGCTTGGGTGCGCCCCGAAGACATGGTGGGGCACTAATTCGTCGCGCGCTCCGCACTGCACGCCACCCCGTCGGGTGGCTTTTTTATTGATTGATCGTGAGGGTGCCGTGCTGATCGCCGTGGGTACCGCAGGCGCTTTGCCAGCTGAGGTGAAACACGTACACTCCAGGCGACAGCAACCGGTCGAGGTAGCGGCCGTCCCAGGCAAAGTTGGGGTCGTTGGTTTGGTACACGGTCTGGCCCCAGCGGTTGTACACCTTGAGGTAGAGCTGGTCCAGGGTCTGCGCCTCGGCCGAGCGGAGCCTCAGCAGGTCGTTTATGCCGTCGCCGTTGGGCGTGAACACGTTGGGCATGGTGAGGCTGTCGAGGTCCGCACCCAAAATGCTGTAGGTCAGGGCCACGGAATCCTTGGTCCCGCAAATCGTGTCAGCCACCACAAACCACGCGGTCTGCGTGCCGGCTCCGGCAGCGGGCCACTGCACGTTGAATCCGGGAATCACGCCACCGGCCGGAGTGCGCCAGTACGAAACCGCGGCGTTGCCGGGTATTCCGAGTCCGCGCACCGATTGACCGTTGAGGCAAGGCGGAGCATTGACGCTGGCCCCAGGCGTGCTAAGCGCGGGACGAAACGCCGCCTCGAGGTAGCTGCTGTCGCGGCGTCCGCACACCACATCGTAGGCTACAAGCCATGCCGTATAGGTGGCGGTCAAGGCCGTGCCGGTCCACGAGTAGGGTGGCGCGAGGGTGTCGACCGATCCGTTGCCGCCGTACAGCACCAGCCATTGCGCGCTGAGGTTGGGGCCCGGCACTAGGTTAAGCGTTCGATCAGGGTCGCAGGGGTCGTACTGAAGTATGGCGTCGGCCTGAACCGCCGAACCCGGAAGCACGTGGACGATCAAATTCGCTACCGCCTGCGTCAAGCACAGGGTGTCGTAGGCGACGATTTGAATGAGGTAGGTTCCGGGGACGCTGTAAACGTGGCCCGGAAGCGGCAGGGGCGCAAGCGAATCCGACGAGCCGTCGCCCCAGGCGATGCTCAAAAAGTCGGTGCGGGTAGTCGTGCCGGTGAGGTAAAGGCTGTCGCCGGCGCAAATGGTGTCGACGCTCAAGTCGAGTTTGGCTGCAGCCGCTGTGAGCTCAAAGGCAATCTGGACGCCCGCCATGTTGCAGTTGCTGGCGTTGTTGGTCGCGGAATGGGCATTGGGCGGAAAAATCGGAAGGTTGTCGCTGCCGCCGCAGCCCGCGCAAATTGCCTGGTGGATCACTCCGTTGGGATCAAACCGCGAGGTTCCGCCGTCGACGTGCTCGTCGACCGGGCCGGTTCCGCCAAAGTAGGAAGCATAGGCTGCCGCCCCTTTGCGGTCGAGAACGAGGAAGTAAAAGTCTTTTCCGTCGGTGGTCGGTTGAAGCGCATCGGGTGAGGTGTAGAGCCCGGTTATGGGTCCGCCGTTCAAGCCCCCAAACCAACCCGAAAAGTAGGCCGAACCGCAGTCGTCGACTTGCAGGGCGGTAGGCGAAATGCGCCGGTTCAGCTGGCCGTTGCCCACGTACTGGGTGCGGTAAATGCTGTCTCCGAGGGCAGAAACCCAGACGAGCAGCTGCGTCGAGTTCGGGTTCTGAAACAAGCCGGCAGTGGGCGCCATGGGGCCTGAATACAAGCCGCCTCCGGTGCACGACGTTCCGAGGCCGAGCGAGAGCAGCACCGCCCCCGAATCGCCCACCGCGGCATAAGAACCCGCCGAATTTTGCGCCGCCAAAAACCCATAGGACGTACAAAACTGCGGCTGAAGGTAGGTTTCAGCGATGCGCTGCCCCGTAGCGAGGTCAAAAAGCCCGTAGTACGCCTGGCTTTGGGGTAGCGGGGCGGTAAAGATGCCTTGGCCAGTAAGCGTACCCATGCCTTGGGTCCACCCCGTGACGGCAAGGCGCAAACCTTGCGGGGTGGTCGTCGGAATGAGTGACGTCAAGCCGTCTAAATCGGGTCCGCCCACGTAGGTGGCCCAGCGCAGGCTATCCAAGTTGGGGCTGAAATGCGCAAGCAACCCGTCGACGCCCCCTCCGCGGGAGGTGTCCAAGGGCCATGTGGCCATTCCGCGCGACCGCGATGCGGTGGCAATCCAAACGCCCTGGGCACTCACCCACACGTCGCCACGCGCCGGATCGCCATAGTGCGGAAGGCTCTGGTCCTGAATTCCGTCAAAACCAAGGCGCCCGTAGTAGGTCGAGGCTTTGAGCGCAGACCCGGTCGAGTCCAAGCGAACCAAGGCCAAGTCCGTCGCCGACGAGTACACTACCCCGCCCCCATTTTGGCTTCCGGCGCCCGTGTTCACGGCCATGCTCGTGTCGTAGCCCGTAACCGTTACCGGAAAATTCTGCGAAGTGGTAATGCCTTTGATCACGAGGTCCCCGTTGGGGGCCACCCTTAGGGAGTGCGGCTGCTCCTGCCCGGATCCGCCCAAGTAGGTCGCCGAGATGATTCCGGTTCCGGTTGGGTTAAAGAGCATGAAGACCATGTCGACTCCGCCCCCGCCAAAGTTGGGCTGAATGCCGTTTTGGGTGGGGAACTGCGCCCCAAAGGCCACGCCGCCGAGCCAGGTTCGGCCCTTGAGGTCGTAGGTCGCCGTGTACCCAAAGTTGTCGCTGAGGGAGCCGCTAAAGCTGCTAAACACATAGGTGGGATCAACGCGAACCGCCCCCGGTGCCGACAAGGTCCAGTGCGCTCCGCGGGGCTGCCACGTGGGGGTCACCGGCCTGTTGGTGGCCGTGTAGGCCAAGGGCGCGCGCAGCTCGGCCAATCCAGCAGAGGTGGCAAGCTGAAGAACAGAGGGGTCGCGGCGGGAGCGGCGGGGCTCCGCCCCCTCAAAGGCCACGGTAATCGGCTCCAAGTCGGCCCCGTGCCACCACGTCTTGAGGTAGCCCTCTTCAACCCGGAGTTCCAGGTCCACGCCCGGATAAACGCCCCGAAGCCAGGCGGTAGCCGCCCCCCGCACGGTTACGGGGGCCTGACGGCCCAAAATAAACGTCGTCGGGACCCCATCGGGCTGGAGTTCGAGCACCCCCCCTTGAGCGTTGACGTAGCGTTCAGTCCAAACCGCGACGCTGTCGGATTCCCCGGGAATCCGCGCCGCAAAACGAAGTCCGTCCGCCAAAACCCACACCCGAGCCGCATCGACGTTGACCATAGCGAGAACTTCGCGGGGCCATTGTCCGCCGTTGGGCCAAATCACGGGCGACGGCTTCGTTAGCACTTGACCCCCTGCGGACCCGAGTCCGAGGAGGAGCAAAATCAAAAAGCTGAGTGGCCGACGCATCGCGTCGAAGGTACAAAAGGGCCGGGGCCTCGCGTGCGACCCCTGCGCCACCGCGCGAGAAACCTAAAGGCCGTCGTCCCCGAAGTCTCCGGCGGCTTGGCCGTCTGACATCAGGTAAGCCTTGAGGAAGGCGTCGAGCTCGCCGTCGAGCACCGAATCAGGATCGCTGGTCTCCACCCCGGTGCGCACGTCTTTGACGAGTTTGTAGGGGTGCAGCACGTAGTTGCGAATTTGGGACCCCCACTCGATTTTTTTCTTACCCGCCTCGATTTCGCTTCGCTTGGCGTTGCGCTCTTCGATCACCCGTTCGTACAGGCGCGACTTGAGGAGCTGAATGGCCTTCTCCTTGTTTTGAAGCTGCGAGCGCGTTTCGGTGTTTTCGATCACGATTCCCGAAGGCTTGTGGCGCAGGCGAACACCGGTCTCCACCTTGTTGACGTTTTGGCCGCCGGCACCGCTGGAGCGGAACGTGTCCCACTCAATGTCGGCCATGTTCACCTGAATGTCGATGGTGTCGTCGACCAGCGGATACACATAAACGCTTACAAACGAGGTGTGGCGGCGCGCATTGGAGTCAAACGGACTGATGCGGACCAATCGGTGCACCCCGTTCTCGCCCTTGAGGTAACCGAATACGTATTCCCCTTCGATTTCGAGGGTTACGGTCTTCACGCCGGCCACGTCGCCCTCCTGAAAGTTCAGTTCGCGCACTTTGTGTCCGTTGCGCTCCGCCCAGCGCAGGTACATGCGCATCAGCATTCCGGCCCAGTCGCAGGACTCTGTGCCGCCGGCGCCCGCAGTAACCTGGAGCACGGCGCTCATCGTGTCTTCTTCGCCGCTGAGCATGTTGCGGAACTCCATCGTGCTCAGCTGTTCCTCGAGCTGCGCTACTGCGGCATCGACTTCAGATTCTTCGAGTAGTCCCTCGCGGTAAAACTCGACCGAAGCCTCTACCTCGCCCATCTGGGCCTGTACAGCTTCATAGCCTTGAATCCAGTAATTGAGCTCGCGAATCTTGCGCATGGTGAGCTCGGCTTTTTTGGGGTCGTCCCAAAAACTCGGATTGCCCGTCTTCTCTTCTTCGTTGGCGACCGTAATGCGTTTTTCTTCGAGGCGCAGGTAACCTTTGAGGTCGTGGATGCGTTGCTGGTATTCCTTAATTTTCTCGGGCGAAATCATGGCGGCAAAAGTACGCCACCCCCTACCTTCGAACCTATGAACCACCTGACTGCTGATTTTCGATCGGACACCGTTACCCGGCCCACCGAGGGCATGCTGCGCGCCATGGCTTCGGCCCCCGTCGGAGACGACGTGCTGGGCGACGATCCGACCGTCCAACGGCTTGAGGCTGTACTTGCCGAGCGCTTTGGCATGGAAGCCGGGCTCTTCTGCCCTTCGGGAACGATGACCAACCAAATCGCCGTCAAGGTGCACACCCGCCCCGGCGATGAATTGATCTGCAGCAAGTTGGCGCACGTCTACAACTACGAGGGCGGAGGCCTTGCCTTCAACAGCGGCGTGCAAGTCCGCGTGGGGGGAGATGACTACGGACGGCTTACGGCAGACGACGCCGACGCGCTGCTCCAACCCATGGACAACGTGCACGCGGCCCCTACCCGCCTGATCGTGGCCGAAAACACGTCGAACAAAGGTGGCGGTACCACGTTGGGGCTTGCGTCCCTGCGCGAGCTTGGGGCGTTTGCGCGCACCCACCGCCTAGGATACCACCTCGACGGCGCACGGCTCTTTAATGCGTTAGTCGCGGACCGCGAGTCGCCCGAAGACTACGGACCGCTCTTTGACTCCATTTCGATTTGCCTCTCCAAGGGGCTTGGAGCGCCGGTAGGTTCGGTCTTGCTCGGCTCGGCGGCGTTCATTGCGGAGGCGCGCCGCATACGCAAGCGGCTGGGTGGCGGAATGCGCCAAGCCGGCTACCTCGCCGCCGCGGGTCTTTATGCCCTTGACCACCATGTCGATCGGCTGGCCGAGGACCATGCCCGGGCCGCAAGCTTAGCCGCGTTTATTCAGCAGCTCGACTTCGTCGCCGAAATCAAGCCGGCTGCGACCAACATGGTCCTGTTTCGGCTCGTTGAAGATGCCGATGCTGCCGCGCTTTTGGCGCACCTAAAGGCCTCAGGAATTCGCCTGATTGCCATGGACCGGCACTGGCTGCGCGCGGTCCTGCATTACGACGTCGGCGAGCCCGAGCTCAACCGGCTCCGTAGCGCCCTAGCGCGTTGGACTGCCTAGTCCTCTGACCGAAAGGCTTCAAGAGCCGTGCCTCGGTCGTACCCTTTGCGCAAGCACCACTGCACAAACTCCTGTTCGCCGGCAAACGCCTCTTTTTTGCGCAGCAAATACGCGCGCAGTTCGGCTTCATCAAGTTCCTGGAGTCCGACCGCTATACAGGCTGACGAAACCCGCTTGGCCTGAAGGCCCTGGGCGATTTTGCGCGGCCCCCAGCCTTTGATGCGGAATTTCCCGCGGGCGTAGGCACGGGCAAAGCGCTCCTCGCTGAGGTAGCCGTCGTTCATTAGTTCGAAGACTAATTCTGCCTGAGCCTCGGGAAGTACCCCCATGGCAAACAGGCGATCGGCCACTTCGCTGTGGCAGCGCTCCTGAAACGCACAGTAGCGCTGAATGGCCGCGCGAGCGGCATCCAGCGTGTAGGTTTTGGTTCGGGCAAAAGCCATGATGCGAAGAAACAAAAAAGGCGGCCTAAAGCGGCCGCCTTAAACGTATGTAAGCGTTTGTATTAACCGATTTTTTTACCCTCGGCGTCCGCAAAGCGGTACTCCAGCATTTTGAATGCGTCCCGAGAGACCACCTTCAACTTATGTCCGGTAATTCGCGACCACTTAAATTCGTGGGTCTGCCAAAACCAGCCCTGCTTGAGGTACGCCGCCAAAAACGGGTGCACGTGCAGGTAAATGGTTTCGGTATTGCCTTTCTGCTTGCGACCCGCTGTGATTTGCTCGAACTTGTGCTGGAGCGCGTCTATGAGCGTGATCGGGGCGTCAATCAAGGCGTCGGGGTTCTCCTCCTTGGTTTCGATCGCTTGGGCCGGACGCACGCGCTGGCGCGTGATTTCCACCAAACCGAACTTTGAAGGCGGCAAGATCTTGTGGCGCGCACGATCGCTCGCCATCAAATCTTTTAATTTCTCGTACAGCTCGCGGCGGTGTTCGCCTTTGGCCATATCGATAAAGTCGACGCAAATAATTCCGCCCATATCGCGCAAGCGAAGCTGGCGCGCAATCTCTTCGGCCGCCATCAGGTTGACCGCAAGGGCGTGGTCCTCTTGGCTCTCGCCTTTACCCGAACGGTTGCCCGAGTTGACGTCGATGACGTGCATCGCTTCGGTGTGCTCGATGACCAAATAGGTCCCCTTGCCCATGTTCACGGTGCGTCCAAATGCGGACTTTACCTGACGGTCCACGCCGTAGTGCTGGAACACCGGCACGGCCGAGGTGTGAAGCTTAACGATGCTAGCCCGCTCCGGCGCAATGGCCTCCACGTAGCCCTTGATGTCGTCGTAGAGGGCCTCGTGGTCAACTACAATTTGGTCAAAGCTGTCATTGAACACATCGCGCAAGTATGCCGACGCTCGGTCCATTTCGCGGAGCACGCACTTCTTGGGTTTCGCGCCGCGGACGTTGCGGTACAGCGTCTTCCAGCGGCTTACCAAGTCATTGAGGTCAGCCTCAATATCTTCCTGGGTCACTCCTTCAGCAACGGTGCGCACAATTACGCCAAATCCTTTAGGAAGTACACTTTGCACCAACTTGCTCAGGCGCTCTCGCTCTTTGCGATCTCGGATCTTTTGAGAGACCGAAATCCGTCCGTTAAACGGAACGAGCACGATAAATCGGCCCGCAATGGAGATATCCGAAGTAACCCTTGGACCTTTGGTCGAAATGGGTTCCTTCGTGATTTGAACCAGCACCTCATCGCCCGGCTTGAGGAGAACCTCCATGCTTCCGTCCTTCTCGATTTCGGGAAGGATTTCGACTTCAGACAAATCTGAAGTGTACTTACTCTGGCGAACCCGTTTTAGGTAGTTCTGCCAGGTCGGAATTTGGGGGCCTAGATCGTGGTAGTGTAAGAAGGAGTCCTTCTCGTATCCCACGTCTACAAAAGCCGCATTGAGGTTCGGCGCTAACTTGCGCACCACCCCGAGGTACACGTCGCCCACCGAAAACTGCTGTTGTTCGTTTTCAGCGACGAGTTCGGTCAAGCGACCGTCTTGAAGTAAGGCGATGATAGCGTCCGATTCACTGGCTTGAATGATCAGTTCGGTACGCATGATTCAGCCTTTATTTCTTCTTGTGGCGATTCTTGCGTAGGCGCTTCTTGCGTTTGTGGGTGGCCATCTTATGGCGCTTGCGTTTTTTACCGCTTGGCATAACTAAGTCGTTTAATGGGTTATAATACAGGTTCGGATACGGCGGGTGCCTCAGCATCCCCCTCGTTCCAAGAATCGCGCAGCTGTGTTAAGGAACTCAGGTCAGCATTAGGGTGATCCGCGAGGTACTTTGCCACAAATTGCTGGGCTTCGTCGCGGCGACCTAAGTCGGCAAGCGTCTCGGCATACCGCGCAGCGGCCTCGTGGTCGCTCGGGTAGTACTCCAGAATGCTTGCATAGCGGTCCAATGCTCGGTCCAGTTGCCCAGACATGCGCGAAAACTCACCAAGATGAAACAAGCCATCACGGTGTTTGGGATCCTCTTCGACCACCTCGCGGAGCAGGGTGATAGCCTCCATGGGATTCCCAGTGCCCTCCTGAATGAGGCGAACCGCTTCGCGCACCTTGGCGTCCAAAGGGCTTTGCGCCGCCGCCTCAACGTCGGTCGACGTCGAAGTTGGCGAGGTAGGCAACAGCAAAAATGCCAATGCCCCGAGGACAATGGCCGCAGCTGCAATCCATACCGTGCGATTCATTTCGTGGAGGTTGGAGCGTGAATTACTTCACCGGCACGTGCTTCTTCACAGAATCTGCGAAGGTCTTAGCCGGCTTGAATGAAGGAATGTAGTGAGCTGGAATCACCAAGGTGGTGTTCTTTGAAATGTTGCGTCCCGTCTTCTGAGCGCGCTTTTTCAGTACAAAGCTGCCAAATCCGCGGAGGTACACGTTGTCTCCTGACTCCATTCCTCCTTTTACTTCACGCATGAAACCCTCTACTACAGCGAGGACGTCTGCTTTTTCCATGCCAGTGCGGTCGGCAATACGAGATACGATATCTGCTTTTGTCATGATTTTGACGATATAAACGTTTAAGTCAAAGGCTTAAGGGAAGCCTATTTTAGCGGGCGCAAAGATAGTCCCCATTGAAGCACCAACCAACTCAAAATAGCGCGTTTGCGCAAATTCTCTTGCGGTGGTACGACCAGCACGGACGCCCTTTGCCCTGGCGTAGCGAGCGCAATCCTTATGCCATTTGGTTGAGCGAAATCATCCTTCAGCAAACTCGTGTGGATCAAGGGCTACCCTATTGGGAGCGATTCCTGCGCGAGCTTCCAACCGTAGCGGACTTGGCCCAAGCAGAGCCCGAGGTCGTTAAGGGACTTTGGAGCGGCCTAGGCTACTACCGCCGGGCAGACCTTCTGCACCGGGCAGCGCGCTTCGTAGACCAAAACGGGTGGCCCACCGGGTACCGCGAATGGCTTAAGGTGCCAGGAGTTGGACCCTACACTGCCGGAGCTTTGGCATCCATCCTTGACGGCGAGGCCATTCCCGCCCTAGACGGCAATGCATATCGGGTATATAGTCGTTGGTCTAATTGGATGGAGCCGCTAAATACCGCCGCGAGCAAAGCGTTTATAACCGAGTTCGCTGGTGGCCTTATGCCCACCGACCGTCCGGGCGATTTTAATCAGGCGGTCATGGACTTTGCGCAGTCCGTGTGCATTCCGCGCAAGCCGCGATGCAGCGAATGTCCGTTGGCGGAGCTTTGCGCTGCCCGAGCTGCAGGTTCCGCAGCCGACCTGCCGATCAAACGCCGCTCGGCGCGTGTGCTCGAGGAGCATTGGTACTTCGCGATTGGGTACGAAGACGGCCGTTTTGGCCTAGTGAAGCGACCGGAGCATGGTATTTGGTCGGGACTTTATGCCCCTATTTTGTTAGTTGAACCCCTGCATGATCGGACTGCCGAGGTGGTGGAGCACCGACTGAGCCACCGAAAGCTAACCTTGTACATCTACCGAGTCCCAAAGGGCTTTGCGGCCTTCAGCCACTGGCTGAGCGTTGACGAATGGTCCGCGCGCGGCATGCCCCAAGCCTTTGTGCATTGGATGCGCAAATTCGCGTACATTTGACCCCATCGTTAATAATGTACACGTATATCCATGGCAGGTACTCTAAATAAAGTCATGCTGATTGGCAACTTGGGTAAAGATCCCGAAGCGCGCCGATTTGAAAATGGGGGAATGTTGGTGAAGTTCCCAATCGCAACAGCCGAGAACTTCACGGACCGCGAAGGCAACCGAAAAGAAAACACGGAGTGGCACACGATTGTAGTGCGCAGTCCGCGCTTGGCCGAAGTGTGCGAACGCTTTCTGCATAAGGGCGACAAAGTGTTTATTGAGGGAAGGATTCGCTCGCGTCAATGGACCGATGAACACAACCAAACCCGCTACAATATTGAAATTTCAGCGGATTCGATGACGATGCTCGGGCCTAACCCCATGCGCGGTCGCGAAGACGAATATGGCGCCCCCCGAAAGGGCGGCAGTGGCCACGGCAATGGTGGCGGTGCGTACCGCAGCAACCAAGCCAACTCGTCATTCATGAACGATGACGACGACTTCGAAGGCGACGACCAGTACTAAGCCTTGCTGTTGAACCTAGCGCATTGTTTTGGACCCTGACCCTTTACCGAGTTCCTTTTTTATAGCCATTGACGCGGGCGACACTGCGGTCACGTGGATCATTCTGGTGCTTTTATTGGCGGGTTCGTTTATGGCTTCTGCTTCAGAAGTTGCTTTTTTCGCGCTCAGTCCGAGTGAGAAAGATGAACTAGAACGACGTTCAGGCGGCACCAGCGTTTTAGAACTTTGCCGGCATCCGGAATCGCTGCTCGCCACCCTCCTGATTTGGAACAACTTTTTTAACCTGGCCTTTGTGCTAGTATGGGGGCTGTGGATCGGCCAGGCCATCAACGACGGCATGATGGATTGGCTTCGGGCGTTGCTCGAAACGGGTCTCGCTACGGCGGTACTGCTTCTGTTCGGTGAAGTGATGCCAAAGTCGCTTTCAAATCAAAAGCGAATTGCAGTTAGTCTTGCTATGGCCCCGGTGGTTCGCGCGGCAATGGTCGCCGCTCGTCCGTTAGCCAAAAGTTTGATGTTTACCTCTCGCGCACTGAGCAAAGGTGGAATGAAGTCAACTACGGTAACCGTAGCGCAACTTGAAGAAGCACTGGAACTTACCGACAGTAGCGCCACGAACACTCAACAAAAAAAATGGCTGCGCGAAATTGTGCGCTTCGGCTCGACCAGCATAAAGCAGATTTGCACCCCTCGCCAAGATTTGGTGGACCTCAGCGCCGACTCGAACCTTGAAGACGTGCTCAATATGGTGACCGAAAGCGGATACTCGCGCTTGCCTGTATATCAGGAGCAGCGGGATCGCATCATTGGGATTCTGCACTCCAAGGATTTGCTGCCGATGCTGGGGTCAGACCCAACGTCGGCCTGGCAACATTTGATTCGCCCGGCAATGTTTGCTTCAGAAAACATGAAAATCGACGACCTGCTGGGCGACTTCAGGACCAAGAAGATGCACATGGCCGTAGTGGTTGATGAGTACGGAGGCGTTTCGGGCGTCGTGACGCTCGAAGACGTGATGGAAGAAATTGTGGGCGAAATCAACGACGAGTTCGACACCGAAGAACAAACCCACACCCAGCTCGACGAGCGCACCTTCGTGTTTGAGGCGCGCACGCCGCTGCACGACGTGCTCCGCACCATGGATATTGCGCCCGAGGAACTCGAACGCGGCGAGGCAGACACCCTAGCCGGACTGATTTTGGAGCAGCTCGGGCGCATGCCGCACAAAGGAGAAACCCTCGCCGCGGGCCCGATAACCTGGACGGTAGAGGCCTGCGACCGCCGCCGCATTATGCGCGTAAAAGTGATCCGCCATGAAAATTAGCCATGCTCTTTGGAGCGTGGGGGCCGTCGCGGCTTTAGGACTCGCTGCCGCGGTATTTTGGCCTGATTCGGCCTTGGTTCCGAAACCTAAAGGATACCCACGTATCGAAGTGCCCGCGGGCGACGGCGTTGCGCTAGAGGCCCCAGTTCCCTTCAGCTTCACGCACCACCCCAACGCAAACTGGGAAACCCAGCAGCAGGCCGGATGGGGCGACCTAGTGTACCCGTTTTGCCAGGGTCGAGTTCAGTTTACCTATGTGCCGGTGCGCGGAAACCTTGCACAGTTAATCGATGACGCCCACGAGCTCGCGATGAAGCACAGCGTCGCGGCTGACGGCATGAGCCAAATGGTGTACGTGAACGACTCGCTAAAGGTGTACGGAATTTTGTTCCGCATTGGTGGAAATGCAGCCAGCGGCCTTCAGTTTTATGCGACCGACAGCACCCAGCACTTTGTGCGCGGAGCCCTGTATGTGTTCGCGCACCCGAACGCCGACAGCTTAGCTCCGGTGCATCAGTTTTTTGAGGGCGAATTCACGCGCTACCTCGAGACGCTCGAGTGGCGCGGAGCATCAGGCCGGCCTTAGCCACCGCGTCGACGAGCAGCATCCAGGCCCCGGTACTCAGCATCAGGTGGAGCGGTTGAAGTCCGCGCGGCAAGTCCAGGTAGTACAGCGCCGCACCGACAGCGGCTTCAGAACACAGCAGCAGCAGCACCAGCCCCGCCCGCGCACGAAGCCCCGCTCGCCCAGCGGACCGGCGGTAAAGCCAGTACGACAAAGCCAGGAGCAGAAGGCTGGAGCTGCGGTGGATTAAAATTCCCGGCTCGAGCTGGCCCACCCAACCGTCGCGGGACGCGCTGAATCCAAGCTCGTGCACAAGGGCATCAACGCCTTCGCGCACGCCCGTGCCGAGCACCGTCTGACCGAGAAGCAGAGCCGCCAACAGGGCAAATCCGGCGAGCAGGGGTTGGAGTTCGCTCGACCCTTCGGGTGGCTCTGCCCGCCATAAATTCTGCTCCGCCAGGCTGTGCACGTTGCGGAATAGCACGGTCAATAGAGCTAAGAGCACGTAGGCTCCGAGCATGTGGTAGGTAATGTGGTGCGGCACAAGGTTACCATCGACCACAACTTTGCCCAGCCACGCTTCAAAAGCTAAGGTCGCTAGCACGCCGAGCATCGTAATGAACCACCAGGGGTGGCTGCGTAGATACCTCATGCTCGCCGCCGCCGCCAGCAGCACGGGAATGCCGAGGAGCACTCCGAGCAATCGATTGATGAACTCGATCCAGGTGTGAATCGGATTAAAAGTTGCGTAGCTGTGGCGGGTGTACTTCGTCCACAACTGCTCAGAGAACTCGGACTGCGGCGCGTGGTCGGCCTGCGCCACCCAAAACGCCCCGTCGTGCAGCACCATTTGGCCCTGCTGGTAAACCGTTGCGGGGGACCAC
>VGFU01000018.1 GCA_016868755.1 Bacteroidota bacterium | reverse complement strand
GTAATCGGCAGCCGCCGACCCGGCGACAAGCTCAGCGTGGTCGTGCTCCGCGACGGAAAAGAAAAGGTATTCAACGTCACCTTGCGCAACCGCCAAGGCAATACCGAGGTGCTGAAAAAAGATGATGTGACCACGCTGACCACGCTGGGCGCCACCTTCGAGCCGCTTTCGCCCAACGACAAGGCGCGCTTTGGACTGCGGACTGGGGTCAAAATCGTAAATCCAGGTGACGGCAAGCTTGCCGCCGCCGGAGTGCCTGCTGGGTTCATTTTGGTCAAGCTCAACAACAAGCTGGTATCGAGCGCTGAGGAAGTTGCCAAGATTCTTGGCGAACTGGGACCGGGCGACGGCGTCTTAATTCAAGGCTACCGCCCCAACGGACGCGCTGAAGTTTTTGCCTTCGCCCTGTAAGCAAACGATCCCCAAGGCCAAGGGCCGGTTTTGCGTGGACTAAGTGTCCAAAATACGCAAAACCGGCTTTTTTAATTAGTTGAAAATCGGGGTGTTAGCAAATATAAATTGCCTAAAAAGGACTTGAGTCCGCTCGGGCTCCCTCCTACCTTTGCCGCACAACCCCAACCTTAAACCCACCCTTGATGAATCCGTCTGCGAACGCCTATCCGACGTCCGTGCAAGCCCGAATTTCCCTTGAAAAATCGGCGACTGACTTGCTAAAAACTACCAACGACCTCTTTTACGACCGCAACGTCGAAGTCGTCTTGTTCCGCCAAACCTTGCTGGACCAGCGCGCTTCAGAGGTCTTGCACGCGCACGAACACGCCATGGTCATGGCCGACGAGCGCATTTCGGTCGACGACAGTTTGGGAATGGCCCAGGCAATTCTCGAATTCGGCGTGCAAAACGCCCGCATTGACCTTGGACGCTTGGCCACCGAATGGCGCCGCGAGGCCGCGACCTACCTGACCCGCAAAGCCTTTTTGCAGGACAAAATTGCAGACTTTAGCCACAGCGCCAACCCAAGCCCAGAGCCGGCCGACGTGGTGCTCTACGGTTTTGGACGCATCGGGCGCCTCGTAGCCCGCGAGCTGATTGCCCAAGAGGGCCGTGGCGAACAGCTTCGGTTGCGCGCCATCGTCGTTCGCGGCAGCGGCGCAGAAGACGTTGAAAAACGCGCTTCGCTGCTTCGCGTAGACTCCATCCACGGCTCCTTCCCTGGCACCGTAACGGCTGAACCCGCCACTAATTCCTTAATCATCAACGGCCGTCCCGTTCTGCTGATCAACGCTTCCAAACCCGAAGACATCGACTACACGGCCCTCGGACTGCGCAACGTCCTGGTCATCGACAACACGGGCGCGTTTCGCGACCGCGAAGCCCTCGCCCGCCACCAGCAGTCTAAAGGTTGCACCAAGGTCTTGCTTACCGCTCCCGGTAAAGGAATCCCCAACATCGTATTTGGGGTAAACCACGACCAAGATTTGGGGAGCGAAACCATCTTTTCGGCGGCTTCGTGCACCACAAACGCCATCGTTCCCGTGCTCAAAGTCATGGAGGACCAGTTCGGAATCGAGCAGGGACACATTGAGACGATACATGCCTACACCAACGACCAAAACCTGGTCGACAACATGCATTCGAAGTACCGCCGCGGACGGGCCGCCGCGCTGAACATGGTCATCACCGAAACGGGAGCTGGCAGCGCCATTGACAAAGCGATTCCGGGGCTCGGCGCGAAATTCACCAGCAACGCGATCCGGGTGCCCGTGCCCAACGGGTCGCTGGCCATTCTTAAATTGAACCTCAGCCAAAGCGTGGCGCGCGAAACCTTGAATGCCGCGCTAAAGACAGCGGCCTACCGAGGTCCGCTCGTGGAGCAAATCAAGTACTCCACCAGCCCCGAATTGGTTTCAAGCGACATTGTGGGCGATTCGTGCTGTTCCATTGTTGACAGCGAAGCCACGTTGCTGCACGCCGACGGCCGAAACGCCGTGCTTTATGTATGGTACGATAACGAGTACGGCTACACGCGCCAAGTGATGCGTTTAGCAAAGCACGTTATGGGGGTGCGCCGCAAGACCTACTATTAGCCAGCGGCTTCTAGCCGGTAGCTTATAGCCCGCGGCTTCTAGCGAGCAGCCTTACTTTTGCGGCCATGATTCCGCACTGGCTTGAACGCACCGAACTTTTGGTGGGCCCAGAGGCCCTAAAACGCGTGCTCGGCTCCCACGTTCTCGTAGTCGGACTGGGCGGCGTGGGCAGTTTTGCCGTGGAATTCCTCGCGCGTTCCGGTGTTGGGCGGCTAACGCTCGTCGACGGCGACGTGGTTGATCCCACCAACCGAAACCGCCAGCTTCAGGCTCTGAGCAGTAGCCACGGTCAAAAAAAGGCTTGGCTCCTCCGAGACCGCGTGCGGGACATAAACCCTGAATGCCACGTGGAAGCCATCGATTCATTTCTCGACCCTGAAGCCATGCGCCAGTTGCTGCAAACAGCCGAGGTCGATTTTGCGCTCGACTGCATCGACAGCGTGCAGCCCAAACTCAACTTTATTCGAACGGCCCTCAATGAGCGCATTCCGTTCATTAGTTCTATGGGCGCGGGCGGACGTGTGGACCCCAGCAAGATTCAGATTGCGCCACTTCAGGAGAGCTACAATTGCCCCTTTGCCAAGCACGTGCGTAAGCGGCTGCAGCGGGAATATGGGATCCGCAAGGGATTTCCCGTCGTCTTTAGCAGCGAACTCGCCAACAAAGACAGCGTGCGCCTGACCGACGGAAGCAACTTCAAAAAGTCTTTTTACGGCACCAGCGCCTGGATTCCTGCGGCCTTTGGACTGCACGTCGCTAGCTATACGGTCCGCCAGCTGATGGCACGTACCGAGTAACTAGTTATTCGTGACGTGCTCGTCGTTGAGGTGCAAAATCTGCGTCAGTAGGGCTTTAGAGCTGTTGATGGGCTCTTCGAGGGCAATCATCGTTTCGGTGTTCGAAACACCCGGAATGTCGCTGATTTTGAAAATGATCTCCTTGGCGTGCTTGGTGTCTTGGCAGCGGATTTTGGCAAAAATCCCGAAGCGCCCGGTGGCGATGTGGGCCACCGTTACTTCGGGAATCGCCTTTAGTTCGTCAATTACCTCGTGGGTAGCCGATGTTTTGCTCAGGTATACCCCAACAAAGGCAATAAAGCCGTGCCCAAGCTGTTCGTAATCTACCTGAAGGCTGGCGCCTTTGATAATTCCCGCTTTTTCAAGCTTTTTTACCCGCACGTGAATGGTGCCGGGGCTAACACCGAGCTCCTTAGCGATGTCGGTATAGGTCTTGCGGGCGTCCTCCAAGAGGTGGCGCAAAATTTCGCGGTCGACGTTATCTAACTTCATTACCCTAACTGTTAGGCTTTATAAAAAGGCAGCGACACGACCTCGGCCTTCAGTGCCTTGCCTCGAACTTCGACCCAAACGCTGCTGCCTGGGGCCGCCATGTCGGTAGGCACGTACGCCAACCCAATAGCCTCGTTGAGCGAAGGCGACATGGTTCCGCTCGTTACTACGCCAATTTCAACGCCGTGCGTGTCGACCATCGGATAGCCATGGCGGGGCACGCCGCGGTCGAGGAGCTTGATCCCCACCAGTTTGCGCGCAACACCCTGTTCTTTTTGCGCCTTGAGGGCGGCGGAATTCGTGAAGTCCTTGGTGAACTTGGTAATCCAACCCAGACCAGCCTCAATGGGCGACGTGGTGTCGTCGATGTCGTTTCCGTACAGGCAAAAACCCATTTCGAGGCGAAGCGTGTCGCGCGCGCCGAGGCCGATGGGCTCGAGTCCAAATTCCGCTCCGGCCTTCATTATGGCCGTCCATGCAGCTACGGCGTGGGCATTCGGCACGTAGATTTCAAATCCGCCAGCACCCGTATAGCCGGTCGCGCTCACGAGAATGTCGGAGGCGCCCGCAAAATGACCCACCCCAAACGTGTAGTACGTCATGCTGGCGAGGTCGAGGTCAGTCAGCGACTGAAGCGCTTGAGCCGCACGCGGGCCCTGTACCGCCAGCAGGGCGGTGTCGTACGAAGCATCTGACATGCGCACGTCAAACGCCGAAGCAAATTGCTGGAGCCATGCCCAGTCCTTGGCCATATTGCTCGCGTTGACGACGAGCATGTACTTGGTTTCGCTGAAGCAATACACCAGGAGGTCGTCGACGATTCCGCCTGTGGCGTTCGGCAAGCAGCTGTACTGCACTTTACCGGCGGTGAGCTTGGCGACGTCGTTGCTGGTGACCGAATTCAGGAACGCGGTCGCCTCAAGGCCTTCAACCCAAAATTCGCCCATGTGCGAAACGTCAAACATTCCGACTTTGCTCCGCACCACATGATGTTCGTGGCTCACACCCGCATATTGCACCGGCATTTCGTATCCGGCAAACGGAACCATTTTGGCGCCGAGCGCAACGTGCAGGTCAAACAGTGGGGTTTTTTTCAGGTCTTCCATAGTAAATCGAGGGATAATTAGCCGTGAACGCGTTCCGGACTAGTGAACGATGCGACGACTTGGGCTTCGAAGGCGAGCAACTCCTTCCAGAGCCGATCGACTTCATCGCGCTGCCCGTAGGTGCGGGCAAACTTCAAGAACATCGTGTAGTGGTTGGCCTCAGACGCCATGAGGCGGGCATAAAATTGGGCTAGTTCGGCGTCTTGGACCGATTCGCTCAGTACGCGAAAGCGCTCGCAGCTGCGTGCTTCAATCAACGCAGCGATAAGCAAGCGGTGCACCAAGCGCTTCATGCGGTCGCCGTGGGGGGCAAAAAACTTCGTTACCGCCGCCACGTACTCGTCTTTACGCTCGCGTCCGAGGGTCAAACCGCGCTCGACGATGCGCTTGTGCACCATCTCAAAATGGCTCATTTCTTCGCGGGCCAGTGCCGCCATTTCGGTCACAAGGTCACTGAGTTCTGGGTAGGTAACCACCAGCGAAATCGCAGTGGACGCCGCTTTTTGCTCGCAGTAGGCGTGGTCCGTCAAAATTTCGCTCAGGTGCATTTCAGCAGCCTTCGCCCAGCGCGGATCGGTCGGTAGTTTGAGGCCCAGCATCATTCGATGGCAAAAGTACGGCCCAGTCGCCCGATCTTCGGGGCATGATCAAGCACTGGCGTTGGTGGCTAACCCTCGCGGCCGTGTCGTTCATGGTCGGGTCTCCGAACCCGTCGATGGACCTCGACCGAACGGCTACGTGGAACGAGGCGTGGTCCGCCGGGCTTGTTCGGGTCGTTGTGGTTCCTGACCTCGGGGTCATGCAGCTCGACGGCGGACGCGTGCTGGGGTACGACGTTCAGCTGCTCGAATGGTGGGGACGACGCACCGGCCACCCGATTGAATGGCAGTACGCCGCTTCGGTACATGAGGCGCTTGAAGCCGTGCGGCTCGGAACCGCCGACGTCGCCGTAGGACCCATTCCCGAAGAGGGCATGCTTGAACTGGTTGCCACCAAGGCCGTTCGGTCGTTTCGTTGGGTGCAGGTCGGAACCCATTCCCGCGAACGGAGCGCGGTGCGCACGCCGACCAAAAAAGCCAAAAAATCCGCGCGAAAAACCAAAGCCAAGCCCAAGCCGCGCATCCATATTCCGGGAGAATTCCCCAAAACGCTTTGGTTGCTCGAGGCCGACAGCCTCAATGTGGTTCCAGCTGGACCAACCATGTTCCGCTTTGCCGGGCTCGATTCCGCGGTCTGGGTTATGCCCGACTACATGGCCCGAGCCTGGGGTCGTCGCGGCAACCGATTGGCCAAAGGGAGCTTTCACTGGGCCGTTCGACCTGGTGACACGGTGCTGCTCGCCGAACTCAACGACCTGGTTCGAGGTCGCGCGAGCCGCAACCAACGCGGGGCTTTGGCGCAAAAACCTGTGCCGCGCCCTAGCGACCGCGACAGCTTGATTTCGCACTACGATGCCTTGCTGGTCGGCCACAGCGGCTGGGACCGCTTCACGCTCAACGCCCTGATTTTTGCAGAGAGCCGGTTTAACCCAAGCATTGTTTCGCCGGCAGGCGCTGTGGGGCTCATGCAGCTCCTCCCCTCCACCGCGAACCGAATGAACCGCGGACCCGTCGACCTCTACAATCCCAAGGCCAACATCAAGGTGGGCATTCGCTACCTGCGCTACCTCGACCTGTTCTGGAAGAACCGCGGAGTCCCCAACGACCAACGTCTTCCGTTTGTCATGGCATCCTACAACACGGGACCTGCGCCGGTTGAGCGCGCCATGCAGCGCGCTAAAAGCAAAGGGTACGACCCCACGCGCTGGTTTGGCAACGTCGACCAAGTGGCGAAGGGCCCCGGAGGGCACTATGCCCGCAAAACCCGCGATATGGCCCAGCAGTATCAGGGATACGTGCAGTCGTGGCGGCGCGCACGGTTGCGCACGCTCGACCCCTCCCAAACGGTGGTTCTTAAAACTGGAAGTAAATAAAGGGCTGGCTTTCGGCCGCCATAAACTGGTAGGCCAGCAGCACTACCATTACACCAGCCAGGCCCCAAAGGACCGGATGCAGTTGGGCAAAGCGCACGCGGTACTGTTCCTTGTAACGTTCCGGAATCCAGTGAATGCCAAAGCCCACGGAAAGCACCAGCGCAGGACGCCACCAAGCGTGCAGCATCGCTAGACTCGGCGCGAGTTCCCAGGCGGTACGCAACTGATCGAGCATGGCCATTGCGGTATCCCAGTCCGGGGCGCGGAACCAAATGCGGGTAAATGTGATAAACACTAAGGTGAGCGCGACGCCCAGTCCGCGAATCAGCCAGCCCTCAACGCGGTACGGACGCACCCGAGACCAAAGTTTGTAGCTAACAAGGCCCAGGCCGTTGAGTCCGCCCCACACCACAAAGTTCCACGAAGCCCCGTGCCAGAGTCCGCCCAAAAGCATCGTTAGCAGCAAGTTTACGTTGGTATTGAAGCCGCGGCGAAAGGCGGGAATAAATTGGTACATCACCAAAAAGACGAGCACCAGGGCTGCCAAGGCATAGGAGACCCAAGAATTCGGTGCCCACCAAGCCAAGCCAAAAAGTCCCGCAAAAATGAGGACGTAGCTGGCTGTTGAACCGCTCCGGTTGCCACCGAGCGGAATGTAGAGGTAATCCTTGAGCCAGCTCGATAGGGACATGTGCCAACGCTTCCAAAACTCGGCCACGCTGCGCGCTTTGTAGGGCGAATTAAAGTTTTTCGCCAGAGTGAAGCCCATCCACAGAGCAATTCCGATGGCAATGTCGGTATACCCGCTAAAGTCAGCGTAGACCTGCATCGTATAGGCAAAAAGGGCGAGCGTGTTTTCCCAGCCCGTGTAGAGCGTGGGCTGGCTGAAGACGCGGTCGACGAGGTGCACGGCGAGAAAGTCCGCCAAAATGACTTTTTTCAAAAACCCGTTGACGACCCAAAAAAGACCCAGGCCGAACTGGGCACGGGTAACGGTGTAGGGCTGGTAGAGCTGAGAAACAAAGTCGCTGGCCCGCACAATGGGTCCGGCGACGAGCTGCGGAAAAAAGCTGACGTAAAAGGCGAAGTCGCTAAAGCGGCGCACCGGATCGAGCTGACGGCGGTAAATGTCGACGGTGTAGCTCAGGCACTGGAACGTGTAAAACGAAATGCCCACGGGAAGCAAAATGACGTCTTCGACAAAGTCGGTGCCCAGGTGGGCATTAGACCACCCGGCCCAGAAGGGCTGTGGGTTCCAGGCAAAGCCGGTAAGGTCGTTCCACACGTCGGCCGCAAAGTAGGCGTACTTGAAAAAGAACAAAACGCCCAGGTTGCTAACGATGCTGATCCCTAGCAGAAGTTTGCGCAGGGCGGTCCGCGACGTACGGTGCAAGGCGTGCCCTACGCCGTAATCAACGGCCGTAGTGAAGATGAGCAGCACGACGTACCATTGGCTGGTGTGGTAGTAAAAGAACCACGAGGCCAGCATGAGGTAGGCATTGCGCAGAGCGATTTTGCGTTCAAGCGCGGCAAAACCGACCAAAACGAAGGTAAAAAACACCCAGAATCCCAACTCAAGGAAGGTCCAGGGCTTGCTTGCCTCAGCGCGGAGCAGTTGGATCCATGCGTCTACCATGACCGTCGTTCTTGGTGGCGAAGGTAGGACTTCACCAAGGCTTGCGCGAACCACTCGGCCTCGGCTTCGTAGCCCACCTGGCTCAGGTGAATGCCATCCGGGCGCGCCCATTGGTTGGCCATCCATCGGCGCACTGATCCGTACCCGCCCATGAGGCGGTAGAAATCAAATACGGCTCCGTCGTGCTTGGCAGCCAGGCGGTACATGATGCGCTGCACGACGACTCCGTGCGGGTTGGTTGCTCCCTGGTACAGCGCGTCGTTGTTGGTCAACCAAATAAACTCGGCGGTGGGGCGCACCGAACGCACCGCGTCGACCAGACTGTCGTAGCGGCGCTCAAACGCCACAGTATCAAAGTCGCCACGGGCTTTGTGGGCGTCGTTGATTCCGAGGCCAAACACCACCAGGTCGGGCGGCAGCTCGCGAAGCTGGTCCGTGAAGCGTACCGCCTTAAGGTAGCTGTGGGTGGCCGCGCCGTTCACCCCCACAGAATGGTAGCGAATTCCTTGGGGGTCTTCGGGGCGGACCAGCACGCCTTCAAGGCTCAGGGTGTCGCGTCGACCGGGACGGGGCGCCCATTCCACCGTTAGGGTGTCCACCGGGCGATTAAAAACAACTTCGATGCCGTCGGAGCGGCGAAGCAGCGTGTCAACCGGCCCGCTCATCGAGGGGGGCAGCAGGGAGTCCGCCCCTGGATAAAACAGCAGCACCGATTTAGCGCGCAGCGGCAGCTCCTTGTGGTATATGGTAAAGCCGGCAGAATCCGAAGTGTAGGCGCGGATTCCCGAAAACCCCCAAGGTCCTCGGTGCTGCGGAACCGAACAGCGCTGGCCCACCCACGTGCCCTTGACGCGGACCCCCACGCTGCGCGGCCCGTTGGTCCCCGCCAAGGGGTACGGAAAAAGCCAACCCACCGACCCCTGGACTCCGGGGGCAAAGGCATGCAGTTGACGGCGCACTGCGTCAGTGAACATGCCACCTTGAACGTGCGACCCCCCTAAATGCAGCACGTTGAGGCTGCCGCGGCCCTCGTATACCAGGGTGTCGAGGCGCAACCACACCGAGTTGAGGCTGGTATCCCACGCGGGCATCCAAAGTTCGGGACTCTGGATGGGTACGGGCTGGGCCTTAAGGCTGCCGCACAGCCCGCTTAAAACGAGTGCAACCCACAACCCCCTGCGGCCGTTACGCCTACTTGGTCGGCGCATGGCGGTCGAGTTCCTGTTCTAGGGCGAGGGCCAACGCTCGACCGACCTTGCGGGCACCGTTGGGCGTAAAATGGATGTGGTCGGCTCCCGCGAGCGGCGGATTGCGCTGCGCCCAGTCGCTCATGCTTCCGGCCCCGCCCATGAAGGCGAAGACGTCGAAGAACGCCGCGCCCTGAGCGTGCGCCGCTTCGCGCAAGGCGGTGCGCACCTCGTCGACAAACGGATACGTTTCCCACGCCACATCGACCTTATGGGCCATGTCGCTCGGACCCACCACCAGCACGTCGGCGTCGGGTAGTGCCTGCTGAATAAGCGCGATTTGGCGCGCAAAGGCCTTGCCGTAGCGGGCCACTTCAGCCGCCGACTTGAAGTAGGGAACGGCGTTGCCCCCGAACTGCATGATGACCAAACCGGGTCGGGCGTCGCGCAGCGAAGCCACAAAATGCGGTGGATTAATGCGCTTAAATCCAAGTCCGTCGGCGCCCCGCATCGAAACGTTGTCAACGGCAACTCCACGAGTCCCGTCCCAGGCGGCACCGTACCAAAGCGGACTTTGCCCGTTGAATTCAACCCGCACGCGGCTCATGGGCTGGGGGGCCACAAACTCCATTTTAGACGGATCGCCCGCGCTGTAGTAGCGAATGTGGGCTAAGCTATCTTCAAAGTAGACTTTGACCTCGGTCGGGCCCTCGTAGGGCCCGAGGAACAGCGTCAGCTTTTGTGCGGACCGCACCCGGTCGTAGCCGTAGGTGCGGGCGCGGAATTCCATGCTCGCCGTAGCCCCTTGGTAGCGGTGCGCGATGCCGCGCACGCCATAAAACCCCGAAGGTTCGCGGTCGCTAGGGCGCCCAAAGCAGGCATACCGCTGCCAGTTTCCGCTCGCCCGGTGGTCCACGCAGACCATGGGTACAAACGGATCCATTCCTTGGAGCCCGGGGCCCATCCCGCCAAAGCGCCGCTGAAGCGCGTCGCGCAGGTCGGCCGAGATTCGGTCTCCTTCAATTTGCGAATCGCCGTAGTGTAAAACGCGTACCACCTGCTGGTCCGCCGACCGCAGGGCACGGGCAAACTTGGCAAAGCCCAAGGTGTCGCCCACAGGAAACTCAATGAGTCCAACTTCTCCGCCTTCTGTGCGTTTGAGTCCCTCCTCTTCTTCGGGCTCGGGCTGCACGGCGAGTTCGGCATCATCACCCTGAAGCTCCGTCAACCACGACGCGTTGGGCCACTTGACGCCATCAGGGCGCCAGGCTTCGGGCCAGCACGAAATACCCCCCAGCACCGCGAGCACGCTGAGCACAAATAGCAGGGTGTGCCAGGGACTTTGGCGGTTCATTGGCGAATTCTTAGCACTTGTCCAGGATAAATGCGGTCAGAACCCTTGTTGGCGGCATAAAGCTGCTTGAGGGTGACTCCCGGGTAGCGGCGCTGAAGTAAGCCAAAGTTATCGCCTTGGCGCACCACGATGCGCAGTTCGGACTCTGCCGGCTTCGCAGGCAAACCGGCAACGGCTTGAACGGCCACAACCGAGGAGGGACGCTCCGTAGGCGATAGCGCAGAGTCACGGCGTTGCTCCGGCTGCAGCGCGTTTGCCCCTTGGCCGCGGAACGCTACCGGACGCGCCCAAACTGCCGTATCAGTTCGCAGGAGCGGCAATTCGTTCCATCGGTACGCAGGGGTCTCTCGGCGGCGTACGGCCCGTGGCGACCGAATCAGGGCCCAGTCGGCGCAAGAGCTGTCGCCAAAAAGGCAGTAGTAGTCGAGCCAAAGGGTGCGCGCTGCGTCGTAGGCGTGCACCGAATCGTGCTGAATGCGTTCCCAACCAAACCGAGCGGCGGCGGGTTGGGGCAACCCAAAAGGTCCGAGGCGCGGAATGCCCGGCTCGTGCATCGACTGCAAGGCCCGGAGGGCGAAAGGCTGCATAAAGACCGGCTGGTAGCGCAGGGTATCGACGGCGCCCAATGAGGCCCACCCTATTCCCAACCAAGCAAGCCAGAGTCCGCGCATGTAGCCCAAAGGTACCGAACCCGTGCAATGAAGCAATGCAGCCTAGCGGCGCTGGCGGAGCACCCAAAAGAGTCCGCGCTGGTTGGAACGCATTTCGGGCAGCAGGAACAAAATAATGATGCCCTCCGTGAACGACGCGATGCCCCAGAGGAGGGCAAAAACGAAGTAGGGCGGCCAAAATCCCCAAGTGAACAGCCAAATAAAGAGAAAACCTTGAAGGTATCCGCCAATTTTGGTTGAATAAAGGTGCAGGCTTGGGCTTCGTTTGAATTTGGCGAACGAAACGCTCAAAAACGCCCCAATGAAGGCCACAAAGGCCCAGACTAAATTCATCCAGTCGCCCAATTCTGCTTGCTTGAACGCGGCCAGTCCATAAAACGCAGCGGCGTAGGTTCCGTAATCGGCCAGCGAATCAAGCTGCGCGCCGAGTTCGGTTTGAAGGTTGAACCTCCGGGCGATCCACCCGTCGAGTATGTCGGTGAGCAGATTTACGACGATGAGCACGCTGAAGAGGGACTCGTTCCGATTATAGACCAAGTAGAGCAGGTACGGAAAAGCCACGAGGCGGTAGCCGCTGAGCAGGTTGGGAAGGTGGCGAAGCATTTAAAAACGGGATTTAATTCCGAGAACAACAAGTACGGCCGAGAGGAACGCATGAACCCCGCTGTTGACCGCCAGGCTCCCGGCGAAAACGTCAAAAAATCCGCAACCGGGCGCTAGCCCAAAAGCGTTTGGGTTTTCGGGTATCCAAACCGCCAAAATCAGCGACCCGAGCAGTACCGAATCAAGCTTGTCAGCCAAGGCACTAAGCCACGGAACCCGCGAGCTTTGGCCCCCGGCAGGTATCCCCATCCGCCGTTTGACCCACGAATTAGGGAGCTCCGCAACCACATAGGCCAAACCCAATCCGCAGCCCCAAAGCGTCGCCGACACGGGCAATTCCGTGGCAAACCATGCGGCCGATAGGTTCGAGGTAAGGGCCGTTAAACCCAGCATCAGCACCACCCCCCGCCATGTTTTGTTGCGCCCAAAACCCGCCGTCCAGAGCGGTACGGCCAAACCCTCCAACATGCGGTAGCGCACCGCCACCATGTGGAGGATGCCCGCCAACGCCGTCGGAATGAGTACGGCGCAAAGGTTCCACAGCAGCAGCTCAGTCATGCGCGGAATCGGTTAAAAACTGGCGGACTTCGGGTTGGGCCAGCTGCCGTTGGCCCTCCTGGCGGCCGCAGCTCGACAAAAGTTCCAGGGCCGCCAGGTGGGTCGTGTCCATGCGGACAGGGCCGACAACATCAAACGGAATTTCTGGAGGCGGAATGCGCACGTAGGCCGTTTCGGGGGCAAGGAGCGGCAAAAACGCCGAAACCGCATCGTGGGTCAAGGCCGCCTGGCCGTAGGTCGATGCGTGCAGCATGCGCTGAATCCACTGCGGTAACGACTTGGGCGGACCCGCACTTCGGTAGCCCTCGGGTTGTTCAACGGTTCCCACCGACAGCACTTCGAGGCGTTCGATGGAGGCGAACGCCGGCTGCGCCGCAATTAATCCGCTCAACGTCGGCGAGTTAACCCACAACCCCCCGTCAGCATAAAGCTCGCCGTTGAGGCGATGGGGCGAGAAGTACCCGGGAGTCGCCGAAGTTGCCAAAGCCACGTCGACAACCCGCACCCCAGGATGACTGGCGCAGGTAAACAGGCAACGCTCGCCCGTCGAGAGGTTGACTGAGGCCACGCTCACGTCGGTTTTGAGGTCGGCCAACGTCATTTCACCGAAAAGCCGTTCCAAGCCGCGCTCAAGCATTCGGGGGCTGTACTTGCCTTTGAGCCGCAGCTGTCGAGCGAGTTGCACGGCCTGCTGCAGGTACGCCTTGGTGCCTGTAGGGTGATTCGGAAAAATGCGCGGACCCTCCCGTTCCAAAAAGTCGGCAATTCCGCGTGCCGTATGACCTGCAGCGAGTCCGAGCGCAAGAATTCCGCCCGACGACGTCCCGCTAATCCACTGGAGGCGCTTGGGCCACGAGCCGTTGAGTTGGGCTTCAAATTCCGCCAGTACACGCGCCGAATAGAGCGCTTTAATTCCTCCTCCGTCCAGCGAAAGCAGCCTAAATACCGTGTTCGTCGATTGATTCATCACTCCAAGTAACATCGTTTTCGCGAGTTCCGCACCGCAAATGCTGAAAACCTTTGCCCAAAATGAGGCAATTTTTGCTGCTACCAGCCCGCTTAGACCCGAACAATAAAAAAGCCGAACCCAGTTGGCGTTCGGCTTAATTTGAGCGATTACTCGCCTTGGGGTGAATGACGGGGTTCGAACCCGCGACCTCCGGAACCACAATCCGGCGCTCTAACCAGCTGAGCTACAATCACCGTGTTTGGGGCGGCAAATATAGGGACTGCCGATGGTTCAGCAAGCAGAATTACGCCGAACTTTACGCCAATGAACCTGATTCACGTAGTACGCATGTGGCCCGACGAGGGCGACCCCCAACTCGGGAGCTTTGTGCGCAGCCACATTGCCGCCCTGCGCGATGCCGGACTGCAGCAGCGCGTGGTGGTCTGGTCCGGTCGAGATGAGCCTCCGCTGCCCCTTGACGGCGTCGACGTCGTGGCCAGTCCCAACGTGCCACCTGGGCCAAAGGGCTGGAATGCCAAAGTCCGAAGCGTACTAACCCTAGGGCGACCTGACGTGCTTCACGTTCACGGCTCGGGGGGCGATACCGCCTACCTTTTGGTGCGCAGCATCATGCAGTGGGGGCAGCGCACCCCGCGCGTGGTCTCTGAGCATCAGTACTTTGGTAATGGGGCCTTGCCGGCCGGTACGCTGTGGACCCACCGGTTCGCCAACGTGCGCACGGCCGTATCGCCCTTTTTGGCCGAGCGATTTGCCTCAATCGGCCGTGTCGACGTGGTGCCCAACTGCTGGGATCCTCCCCTCGCCCATCAGCTGCGCCAACCCCATTTGGGCGGACGCCGCGTGCTCCACGTCGGCGATTGGGTAGACGCCACCAAGGGCATAAGCCCGTTACTTGAGGCGTGGCAGTTCCATTCGGAGCACAACCCCCTCGACCACCTCACGCTGGTCGGCGATGGGGTTGACCGCTCGCTGCTCGAGCCCCGGGTCCGAGCCACTCCTAACTGCAGCTGGCTCGGACGCTTGGCGCCAAACGACTTAGCGGATGAAATGGGGCGCCACGACGTGCTCGTAGTCAACTCCCCGCGCGAAACGTTTTCGATGGTGGTCGGGCAAGCGCGCGAACGCGGACTTCTCGTGCTCAGTACGCGCTGCGGCGGACCCGAATCCGCATACGGCGACCTTAACGGTATCACCTACCGTTCCGGAACTTTCAACGATGTGGCGAACCTTAATCAAGCGCTTCACGCCCTGCCGCACCCTTCAGAACCCACTGCGCCCGCAGAACTCCGCGCGTTTCGACCCGAATCCGTTTCTGCCCTGTTTATTGAGCGGTACCGCAGCGTGGGCGTTCGAATTTAAAAAGCCTGCTCGTTACTAGCTGCTGGTTGCTCGTACGTTGACTACCGCAACGCAAAGAGCGAATCCACGCCCAAACGGCGCGGCGCAATGAATCCCTCGGCGTGGGCAACGCCCATAATTCGGCCCCATTCCGCGGTGCGGGCGGTGAGCGAATCCCAAAACCATTTTGACGAAATCACCGTTTCGGGACCGTGGGAGCCCTCTTGGTAAAACTGCGACGCGTGGGCGGCTAGTGAAGCCATTTTGGCATCAATGTAGCCTGAAATGTCGACGGTAAAGTCCGCCTGAAGGTCATAAAACTGAATGTAGTGGTAGACGTGCTCGGGGCTGAACGGCGCCTGCGGCTGACCGTCTTCGCCTACCGATTCCCACTTGTGCAGTCCGGCCCTGAAGCAGGCCTCCACGACTAACGACGAGGCCACAGCGTGGTCCGGGTGGCGGTCGCGCGGAGCGTTGCACAGCACAATGCGCGGACGGTGCGCCCGAACCAGTTCAATGATTCGCTGCTGGCTGTCGAAGTCGTTCACAAGGCGTCCGTCGGGCAGATCGAAGTTCACGCGAAACGACGCCCCCAGAATTTGGGCCGCCTTCACGGCTTCGGCGTCGCGCTCCAGTACGGTTCCGCGGCTGCCCATCTCGCCGCGCGTTAAATCGACCAAACCCACGCTATACCCGAGGGCCACGTGCTTGGCTAAGGTGCCGCCGCAGCCCAACTCAATGTCGTCGGGGTGGGCGCCTATGGCGAGAATATCTACGTTCATGCTCGGTTACTTTCCGAGCGCAAAGTTCCGAATTTCAGAATTAGTGGGCGACACCGTCGACAGGTGGCTACTCACCCATTGGCCTTTTTCGTTGACCAGGAACTTGTGAAAATTCCATCGAACCGTCGCATCCTTGGCGCCGTTCTTGGTCTTACCGGTCAGCCATTGGTAAACGGGGTGCGGGTTGTCGCCCTTGATCGCGACCTTTTCCATCATCAAAAAGGTGACGCCGTAGTTCTTTTGGCAAAAGGCGCCAATTTCGGTCGCGGACCCCTTTTCTTGGCCTCCAAAGTCGTTGCACGGAAAGCCGAGGATGACAAAGTTTCCGCCCTTAGCCTCATCCCAAAGGGCCTGAAGCTCTTTGTATTGCGGGGTAAATCCGCACTCCGAAGCGGTGTTAACGATGAGCACGCGCTTGCCCTTGAGCTGGGCAAAGTCGTACCGTTCGCCATCTAGGGTGCGCGCCTGGAGGGTGTAAAAATCAACGGGGGCGTCGACGGGTTGCGCCATCGAGCGGCTGCAGCCAAGCAGCGTGGTGAGTAGGGACATGGCCAATAGGTTCTTCATCATGATAGGGATATAACCGCAAAACGAAGTTAGGGTTCACTGCGCGGACTACCTTTGGCGCATGAAGCGCTGGTGGAAGCTTGGTCAATGGGCAGTGCGCGCCGACGTGCGCCGCGGCGCGGACTACCTCCAATTCCTGCTTTTTACGGCGGTGGCAACCTACCTCGTGTACCAAATGGTTCCGGCGCCCAGCCCGAGCGTTTGGCTCGCGTTGCTTTGGGTGGTCGTGCTATTCAGCGCGATGCAGGCGGCATTTCGCGCGTTTCACGAGCCCGAAGCGCTGTGGTCCTACCTCAATCAACTGGTGCGCCCCGAAGAACTTTTTTGGGTGAAAAGCGCCCAAATCGCCGTGCATACGCTCACCACAGCCGCGGCAGCCTTGCTGCTTTTTGCGCTGTTTTTTGGACTGCCCGATTCGGCGCAAACGATCGGAGCTGCAGCCAAGATCGGCACCGCCTTGGGCTTGGGCTCGCTGGCCTTAGCGGCGACCATGAGCTTTACGTCAGCGCTGGCTAGTCGAGCGGGATCCAATCCCACGTTAATGGCGACGTTGAGCCTTCCGCTGCTTATGCCGACCGTGCTCGTAGTTCGGCGTGCGAGTTCGCTGGCGGCGGCCAACCAAGAGTGGTCCGAACTGGCGATGCCCCTATTTGGCGAACTGGTCGTGTGGGCGCTTCCGCTCGCCTTAGGTAGCGTGCTTATGCCCTACCTTTGGAAGCAGTGAAAAACGGCTTTTCAATCGCATGGAAAACCGCGGCGGCAGCGCTCGTGAGCTACAGCCTTGTCGCGGGTTTTATGGCGCCGGTACCCCGGCTTTTTATCTTAAACGAAACCATTCGCAACCTCTACTTTCACGTGCCCATGTGGTTCACGATGATCGCCCTCATGGGGGTATCGCTGGGCCACAGCATCGCTAGCCTTCGAACGCCCGGAACCGCCGCCTTGGAATCCGACCGCAAAGCGCGCCTTTCGGCAGAGGTTGCCTTGGTCTTTGCCGCCCTCGGACTCCTAACGGGCATGATTTGGGCGCGATTTACCTGGGGCGCCTACTGGACCAACGATCCCAAACTCAACGGGACGGCGGTGGCCGTGCTGATCTACCTCGCATATTTTGTGCTGCGCAGCAGCGTGGAAGATCCTGAAAAACGTGCCCGGCTTGCGGGGACGTACAACATCTTTGCGTTTGTACTCATGCTGGTGTTCATTGGCATTTTACCCCGCATGACCGATTCGCTTCACCCGGGTAACGGGGGCAACCCGGCGTTTGGTTCCTACGACCTCGACAACGGAATGCGGGCGGTGTTCTACCCCGCCGTACTCGGATGGATTGGAATCGGTTTATGGATCGTTGAACTCCGCGACCGTTTGGCGCGTTTAACCTAGTAAATGCATATGATTCGTTTTTTGCAGCAAGCTCCTCCCGTAGAGATGGCCGACGCCCTTCGCGCCAACGGCAAAATCGGGGTCGTTGTGGCCATCGTTGCCATCATTTTGGCCGGCCTGTTCGCCTACCTATCGTGGCTTGATGTTCGGCTGCGCAAAGCCGAGAATTCCGCGAAGTAAATGAAGCGCGGACACCTCATCGCGCTCGTCGTCATTGCACTGCTCGTCGGCGCACTCATGGTGACGATTCAAGACGCCAGCACCTACGCCACGTTTGAACTCGCCGAACGCAAAGCGCCCGAACAGGTGACCGTAGTCGGCCAGCTCGACCTCGACCAACCCATAACGTTCAATGCCCAAACCTCGATGCTGCGCTTTACCGCCATCGATAAAGACGGACAGCGCTGCGTGGTGTACTTCAATCAACCCAAGCCTACGGATTTTGAGCGCGCCGAAGAAGTCACGCTCACCGGAATGAGCTCGGGCGACACGGCCTTTTTTGCCCAAGATATTTTAATGAAGTGCCCGTCGAAGTACGCCGACGAGGCCAAGCTGAGCGCGCCCTAATGGACTACATCGGAGAACACACGTTTTGGGCCCTCGCCGGGCGGTTTTTTACCTACCTCGCCTTTACCGGCGCCTTGGGGACGGCCCTTTTTTATGGCGTAAACTGGCTTCGTCCCGGGGCCTGCAGCGGACCCGACGAACTCGGACGCACCAAAGCTCCCGACCCCGCCTACCTCAACGCCGGCCGAGGCGCCTTCGCGCTGCACAGCCTTGGGGTACTGGGCGTGCTTGGCGTTTTGTTGACCGCCATTCTTAGCCGTTGGTTTGAGTTTGACTACGTGTGGCGGCACTCGTCGCGCGACCTTCCAATAGAGTACGTGTTCAGCGCCCTCTGGGAAGGTCAGGAGGGCAGCTTCTTGATTTGGATGCTGTGGCATGTAGTTCTGGGGTGGATCCTTCTGCGCAGCGCCCGCTCCTGGGAGCACGGAACCATGACCGTTGTAGGACTCGTTCAGTTGCTGCTCACCAGCATGCTGCTCGGCGTGTACGTTTTCGGCGCCAAAATCGGTTCCAGCCCCTTCACCCTAATTCGCGAACTTCCTGAAAACCTGGGACTTTCCTGGACCACCATCAAGGACTACTTGATTCGAATTCCGGCATTTCGCGACGGCCAAGGCCTCAATCCGTTGCTGCAAAATTACTGGATGGTCATCCACCCGCCCACGCTGTTTTTGGGCTTCGCCGCGACCTTAATTCCCTTTGCCTATGCGGTCGCCGGATGGGTGGAGCGCCGTCCAGTTGATTGGGTCACCCCCGCCCTTCCGTGGGTATTTTTTGGCGTGGGCGTGCTCGGCACCGGAATCCTCATGGGGGGCGCTTGGGCCTATGAAGCCTTGAGTTTTGGGGGATTTTGGGCCTGGGACCCCGTAGAAAACGCCTCTCTGGTGCCGTGGATCACGCTTGTTGCTGCGGGTCACGTCATGTTCATCGTCAAGAAAAAGAAGTCTTCGGGCGGACTCACCGCGATTTTGACTTTTTTATCGTTTATCCTGGTTCTTTACTCAACCTTTTTGACGCGCAGCGGGGTGCTGGGTGACAGTTCCGTTCACTCGTTTGTTGACCTGGGGCTCAACGGCCAGCTCATGCTCCTCCTCGGTTTTTTTGCGGCCGGAAGCCTACTGTTGCTGCTGCTTCGATGGAACGCCCTACCCAAAAACGCGGCTGACGAAGCCTTTTCGTCCCGCGAATTTTGGCTGGTCATCGGCAGCCTTGTGCTCCTGCTGAGCGCCGTGCAAATCAGTTTTAGCACCAGCATCCCCGTACTCAACAAACTCATCGGCCCCGACGGACTCATTCCGATCCTTGGAGAAGCCATGGCGCCCCCGGCCGACGTGTTCCGCCACTACCATTCGATTCAGATACCGGTGGCCATTGTGGTTTCGCTATTTATGGCGGCGGTCCCCTTTTTGCGCTGGGACGCTACCCCCAACGAGCTGCTGCGCCGCGTACTGCCGTCGCTTGCCGTGTCGCTGGTGCTCAGTGCGTTGGCCGCCTGGGGACTGAAGTTCGACCAGCCGATGTACACCGTGCTGCTGTTTACCGGCATGTTTGCGGCCGTGGCCAACCTGGACTACTGGCTGCGGTACTTGCGCGGAACCTGGCGCAGCGGCGGGCTCGCCTTGGCGCACCTCGGCTTTGCCCTCATCTTGCTCGGAGCGCTGATTAGCAACGGAAAAAAGCAAGCTATCAGCCAAAACCCGGTGTTTTTGCACAAGGATTTCCCCGCCAACGAGCACATTCTTCTTCCGCTTCGCGACACCGTATCCATGCACCCCTACTGGGTCGAATGGAGCGGCGAGCGCCGCGAGGGGCACTTTCAGCTCTACGACGTGCACTTTTACGGCACCAACCCCGACCAAACACCGGGCAAAAAGTTGTTTACGCTGTCGCCGTACATTCAGCTGAATCCGCGCATGGGCAACGTGCGCGAACCCTCAACCAAGCACTACTGGGATCGCGACATCTACACCTACGTCAGTTTTGCCGACATGCGATCGAGCGATGAAAAAGCCAGCGGTTGGTCCGAAGAAATGGTGGCCACGATGGGGCGCGGCGAAGAGGTGTTTGTGTTCGACGAGTTCATGATGCGCTGCGACAGCATCATCGTGAACGACGCCCTGATGGTGCAGGAGACCGGCGACCTAGCCACCCTGGACATGACTGCCCGCCTAACGCTCAAGCACATGGATGGCCGGCGCGAGACCGTCGATGTCCCGTACCAGGTGCGCGGAAACCAAGCGAGTCCCGGCGAAGCAGAATTCCCTAAGTTGGGCGTGAAGGCCCGGTTTGAGGGGGTATCAGACGAACCCGGCCGCTTCAAAATGACGTTTTGGCGCAAAACTCCCGAAGAACAAGAGTTCATTTTGCTCCAGGCCTTTATTTTTCCCTACATCAACGTGCTTTGGTTGGGCGTAGTGCTCCTCGCCATCGGCTCAGGAATGGCCGTTGCCAAACGCTTAGCTGGTCCTAAAGCGGCACCCAAGGCGTGAGGTATGTGGTCGGCCGTGGACGCGTTGGGGGCGCCCTAGTGGCGACCCTTACCGATGCTGTTGCGGTTCAAGGCCGGGGGTTCGCGGGAATTCCAGAACTCCGCGCACACGATACCGTACTCCTCTGCGTGCCTGACGCCGCCCTAGCTGACGTAGCCTCAGTCCTGAGCGATTCGCCTGCCGTGGTGCTTCACTGCGCGGGCGCTGTGCCCGTTGCGGCACTGGGCTCTGGATCCAAGGGAGTTTTTTACCCCATGGTGTCGTTTCGCCACGACGTTTCGTGGCGCGACGTTCCGGTGTTTGCCGAGGCCCATGACGCGCAAACCCGCGCGGCCATCGGCGACCTCGTCCGCGACTTGGGCACCCCCGAGCCTAAGTGGACCGATTCCGCCACCCGGGCGTCCTACCACCTCGGAGCGGTGTTTGCCAACAACTTTAGCAACCACCTTGTAGCCCTACTTCAGGCCTACTGCCGCCACGCAGGACTCGATTCCGCGGCCTATTCCGCCATGCTGACCCAAACCGTCGAAGCGGCGCAGCGCGGCGAGGCCCGTAGCTTGCAAACCGGACCCGCAGCCCGTGGCGACCAACCGACGCTGGAGCGTCACCTCAGCATGCTCCCCGAGGAGCTGCGCGAAATTTACCGCGCCCTCAGCGCCTCCATCCAGCGGACTACCTTATGAACTACAAAACCAAGCTCGCGGGAATCAAAGCCCTCGCTTTTGACGTCGACGGCGTGTTCACCGACGGAACGGTGCAGATTCTTCCTGGCCAAGAGCCGATCCGAAGCTTTCACAGCAAAGACGGGTATGCCGTTCAAGTCGCCGCGCGGCAAGGGCTGCAGCTGGCGGTGATTACGGGCGGCAAATCCGAAACGGTCAAGGAGCGCCTCCTGGCCCTCGGAATCCAAGACGTCTGGCTGGGCGCCCGCCATAAGATTGACGCCTACGAAGAGTGGCTGGCGCGCTACGAACTTCGCGACGAAGAAGTTCTGTACATGGGCGACGACCTGCCCGACACCGAGGTGCTTTTGCGCGCCGGATTGTCCTGCTGTCCGCACGATTCCGCGCCCGAAATTCGAGCGCTTGTCGACTACATTTCGCCCATTGACGGCGGAAAAGGCTGCGTTCGTGAGGTCATCGAACAGGTGCTCCGCGCTCAAGGCCGTTGGAACCTCGAAGAATTTCGCAACTGGTGATCAAGCTCCCCTTTGAACTTCGCGGATCGCTGGTGCTCGGCAGCGCTTCGCCGCGGCGACGCGAACTCCTGGCCGTGCTTGGAATTCCCTACGTCGTGCGGACCAGCGACGCCGACGAATCGGCGCCCGACGGCCTGAGCGACCTCGAAACCGTGCGCTACGTGGCCCGCGCCAAAGCCGAAGCCCTTTTGGCCACGCGGTCAGAAGGCGAAGTGCTGCTCACCGCCGACACCGAAGTATGGTACCAGGGCAAACGCTTTGGCAAGCCCCGCGATCTGGCCCATGCCGAAGAAATGCTCCAAACCCTCAGCGGCCAAACGCACCGGGTCATTACCGCGGTGTGCGCCACCGACGGCCGGCGTTGGTCCCAGTTCGAGGCCGTCGCTGAAGTGCGCTTTCACCCGGTGAGCGCGGAATTTATTAACCACTACGTCCAAACGTTTAAGCCGTTGGACAAGGCTGGTGCCTACGGCGCACAAGAGTGGTTTGGGCAGTTGGGCATTGCGCAGATCGTCGGCACGTTCGACAACGTCAAAGGGCTTCCCCTCGACACCGTCGTGCAAGCCTTGGAGCCTTGGTTGCGCACGGCCTGACGCATTCCGCGTTTATCCCGATATTGCAGCCCATGCTTCGCGCCTTTACCCCCTTGCTCTTTCTCGTAGCCGCGTTGGTCGTCAACGTTCACGTTTATGGTGACCGTAGCCTCGAAGGCAGCAACCAACTCATCTTGCTCGCCTCCGCCGGAATCGCCGCCCTGCTCGCCCCCAAAGACCGAAAAACCCAGCTATGGCATGGGATTCAGGGAACCATTTCGGACTCGACCAAGGCCATTCTCATCTTGCTCATGGTGGGCGCCCTCGCCGGCACCTGGATGGTCAGCGGAATCATTCCCACCCTGATCGTGTACGGCCTCAAGCTGTTCACCCCCGGCAGCTTCTTGCTCGCTGCCGCCGTCCTGAGCGCCGCCGTGAGCCTGGCCACGGGATCGTCCTGGTCCACCTCAGCAACCGTGGGCATCGCCCTCATGGGCATCGGACAAAGCCTTGGACTTTCCCCCGGCTGGATCGCTGGCGCCGTCGTTTCGGGCGCCTACTTCGGCGACAAAATGTCGCCCGTCAGCGACACCACCAACATCGCCGCGGCCATGGCGGGCGCTGAACTCACCGACCACATTCGCCACATGCTGTGGACCTCGGGTCCCGCGATCCTCATTGCCTTTGCCGTCTTTGGCATTAAAGGCCTCAGCGCCAGCGAAGCAGGCGACCTGAGCCAGGTGGCCATTATCTCAGAACTCCTGCGCGCCAAATTCACCATCAGCCTGTGGCTGCTCCTGATCCCTGTAGTGAGCATCGTCCTCATTGCCCGAAACGTCGACGCCTTAGCTGCTATGGGCATCGGCACGCTCGCCGGCGCCCTCGCTGCCCTGTGGCTTCAACCCAACATCATAGCTGAAATCGCAGGGCACCGCGGACCCTCCGCTTGGTACGAAGGAATTACCCAAGCCATGTACGGCAACACCCAAATTGCCATCGACCACCCCATGCTTGCCGAACTGCTCAAAGGCAAGGGCATGGCGGGAATGCTCGGGACCGTTTGGTTGATCCTCTGCGCCCTCACGTTTGGCGGAATCATGGACGCCGCAGGCTTCCTCGCTACCCTGACCAAAGGACTCTTGCGTGTCGCCCACGGAGCGGCGGGCCTCATCGGGGCGACCTTGGCCTCGTGCGGACTTATTAACCTGACCGCTTCAGACCAGTACCTAGCCATCGTAGTTCCTGGACGGATGTTCAAGAAAGCGTTCGAAGAGCGCGGACTCAAACCCGAAAACCTCTCGCGGGCCCTTGAAGACTCCGGAACCGTGACGTCGGCCCTCGTACCCTGGAACACCTGCGGAGCTTACCAATCCAGCGTGCTGGGAGTTGCCACTGGCGATTACTTCATGTACGCCATTTTCAACTGGATGAGTCCACTGATCAGTATGCTGCTTGCCGCAACCGGTTGGACTATTACCAGAACTTCTTCTGGCGCATCCACCAAACCATCGAGCCCGCAATAAGCAGCATTAGGCCCCAAACGGCCGGGTAGGCCCAGGGCCATTCGAGCTCGGGCATCCAGGTGAAGTTCATGCCGTACACGCCCACGATGAACGTCAAGGGCATAAAAACCGCCGAAAACACGGTTAAAATGCGCATCACGTCGTTGGTGCGTTGACCCACGGACGACACATGTAGGCTTTCGAGCGATTCCAGAAGGCTGCGCTGCGCGTCGAGGCGTTCGTTGAGCGCCTGAACTTTACCCCGCACGTCGCGCACGTAGGGTCGATTCTCGCGCTTGATCAATGGGTGCGTTGAAGCCTCCAAACTGCTGAGTACGTCGCGAAGCGGCGTTAGGTGCCGGCGGAGTAGACTGAGCTGCCGCTTGACCTTCAAAATTTTTACCACGATGCGCTGGCTCGGACGGTGAACCACCTCGGCCTCTAGCGCATCGAGCGCCAATTCAAGCTCGTCAAAGTAGTTTTCGTAGGGCTTCAAGACCGATTCAATCAGGCGCACAAACAGGTAGTCAGGGCCCTTGGCGCGAATGAGTCCGCGGCTGGTAACCAATCGATCGACCAATCCCTCAAACAGTCGAGCGTCACCCAGCGAAACCACCCCGTGCGCATGGACTACCAGGCCGACTTGGGCAAACTCTACGCGCTCGAGCTTGCTCGATTTAAGCGTGTGCACATCGACGTAAATCTGTTCTGGGTACTCCTAGAGGTTGGCCCGCGCCTCCGTGTCGAGCAGGTCGGTGGCCACGTGCGGATGAAAGCCCCATTGGGCAACTGCTCCGCGCAACCAAGCTTCTGAGGGCGGAACCGGCAGCGCCAGCCAGCGCACGGTTTCGGGCCCTTGAAGCTGGGGTACCTCTTTGGCCTCTTGCACGTCTGACCGCTGAATTTGGTCCAACCCATAGTCGATTAGGTGCATCATGAAATGAAGGTACGCTGAAGTACGTACTTTTGCCGCTATGCCCGTACTCAGCATCGTCATGCCGGCCTACAACGAAGCCGCGACCATTCACCTCATTTTAGACAAAGTCCGCGACTGCCGCCTGCCCGAGGGTTGGACCAAAGAGCTCATCGTCGTCAACGACTGCAGCAAAGACGCCACCGAGGAAGCCATTGAGCGCTACGCGTCAGCTAACCCCACGCTGCCCCTCACCTACCGCAAGCATGAGGTTAACAAGGGCAAGGGCGCCGCGCTGCATACCGGCATCGCCATGGCCACCGGCGACTACGTCATCATTCAAGACGCCGACCTCGAGTACGACCCCAACGAATACGTCGCGCTGCTGCAGCCCGTGGTTGACGGCCACGCCGACGTCGTCTTCGGTTCGCGGTTTATGGGCGGAAACGCCCACCGCATCCTCTTCTTCTGGCACTCCATCGGCAACAAGTTCCTAACCTTCCTGTCAAACATGTTCACCAACCTGAACCTGACCGACATGGAGACGTGCTACAAGCTTTTTCGCCGCGACCTTATTCAGTCGCTCAACCTGCGCGAACACCGCTTCGGATTCGAACCCGAAGTCACCGCCAAGATTGCCCGCGTGCCCAAAGTCCGCATCTACGAGGTCGGCATCAGCTACTACGGCCGCACCTTCGATGAAGGCAAAAAAATCGGATGGAAGGACGGCGTGCGCGCCATCTACTGCATCCTGAAGTACGGGGCGTTCAGGGCGAAGTAGCAGGCTTGAATATCGAGCAACTAGCTGCTAGCTGCTCGTTGTGCTGCGCTCGTAGCACCCTCGCAAAAAAAAAGCCGCCCCGGGGGGCGGCCTTTTTTGTACCGGCTAAAGTTTACTTAACCTCTTCGAAGTCGACGTCGGTCACGTCGTCGGCTGCGTTGGCTGAACCAGCACCTGGGCCGTTGGCGTCTCCGCCGCCGGCACCTTCTTGCTGGGCCTTGTACATCTCTTCAGAAGCGTTCTTCCAGGCCTCGTTGATCTGCTCCATGGCGGCGTCGATGGCGCTGATCTCTTGGCTGGCGTGGGCCTTCTTCAGGTTCTCGAGCGAAGACTCGATGACGC
>VGFU01000017.1 GCA_016868755.1 Bacteroidota bacterium | reverse complement strand
CCATTGCCATAGGAATGGCAG
This sequence comes from Bacteroidota bacterium, assembly GCA_016868755.1. Classification (GTDB taxonomy): domain Bacteria; phylum Bacteroidota; class Bacteroidia; order Flavobacteriales; family Schleiferiaceae; genus TMED14. Next base: position 26,872 of record VGFU01000017.1, on the reverse strand, counting down.
TTAGTGCAACTATTAGTCCAGCACTTAAATCCTGATAAGTTGTTTTTAACCAGTTTTCTTTGGTTAAATCTTCCCATCTTGAGTCAAAAAATGTGAAGAATAATTTTAGCCTTCCAAGAGGCGTTGTTGGGAATTTTACTTTGTCCATAAGTTATAATATTTTTAATTAAATTCTTTAGTAATTAAATAGAAGAAGTTTCCTCATAAAAAGTAACCTTGCCAGTTGATAATTCGTGCATACCGCCAATAATGCCAATTTCTCTGGTCATTAGGTAATTGGATTTGGATTGTAAGGAAGCGAAGAATGATGTAAACAGATTCTTATTTTTGAGTCATTACAAATTTTGAAAACAAAACTTTTGTTAACAAAGATTTCTCTCTTGGCTGAAATAAAATGAATATTACATTGAACAAGAGCTAGATTTCCATTCAAAATGAAATTTTCATTAGTAGACCAAACTTTTGTCCATGGCTCTAATAAAAAACCGTGGTCGATTGTATAAGAAGGGTTTTTTCCTACAAAGTAAGATAATGCTCCATCTTTAGTTGGTCTAAATGTTTGCTCTCCTGATGTCAGGGTTGGTTTGAATAATACGCTTCCATTATCATAGTCGTATGCTTCGGATAATACCTGATTGGCAAATGCTTTAACATCGCCCCCTTCAGCATATACTTTTCCTGTGGCTACAACGGCATTACACCATCCTTGTAAAGTTGTTTTCACCATTTCTGCGGTGAATTGATTGTTTAAATTTTCCATTTCTAAAGGTAAAAAAGTGTTAAAATTGATTTGATTTAATTGAATAATCTCGCATCCCACCTATTATTACAATAATAGGTAAAAGATAAACTTGACCAGAAAAGGCAAGTTAAAACAAAACTAAATGTTAGGAGGAGGAAATTCCAGCAAAATAGTCGGCTGCTCCAGCTTGACCAAGGCAGCGATAACATATAATTTAGACTGAATTAAATTTTGAGTTAGTTTATATTGTATAGAAGCAAGTTCGTTGAGGTCATCTTCCTCACTTTCTTTCTCTTCCTTATCGTTTTCAGCGGCTTCTGAATCATTGTATTCAATGCTAATGTTTTTAGAAAACATTTTTTTGATGCAAAGGTCTATGTTGGTTGCATCTAGAACAAATACGAACAGGACAGTTGAAATTATATAAAACGCTTTCATTTGATTCAGGTGCAAAAATAGCTAAAAAAATTGAATAGGGGGTTAATTGAAAAATTAATTCAGAGTAGTATTTTCTTTGACATTTGTCAAAAATTACGATTTGCTTTTTATTTGTTTAAAAATTTTGTGACGTCCTCATTTTAGAATCCCTTAAGCCATATTTGGAGTGATGGCCGCCTGCATTTCTTTTGTTAAGGTCTTCATACTTTTTTATTTATTGTTTGCTGTAGTAAAACTTGCCACAACTGGCTTATAAGCGCTACAAACCTTCCTCAATGACACCCACGGAGAGAGCGGGACTCAAAACTTCTAGCCATAGAAACGCTGGTTGCAAGTTACATAAACTCTGAACAAGTCCCACTTTCCAAAACAGCAAGTTGGAATTTTGGGCGTTTCCAGCGACCATCTACAGTGAAGTTGTACTCGACCCTCCTAAATCGTCTGCCGCCCTCCGCCCCAATTCAAACAGAGCCCCCAAGAAAAGTGCAATTGTCACTTTCTCGCCAGCACTATGCTCAAAGTTTGCTCCAACTTTTGCTCCATCCAGGTAATTTGACCTCATATGAGACCATCAAGAAGTCAGCCTAACCCGTTGATTATCATTAAGTAGTAGCCCCGAGCGGAATCGAACCGCTATCAAACGTTTAGGAAACGCTTATTCCAAATATTGACTATCTAACAACTGATTATCAGTTAGTTACAAATTCAAGAGCGTACAAAAACAGTATAATCCAGTACAATTTGCGCTGACTTTTGCGCTGACCTGGTGGACGAGGATAGTTCGGTTCAAAATGTTCCTTATAACTAAAAGTGCACACCTTAATTGTCACCCTTTTGCTCGTCCATGAACCAATAGGTCTTTGACAATGCGGTCTCATACTTCGAGAAGTCCAGCTAAACAATTGTATACAGAATGACTGTAGGTGGCTGCTGGAAACGCATGATATAACAGAGTATTGAGGAACAGCTTAATGCGGATTGAGGTAACTTGGGCGTAAAGTTGGTAAAAGGGTTAAAGAGTGATTTGAATCATGAAGGCAGCGCCGCTAACGGTTTGCGTGTATGTGCAGTAGCGGATTAGGAGCACTTACCTGTCCGTTTTGCACAAAGTTTTTTAGAAGCACAGACCTTCGATTTACCACTTCACCCGCTATTGCCACATACACGCTGTTAGCGGTTCGTGCTTCTAATTTCGTGTCATTGGTTTAATGTTTAATAAGTTTGTAGCTGTAGAAACCTTTATCCGTTTGGACTCTTATAAAATACGTTCCATTCGAGTAGTTGGAAAGGTCAAACTGGCTTTCGGATATTTCTTTTATTAACCTTCCTTGGAAGTCGTAAAGCCTTATATTTTCAATGGTGTGATTTTGTATTTCTACATTAACAAGTCCATTTGTTGGATTGGGGTAAATCATGTTAAACCGCTCTTGGATTGTATTAACTCCCACAGTCGACTGACAACTACTTATGTCAGCATGATTCTCAATAGCAGTAAAAACTTCTTGCTCTATGGTGTAGAATATTGAATTATTGTTCGTTTGATAATTAATTCCAACCCCATTATTCATAAAAACAAAACCAACCTTTCTGATTGTATCAAAATACGCATCACTTACTAACCCATATGCTTCTCCTGTATGGCCAAGCATTGAAATACTACCGGGTAGAGCAACGTCATTTCCTGGAGTGGAAGTAATCCTGTGAATACCGAGACCCCAACTTCTAAAAAGTCCGTAATAATTATTTCCATTGCTGCCATTAAAAGTCCACTCATTAGCAAACATTGCATTACATGATGATTCCGAAAGAAGAGTGTCACCATTAAAATTACCTTTATTCATTAACACTAAAAATATTTTAGCTAAATCTTGTCCAGAGCATCTAAAACCTCCTTGCGGACCGAATCGACCACCGTTTGTTCCGGGGATGTATCCGTTTAGATTGCTAAAGACTGGTTGCGTACCCTGATAATTGTCAGCTTGCGGAGTCCAAACACCATTAATCTTTCTGTACAGAACTGCCAATTGGTCGATATCTGTTAAATCATTGACATTGAATGAAGCATCTATTCCCAAAGGAACTGAGATATTTTGCTTACAATAGACGTCAAAACGAAGATTTGAAACCTTTTCGATGATTGTTCCGAGTATGACGTAATTGATGTTAGAATAGTTGAAGTAAGTCCCAGGAATGGTGTTGTTGAATTGTCCAGCTGTATAAAATGATCCTAGCGGGGTTAATATCTCACTTAAATTAGGAATCGGATTATTGTTAACCGTAGCGCTAAGGAAATTACTATAAGTTGAACCGTCAATAATGGTAGAAGTGTGAGATAAAAGCATTCTTGTTGTAATAGGAATTGTTGGATGATTTGGGTTTTGAAAACTATACCCCAAAATTGAGCTAATGTCAGCATCTAAATCCAGTAGATTTTGTTCAACAAGTTGCATAACCGCAATTGCTGTTATCGTTTTAGAAATACTTGCAATACGATATTTCGTATTGATTGAAGAATTAATGTTTCGTGAAAAGTCTGATTTTCCTATAGAAATGTTTTCGATAATCCCATTTTCGCAGAATACAACCAATGTTCCCCCCATCATATCGTTATTAGTTGAGATATTGTTGAATTCACTGGACAAATTCTGAGCGTATACAATAGTTGTAAAACTCAAAAGAGGTATCAAGATGCTGTATATTTTTTTCATGTCGTTTATTAATGTTTTATATTTAGCATGACCGCTAACTTGCCTATACCCGCTACTTTATATCGCCAACAACACCTTTTTTGGGTGTATTGGCGCTACTCAGTAGCGTATTATTTTCAAATATACTAAACAAATTAAGCCAACCTATTTAATGGCAGATGTCAAAATTGTCATGGCATACAAATGTTACAATATGAATCCTCATAAATTAGAACAACTGGTACATGGGTTTTTTGGTAGGACATGTCTTAACATTGATGTTTATGACAATAATGGCAATCGTCATATACCAAGAGAATGGAGCGTTGTTGGTGTTGGGTTTGGTAGCCCCGACGGGAATCGAACCCATATCGAACGTTTAGGAAACGCTAATTTTATCCATTAAACTACGGGGCCATATTTGATTAAACCTCGATTGATTGCTAACCAAACTTTGAAGTGCATAGATACAATCACTGCTCACTTCACTGCTCAGTTGAATTTACCAAAATCGGTAAACCCTTGATTTTGTTGAGATTAATCATTCAAAGAACTTGATTCTTTAAGAACCCGATATTCTATCCGTTGAACTACGGGGCCAAGGGCCGCAAAATTAACCCCTGAGGGCTGTGCGACCCTGCACCGTGGCGAGAACGTGCTACATTCGCTTTATGCGAACACCCCTCTTGATTCTGTCAATGACCCTGTCGGTGGCGACGGCTTGGGCGCAGCAGCGCTCCGCACCCAAAAAAAATAAGAATCCGCAAGCATTTGAAACGGTTTTTGAACGCAGCAACGGCCTGGAATCGCCGACCTACCTCGAGATGATGGATTACTACCGCAGGCTGGTGGCCGCCTACCCCGCAGTGCTCAAGCTGGTTGAGTTGGGTCCGACTGACGCCTACTACCCGCTGCACCTGGTGCTGGTGAGCCCCGAGGGCAACTTGGACCCGGACGAGTGGGCCGCCGAAGGCAAAATGCCGGTGCTGATTAACAACGGAATCCATCCCGGCGAGCCTGACGGCATCGACGCGAGCATGATGCTCGTGCGCGACGTGGCGCAGGGCCGAGTGAAGCTCCCGGCGAACGTGGTGCTGGCGGTGGTTCCGTGCTTCAATATTGGCGGAATGCTGCAGCGCAGCCCCTACCACCGGGTAGACCAGGACGGTCCGCGCGAGTTCGGCGCCCGCGGAAACAGCCAAAACCTGGACCTCAACCGCGACTTCATGAAGGCCGACGCGGCAGAGACGCGCAGCCTGATCCGCGCCATAGAGTGGGTGAATCCGCTGGTGCTGATCGACAACCACGTGAGCAACGGCGCCGACTACCAGCACGTAATGACCCTTTTGAGCACCCAGCCTGAGAAGCTGGGCGGAGCTATGGGCGGCCTGCTGCGCCACCAGCTCGAGCCCGAGGTATACCGCCGCATGAAGGATGCGGGATTCCCGATGGTTCCGTACGTGAACCACTGGGGCACCACGCCCGAAAAGGGCTGGGACGCCTACCTCGAGGGTCCGCGCTACCTCAGCGGGTATGGCGCGGTGCGCAACATCTACAGCTTTGTGCCCGAAACCCACATGCTCAAGCCCTTTACCGACCGGGTGCGCGCGACCTACGCCCTGAACGTGGCCCTGATTGAAACGTTTGCGGCGCAGCGCGGGGCGGCGGTTGACGCCCAGTCCGCCCAACGGGCAGCCGAGGCGCAAGCCACCCGGTTGCCGGTAGCCTGGACGATTGACACGACGCAGGTGAACCGGGTTCCGTTTTTGGGATACCAACGCGGCACCAAGCCCTCAGAGGTCAGCGGGCAGCCCCGACTTTTTTACGACCGCAGCAAACCTTACGAGGTGAACGTGGCCTACCGCGACGTGGCCGTGGCGACCCAGTGGGCCGACGTGCCGCAGGCCTACCTCATTCCGCGCGGATGGACCGAGGCCTGGGACCGCTTGACGGCACACGGAATCCGCTACCGCGAGCTCACCCGCGACACGACGCTGCGCGTAGAGGTGACCTACATCGAGGGCTACAAGGCCTCGCAGCAACCCTACGAGGGGCATTTTGCGCTGCGCGGAATCAAAACGCGCCGCGACACCCTCGACGTGAAGTTTTTGGCGGGCGACTATTTGGTTCCGAGCTCGCAGCCGATGCGCCGCTACCTCGCCGAGGCGCTCGAGGCGGACGCCCCCGACGGACTGCTGGCCTGGGGATTTTTTAATGCCGTGCTGCAGCAAAAAGAGGGATTCAGTGGCTACGTGTTTGAAGACACCGCGGCCAAGCTGCTTCGGGAGCGCCCGGACCTCAAGGCCGCTTTAGAGGCCAAAAAGGCGGCAGACCCCGAATTCGCCGGCAACGGAGACGCCCAGCTCAACTGGATTTTTCAGCAAACCGAGTACTACGAGCTGCGGCACCGTAGGTACCCGGTGTACAAACTGTTTTAAACCCTGATACGTATGAGGCGTCTTACATTCATGAAATCACTTGCACTGGCGCTCGCCGCGGCGGTCCTGCCATTTGCGGGTCGCGCGCAATCAACCGCGCACACTCCCACGTGGACCGACGGGATCGCCTGCATCGTCTACTCGCACTGCACGAACTGCCACAACCCCGGCGGAATCGCACCCTTCTCACTCCTAACCTACAACGATGCCTTTCAAAACCGGCAATCCATCGGCGCGAGTGTGGCGGCATTTAGCATGCCACCCTTTCCGCCCACAGAACAACCCAAAAAGTTTGCCCATGCAAACACCTTAACCGCCCACGAGCGGGCCGAACTCATCGACTGGGTATCCAACTTTGCGCCTTTGGGCGACGCAAATGCGATTCCGCCGATTCCCAGTATTTCAAGCGGACCCGGCCTTAGCCAACCCGACGTGCAGCGTCGGGTCCCCAACTACACGGTGAACACCACCCAGGACCTGTACCGCGTTTTTGTGCTGCCGCTCAACAACCTCACAGACAAGTACATTCAGTCAATCGAAGTGGTGCCGAGTAACCGGTCCATCGTGCACCATGCGCTCATTTTTCAGGACACCAGCGCGCTGCCACTTCAGCTCGACGCTAACGATCCGGGCCCCGGCTATACGGCTTTTGGCGGAACCGGATCTTCGACCTCTACGCTGATCACCGGCTACGTTCCAGGCCAAGGCGTGTTTGAGTTCCCTTCTGGTTTCGGATCCAAAGTCTTAGCCAACAGCAATTTGCTTGTACAAATTCACTATCCGGGCTATGTTTCAAATCAAGTGGACAGTACCGAAATCCGCATTAAATACGCCAACGGAACCGTACGCAACGTCACCACCTCGCCCGTACTCAACCACATTCAAAACCTGGTCAATGGCCCCTTGGTGATTCCCGCCAACCAGGTCAAAACGTTTAAAGCGGTGCGTACCGTACCCATGAACCTCACGCTGACCGCCCTCATGCCGCACATGCACTTACTCGGTAAAAGCTTTAAAGCGGGTTTAGTGCACAACGGCGACAGTACCCAACTCGTAAACATTCCCGAATGGGATTTTCACTGGCAGGGCTTTTATACCTACAAATCGCCCATTTTTTTACCCCAAGGAAGCAGTGTTTGGGCCGAGGTTACCTACGACAACACCACGGCCAACTGGAACAACCCGCACAGCCCGCCCCAGACGGTGACGGCGGGCGAAGGCACGGGCGACGAAATGCTGCTTTTGTACATGAACCTCAGTGCCTATTTTCCGGGAGATACGTTGCTCAACTTTGACCCAAGTCTGCACTGGGAGCATGATTCGGCATCTTGCGTAAACTACCAGATTGTAACCTTGGAGTTGAATTCAACCTCAGCAGATGTGCGTTGGAGCCCACCTGAGCAGAGATTGTACAGCGGCGAACGCGGAGAGTTTGTGCTCTCGGACGCGCTGGGACGCGTAGTCTCCGACGGAATATGGACCGAGCCCTCGCTTTACGTGCCGGGACTCAATCCTGGCGTGTATTTGGTGCGCTGGTCCCACCGCACCGCGCGCTTTGTGGTGACCCATTAAGCGCCGAAGCGCGAGCAACCCTAGCGCACCGTCGCCCCCACCGGCAGGTCGCCGTCGGGCTGCACAAAGGCCAGCTTGCCCGTTTCGGGGTTGTCGGCCATCAGGATCATGCCTTGCGACTCGATTCCGCGCATCGCCCGCGGAGCGAGGTTGGCCAGCAAGATCACGCGGCGTCCTACCACCTCTTCAGGGCTGAAGTGCTCGGCGATTCCGCTCAGCACCGTGCGGCGGTCGAGGCCCGTGTCGAGCGTGAGCTTGAGGAGGCGGTCCGCCTTAGGGACCCGCTCGGCCTCAAGAACTTGGGCCACGCGAAGGTCAAGCGGCGCGAACTGGTCGTAGGTAATTTCGGGCGCTAAGGGCGCCAGTGCGGAAGCTTCAGATTCAGTCACGGCAGGAGTATTTGCGGCAGACGCAGCCTGCAGCTTGGCGCGCTGCGCCTCGACCTGCTCGTCTTCGATTTTTTGAAAGAGTAAGCTGGGCTCGCCGAGCGCGGACCCCACAGCGATCCACGGCCCTTCGCCAGCCAGGTCGGCCCACTTCAGTGCAGGCGCTCCGCCGAGCATGGCGCGGATGCGGTCCGCGGTAAACGGCATAAACGCTTCAAATGCGGTCGCCAGGGCCGCCACAAGCTGGGTCGCGACGCCCAAAATGGCTGCAGCCCGCTCGGGGTCGGTCTTAACCACCTGCCAGGGGGCCTCGTCGGCAAGGTACTTGTTGCCCACGCGGGCCAGGTCCATCGCGTGGCCGAGGGCCTCGCGGAACTTAAACGCTTCAAGCGCTTCAGCCACCAAGGCGGATTGGGCCGCCACAGCGCCCAACGCCTCGCGGTCCTGGGGAAGGGTTCCGGGGGCGGGTACGGTTCCGCCACAATATTTGTGGTTGAGCACCATCACGCGGTTGACCAGATTGCCCAGCACGGCGACCAGCTCTGAATTGTTGCGCTGCTGAAAGTCGGCCCAGGTGAAGTCGTTGTCTTTGGTCTCAGGCATCGTGGCGGTGAGCACGTAGCGCAGCACATCCTGCTGGCCTGGGAAGTCCGCCAAGTATTCGTGCAGCCACACGGCCCAGTTGCGCGAAGTCGAAAGCTTTTGGCCCTCAAGGTTCAAAAATTCGTTGGCCGGAACCTGGTCGGGCAAAATGTATCCGCCGTGCTGCATCAAAATGGCGGGAAAAATCACGCAGTGAAAGACGATGTTGTCCTTGCCGATAAAGTGAACGAGGCGGGTCGACGGGTCCTTCCACCAGGTTTCCCAATCGGCGCCCTTGAGCTCTTGGGTGGCGGTGATGTAGCCCAAGGGGGCGTCAAACCAAACGTAGAGCACCTTGCCGTCGGCGCCTTCGACCGGAACGGGCACGCCCCAATCCAAGTCGCGCGTCATCGAGCGGGGCTGAAGTCCGTCGCCGGCGTCAAGCCAGCTCAGGGTTTGGCCGTACACGTTGGGCTTCCACTCGGGGTGCGAGGTGATGTAGCGGCGCAGGTCGTCCGAAAGCTTGTCGAGCGGCAAAAACCAGTTGGTAGTGGGTTTGAGCACGGGCGTGGCGCCGCTCAGCGTCGACCGCGGATTGATCAGGTCGGTCGGATTTAGGGTAGCTCCGCACCTTTCGCACTGGTCGCCGTAGGCGGCATCATGGCTGCAGCGCGGACAGGTTCCGACAATGTAGCGGTCGGCCAAAAACTGCTGGGCCTCGGGGTCGAAGTACTGGTCGGTCTGGCGCGCCTCAAACACCCCCTTTTCGTAAAGGGTTTTGAAAAAGTCCGACGCCACCTGCTTGTGGCGGTCGCTGCTGGTGCGCGAGTAGTGGTCAAAGGCGATGCCGAAGTCCGCAAGGGCGTCGCGCATCATGGCGTGGTAGCGGTCGACGATTTCGCGCGGACTTACTCCCTCCTTGCGCGCCTTCATGGTGATGGCCATTCCGTGCTCGTCAGACCCGCAAACGAAGCCGACTTCTTCGCCTTTTAAGCGTTTAAAACGAACATAAACATCTGAAGGCAGGTAGCAACCCGCCAAGTGGCCCAAATGGATGGGACCGTTTGCGTACGGCAGTGCGGCCGTGACTAAAGTGCGCTTGAATTCCGACGCCATATCTGCAAAGGTAAACTACCTTGGGGGCCGCTATGCTGCGCATTCCCGCCTTCCTCAAGCCCGGCGATCAGATCGCCCTTATCAGTCCGAGCCGTTTTGCGGAACCCGAGCAAATCGCTTCCGCCCAAACGTTTGCCACAGCCCACGGTTGGGAACTTGTTTTGGCCCCCGGCCTGGGCAATTCTGACGGGCAATTGGGCGGAACCGACGACGCCCGCGCCGCCCAAATAAACTGGGCGTTGGCGCAGCCTTCGGTGCGGGCGCTCTGGGGCGTTCGGGGCGGCTACGGAGCGGTGCGGGCCGTCGACCGCATCGACTGGACCCTGCTCGACCGCGACCCTAAATGGCTCGTAGGCTTCAGCGACTTCACCGTCCTGCTGGGCGAATCCTACTTGCGGGGCGTGGCCTCAATGCACGGCCCCATGGCGATCCAGTTGGCGCGAAATGCTTCGCCGGACTCGTTTCAAGCACTTGCCGACGCGTGGAACGGATCGCCTTGGACCCTCAGCGGCCGCACCGATTCAGGAGATATGAGCGTGCGCGCCCCCCTTGTTGGCGGAAACCTTTCCGTACTCTACAGCCTGTTGGGTTCGCGGAGTTTTCCCGACCTGCGCGGCTGCATCCTTGCCCTTGAGGACCTCGACGAGTACCACTACCACCTCGACCGCATGATGCAGGGCCTGCGCCGAGCGGGCGTGTTTGACGGCGTCCTCGCCGTGGTGGCCGGAGACTTCAGCGACCTCAAAGACCACGAGCGCCCCTTCGGCCGAACCTGGCCCCAAATCTTGCGGGAGGCGGTGCCGGCTGAAATTCCGGTCGTCGAACAGTTTGGATTTGGCCACGAGAACCGTAATCTTACGTTTATCCACGGCTTGCCCCACGCGCTGGAGGCAACTTTGGGGCATGCCACACTCCGACCCCTTTTACCCTAGCGCCGCCGTACCCGCCAATTCGTTGGTGCGGGCCTTGGCCCCCGCCGCCCGCCGCTCCCGCGGACTTGATGCCGAAGTCGCCGCCCTCGCCCACTACGCTGCTCTTGGTTACTCGCTCCTGGCGCGCAACTGGCGCCATCGGAGGTTTGAAGTAGACCTGATTTTGGCCTCACCCGACCGCTCGACCTTAGTTGCTGCCGAAGTTAAGTTCCAGTCCCGGTTAACCGATTTTGCTCCGTGGAACCGTCCGCAACTCCTGCGAATTCAGCGCGCGGCCGCAGCCTTTGGGCGCCACCATCACCACCACGGGTCCTGGAGAATCGACCTTGTGCGCTGCCACGGGAGCCCGGCCCGCGTGGTGGAGGTTCGAGAAAACGGGTGGGTCAGTATTTAGCTACCAGTTGCTAGTCGCTAGTTGCTAGCCAACACGCTAATTTGCCAAAACATTACCTTTGCATCGTGAATTCACGCAAACCACGGCCCAGCGGCGCACCAGGTGCGTCCAAGCCCAAGCCCGCTGCGAAGCGGCCTGCCGCCCGAAGTGAACGTCCTGACTCTGAGGGGTCTGCTGACGCTCCGCGCCGCGCATCCGCCCGCCCCAGCAACCGCAGTATGGACCGCGCTCCGCGCGAAGACCGTCCCTACGGCGACCGCCCGAGCCGTCCGAGCCAGCCCGGAGGCGCATTCAAAACCTTCGGTCCGAAAAAAGAATTCCGCGCCAACGACGCCCGCGGCGCCCGTCCAAGCCGACCCGCCGGACCCCGCACCAGCGAACCCTCAAGCCACGCGGGGCAAGCCGGTCAAGCACCCCACGAACCGTGGAACATGGAAGGCCTTGGCCCCAAGCACTTTAACGGCGAAGGACGCGTGCACCCCAAGTACGGAGCCGACGGACGCGAGCGCAAGTCGGGATTCGCAAACACCGGCTACCGCAAGCAACCCACGGGCCGTCCGAAATTCAAGACCGCTGAGGAGTATGCGCCCGACAGCGACACGATGCGCCTTAATCGCTACCTGGCCCATGCCGGAATTTGTTCGCGCCGCGAGGCCGACGACTTAATCAGCCAAGGCCTCGTGACCGTTAACGGCCAAGTGGTAACCGAAATGGGCCACAAGGTTGGTCCCGGCGACGACGTGCGCTACGCGGGCGAACGCCTCAAAAGCGAACGCAAAGTGTACGTACTTCTCAACAAACCCAAGGGCTTTATCACCACGGTGGACGACGAACGCGCCCGCAAAACGGTGATGGACCTGGTGGCCAACGCCTGCCGCGAGCGCATATACCCGGTCGGCCGTCTGGACCGTGCCACCACCGGGGTGCTGCTGCTCACCAACGACGGCGCGATGGCCAAGAAGCTCACGCATCCGAGCCACGGCGCCAAGAAAATTTATCAGGTTACCCTCGACAAACCCTTCACGCCGGCCGATATGGACCGCCTGAAGCGCGGAATCAAACTCGACGACGGCCCCGCCCAGGTGGACCAGATTGAGTTTCCGGATCCCGAAAACCTCTACGAAGTGGGCGTCGAGATTCACATCGGGCGCAACCGCATCGTTCGCCGCATGTTTGGCGCCCTCGGTTATGAAGTGGTCAAACTGGACCGCACGGCTTTTGCGGGGCTCACCAAGAAGAACCTTTCGCGCGGGCAGTACCGATTGCTCAACGAGAAAGAAATTGCCTTCCTGAAAATCCAGCAGTAAATGCGCCGCGCCCTCCGAATCCTCCTCTGGGTCCTGGCCGTCCTCACGGCGGCCCTGGGCGGATTGGCAGGTTACGTGTATACCCACCAAGATGAACTCAAGGCCGCGATGCTTTCGGCGGTCAACGAACGACTCAGCAGCCCGGTCCAAATCGGCGCCCTCGAGGTGGACCTCTGGGGACGCTTTCCCGACGTGTCGCTGCGCTTTGACGAGGTGCTCATTCCCGACCCGCAGATTCCGAGCGACAGCTTGGCTTATGCGGCGTCGATTTATGCGCAATTTGACCTGATTAAGGCCGTGCGCGGAACCTACATTTTGCAGCGCATCACCCTTAAGGACGGACGGCTCAAGCTTCGTTGGAACGAAGACGGAACCAACAACTACGGCATTTTTAAAGAGGATTCCAGCACGACGGCTCAGGCCGCAGTGCAGCTCGACGGCGTCACGGTCCTCAACACCTGGGTGACCTTGAGCGGACACGGAACTCCGCCCTGGAAGCAGCGCTTTTTGGCCGAACGGGTGCGCGCCCGCGGCAGCCTGGACGCCGACGCCTTCGCGGCCGAACTCGATTGGGAACTGCGGATTCCCGACCTCGCCGCCCAACCGGTTCGGGTCGAAGGAACAGCCGAAATGAACGGCTCCAACGGGCAATTTGCCGTGCCCCGAGGCGAACTCAACATCGCCGGATGGCAGCTCAAACTGAGCGGCCAACTTCGCGACGGCCAAGGCGCGTGGTCCCTGTCGGCCAACGACCTCGACGTCGCCAAGGTCATTGCGCTGATTCCCGCTGAGCTGCTGCCCGACCCCGAAACGATTCAGCTCGGAGGTTCTGCCAACCTGAAGGCCAAGGTGGTCACCACCGCCCAAGGGAGCCGCGTCGTCGCCGATGCCCAATGGTCCGAGGGGCGCCTCACTTCGGGTGCGTTTGACTTCAGCGGAATTTCGGCGAGCGTCCACCTCGACAACGGTGCTCGGGCCCGCACGGCGAGCACTGAGTTCCACATTGACGTCGCCAAAGCCCAAGGTTCAACTAGCCAAGTTTCGGGACAGTTTCGCCTGCGGAACCTCGACGCGCCCGAACTGAGCTTTGCTGGCACCGTCGACCTCGAACTCGCTGAATTCCTGCGCTGGATCGAGATCAGCACCTGGAACGAAGCCGGTGGCCGCGCCCGCGGGAGCCTCGGCTTTAAGCATACCTATCCCAGCTTGGAGGCCCTTGGCCAAACTGGCGTTTGGGGCGGATTTTGGTCGGGAACCCTCAACCTCAGCCCCGGCACCTGGCGCGCCCAAGGTACCGACATGGCCGTGATCGTCTCGGGCGGTCAGCTCGAGCTCGACGGACACGACCTCAACCTCGCGTCAGTCCCCGTGAAGCTCGGATCATCAGACCTCACCCTGAGCGGACGCGTGCGAAACGCCCTGAACGACGAGGAAATCGCCTACGACCTACAGGTACGCTCGAAGCAGCTCATGGTCAGCGAGCTCATGGATTCCGAAATCTGGAACGGCGACTGGACCGGGCCCGACGACCCCAACGACCCCGAGTTTAACGATCCGTACCGCGTCGAGCTGCGCGCGGGCCGCCTCCACTACGACGACCTGCACCTAGCCGACGTTCAGGCCGAATTGGTAGGGCGCGGACTCAATTTTAGCGTGCAGCGGGCCCTCGCAAGCCTTGGCGGTGGCCAAATTCGCGGCAGCGGCGAATGGACCGCAGCCCAACCCGACGGCGGTCACCTTAAAACCCAACTGCAGCTGCAGCGCGTGCGCATCAATACCCTGCTCCGCGAAGTCAACAACTTCAATCAAAGCAGCTTAACCGCTGATAACGTCGACGGAATCCTCGACGCCAACGTCAACCTGCAGCTGGACTTTGACGAAAACTACGAATGGATGGCCGCAAGCCTCATCGCCGAAGTGCAGTTTAACCTCGAAAACGGCCGCCTCCGCAACGTCGATGCCCTGCAGCAGCTGGCGCGCTTTGCCGAAGTCGATGCCCTTAAAGACGTGCGCTTTGCTCCGGTCCGCAACACTATTTATGTTTCGCAGCAACGCGTACTGATACCCGAAATGCTCCTCGAAAACAACGCCCTGCAGCTCAAGGTTGCGGGCACCCACGGCTTTGACCAAGTGGTCGACTACCGTTTTCAGCTTCAGCTTAGGGAACTTCTCGGCGCCAACAAACCCAAGCCCAGCCGAGCCGTCGATGCCTACATCACCGAGGAGTCCACACGCGGACCCGTTTGGGTGCCAATTCGCGCCACCGGCCCCATCGACAAGCTCAACATTAAACTCGACGGCCAATCGCTCAAATCCGACGTCAAAGCCAGCGTAAAGCAGGACTGGGAAAAGCAGGCCAGCGAAATTAAAAACGCAGTCAAACCTGCAGAATACCAAACAGTTGCCCCTGAAAAAAAGTACCAGTTTGAGTGGACCGACGGGGACGAAGACACCAGCCGTTCGATCAATGAGCCGGATCGTTCGCGCACCCAATTCCCCCGACTTCGTCGCAAGGGCGGCGGAGGCTAAAAAATGCGTATATATTTGTTTTCGTTATGCGCCGTATTCTCGTTGTTCTGTTGCTGGCCTTTGCGCCCTCTGTTTTTGGTCAAACCGGTCCCAATCCGACCGAAGTTTGCGGCGTATTTGCGCCCAACGCCTTCACTCCGAACCGCGACAACACCAACGATCTTTTTGGCGTAGTAGTTTCAGAAGCCTGCGAAATGGTAACCTACCAACTTCGCGTGTTTGACCGCTACGGACGGCTTGTTTTCGAATCAAGCGATCCGCGCGACCGCTGGGACGGCAACTACAACGGCCGCGCCATGAAAGAGGGAACCTACCTCTGGCAGCTAAACGCCACTTACATCGACCCCGACGGCACGAACCAGGTTCGCTTAGCCGAGCAAGGTTCGGTAGTCCTCATCCGCTAACCCCATGGCGACCAGGCTGCTAAGCCTAATTATCCTCACCTTTTTTTGGAGCTTTTCGCCGGCGGAACTCGATCCCGCTCTGTCAGTCCAGTGCCGCGTCGACGCTGCGGAGTGGTCCAAGCGCGCTAAAAATTCCGCCTGGCTCATCTCGCTGCGCCGCGCCGACGGAACCCCCATCGAAGAGCTCGTTATTGCCGCCACCCGCAATCCTCAAGTTCTCGAACTGGGCGAGCGGCGCCCGGGAACCTACGTCGTGGCCGCCTATTTTGACACCAACGGCAACCGCAAGCTTGACCGCGGCGTGTTCTCCAACCCCACCGAGCCCTACGCCTTCAGCAACAACGCCCGCAACCGCTTCAGCGAACCCGACCTCAGTGCCCAGCGCTTCACGCACCCGGGCGCCCTTCAAAGGCTAGAGCTAAAGCCCGCGTTTTAAGCAGCTAGTTGCTAGGTGCTCGCTAAAAACGAATTGACCACCGCCTGAAATTCTCTGGGCTGTTCGGCGTGAACCCAGTGGCCGGCACCCGAAATGCTCTCGAGCTGGGCAGCCGGAAAATGGTTTAGGATTCCCGGCCAATCCTCGTCGCGCACGTAGTTGCTGGCCAGTCCGCGCACAAAAAGCGTCGCGCCGACGTACTGATCCAAGCTGCCCAGAGGCTTCCCGATGCGGTCCATGCTGGCTTCGAGCACGGGGAGGTTGCACTTCCACCCCAACTGCTTTTCGTCAGTCCACTCCAGGTTTTTAAGCAGAAATTGGCGGATGCCCCAGTCGCTCAACTGAGCTTCAAGGGCACGGTCGGCCTCCGTTCGCGAGCCGAGGCGGCTCAGGTCGAGTCCGCGCATCGCGTCTAAAATGAACTGGTGGTGCGGGGGGTAGGCGCGCGGTCCAATGTCGACCACGACCAACCGCTCTACCACGCTGGGGTAGCGCACGGCGAGTTCCATGGCCACTTTGCCGCCCATGCTGTGGCCGAGCCAGGCAATGGGGCGCCCTGAAGCGTGGGGCTCGGCGTAGGCCAACGCATCTTCGACCATCTCGGGGTAGCTGTGGCTTGCGGTGTGCGGGGAACGGCCGTGGTTGCGTTGGTCGATCAGGTGCACCTCCATGCCTAAGTCGGCCCACGCGCGGGCGTGGCTCGCCCAGTTGTCGCCCATGCCGAGAAACCCGTGAAGGACCATCAGGGGGCGACCGCCCGTACCGATGATTTTGGATGAAAGCGTCACTGAGGCCATGGGGCAAAGGTACCGAAGTCAGGAGCGGCGCTGGGCTCCGAGTTCCAGTTGGTAGCGGTAGCGCTGGATGCTGTTCTCGAGTCCGAGGTACAGGGCGTCTGCGATCAGGGCGTGGCCGATTGATACTTCGTCGAGTTCGGGGAGCGATTCGGCAAAAAACGCCAAGTTTTCGGCGTTAAGGTCGTGGCCAGCGTTAATTCCGAGGCCCAAGGAATGGGCCTGCGCTGCCGACTCCGCATAGGGCGCCACGCTCGCGGCGCGCAGGAGCTCAAAACCGGAGGCATCACCTTGAGCGCGAAGCGTCAACGCCGCCTCGTAGCCTTGGGCATAGGCCTCGGTGTACAGCTCGATGCGATCGGCCCCAACGGCACGCGCGCCCTCAATGCGGACCGCGTCGCACTCCATAAAGAGCGAAGTACGGATGCCGGCGGCGCGGAATTCCGCCACGACCTCGCGAAGGAGGCCGGCGTGCGCCAGGGTATCCCATCCCGCGTTGGAAGTCAGTACGTCGGGGCCGTCGGGCACCAGCGTCACTTGCTCCGGGCGGCATTCTAAGACCAAGTCGACGAAGGAACGGCTGGGGTAGCCCTCGATGTTGTACTCGGTCGTCACCACCGACCGCAGGGCGCGGGCGTCGGCGTAGCGAATGTGGCGTTCGTCCGGACGCGGATGCACGGTAATGCCTTGCGCACCAAACTCTTGAGCCCTCCGGGCGGCCTCGAGCACGTCGGGCACGCTTCCGCCGCGGCTGTTGCGCAGGGTGGCGACTTTGTTAATGTTAACCGACAAGCGGGCGGGTTGGAGGACAGCCATAAGACAAACGTTGCTAAAGGTTTCGCAAAGGTCGCGTAGCCGTTTAAAAATCCTACCTTACGTTTGACCCATGTTTTGGGAAGAATTGCTGCAAACAGAACGCCCCGAAGGCCAGCGCTACTGGCCGGTGGCCGACGCTGACGGTCGCTACGCCGGAATGGCCGGACGCGACGGCGTTTGCGTGGCGCAGCAGCCCTGCACCACCGAGCAGCACGCCCTCGAGGCCCTGAAGGTCCTCGCCGAAACCCATTTTGATTCGGTTGCCGTAGTCGACCTGGACGGATACTTGCTCGGAGGCCTGAGCGCGGACCGCCTCACGGCGTGGATGGGCGCCCAATGGTGCTTTCAGCTGCCGGGCAGCAGCGTATGGCTCCAAAGTGCCCAGTCCATGATGAGCAGCTGGATTCAAGCCCTTGAAGAAGAAGGCTACCGGGTTGTGGCGTTGGCGACCGACTTTGACCCATCCGCCACGCTGTTTGGCACTTGGATTCGCCTAGATCAGCCCGACCCCACGGCCGCCGTCGAAACCCTCGAACGCCTCGGAGCCACCGTTTTGGGCTCCTACCCCCCCGGACGCCGGCACAACGACGCCCAGGACAATCTTGACCACCTCATTCACTACCTGAACCTCTAGACCATGGCCCGCATTGCAATCTACGGAAAACGCGTGCCCGACGAGGCGCAGCCCTTTGTGGAGCGCACCTTGACTTCGCTGAGCCAGGAAGGTTGCGAGGTCCACATGTACCGCGGATTTCAAAACCGCCTAAACGAAGCCTGGAACCTCGGGCTCGACTACCCCGAGTACACTTCGGCCGAGGCCCTGCAGGAGCTCAATCCTGACTTTTTGCTCGTCATTGGCGGCGACGGCACGCTGCTCGACGCCACGTCGCAGGTGGGGCGCAGCGGAATTCCGCTCATTGGCCTCAATACCGGCCGACTCGGATTCTTGGCCAACATCACCCGCGACGAGGCCCCGACGGCCCTCAAACGCATTTTGCAGGGCCAATTCCGCATCGAAGAGCGCTACACGCTTCAAGTGTCGACCGACGGACCCGAGCTGCTCGACCCCAATTTCGCCCTCAACGAAATCGCGGTGAGCCGCAAAGGCACCACCAGCATGATATCGGTCCACGTGCACCTCGACGGGCAGTTTCTCAACACCTACTGGGCCGACGGGCTGCTCATCAGCACCCCGACGGGCTCAACGGGCTACAATTTGAGCTGCGGCGGACCGATTTTGATACCCGGGTCGCCCAACTTCATCTTGACGCCCATTGCGCCGCACAATTTAACGGTGCGTCCGCTCGTTATTCCCAACAATGGCATACTGGAACTCCGCATTGAGGCGCGCGAAGGCAACTTTTTGTGTTCGCTGGATTCGCGCGTCTTCACGCTCGACGTCGAAACCACCCTGCGCATCCAGCAGGCCGACTTCAAGTTTCGCCTGGTGCAAACCGAGGAGCACAACTTCCCTACCACGCTGCGCAACAAGCTCTTATGGGGGCTTGATCGGCGCAATTAGACCCCGCCAAAGCACGTATCTTTGCGGCCCTATGCCGCGCAGCATTCTTTTTGCCATTCTGTTTGCCCCCTTGGCGCTCGCCGGGCAGCACAGCCAGGACCTCACGATTTCGTGGGGCGGAATGGGTCTGCGCGGCGACGTCGGTCCCACCTGGGGCGCCCCGAGCCAGGGCCCGTCGTGGGCGCTGGGGTACCGCTACCAGGGCCACCCGCACTACGCGCTGCGGCTGCTGGGGGAACGGGGGGAGTTTAGCGCTTCAGACGTTCAGAGCGGCCGAGCGGACCGCGAGGCCCGCGGAATCACCGTCCGCACCCAAACCCAAAGCTTTTGGGCCCTGGGCGAAGTAACCTTTTTGCCGCTGCGCATCCCCTCATTTCGGTTTCAGCACAGCCCCTACCTGTTTGGCGGCATCGGCGTCACCCAATACAACCCGCAGGGGCAGTACCAGGGGGAATGGCTGGACCTGCGTCCGCTCGGAACCGAGGGCCAAGGCCTGGAAGGTTCCGGAACCACCCTGTACGGAACACGCGCCGTGAGCGTTCCGCTCGGACTCGGCTGGCGGGCCCACCTCGGCCCCTGGCTGACCGCACAGGCCGAAGCGCAGTGGACCTGGATCCAGAGCGACTACGTCGACGACGTGTCGGGAAACTACGCCGACGTGAGCGCCCTTCGTGAAGCACGAGGCGACGCCGCGGCCTACTTCGCCGACCCCACCGCGCGCGGCATAACTGGGTACGCCCGTGGACAATCGAACCAAAACGACGGCTTGATTCGCGTCAATGTGGGTTTAGGTTTGCACCTAGAGAAATTTTGGGAAACTTGCGCCGCCTTTCTTAACTGATGAAGACTATTCCGCAGCACGTCGCGATCATTATGGACGGCAACGGCCGTTGGGCCAAGAAGCAGGGGTTTGCCACCCGGGTACGCGGCCACGAGCTCGGCGTTGAGGCCCTGCGCCGCGCCGCCACCAACGCGGCCGAACTCGGAATCCGCTACCTCACCGTCTACGCCTTTTCTGAAGAAAACTGGCAGCGTCCGAAGGTCGAAGTTGACGCGCTGATGAACATTTTGATGACGAGCCTGAGCAAGGAGCTTCCGGTGCTGCAAGAAAACCAAATTCGCCTCAACGCTATTGGCAACCTTGACGCCCTGCCCTCTAAGGCTCGCGCGCAGCTCGACGCCACCCGTGCGGCCACCGCGGGCAACACCCGCATGGTGCTTACCCTGGCACTGAGCTACGGAAGCCGCCAAGAGCTGACCGCGGCAGTTCAAGACCTCGCCCGCCGTTCCGCCAACGGCGAGTTACAGCCTGAGGCCATCAGCGAGGCCGACGTCGCGCAGTCGCTGTGGACCCGCGACCTTCCCGATCCCGATTTGGTGATTCGAACCAGCGGAGAGCAGCGCATCTCCAACTTCTTGCTTTGGCAAATTTCCTATGCCGAATTGGTCTTCTTGCCCGTACTTTGGCCTGATTTTTCGAAGGACGACCTGGTCGCCGCGATCGAGCAGTATGCTGGGCGCGAACGGCGCCTCGGCAAAACCAGCGAACAACTTAACACATGAACCGCTACTGTACCCTCGCCCTGATCGCCCTGTTTGGCATGGCGCGCCCCGCGTGGGCCCAAATGCCGGCATCGCCCAGCGTAGAAGTCACTGCGGGAATTGATTACGAAGTAGGCGGAATCCTGGTTACCGGCGCCGACGAGCTCGACCCCGCAATGGTCACGCTGCTGAGCGGACTGCGCGTGGGCGACGTCGTGCAGTTTCCTTCAGAGAAGATTGCCGCCGCGGTGCGCAATCTGTGGAAGCAAGAACTGTTTGAAGACATCCAGCTCTACATCACGGCCCGCAACGGCGGAGTGGTGTACCTCGAGTTCCGCCTTAAGACCCTGCCCAAGCTCAGCAAGTACTACTTCACCGGGCTCAGCAAAGCCCGCCAGGACGCGCTTCGCGAAAAACTGGGGCTGAGCCGCGGAACCATTGTGTCGCAAAACCTAATTCGCACTACCGAATCGACCATTCGCAAGCACTTCATCGAGAAGGGCTACCCCGACGTCAAGGCCAAGGTGACGCCCATCGCCGACACCGGGTTCGCGCAAGCGGTCGTGCTGCACCTCGACGTCGAAACGGGTCCGCGCCTGCGCATCGACGACATTGTATTTGAGGGCAACCAGCAGCTCAGCAGCGCCAAGCTCCGCAGGGCTATGGACGAGCTGCACCGCATGCGCTGGTGGAACATTTTTCAGTCGGCGAAGTACCTTGAAGAAAAACTCGACGGCGAGCGCGCCCTCATCATCGAGGCCTACAACCACGCCGGATTCCGCGACGCCCGCATCGTGCGCGACACGGTCTACCGCGTCGACGTCAAAGACAAGCCCCGGATTCGCATCGCGTTTACCGTAGAAGAGGGCCGTCCCTACTACTACCGCAGCGTGCGCTTTTTGGGCAATTCCAAGTACGACAACGCTACCCTCCAGAGCATTTTAAAGATCGAGGCCGGAGACAAGTACGACTCGAAGCTGCTGGGCACCCGCGTGAACGGCGACCCCAACGGTAACGACATTTCGTCGCTGTACTTGAACAACGGCTACCTGTTCAGCAACGTGATTCCGGTTGAAGTACGCGTGGCCAACGACTCCATCGACCTTGAGATCCGCATTCGCGAAGGCCGCCCCGCCACGGTGCGCAAGGTGACGGTGGTGGGCAACGACCGCACCAACGACCATGTGATTTACCGCGAAATCCGCACCCGCCCCGGCGATTTGTTTTCAAAAGCCGACATTCAGCGAACCATTCGCGAGCTGGGGCAGCTGGGCTACTTTGATCCGCGGTCCATCAACATTACGCCCAACCCCGATCCTGTAACGGGTTCGGTAGACCTCGAATACACGGTCACCGAGCAGTCAACCAGCCAGCTCGAGCTGCAGGGCGGATGGGGCGCAAACATGGTCATCGGCACGGCGGGCCTGAATTTCAACAACTTCAGCGCGCGCAACCTGTTCAACAAGCAGGCATGGCGTCCGCTGCCGTCGGGCGACGGGCAGACCATCAACATTCGGGCCCAGAGCAACGGAACCTTTTTCTCCTCCTACAACTTCAGCTTTACCGAGCCCTGGTTGGGCGGCAAAAAACCCAATTCGATCACCTTCACGGCTTACCACAACCGCATGAACGCGACGGGGCGCACCGACAGTACGGCCCAGCGCATTAGCATTACGGGCGTTACGCTGGGGCAGGGACTCCGCCTGAAGTGGCCCGACGACTACTTCACGCTGTACCACGCGATCGAGTACCGCCGCTTCGACATCAACAACTACCCGTTTGGCACGGCCATGTTCAAGACGGGCATTGCCAACTCGGTGGCCTACACCTTCAGCCTTCGCCGCGACAACCGCGACCTGCCGATTTTTCCGACGCGCGGATCGAGCTTGTCGTTTAACATGGAGCTGACGCCGCCGCTGTCGCTGCTCGACGGACGCGACTACAGCAAGCTGACGACCAACGAGAAGTACCGCTTTATTGAGTACCACAAATTCAAGTTTTCGGGCGACTACTTCATGCAGCTCGCCAAGAATTTAGTGGCCCGTTCTTATGGCGAGTTTGGGTTTTTGGGCTCCTACAACAAAGACTACGGGCTGCCGCCGTTCGAGCGCTTTTATTTGGGCGGAGATGGACTTCAGAACTTCGTGCTCGACGGCCGCGAAATCGTGGGCCTGCGCGGCTACACCAACTTCAGCCTCACGCCTCCGGGTGGCGGCGCCCTGTACACCAAGTTCACGTCGGAACTGCGCTACTTGATTTCACCGAATCCGACGGCGCAGATTTTTGCTCTTGCCTTTTTGGAGGCCGGCAACAACTACAGCAACTTCGCAGATTTTCGCCCGTTTGAACTCAAGCGGAGCGCCGGCGTAGGCCTACGCATCTTCATGCCCATGTTTGGCCTTCTGGGCGTCGACCTCGGACACGGTTTCGACCCGATGCCCGGCAAGGTAGTCCCGTCAGGATGGCAAACGCACTTCGTTTTAGGTCAGCAGTTTTAAGTAGCATGCGCCGCCTCCTTCTCCTCGTTTTGGTCGCCGCGTCGGCCGCCGCCTTCGGTCAGCGCATCGGGTACGTCGACACCCAGGTGCTGCTCAAAAAGCACCCCATGTATGTTCAGGCTCAGGCCGAGGTCGAGCGCCTCAACGCCCAGTGGCTGGGCGAAGTGCAGTCGCTGTTTGACGACGCTGAAGCGCTGCGCGGGCAGCTCGAAGCCGAACGCGTTCTTCTAACCGTAGGCATGGCCGCCGAGCGCGAAAAGACCATTTCTACTACGATCGACAGCGCAAAGGCTCGCCAGGTGCGCTACTTCGCACCCGACGGTCAGCTCTTTTCGAAGCGCGAAGAACTGATTGCTCCGATCCAAGCCCAAGTGGCCGCCGCGATTCGCGAGGTGGCCCGACGCAAAAAACTCGACGTCGTGCTCGACAAGGGCAGCAACCTCGCCGTCGTGTACGCCAACGAATCATTAGACATCACCAACGAAGTCCTGCAGCAGCTTGGCTTCTAACATCCTACCTTTGAACTCATGAAGAAGATTGCCCTCGTACTCGCCCTCGCCGTGGCCAGCGCCGCCAGCGCCCAGTCGGTTATTGCCCACGTGAATGTAGACAGCCTGCTCGTGCAGATGCCCGAATACAAAAAAGCCCAAGAAGCCCTACAGGCAGAGCAAGCCAAGTTTGAGGCCGAGGCCAAAGAGATGAACGCCGAGCTCGAAAAAGGCGCCCAGGCCCTTCAGGCCAACGCCGCGACGTGGACTGAACTCCGCCAGCGCCAAGAGCAAACCCGCCTTCAGGAGATGTACAACAACATCCAAGAGTACATGCAGGGTGCCCAAGGCCAGCTTCAGCAAAAAGAAGTAGAGTTGATCACTCCGGTGCTCGAAAAACTTCAGGCAGCGATCAACGCCGTGGCCGAGACCAAAAAGGTTTCGTACGTGCTCGACGCTTCGCAGAGCAAAGGCCAGGTGATTTACGCCAAGGGCGGAATCAACCTCGGAGCCGACGTTCGCGCCTACTTGGCCAAGTAATGCCAGCCGCTGTTGACGGGCCCATTGGGCTCTTTGACTCCGGGGTTGGCGGTCTTACCGTCGCCCGCGCTTTAGCCGATCGCCTTCCCGGTGAGCGGCTTCTTTATTTTGGCGATACTGCCCACCTTCCCTACGGAGATAAGTCGCCCGAAGCCATTCGCGGCTACAGCCTGTCGATTGCCCAACACCTCGTAGACCTCGGAGCCAAAGCCATCGTGATCGCCTGCAATTCAGCGTCTTCGGTGGCCTACGACGCCTTGGTGGACGCCCTGAGCGTACCCGTGTTTAACGTGATTGATCCGGTAGTGGCCGAGGTGGCACGCCTCAAGGTGAAGCGGGTCGGAATCTGGGGCACCAAAGCCACCATCAAGTCGGGGGTGTTCCCTGCCAAGCTCGCGGCGCAGGCCCCCGACGCGGCCGTGCGCGCGTGGGCTACGCCCCTGCTGGTTCCAGTAATTGAAGAGAACATTTTGCACGGACCCATTTTGGACGCGGTCATTGACGGCTACGCCCGCCCCACGTTAGCCGAAGACGTTACTGCCCTCGTACTCGCCTGCACCCACTACCCCATCGTCGCGGCGCAAATTGGCCAGCGCATGGGCGCGAACGTCGCCCTGCTTTCTACGCCTCAGATCGTAGCCGAGCACGTGGCGGCGACCCTGGGCGACCGCGGGCTGCTGCGTACCGCTGCGCCCAAGGCTCCGCACGAATTCATGGTCAGCGACTACACGCCGGCGTTTGAATCGATTGCGCAGCAGTTTTTTGGCGAGGCCATCGCGCTGCGCGAAGACCACCTGTGGGGCTAAGCAGGGCGCTGGGCAACCACCCGGCGGTACTGGATTTCGCCAGTTTTTAAGCGCTCGTACAGCTGCGAACCCACGTTGCCGGCGAACTCGGTGAAGATTCCGCGCAACCAAAACGGCACACGTTTGCGAATCAGCGCTTTTTTGGTGGGTTCGTCACGCTCAATGGCGGAAAGGACCTGCGGGGTAATGTCGGAATCTTCGCGGACCACCAATCCCGCATCGGTCAGCCATTGGTGCAGCAGGTCCCAGTTCCAGGCAGCGCGCACGTCGACGAGAAACAGCTGTCCGCCGGGGCGAAGGACCCGTGCGACTTCGCGTAAAAACTGGGCTTGGTCGCGGTAGGCATGGCACGACTCCACGTTGAGGACGACGTCAAACGTCGCGCCGTCAAAGGGCATGTCCATGCTGTTGCCCTCGAGGTAGCGAGCAGAAATTCCCGAGTGGTTTTTGTGGCAAAACGCAATCGCCGAAGAGGCAAAATCCAATCCCGTGGCCGCGGCGGGGTGCATCGTTTCGGCGACGTGGCGAAGTCCGCCCCCGCGACCCGAACCCACCTCGAGCACTTCCTTGCCTGCAATCGGCGCACGGGCCGCGAGGTAGTGGTACATGGCCCGAGATCGCCATTGAAACTGCTGCTCGTCAAGGGTTCCGAATTGGTAGCGTTCCGCATCGGTCGGTTCGTACCCGTAGTTCATGAACCACCAGTCCGCGTCAGGGAGGAGTCGAGGAAAAGACTCGTACGCGAGCTTCCAGAGGCGTTCGCGGAGTGCGGGCATGCGAACAACCCGGAATAGTAGGGTTCCAAAGGCCATTTTAATCAGATTTTGCAGAAAGATACACCCTTCTCAGCAGTAGTCGACTGGGAATCAAGGGTCTTAGGTACGTGAACACCCAACGGTGGAGCCTACCCGGAATGCGATCCAGTTGGGGACGGCGGTGCAGCATAAGCAGTTCGCGCACCACCACGTTTACTTCGAGCACGCCCCGAATACGCTTGCTGCGCGCGAGCCGACCGCTGTGCTGACGAAACTGGGTGCGAACCGGCGGAGGAGCCAAACTCGAAACCCGCGCCCAGGGCGCATCCACCGCGAGCTCCGCATGCACCGACTTTGCCAGCCCACTCACAAAATGCTTGCTCGCCGCATAAAGGGCCATTCCAGGCGTAGCCGATAGGCCGGCAAGCGATGACAGCAAAATCAAGTGCTGCGGGGTCTGGCGGTTCATGGCCTCTGCGGCAAAAACCTTGGTAATCGCATAGGTCGCCCCCACGTTTAGGGCGACTAAGCGCTGGTCCGCGTCGTGGCTTGACGCCCAAAACGCTTGCATGATTCCGACCCCCGCGCTGTGTATCGTCAACTCGGGAAGCAGGGCTCGGTACACGCGCGCAAATGCTTCGCCTACCTCAGGACTGCAGAGGTCCAGTTCAGTATGATGGTAGTTCGGATGGCGGAGGTCAGAAGCCTCACGGTCGATACCGGTCACGGCCCACCCTTGAGCGAGTAAGGCCTCCGCGGTGGCCCGACCAATTCCATGCGTTGATCCGGTGATAAGCGCCTGTTTGGGTTTCATTGCGGAAATCTAGAACTTCTAACTGGGGATGCCGAGGCAGAATTAGCCTGCCTGACGATCCTTTTTGGCGGATTTTGCTAACCCAGGTCGGCCGAGATCTTCGCCGACAGTAGGCAGAGCGGAATACCTCCGCCGGGATGCGCGCTTCCGCCCACAAAAAAGAGGTTGGGAATCCGGCGGTGGAAGTTGGGGTGGCGCAAGAAGGCCGCCATCGCGTTGTTGCTCGAGGCTCCATACAGGGCGCCGCGGTCGCTGCCTGTGCGCGACTGAATCGTCGGCGGGTCCAGCACCTCCTCGACCTCGATGAACGGCGCCACGTCGACGCCCAGCGCCC